>DINP01000119.1:18401-28542 GCA_002426025.1 Bacteroidales bacterium UBA5537 | reverse complement strand
CATAAAAATAAATTATATATGGTACTCCAAACCTGGAGTAGTCACCATAATTTTTTTAATTATAGCGTAAACATATATACATTGCAGAGGTGCAAATTACAAAACCAGCCCGAGAAACTGCGCCTGATTTACGACCTTAGTATTATTATCCCTTATAAAAATACAAACAATGACTGTAACTTAACCGAAACCTACACGCTGGTGACACCATCCGCTAACATAGCTGTTGCCTATAAGTTCTGCTGTTTAATAACCGCGACCAATTCAGCGAAGGTGAAGGAGAGATTGTGATGGTTTATTGCCTCAGGATTTATGATTGTAGAACCCTCTTTCTGTTTGGAAGCGTTTTTTGGGAAGGGGGTAAGGGATAGTGGTTAGCCTGTGGCGGTTTTCGAAATGCTTTCCTTTGCACCATAGACTATCTTTGGCGTGAAGTGAAAACCTTAAATTAAGTATTTTACCCGCTTTAAGCTAAATGCATTAATAGCTGTTGGCTTGTATTTATCGGTTATAGTTATGGGTACGGAATTGGTTCAACAGTCAATTTATATCCCTTTTTATCCAGATAAGTTACTGTCATATCAATCACATGAGTTGTCCATTTTTCAACTCCGGCATCTGCTGCTTGTTTGCAAAATGTGGGATAATCTGTTTGTCCTTGTTGATGAATTGTGATGGCATGTTTTAAGCTTTCCGCAGAGCTAATGTCATTCACATGTATTTCCGGATATTTTGACTCTCCGTAAAGTTCAAAACCATTTGGCCCATAATACTTTGTCCGTCCGTCTGACACAAAGTTGTCATAGTGTGTAACTCCAATTTCTCTTAGATCCTGGACAAATTGAGGAAAGTCTGCTCCACTTTTTACTTTCCCAAATGCTTCGTGGATTTGATTTATAGTAAACATATTTTTTGATTTTATTTTAAGTTACGATTTATTCAGTTTGCAGGTAACTTGTTGAATTCTCAGCAAAAGAGATCAAAAACAAAGTTTACTTCATTTTCCTGATCGTACGATCAGTTTTTATTATCAAATAAGTTACCCAAATTCCCATAGCGAATATACTGATTTTTAAAATAATATACCTTTCCACNNGATGGTGTAATGCCTCAGCATTTTATTATTCAGGCACCCGCTTTCAGATTGGAGGCGTATTGTTTTTTTTGGGGGGGGGTAACGCTCAGCAATATAAATTCGGCTAGCGCTTAAAAGCACCGCCCTTTAAAATTGCAGATATGTTTATTTATAATTCATTCGCTCAAATTAGCATTGCCCGCCAGCTGATTAATATTGTCATGTTGAGCAAAGTGCATTATATTTTTTTTCTTATTTCTTCAGGTACTACTTGTTCAATAATACTTTTCGAATCTTCATCTTTAGGTAAGAATTTCCATGTTTTTATTTCTGGCTCAAGTATAGCATAGAACTTATTTGTCATTTTAATATCAACTTTATAAAGCTCTTCATCAAATTTTACATTTTCTACTCCGTGTTGCCTTTTCAATTCACCTATCATGAGTGAAATCGCAAAGTCTGCACCACCTTCATTTTTCATATTTGACATGTCCATTGTCATTTCTTGATAAAAAGTCACCAAAGCATACTGAGAATTGTCAACGGTAACACTTCTGAAATTGACACCAATCTTTCATTTCCTACCTTATACATTAAATTTGCCTTAATCATTTCAAAAGCCAACAAAAATGTGTCTCTGGGGTAATAAGTAAATATCGCAGGATGGTAATACTCTAATTGATCATCTAAATTGTCGGATTTTGTAGATTCGATATAATTTTCATAAGTCTCAGTGATTTCTTTCTGCTGAGCATTGGAATATTGAAGTCCGAAAGTCAAAGCAAGAATCAAAGTTGTCATTATCTGTTTCATAGTCTGTAAGTCTTTTTTCTGATTATGCTNNAATTTCAGTATTCGGAATGCACCTTGAATTACCAATGCAAAAACGATAGTTCCTATAATCAGATCAGGTTTATTGGAACTCAACCAATTTACCATAATTCCTGCGATTATTACTCCTAAATTGATAATCACGTCATTCGAGGTGAAAATCATACTCGCTTCCATATGGGCCTCGCCTTTGCTCTTTGACTTTTGCAAAATGTAAAGACAGATTCCGTTTGCGATAAGGGCAAAAACCGAAACGATAATCATGGTCGAGAAATCGGGTAGTTTCTCGTCTCCGAAAAATCTCCTTAATACTTCTATAAAGCCGATAATTGCAAGCGTAATTTGAAAATATCCGGCAAGTCTGGCAATCCGCTTTTTCTTAATCAATGTTCCGCCAACTGCTAATAAACTAATTCCATACACAAAACTATCCGCCAGCATATCCAGACTATCGGCAACAAGTCCCATAGATTTTGAGATTACACCTGTTGTCAGTTCGATAATGAAAAAGGCAAAATTTATTGCAAGTACAGCCCAAAGTAGCTTTTTTTGATTTGCATATTCTTTAAAATCCGCCTGGTCGGTTTGTTCAGTCGAGATTTTCTTTCCACCTAAATTCAGTTCGATAATGGACTTTTCGATCAGGTCAGTTTCTCCATTATGAAAAACGGTCAATTTTCGGTTCGTAATGTCAAAGTCCAAATTCGCAATACTCGAAATTCCGTCCAATTTTATCCGGATTAGATTTTCCTCCGAAGGACAGTCCATTTTGGTAATTTCAAATATTGTCTTTTTCATCCGGTTTGTTTGGTTTTCAGCATTACTTAAAACGAATTGCGGTAAGAAAAGTTAAGGCTTGCTGCCAATTTCCCATCAGTTTACAGTTAACTTGATACGCTGCACTATGCCCGGATTAACCAGATCAGCCCGGATGTTTTTTAAATGATGTTTGTTATGAGGCCCTCGTTATTCTATCATTCATAACCATTCAACTTATATTGTCTGTGTGCTATAAAAAGAAGAATTGTCATAAGAGCGACTGATATAATTGAAGAATTTAAAGTGCCCAGATGTAAGCCCCCTTTGTCTAAAGGCTTCGTAAGAAAGTCGCCAAAGGTTGCACCAAATGGCCGGGTGAAAATAAATGCAATCCAGAACAAAATAATGTGATTTATTTTCGTGAGATAGTGCAGCAACACAACAATAACAATTACTCCTCCTGTTAAAAAAGCACCCTGCAGATAGCTCATTCCGAAATAGTCGCCAAGAAAATCTCCGAAAGCGGTTCCTAAACTGTTTGAGAAAAGAATTGCTGTCCAGTAATAAACTTCCTTTTGTCTGTCAGCAATCGGGTAAACTTCAAGATTCTTGTATTTGTGAAACCACAGAAACAGACTGATTATTAAGCAACTCACAAGTAAGATGCTTCCTGCTGTGTAACCAAGATGAAGTGTTCTGTCAATATAGTCGGAAATTTCTGTTCCTAAAGTTGTCGTTCCTATAATGACCAACCAATAAACAACAGGCATATATTTCTTAACTGTAAGTTGTATAAACAACACTACAAAGAAAAACATCAGTGTAATGGCAATACCAATGGTATAGCCAAAATTCAATGTCATAGAAATAAAATCGCCCAGGGTTTCGCCGAGTGTTGTGGCAACAATCTTCATGAGCCAGAAAATCAGGGTGATTTTGGCAACCTTGTTTATGTGTTCTCTTGTCATGCTTTAATAAATTTACTTTACGAATGTGCCGTCTTCTTTATAAAGGACTTCTTTCTTTTTCAATCCCTTTTTAAGGTCAGCTTCATAAAGTATTCCTGATTTTGCACTTTCAATTTTGGCACTGCCGACAATCGTGCAGTCAGAATTTGATTTTTTAATGGCTGCAACAACCATTTCCGGAAGTTGTGATAAGGGAATTACAGTTTCAGTTTCTAACCATTGGCCGTCAGCTGAGAAATTTGCTGACTCTTGTGCTTCCGACTGAAAAGTTTGCCTCCCACTCAGTTGCGTTTTCCTTTCCCCACTTCAAACTGGTTGCTGTGGGAAATTTCTGGTTAAACGCTTTGGTAACTGCTACAGGTGGTTTGCCTGCAAACAAGAATGTTGATACTGTCAACATGCAGATAATCATGATGGTCTGTTTCATCTTAAGTATTATTAGGTTGAGTAACAAAGAGGTGAAAGTTCATTTTTACGTAACTCGGTTAACGTAGGTACTCCATAGGCTTGCTGTTAAAGTATAGGATTTCATTGATCCTCCCCCACAAATGTAAATAGAAAGCCCCTCAAGTTAGCGGATGTACAAAATATTAATTGCAGAAGTAGATAAATGATGAATATAAGCAGGTTGGACTTAGGCATGAACCTATTCACCCTCTTTTATCTTCAGCAAATAAAAAGTTGAAAAATGAAGAATAACAGAATAATTTACAATTTTCAGGTCCGATTTTAGTTTTTAGTATTACTTATTGGGGATGAAGTAATAAATTGTAAATAATCAGGATTTAAATCATTATAGTCCGGTAAATACAAAATCATCTTGCCACCAAAACTCCAAAACACTAAAAATGCTTATTTTGAAATAATTACACAATATTAATTGGTGATTTCGTGTTTTAGTGGCTGAGAATAAAATGTGCGGGTACTCTTATCTTTACCTGGAAATAGGGTATGTTTTTATTTGGATGCAACATAAATAGATTTTTTACACTAACAACTGAAGATTTAAATCCAAACAGATTGTAAATTTGTGGTCTATGAAAATTACCAAAAATATTTCGATAACCATTAATTCGACTGCGCTTTTTTTGTTGTCATACCTGCTGGTATTTTTCATCCATCAGGCATTTACCATCTTATCAGCACTTATATTCAGCATTCCGGTTGAGATTGACTATACCAAAATAGGCTTCATTATTTATAAATATGCCTGGACATTTGATTCTGTTAAAATCATATACAGCACCGGGCCTATAATTTGTATGATATTATCCATTTTTATGCTGGTTATTGCAGTAAGGTTCAGGGAGTTTGATGGTCATTTAAAGATGTTTTTCCTATGGGGATTTGTTCACAGCATTAACCTTTTTCTGGGTTCTATTCTGTCGGGCGCATTACTTGGCGAAGGATTCGGGCATGTTCTTATCTGGATGTTTATGCCCGATACAGGGAAAATGATACTTACTTTGCTCGCGATATTCAGCCTGGCCGGAATTGGCTTTGGCATCTCAAAACTTTTTCTGCTGTCGGGGAATACTTATTATAACAAACAGGAACCTTCTGACAGGCCAATATTTATTTTACATCAGGTAATACTCCCTTTTGTTATAGGAACCATTATAATTATCCTGTTCCGGTTTCCTCTCAATTATTACGAAATACTGAGGCTATTAACACCGGTTATTATTTTGCTTCCTGTGTTTCTCAATAGTTCGGGCTTTCCGGTTTTCTTTTTTGATGAAAACCCAAAGACTATAAAAATAAGCAGCAGCCTTCTGGCTGCTGCAATTATTATTCTTGTACTTTACAGGATAGGATTAAATTCCCCGATCAGGCTGTAATTATCTTGTTAAAACACTCAGTTTACCTGATACAAATCCGGTTTTTGTCTTTGCTTTAACAGAATAAATTCCCGGCTCAAAGGTGCCTGTTGGGATATGTGATTTGTGCGCATCAATACTGGCCTGGTAAACCATTCTTCCGGCAAAATCGAACAACTCTACATATTCTATTACATCCTCCGATTCAATTACAAAGCTGCTGTTTCTGACAGGATTCGGATATATCTTGAAGGATTCGTTCTTCAGTTCGCTAACCCCTACCCCGCTGTCGCAGCGTATGATTGCACTCCAGCCACCATTGTTGTTTGCAGCATCAGAATGAAACGAAAAAGTAACCGAACCACCGGCAACACTTGTTACAATATCACCCGGAAGTTGATTTCCGCACAAACTCATAATCAGGGGCGAACTCACATCGGGCCCGTCATAAATGTTGAGTACATCGTTTGCGCAATCAACTGAATTTTCAATATCGAGGCTTGTAAAGGTAATTTTGAGCATACGATCAGGATCAGCCGCAGTAAAAGTGCTTACTAGGTTTTCGCCATCCGTGTAATTCTGATCAGGTCCCTGGCTATCGAAAAATTTAGCATAGCAAATTGTTGGATTGAGATTACCGATATAATAATCGGGGGTTACGGTAATGTAATCTTCTCTTACAAGCTGGTTTCCACCAATGGCGTTTGCAACATACAGGCTTACATTATAATCGCCAGGCTCATTGTATGTTACAATAGGGATAGGGTCGGTTGAGGTTGCTATATTCCCACCTTCAAATGTCCATAAGCGGCTGCTTGGATTACCACCAGAGTTATCGGTAAACTGAATGCTNNGTTCTTGGCGTATAGCCTTCAGCAAAATAGGTGATGTTGTAAGTGCCGGCTTTCAACAAGCGGTGATAATTCCCCACAGGAAGACTTGTAAACACCATTGAGCTATCCATATCGAAGCCACTGATAAAAACCTGGGCTTTTATAGGCTCTCCGGTTATTGAATCTGAAACTATTCCCCTTACACCATAGGTAGATTGTTGCATATAATTCAGCAGAGAGCGGTAATTATAATTCCAGTGATTAATCAGCTGATTGGCCGGAACAAGTTTCGTATCAGAAATTTCAATGGTTGATTCGCGGCATTGCTGAAAGTAGTTCATGTAATCCTGACGGCAACCAGAAGTGGTGTACCAGGCATATCCATTGGTAATTCCATCATCAAACCCGGTAAAATAATTGGAAGGGCTGTATTGCTGACAGGTATCGGCATACTCATGACTGACATACATCCACCAGTTGTTATCAGCTGCCAATCGTGGCCAGGTGTCCCAGGGATAGTTAACAACTTCTGCACCCCCATGAAAATTGGCCGACATCACAAAACTGCGGTTTTCGGCCAGAGCCATAAATGCCAGTGTCTCGGGCTGATACTCTTCACCATCAGGATGAAGACCATCTTCGGGATCGTGGTAATTCCTGTTAAGGTCAACATAGTTGGCATTGTAGCGTTGAGCTCCGTTAACCGTGTTGTTACCACCTGCGTAAGTACCGTCGGGATTGGCGTTTGGATTTATCCAGATATCAATATTATTGACCAGATTTGTAACACGTGGATCAATATTGTAGTTTGTCAACAGATAATCAATCAGGTGAAGCATTAAGATATAGCCTGTGGTTTCGTCTCCATGCATGGTTGAAGTATAAAGAAACTCAGGTTCATCTTCGTCAACTCCCACATTATCAGATATTCGCGCAGCCAGCAATTTACGTCCGCTTGGCAGCACTCCAATGGTTTCGAGCGAGCAAATATCCGGATGATCGGTTGCAAACTGCTGCATAATCTGTTCGTAAGCTGTGTAGGTCGGGTAGTAATCCCAGGCCAGAACCTGTCGTGGATCTAAACTCATCTCGACATTGATAAGCGAACCGGGGTGCTTCAGCAACAAGAACTGCCTGTCACCATTTTGCTGAAGCCTGGTAAACTCTTTGCGGTTGGCATACGCATAAATGGTATCTCCGCTGACATTATCAATGCTAATAATCCGGGTAAGAATATTGGCATCGTGGCCCGATCCCGGCAAGGCAAAATAGATCTCACCCTTTTCACCAAAAACCTGGTTAATATCTGCATCTTTGACAGATATTTGTGCTGAAAGACAAAACATGATCAGCGAAAGGGTCAGTGTAAAAACAGTTTTCATGGTAGTTGTTGTAGTTGTTTGTTTCTATTAAAATTCAATTCCTTTATCCTTCAATTCAGTAATCAAACCCGATATCAGACTCTGAGTAGCTTTACCAACTTTAACAACAGGTAGTCTCAGGTTGTTGGGGACAATTTTCATAACATCAAGTGCAGCTTTAATTCCACCGGGACTTCCATCAGCAAAAAGTGAATCAATAAACGGAAGTAAGAGATAATGCAATCTCCTTGCTTCCTCAAGTTGTCCTTTTAATGCAGCATTTACCATTTTTGAAAATGCCTTGGGATATGCATTGGCCACCACAGAAATGACGCCATCGGCACCGGCAGCAATCAATGGCATTGTTAAAGCATCGTCGCCCGAAATTACCAAAAATCCTTTTGGCCTGTTTCTGATAATTTCCATGATCTGGCCAAAATTTCCCGAAGCCTCCTTAACTGCAACTATATTCTCAAATTCAGCAGCAAGCTGAAGCGTCGTTTCCGGTTTCATATTCACACTGGTGCGACCCGGAACATTATAAAGAATAATTGGCACCGGACAAGCGCTCGCAATATGCTTATAATGCAAATAGAGACCTCGTTGCGATGGTTTATTGTAATACGGCGTTACTGAGAGAATTGCATCAATCCCATCAAGATCGGCATTGCCAAGTGAATTAACAACCTCCTGGGTATTATAACCACCGATACCCTGTACCAGAGGAACGCGCTTATTAACTACATCTTTAACGTAATTGATAAGCGCAACTTTTTCATCTTTTGAAAGTGTTGCGGCTTCACCAGTGGTCCCCATAATGACCAAATAATCAACACCTTTACTGATGGTATGCTCAATTATATTTTCAAGCGAACCAAAATCAATGGTTCCCTGTTTGTGAAAGGGCGTAACCAGGGCTACACCAGTGCCTGTAAATTTTGCTGCCATCTTGTTTCTTTTTCTATGTGGAATAATTCTGGTTGTCGTTATGTTGATTATTTAAACTTGAAAATGCTGGTGTAGTGTACAAGTTGTCTGATCAGTTCATCGCTTTCAATTGGATTACCAGTCTCAATCATTAGGTCATAAGGTAAGTTCTCCTGTCCTGATGTGCGTCCAAGTTTAAACTTTGCTTTTGACAGGCTTGCAATGTAGTGAAGTGGAAAATCTTCATAATTTCCAAGATCAATAAGCATATCAAATTCACAATCAATAAATTTGCTTACAAAATCTGATTTCGGGCGGTAGAAAATATCCAGATGCACAGGCAGAATTAAATCGTAAGCAAGTTTTTGAGCGTAATAAGGCGGAAGCTTCCGGTATTTATACAAACCGATTACCTGTATTTTTTTACCAACCGCCTGCAATTCCCTCGAAAAACGGCTAACCCTGTCGTAATCGGCTTCCGATTCCATGTGAAATAGTATGCCAATTTCTTTTGTTGCTTCGAGGTTTATTGCTTTTCGCTTACGCTGCACCTTTGCTGCTTCTTTTCGAAGAGCACGCCTGCCAAATTTGATTCTTATATTGGTTAAAAATCCCAATTTGCTGATAATTAATTTATTCCATTATTGAAATACTTCTATTCTCCCTGAATAAGCGAAAAAGACAAAAGGCAAAAATGAACTTATAAAAGTAACAAACAAACTGAAATTTTGCTCCCGTTTCAGTTTTATTCTGACAATTTATTGTTTTAAGCCTGCAAAGGTAATTTCACCAATGTACATGCGGTGGTAATCTTTTACAGGATAGTTCTTCTGTATTTCAGGAATCACAAATCCCTGTGGATCAATATCCTGAAAATACAATTTCTTGCATTCAAGCACCAGGCTTGCCTCGGCAAATATAATGTTTCCTGAATCAGTGGCAATGGGTGTAAGCCCTGTTTCTGCTGCTTTATCGAAGTCTCTGCCACTTTTTGATCCGCAAAAGCGTAGCGCATCCCGGTGTTTCTCCTCAAAAAAAGTACAGGTAAAGCTATCGTTTTTCTCAACGAACTGATAGGTATAGCGTTGCGGCCTCACAAAAATAAACACCACCGGCTTGTTCCAAAGCATTCCCATTCCACCCCAACTGGCGGTCATGGTATTATAGGATTCAACAGTTCCGGCGGTTATCAACATCCATTTGTTACCGATCAGGTCAATAGCATTTTCATTGATTTTGATCGGGTCGAGTTTTTTAAAATTTATCATTTTCCGGATTTTTTAACACGTTTTAGTTCAAGCAGATTTAATGGGTTGCTTCCCAGATTGGTAATATTCAGTCGCGAAAAACGCAACACCTGATCATAAAAAAGTACTACTGCCGGTGCATCCTGCATAATCAGGCTATCCATCGAACGGTAAATGTCACTTCTTTTCACCAAATCATTTTCGATTGAAGCTGCTTCATAAAGTTTATCAAAAGCCCTGTTGGAATATTGTGTATAATTTGGCCCGTCGGGACTGTGGTTCTGCGAGTAGAAGAGAGAGAGGTAGTTTTCGGCATCGGG
>DINP01000119.1:0-18248 GCA_002426025.1 Bacteroidales bacterium UBA5537 | reverse complement strand
GGAAGCCCCTTCCCCATCGGATAACCTGCTTCAGACAGTAATTGTCGTGCTTTTTCAGGATTGTATTCGTAGCCGAATCCTGGATTTTCGGCATATCCGGGTAATCCGGCAGGGATAAATCCATGGGTGCCAGGCTCTCCAATTCCATTCCTTAAGTAACGCATCATCCGCTTGCGGTCAAAACCATAATTGATAGCCTGCCTTACCTCCTTTTTCAACAAAGGGCTGTTTAGCATCAATGGATTGGATTTATCAACCAGAAAACCAAGGTATTCTGTATTCAGATAGNNCTGGCATCAAGCCCCGACATGAAATCAAGGTTGCCTTTTACAAATTCGAGAAAGGCTGATTGTTTATCGATGATAAACGATATTGCAACTGCATCAAGATAAGGAAGTTGCCTGTTGTGCTCCTTTTCAAAATAATGCTCATTCTTCAGCATTACCAGCTTCACCCCTTCCTTCCACATTTTAAACCTGAAAGGACCGGTACCCACCGGATTTGACCTGAAATCATTTTTATAATATTCAACAGCTTCACGCGGAACAACAGAACAATACTGCATACTCAACATTCCCAGAAATGGCGGAAAAGGCTTCTGAAGTCTGATAATCAGCGTAGTATCATTGAGCGAAGAAACATCAGGCAAACTATTTAGCAGTTGAACCGCTCCAAGCACCCATGCACCGGGCGATGCCAGTTTTTTATCGGCCAGACGATGAAAACTGTAAACAAAGTCTTCTGCAATAACATTTCTGCCTTTGCCGCCAGCAAACGAAGGATCATCGTGAAAAAATACATCAGTTCTGAGGAAAAAGGTATAGATTTTACCGTCATCGCTCACCAACCAGTTTTTGGCAATACAAGGCCTTACGATAAGATTGCTATCCAACTGGACCAGACCGTTAAACAACTGATTTACAGCCCATATATTGGCCTGGTTCCTTGCAAATGCTGGATCGATCGAGGTTATGCCAGCCGATTCGTTGTAGCGGAATACAGTTTTCCCTTCCATTCCCCGGTCTTTCCTGCTGCATGATGCAATCAGAACAATTACAATGAAAATCAGAAGATTAATCGTTTTTTGCATGACAAAGATTGTAAGTACAAACCTACATGAAATATCTGAAATGAGGAACTTATGGGAAATATGACTGATCAGAATTGTGTTTTCAACGATAATACCTCCCTTTCAGTCGTTTTTATGTCATCCTAAATTGTTTTATAGTATTTTTATGGCTTACAAATTCAGAAAATATGAAAATCAGAATCATCCCGTTGCTCTCATTGGCACTGTTCGTTTCTTCGCTAGTAAATGCTCAGAATCTCAATTTCAAAACAGGAAGTGAATACTGCGCCCACAGCAAACAACTTCGCCCCGATCGTCAGGCTATGGACCTGCGTTCACCAAATTCGCCTAAACACAAATTCGATGTCTTGAACTACGAACTTGATTTTGATATATTTCATTGCTATACAAGCCCTTATCCGCGAAATTACAATGCCACAAACATTATCACTTTTAAGGTTGATAGTACCCTTAATTCTATTGAACTGAACGCTAACAGCGGATCACTCGAAATTCTGTCAGTTGGTATTAACGGCAGTTCCTTCACACATAACAACAACCTGCTTAATATCACCCTTGATGCTACCTATAATCCCGGCGATACGGCTAAGGTTAAGATTACTTACAGCCATTATAATGTTATTGATCAGGCATTTTATGTTGGCAATGGTTTCGTTTTTACGGATAGTGAGCCTGAAGGAGCCCGTAAATGGTTCCCGTGTTATGACAGGCCATCTGACAAAGCCACACTTACTTTAAGGGCTAAAGTTCCTTTAAATGTTAAACTCGGCTCAAACGGCAGCCTTGCCGATTCTGTTGTTGTTGCGGATTCGCTCTGGTACACCTGGGTTAGCCGTGATCCAATTGCTACTTATATTATGGTTATCAGCTCCAGGGTAAATTATAATCTCAACATTGTTAACTGGCACAAACCAGGAAATCCCAACGACAGCATTCCAATCAGATTTTATTATAACCCCGGCGAAAATCCTTCGCAAATGATTAATATGATAACCCCTTTGGCTGATTTCTATTATTCCCTTTTCGGAGATCATCCATTTGAAAAAGACGGGTTTGCAACCATGAGTAACCAGTTTGCATGGGGTGGAATGGAAAATCAATCACTTACCAGTCTCTGTCCGGGCTGCTGGCAATCAAGCCTGATAGCGCATGAGTTTGCACATCAGTGGTTTGGAGATATGATAACCTGTGCCACATGGGCTGATTTATGGTTAAACGAAGGATTTGCAACTTATGTTGAGGCTTTATGGACTGGCGAAGTCAGTGGTCAACAGGCTTACATTGATGAATTACAGGGAAATGCATCTTACTATTTATCGGCAAATCCTGGCTGGGCTATTTCCAATCCCGACTGGGCCATAACTCCACCTTCGAATAACGTTTTGTTCAATTATGCAATTACCTACATGAAAGGTTCCTGTGTGCTTTATATGTATCGGTATATTGTTGGTGATGATCTGTTTTTTAGCAGTTTATACGACTATGCCAACGATACCGAAAATTTCAGGTATCAATCAGCAACCATTCCCGATTTTATTGAAAAAATGAATGAATCAACGGGTGAAGAACTTGATTGGTTTTTCAACCAATGGTTATATCAGCCTAATCACCCGGTTTACAGCAATAGTTACAGCTTTCTGAATATGGGAACTAATCTCTGGAATGTTTATTTCTATACAGAACAGATTCAGACCAATTCNNGTTCAGGTAATGAATGATGTAAATGGGCAGGGCTTTACATTTCAGTTCAACAAAACCCCTGTCAGTCTGACATTTGATCCAAACAATCAGATTATTCTGAAGCAAGCCACTACAGTTGTAAGCACAAATAACCTTACAACTTTTAAAACAAACCTCTATCAGCCCGAGCCAAACCCGGCAGATAATTCGGTTTTAATACCTTTTGATCTTAGTAAAAACGGAAGTGTAAAGTTAGTCTTGACCGATTTAAGCGGAAGGTTAGTCCTGAGTAAAAAGCTAAACGGGCTTTCGGCTGGTATCCATAAGCAACGAATGGATATTTCGTCGGTTAGTGCAGGAACGTACCTTGTAATTCTGGAAACCGCGAATGAGCGGTTATCAACAAAATTGATTGTTGTAAAGTAAGATTTAAAAACAACGCCCGAATTTGATAAAGACGGGCGTTGTTTTCAACTAAATCATTTTTCGGCCAAGTTTCTCAACGCTGGCAATCCATTGTTGTCGTTTTTTTTCTGAAGATGTTTTAACTGCACCAATCGTAGTTGTCTTTGCTGGGCTTATTCCACAGAAGCCAAGTATTCCGCGTTTCATAGCATTGTGCCCGGGTCGGCGATAAACCAGCCAGTAATACCAGGGCGGTGTGTCCATGGTTACAATCAACCGTGCGGAACGACCTTTCAGCAGTTTATCCCACAACAAACTACCCTGATGGTATTTGAATGCAAATCCGGGCAGAAATGTTCGATCAATAAAACCTTTCATTAATGCGGGGAAAGTTGACCACCAGTTGGGATAGATAAAAACCAGATGATTGGCCCACTTGATATCTTCCTGTGCTTGTTGAAGGTCAGGTTCCAACTCCTGGTTTCCACGGTAGCCTTGAGTAAAATTCAAGTCAAATTTCAACTTTCTCAGGTCCAGTTCCCTGATGCTTGCTCCTGATGCCAGCGCACCTTTCGTGTAAGCTTCGCGCAACAAATCAGAAAAAGTATCTTTTACAGGATGGCCTAGAATAATAAGAATGTTCTTCATTATAAAACATTAACTGATTTAGGATAAGTCCTTTATCAGTAAATTAATAGTTAATATTCAGATGGTTACGCTCCTTTTTATCTGTCAGTGCAATGTTGATAACATCTATCATCTGGTCAACATAATGAAAGTTAAGCCCTTTGAGGTAAACAGGTTTTATTTCTTCAATTTCTTTCAGGTTATCTGATGGCAGGATAATATCCTTGATTCCTGATCGCCTAGCCGCCAGTATTTTCTCTTTAATCCCGCCAACCGGCAACACTTTTCCCCTCAATGTAATTTCACCGGTCATAGCAAGCCTGGGCTTTACCAGTCGCTGTGTAAAAGCCGAAGCTAAAGCGGTAAACATGGTAATACCTGCCGATGGGCCATCTTTTGGGGTTGCACCTTCAGGGATATGAACATGTACGTTCCATTTTTCGAAAACCGAAGGGTCAATATCGAGCGCCTGACTATGCGCTTTCAGATATTCGTAAGCCAGAGTAGCCGATTCTTTCATTACATCACCAAGGTTTCCTGTTAAACCAAGGCTGCCTTTGCCGTGGCTCAGACTGGTCTCTACATAAAGAATCTCTCCGCCAACGGGTGTCCATGCAAGGCCTGTTACAACACCGGTAGCATGCGGGTCGCCATCCTTTTCACGGTTGTATTTTATTGGTCCGAGTATCTTTTTCAGATCATCCTTATCAACATTGATGTTGTATTTTTCGCCTGAAACGATAAACCTGGCCTGACGTCTGATGATTTTGGCAATCTGTTTTTCGAGCAGCCTTACGCCGGATTCACGGGTGTAACCATCTATAATTTCTTCTAAAATTTTCTTTGAGAAGATGATCTGACCCTCCTTTACACCATGTTCTTTCAACTGCTTGGGCACAAGGTGCTTGCGGGCAATCTCAAGTTTTTCTTCGAGCAGGTAACCGTTTATTTCTATCACTTCCATCCTGTCGCGCAAAGCCGGATGAATGGTATTGATATTGTTGGCAGTGGCAATAAACATAACCTTCGAAAGGTCATATTCAAGCTCTACAAAGTTGTCATAAAATGTGCTATTCTGCTCAGGATCTAGCACTTCGAGCAATGCGGCAGCAGGATCGCCATTAATATTGGCACCAATTACCTTATCTATTTCATCAAGAACAAAAACCGGATTTGAAGCTTTTGCTTTGCGGATATTCTGCAAAATTCGTCCGGGCATAGCACCAATGTAAGTTTTGCGGTGGCCGCGGATTTCAGCCTCATCGCGCAAGCCACCCAGCGACATCCTGATATAGTGACGGTTAACAGCCTCAGCTACCGATTTACCTAGTGAGGTTTTTCCAACACCCGGAGGTCCGTAAAGGCAAAGAATAGGCGATTTCAGATCACCTTTAAGTTTCAAAACAGCAAGATATTCGAGTATGCGCTCCTTCACCGTTTCCAGTCCATAGTGATCACGGTCGAGCACTTTCCCGGCCCGCTTCAGGTCGAAATTATCGACTGTGCATTCGTTCCAGGGCAAATCAATCAACACCTGCAGATAGTTTAGCTGCATTGAATATTCCATAGCAGCAGGGTTCATCCGCTGCAATTTGCCAAGCTCTTTTTCAAAAACCTCAGCAACATTTGGATTCCACTTTTTCTTTCCCGCTTTGGCTTTTAAATCTGCAATATCCTGGGTATGTGGATTGTCGCCCAGTTCTTCCTGAATAGTTTTCAGTTGTTGATTGAGAAGATAATCGCGTTGTTGCTTATCGAGGTCAATTTTAACCTTGTTCTGAATCTGGTTTTTAAGTTCAATTATCTGCAACTCTTTGGTAAGCAGTCCAAGCACAGTATTAGCCCTTTCAGGAAGATCATCAATGGCAAGCAGCATCTGCTTTTCCTCTAAAGAGATATTCAGGTTTGATGAAATAAAATTGACCAGAAAAACAGGGCTTTCAATATTTCTAATAGCAAAAACTGAATCGGATGGCAGACTTGGTGAGAGGTTAATTATTTGAATTGCAAGGTCTTTGATTGACGACATCAGTGCATTAAAACCCTTATCCTTAGTAACAGGCTTCTGACTGTCGAACTGCTTTACCTTAGCAATAAAATACGGCTCATCCTGAAGCATATCCATTATCTGAAACCGCTTTTTGCCCTGTATAATTGCCGTAGTACTACCGTCAGGCATCTGCAGCAGCTTGATTATATAGGCAATGGTTCCAATTTCATTAAGATCGGTAAATGCCGGATCTTCAATTTCAACATCTTTCTGCGCCACAGCACCAATAATCCTGTCACCCTTGTAATAATCCTTAATGAGCCGGATTGATTTATCGCGGCCCACTGTAATAGGAATAACTACACCGGGAAAAAGCACGGTATTACGTAAAGGCAAAATCGGAAGCGTGTCGGGCACAACTTCGGCATTCATCTGTTCTTCGTCCTCGGGCGAAAGAAGAGGAATAAATTCGGTTTCGTTTTCAATAAGGTCAGTTAACCTTACAGCATCATTAGTCATAATAGTTATCTTAAACCTGACAAAATGTGTCAGGATGTCATTTTTACCAGTTAAGTAGTGGATTCAGCTATTGTCAAAATTCGTGCCGATGTCTGAAAAACAAAAAAACCGGCACCAATGGTGGTACCGGATAAACAAGTTTAGAAATGAAAAGTTTACATCCTCCTGTAGTTATGCGTGAGATTGTACACATCCTCTATAAGTTGCGCATCAATATCAGTAAAATCAAGATCACGACGCTTGTACATGCCCCTGGCAACTTCAATGGCTTTCTGTGGTTGGAAAGTGGTGAAACCTGACACACCTCCCCATTTAAAGGATGAAACAAAGTTGCGTTGGAAACCCGAACCGAAAATATTAGAACTGACCCCGACAACTGTCCCGGTATTAAACATGGTATTAATCCCACATTTTGAATGGTCTCCCATAATCAACCCACAGAATTGCTGCTCAGTATCAACAAAAGCCTCATCAGTGTAGCTCCAAAGCTTCACCGAATCGTAGGTATTTTTAAGATTTGAAGTATTGGTGTCGGCACCAAGGTTGCACCATTCACCTATTACAGAATGACCAAGGAAGCCATCGTGGGCTTTATTTGAATAACCAAAAATTACTGAATTGTTAACTTCTCCTCCGACTTTGGAATAAGGACCAATAGTGGTAGATCCGTAAATTTTTGCTGCCATTTTGGTTTGTGCGTGGTCGCACAAAGCAAAGGGCCCTCTGATATGCGAACCTTCCATAACAATGGAATCTTTACCAAGATAAATAGGCCCTTCGGTAGCATTAAGGGTTGAAACGAGTACTTCTGCTCCCTCTTCGATAAAGATATTTTCAGGAACAATGGCTATGCTGTGAGCGGGAACGGGTTTCGATTTACGACCTTTTGTAATCAGTTCAAAATCAGCTATAATTGCTTCACCGTTTTTCGCGAATATATCCCAGGTATTATTAATTTCAAGAAAATCTGTTTCTGTTTCGATTTCCTCAATGGTTCCTGACTGAACTTCAAAATCTTTTTCATTCAGGAACATGGCAATAACAGTTTCACCTTTTACCAGTGCCTGCCCGGCTTTTAAGCGGCTTATCTCTTCAATAAGCTCGTTATTAGGGCAAATAGCACCGTTAATAATAACATTATCCTTCTCCTTTATCAACGGAAATTTGGCCGAAAGGTATTCCTCGGTTAATGTTGAAGTTTTACACTTAAGGTATCTCTCCCACTTTTCGCGTATTGTAAGAATTCCAAAACGTATATCTGCCACAGGCCGAAGAAATGTAAGTGGTAAAAAATTACTTCTTCTTGCTTCGTCAAAAAGAACATAGTTCATATTAAACAGGTATTATGGTTTATTAGCTCAATTGCCCAAAAATAAACAAAAAAGCCCTTCAAGAATAAAGGGCTTTTAAATCTTATTAACAGCGTATAGCTGATAACTTGTTTGTTTTACTTGCGGTTTTCGAAATGCTTCTGGTATTTGGTCTTGAATTTATCAACGCGACCAGCAGTATCAATAAGTTTGATTTTACCAGTGTAAAAAGGGTGTGATGTATTTGAAATCTCAAGCTTAACCAGCGGATATTCTTTACCGTCTTCCCATTCAATGGTATCTTTTGTAGCTACAGTTGACTTGGTCATGAAGACGTATTCGTTCGACATGTCTTTGAAAACAACCAATCTGTAATCTTTGGGATGAATGTCTTTTTTCATGATTCACTTTAATTTGAATGTGATCCCTTATCGTTAAACATGCCGGAATAAACTATCGTTGGTGTTGAACTTAAATTATCCCGGCGATTTGGGGACTGCAAAAGTAAAAACATTTTTCGTATTCACAAAAAAATCCTTTGCTTATTTTATCAACAAGCAATCGTGAATAAAGAATTTACAGGAAATGCCATTGCAAAAATAAAAAAACAGCAGGAATTGAAAAAAAAANNTTTACCCTGTTTATAAACATCAACTGAATCCGATTTAGAAAACCTGGCTTAGTTTTTTTGGTTCAAATTGCCTATTTTTGTTGCAATAAGCTATTCGGGGGTTATCAATCCTTAATCGAAAGCTAAAATTATTAAATCATAGTATATGTTTACGCAAAGCGACCTAAAACAGTTTCAGGCCAAAGCAATAGATGTTAAAGTCATTGAACAGCAAATAGATAATTTTAAAAATGGGTTTCCTTTTATTGATCTGGTTGCACCTGCTACCATCAACAATGGGTTGAAGTCATTCAACGAAACCGAAGCAGACAAACTGATGCTTTTTTATGATAAAAACGCTGAGGATTTTGAGATTTTGAAATTTGTACCGGCTTCGGGTGCAGCCAGCCGGATGTTTAAACTATTGTTTGAATTCAGAGAAAAATATACCAGACCTTCCGATGCAGAAAAAATGCTCGAAAGTGACAAGGGTTTTAACTCGGTCTATCACTTCTTCCATAACCTTAACAAATTCGCATTTTACGATGATCTGAAAAAAGTTATGGCGGCCAATGGCTTGAATATTAAAAACTGCCTCGCCGAGAAAGATTACAACAGCATTATTGATTACCTGCTCGAAGATAAAGGGCTTGGATATGCTTTATTGCCCAAAGCCATGCTTAAGTTCCATAACTACGACGATGGTGCAAGGCTGGCTATGGAAGAGCACCTGGTAGAAGGCGCAAACTACGGCCAAAACAGCGATGGCCGAGTTTCAGTTCATTTTACCGTTTCGCCCGAACATGCCGATCGTTTTATTGAGGAGATTAACAAGGTTAAAGATAAGTACGAGGAATTGTTTGATGTAGTTTATGAACTCACCTTTTCAATTCAGAAATCCTCAACCGATACCATTGCCGTTGACAGTAAAAACAAACCTTTCCGCAACGAAGACGGGAGTATCGTTTTCCGCCCCGGCGGGCATGGAGCACTGATCGAAAACCTGAATGACCGCGAAGGCGAGATTATCTTTATCAAAAACATTGACAATATTGTCCCCGACCGACTGAAAGAACAAACCTACCGCTACAAACGGGTTATTGGAGGATATTTAATTGAGTTGAGAAATAAAATCTTTGAATTTCTTGAAAAACTTGAAGATGGAAACATCAGCGAAAACGATATAAAAAAAGTAATTGCTTTCGCGAAAGAGAAACTCTTTATCGTTCCGGCCCCTGATTTTGAGGAGATGAGCCATATTGAGAAAGTGGATTACCTCTATACAAAACTCAACCGTCCCATAAGGATTTGCGGAATGGTCAAGAATGAAGGTGAACCCGGTGGCGGACCTTTCTGGGTCAAGAACACTGATGGTGAAGTCTCTTTGCAGATTGTTGAATCATCGCAAATTGACCTGGACAATCCGGCGCAGAAGGAAATTTTCAGCAAATCAACCCACTTTAATCCGGTAGATCTGGTATGTTATGTAAGAGATTTTAATGAAGAGCAGTTTGACCTGCGCGAATTTATTGATCCTTCAACNNTGGATTACTGTATTTGTCGAAGTTCCAATCATTACCTTTAATCCGGTTAAAACCGTTAACGACCTGCTACGTAAAGAGCACCAACCCGGTTGAAATATGAATTCTTCTGATATTTCTGCAACAACATTGGTTGCTGACCTGGTATCAGCGTACCCGGAAATGGTCTCTTTTCTGGCCGAACGAAAACTACATTGCATAGTCTGCGGTGAACCGGTTTGGGGAACTATTGGGGAACTTGCCAGAGACAAACACTTCACTGCTGAGCAAACTGAATATCTTATTGTGGAGATACAGACTGCTATTTCCAAACGTGACCAATAAGCCTGGCTCAGGGTGCAAGCCTTTCTTTTATCCAATTATCACCTTCGCGTCGAAACTGAATCCGGTCGTGCAAACGGCTGGCCCTACCCTGCCAGAATTCAACAGTTTCGGGAATAACAGCATAACCACCCCAATATCCGGGACGCGTGATCTCAGATACAATCAGGTTTTTAACAGTAGTTTCAAATTTTTCTTCAAGTACTTGCCTGTTGGATATCACGCTGCTTTGTGGCGAAATAATTGCACCTATTCTACTCTGCAACGGCCTTGAATCAAAATAAATATCTGATTCATGTTCAGCAATTTTATCAGCTTTCCCTTCAATCCTCACCTGACGTTCAAGCTCGGGCCAGAAAAAAAGCAGCGCTACATTAGGATTATCCCGGATATTATGCCCTTTATGACTATTATAGTTGGTAAAAAATACGAATCTTCCCGATTCAGTACCCTTCAGCAAAACCATGCGTGAGGATGGCTTCCCTTCGGATGATACTGTTGAAACCGACATTGTGGTCGGCTCAAGAACTTCAGATCTAATAGCTTCACCAAGCCATTGATTGAAAAAATTTAAAGGATCACTTCCTGCCTGATCTATATCAAGAGTATTTTTAATATAGTCCTGCCTTATTTCAGAAATATTCATGCAACAATTTTGATATAAAAACAAAGCAGTCCTCAAACTGTTCAGTCTTTGCCAATCCACAATAACTGATACCTTTGTATCTCATAAAAAAACGGCAGCTTATGAGAGGTATATTTACATGCATCATTCTATTTGCCCTGATAACGGCAAGTTTTGGACAGAAATCGAAAACGGATAAGGATTATATTAAATCGGTTATTAAAGAGCGGAAAGAGAAGGATAAAGAGTTTATTGATGCTGATAATTCTCCGCTCGATCCCAAATACAGGAAAAGTTTCAGCGGTCTCAATTACTTCAAAGTTGATCCTTACTGGAGAATCAATGCCCGGATAGAGACTAACGAGAAGCCAGACACCATAAAAATGAAAACCACCACCGAGAGGCTGCCTTTATACATTGTTTATGGTAAGGCATATTTCACGGTAAATGGCAATTCGTGTGAACTGACCATTTACCGCAATGTTGGCCTGATGTCAAAACCAGGCTATGAAGATTATCTTTTTGTTCCTTTCCGGGATAAAACAAGCGGCGAAAAGAGCTATGGCGGTGGACGTTATGTTGATGCCAGGATTATGGAAGGCGACCATGTAATTATTGATTTCAACAAGGCCTACAATCCCTATTGTGTTTACAGCAAGAAATACAGTTGCCCGGTTCCTCCATCAGAAAATTACCTCGAAGTGGAAGTTACTGCCGGTGAAAAAGACTTCGCGCATTAGGCTAATGCAGAACATAGATCTCAAACCCTTTGCAAATTATTATGAATCAAAGAATTCTCTTCTTATTAGTCTTTGCTTTACTATCGGGACAATCTCCCTCAGCTCAGACTTACAAACCCGGCGATCACTGGTATTTTGGCCCGCAAATCGGAATGGCATCTTTTTTCGGCGATTTAAGTGTTCATGATTTTAACTTATCAAGAAAAATATCGGATGAAAGCGGGTTTGCCTGGGGATTGCTGGCAGGCAAGGCACTTAACCCAAAAATTGATTTGAGGCTCAACTACTTAAATGGAAGACTGAAAGGAGCGAATCCTGGTATTGATATGTATTTTGAAAACAATTTCAGTGAACTGAACCTCGGGGCTTCCGTTTCAATCAGCCAGTTGATATGGCCAGGTAACACAGCACGTTTCAGCCTGTCGGCCAATGTTGCTGCCGGCTTTATTCATTTCAGAGCCATCAAATACAAATTGTCGGATAACTCCTACCTCTCTTCGGAAGGATTTGACCCATTGAAAAAGAAAGACGGTATTTCACAATCTTCTCTGCTGCTTCCAATCGGACTGGGTTTGGGTTTTCGCCTGACAAACCGATTAACCTTGTCGGGAGATTTCTCTTACAGGTTTAACAATTCTGATAAAATTGATTCCCAGATAGGAAATACCGGAATCAGCGACAGATACTCGGTTGCATCTGTTGGCTGCTACTATATCATAGCACCCAAAACCAAACTCAATGGAAACTATTATGACAGTGCCGGACAGGGAGAACAATCCAACGATAGAAAAGTAAGACAAAAAGACCGACGCAGAAAATAGGGGTTATTCCTCAATGAAATCGCTGGTCAGCAGATTGATCTTGTTTATAATTTCACGGTACTTTTCATTTTCCTCTTCTACCCTTATCTGGAGTTTTCCGGCAAGATTCATCAGGCTGTTTCGCTCATCGTAGAGCGATCTTAGCAGATGCTTCAACTCATCTGTATTATCAGGCAATTCAAGACCTGAAGCACTTTCAGATAACTTTAGTACATCTCCAACGCTTTTCCCATTGCCCTTTTTTGTAGAGTTGGACTTTAGTTGCTGGTTTTCTGTCTCAAGCAGATGGCATCGTTCCTGCAATGAGCGCAGCCTTTCCTGGTACGTTTCCATACCTTTTTCAAGTTCTTCACGAAAATCAGCTTCTCGTTGTTTCAGCTTTCGCAGATCGGCTTCAAGTGATTCTAGTTGCAGCTGTTTTTCCTGAACCAATGCCTCATAATGATCGCTCTTTTCCCGGTATTTTTTTAATTTACTATACCTGGTAAACAGCACGAAAATCAATATTAAACAAAGAAACAGCAGTAAAGCCAGAGCCGCTTTAAGATATAGAATAGAAGTCGCATCAGCTTCTACCCTCTTGCTCAGCTTGCTCTCATTCAGGCTGAGTTCATTATATTGCGATGAAACATCATTAAGATTTGCGACAATAGCCGAATCGGCCGATATTTTAGAATTCAGTGCATCAATGATTTGCTGATCACGCTTAACAACCTGTTGTAAATTATCCGACAAGCGTTTCAGGTTTATCCAGCTGTTGATAGTCATGGTATCGCGAACCGATTTATACTTCTTGTAGAAATAGTCACGCTCAGCGAAAACCAAGCTATCAGCAGGCATATTCTGCCCTGATACCAGGCTTATTGGTAAAAGCTGAACCAGAACGAGTATGATCAGTAATTTCCGCATTTCAAAATTATATACACAAAAATAAGCAATTAAGCTGATTATCGAAAAAGTAATATTGTTTTTAACCCTGAACAACGTCACCTATTCAGATGTAAGATTTTTAGGTAAGTTTGCACCAACAATAATGCTGCAAGAAAAATGAGATATACTTTGAAACGGCTTTTAATTATAGCATTAAGCCTCCTATTGCTGCCCGCTTCGGCACTATTTGCCCAAAAGAGTTACAGAATTACAATTCAGATTGAAGGCCTGAACGACAGTCTGTTACTGCTGGCCAATTACAATGGGGATAAACAGTTTGTTGCCGATACCGCCTTTAAAACCAAAAGCAAGATATACACTTTTACTGGAAATAAACTGTTGCCCGAAGGCATGTATTTTATTGCCGGATCGGCTAAAAGCAAGTTGTTCGACTTTATTGTTGCCGGCAAACAAGAGATCACGATCAGTGGAAATAAAGATAAATTACCTGCCAGCCTGAACTCAAAAAACAGCAGCGAAAACCAGGCTTTCTTTGATTATATAAGGTTTCTGAGCGAAAAGCAGAAAGAGCAATTATCGCTGGTTGAAGAAAAGAAAAAATATTCCAACGGCTCCGAATCTGCCGAAGCAATTGACAATAAAATAAATCAATTAAACACTGAAGTTAAACAGTATATAGATAAACTAATAAATTCTAAAACAGAAAGTTTCTTGTCGGCCTTCCTCAAATCAATGCAGGAGCCAGAAATTCCGGTAGCTCCTATTCTATCCAATGGCCGGCCTGATTCTACCTTCGCCTACAAATACTATAAAGCCCATTTCTGGGATAACATCAACCTGGCAGATGACCGCTTGATCAGAACTCCCCTGCTCCACAGCAAAGTCGAACAGTTCCTTAACAAACTCACACCGCCCATGCCCGATTCGCTGATTGTGGCCATTGATAAGCTTTTTCATCTGGCGGACGAGAATGAGGAATCCTTTAAATACCTGATGTGGTACCTGACTATTAAGTTTGAGAGCTCTGAAATTATGGGCTACGATGCCATTTTTGTCCATCTGGTTGATACCTATTATGCTGATCCGAAGATGAAATGGATGAACCAGACAGTTAAAGACAATCTGATAAAACGGGCAAATACATTAAGGCCTATCCTGATTGGCAAAAATGCGCCTGAAATGATTTTACTCGACACACTGCAACACCCGGTTTCGCTCTATAAAGTGGATGCCGATTATACGCTGATCTATTTCTGGGACCCCGATTGCAGCCATTGCAAAAAAGAGACCCCTGTTCTGACAGAATTTTACGAAAAAAACAAGGCGCTCTATAATCTTGAGGTATATGCTGTTTGCATGGATACTTCGTGGACAGACATGAAAAAATACATCCAAAAAAATAAAACCAAATGGTTGAACGTGAATGGTTTTTATAGCATGACACCTGATTTCCGCGAGCTTTATGATGTGCATAGTTCTCCGGTTATGTATCTGCTCGATGAAAATAAAAAAATCATCGCAAAACGGGTTCTGACTGAACAGATGAAAGGGATTCTGAAGAGCAGAACCGGGAAAGACGAAGTTAAATAGACACCTGCCTGAAATTTTATTTAATCCGAAACCACCTTGAAGAAACTAAAAATGCCTGTCGCGAAAGCAACAGGCATTTTATTTTGAAAGTAATCAAATCTAATTCTTAACCGCTTCCACAATTGCTTTGAAAGCAACCGGATGGTTCATAGCCAGATCGGCCAGCACCTTACGGTCGAGGTTAATATTCTTCTGTTTGAGTTTGCCCATAAATACCGAGTAAGACATATTATATTCTCTTACACCTGCATTAATACGAACAATCCATAAACTGCGGAAATTGCGTTTTTTCTGGCGTCTGTCGCGGTATGCATACACCATGCCTTTTTCGTATGCATTTTTGGCAACCGTCCAAACATTTTTCCTGCGGCCGAATTGTCCTTTAACGGCTTTCAGGATTTTTTTTCTGCGTGCCCTTGAGGCAACAGCGTTTACTGATCTTGGCATTTTGTTTTAGTTTTTCGCTTTCGCGTTCTTTAGTTAAAGAATCTTTGGTGCAGAAAGCAAGGGTTAATAATTAAACCGAAAAAGTGTAAATCACTAATAAAAATCAGAGAATCTCATTGCAAGCAATACTTAAAACGGATTCCAAACTTTTTACTTTAGACTTTCGACTTTTTACTTGAATTTTTAGGCTAGCATTTCTCTTACATTCTTAGCATCGGCCTTGTCAACGAGTCCTGTATAAGTCAGGTTACGTTTGCGCTTGGTCGATTTTTTGGTAAGGATGTGGCTTTTGTAAGCATGCTTCCTTTTCAGTTTACCAGTACCGGTTACATCAAACCGTTTTTTTGCACTGGATTTCGACTTCATTTTTGGCATTACAATAGTTATTAATTTGGGTTTATATTGAGTTTTTATGCAAAAACTTTCTATTTTTTTGGAGCGATGATCATAATCATACGCTTACCTTCGAGCAGGGGTAGTTTTTCAACTTTACCATAATCTTCGAGCAGCGAGGCAAACTGAAGCAGTTTGATTTCACCCTGATCCTTATAAACGATACTACGGCCTCTAAAGAAAACCTCAACTTTCACTTTGGCTCCTTCTTCAAGGAACTTCATAGCATGTTTCAGTTTAAAATTGAAATCGTGCTCATCGGTATTAGGTCCAAGCCTGATCTCTTTTACCACAATTTTGGCCGATTTTGCCTTGATCTCCTTCTGCTTTTTCTTCTGCTCGTAAAGAAACTTTTTATAGTCAGTTATTTTACAAACCGGCGGATTGGCGGTTGGTGATATTTCAACAAGATCGAGCTCAAGCTTTTGAGCCATTGCTATTGCATCCTTAATATTGTAGATACCTGGCTCAATATTTTCACCTACAACACGAACTACAGGAGCTTTAATCCTTTCGTTGATAAAGTGCGGATCCTCCATTTTTCTTGGAAATGGTCGCGGACCTCTCGAATTTCTAAACGGCGTTGCTATGCTACGTCCTCCTTTGGTTAGTTAATAATTTGAAATCAACTTACTGCATTACTGCATTGACTTCCTTGTTAATTAATTCAACAAATGCTTCTGGTGTAAATGTTCCCAGATCACCTTCTCCATGTCTGCGAACAGAAACGGTTCCTTCGGCCTCTTCCTTCTCTCCTACAATCAACATAAACGGGATCTTGCCTATTTCAGCATCCCGTATTTTACGGCCTGCCTTCTCACTCCTCTCGTCAATTTGGCCGCGAATTTCGGAATTATTCAGGAAACTTAAAAGCTTTTTCGAATAATCCAGGTATTTTTCGCTGATCGGCAATATAATTACCTGTTCAGGATTCAGCCAGAGCGGGAAATTACCGGCAGTATGTTCTATTAAAACAGCCACAAAACGCTCCATCGAACCAAACGGGGCACGATGTATCATAATGGGACGATGTTTCTGATTGTCGCTACCAATATATTCAAGATCAAAGCGTTCAGGTAAATTGTAGTCAACCTGAATGGTACCCAACTGCCATTTGCGACCCAGGGCATCCTTAACCATAAAATCAAGCTTAGGGCCATAAAATGCTGCTTCACCGTATTCAATCACGGCATCAAGACCCGCATCTTTTACTGAATCAATAATTGCCTGTTCTGCTTTTTCCCAGTTTTCCTCACTTCCAATATACTTATCACGGTTGACTTTATCGCGCAGTGAAATCTGCACCGTATANNGTAAATCCACGAACTCTTGTAAGCCCATGCAATTCACCACTTTGCTCATAGCGATATACGGTACCAAACTCAGCAAACCTGATGGGAAGATCTTTGTATGATCTTGGTTTTGAAGTATATATTTCACAATGATGTGGACAATTCATGGGTTTAAGCATAAACTGCTCGCCTTCAACCGGAGTTGAAATAGGCTGGAAACTGTCTGCACCATACTTCTGAAAATGACCCGAAGTTTTATACAACTCAACATTGCCGATATGCGGGGTGATAACCGGCTGATATCCTGCCTTTTGCTGAACATTGCGCAAAAAACGCTCAAGACGGTCGCGTAGCATGGCACCTTTGGGCAGCCACAATGGAAGACCTGAACCAACTTTCTGCGAAAACGTGAACAGCTCCAGCTCTTTACCAAGTTTACGATGATCGCGCTTTTTGGCTTCTTCAAGTAATTCAAGATATTCGGTTAGCTCCTTCTGTTTTGGGAAAGTAATACCATAAATCCTGGTAAGTTGTTTGCGTTTTTCATCGCCACGCCAGTAGGCACCGGCAATATTTAGCAACTTAACAGCTTTTATCGGACCAGTATCGGGCATATGAGGACCACGGCACAAATCAGTAAAATGTCCCGATTCATACAAAGTAATCTGTCCGTCTTCGAGATCGGAAATCAATTCAATTTTGTACTCGTCGTTCTTCTTTTTAAAATAATCGAGTGCATCGGCTTTTGAAATATCGCGACGCACAAAAACCTGCTTTTCACGGGCAAGTTCAAGCATTTTATCCTCAATAGCTTTCAGTTCATCAGCCGTTATCTCATGATCACCGAAATCCATATCGTAGTAGAAACCATTTTCGATATCGGGACCAATACCGAATTTTACACCCGGATACAGCAACTCGATGGCCTCAGCCATAAGGTGAGCCGACGAATGCCACATGGTGCTCTTGCCCTCGGGATTGTCCCAGGTAAGCAGCTTCACACTGGCATCAGCATGAATTGGACGGGTTGCATCCCACACTTCACCATTAATGCTAGCAGAAAGTACATTGCGCGCAAGACCTTCGCTGATACTGCGTGCAATCTCAAGAGCGGTAACTCCTTCAGAATATTGCCTGACTGAATTGTCGGGCAGGGTAATATTAATCATCACGGTTAATTGGTCTTTGTTCTGAAAATAGTGTGCAAAGATAGGGAATTTTACCGAACCAACAGATAACGGTAATAAAATCGCTTTTCAGATTTCTGATTTCGATCCGGATGGCTTTCTGAATCTGACTTCAGACTCACGATCGTTGCCTTCCTAACTTTTTACTTTAGACTTTTTACTTTGAGCT
>DINP01000067.1:35044-47684 GCA_002426025.1 Bacteroidales bacterium UBA5537 | reverse complement strand
GAGCTGCTTCCCGAAGAGAAGCAAACCTTTAAGCTCCACCTTGGTTATACAGTTTTCGATAATTTTGTGCTGGGTGTGCTGGCGCTCAACGAGTTTGTTTTCCTCCGCAGCCTCAACGGTTCATCCTATCAGCTAAGTTTCCTTTTCCAGTTCTCAGTTCTGGCCTTTATCTTTCTTATTTTCTTTTCAGAATGGCTTAAAAGGGTCAGCAACAAACAGAAACTTATCCGCCTGGTCGGGATTGCCACCCGGGCACCGCTTGCTTTGCTGCTCTTCTTCCCGAGATCGGCAGAAGCCATGACCGCTAACCCGGTTTATCACTATATCTTCCTGCTGATCTTTCTCATCTACTACATGGGAAACCCAATTATCTTTCCAACCATCAACCTCTTCCTGAAAAGCAATTACCGCCACGAAAATTTCAGCAAGCTTTACAGTTATGCCACCTTATCGGGCAAAGTACTTATGTTGGTCGTTTCATTTGCGTATGGGCTGCTCCTCGATTACGACAAATATGCCTATACCTATGTTTTTGTATTGGCGGCCGTTGCCGGAGTGCTTTCCATTCTGCTGTTATCGCGGATTAGTTATACCGAAACGAGCACGGCGATTATTAAGGGTGGTTTCCTGGCATCTGTAAAGGAATCGGCACTGGGCATGCGCCGTATAATGAAGAACAATACCCCGTTCCGGCATTTCGAAATGGGTTTCCTTTTTTATGGTTTCGCCTTTATGAGTACGATAACCGTAATGACCATCTTTTTCGAAAAAGAACTCGGCCTCAATTACTTTAGTGTTGCCACGTACAAAAACTCCTATAATATTATCGCCCTTTTCCTTATCCCTTTTTTTGGTCGTGTCCTTGGCAGGATTGATCCNNTTTTACAGCATGATACCCTTTGTGCTGTTTCACAGTGTTTTTGCCTCAACCATGTCGCTGCTCTGGAGCATTGGCTCGGCCTATTTCTGCAAACCACACGAAGCCGGCGAATATCAGTCGGTGCATTTATTTCTGACAGCCACCCGCGCTGTATTGTCACCATTGCTCGGTGTTTTATTCTACGAACTTTACGGATTTGTTTTCACCTTCATCATCGGAGCTTTAGCCCTGTTTATCGCTATTCTGATAATGATTTGGTCTTACCGGAGGGAAAGAGGGAAAATTTCTAATTTCTAATTTCTAATGACAAATTACGAATGACGATTGACGATTGACGATTGACGATTGACGATTGACGATTGACGCCCTTCGACTAAGCTCAGGGTAAAAATAACCCAGAACGCTTTTCTTCGCTCCTTCGCCCAGTCGCTCCATCGCTATCTTGACCCAGAACCCAGAACATCGAACTCAGAACGCCCGAAGGGCATTGAACCTTTGAACNNTGAACCGCGAAGCGATTGAACCCTTGAACGGCGAAGCCATTGAACCCTTAACACAAAGCGAATCACACGGAACTCTGAACCCAGAACGAATAACGCTGAACGAATTATTCAGCTTTCCAACTATTATCTTCAGGGAAGGAATCGGGTATATTTTCGCTTCCAAGCTCAATACTGACCAGCTTTTTCTTACCGCTAACTGTAAGTTCTAGTTTGTTTTTACCATCCTTCCATGTTTGGACTGATACATTATTTTCTTCAGAGCTGCCATCGCTGAACGTGTATTTCAGATTGATGGGTACAGGCATTATTCCTTTGCGGGAAATAGTAACAGTCGTTTTGTCAGACTCTTCTCTTACATTCTCAATTGCAAGATCAGGATAGCCGTTTTCAAAGAACCAAGGCTTAAAATACCATCCTAAATCTTCTCCCGAAACGCGGCTGCAGGTATTAATAAAATCGTAAGGCGAGGGATGTTTGTAAGCCCATTCGTTGAGAAATATGTTTAGTGTTTTTTTGAAATTTAAATCTCCCATTGCGTCTCCCAGATGATAAAAAGCCGCAGCAGCTCTTGCATAAACATTCATCCGGTAAGCCGAAGTATTGGCAATAGAATTGGATGAAACGGTCATATTAATATCCTCTTCACGGCCAGCCCAGTTTGAATAGGAGCGCATATAGTTTTTATGCGGATTGGATTCAGGAAAATAAGATATTTCAATTTCCTTGGGAAGAACAGTTATTAAGCCTTCGTCCATCCAGCCATAACGGGTTTCGTTAAAGCCAGCAACAAAAGGAAACCATGTATGTGAGATTTCATGTGCAGTAACAAATACCGTAAATGGCTTTGTATCGTCTGCACCATCGTTAACAATCATCGGATATTCCATTCCGCCATGCCCGCAAAATACAGTCATTGAAGGGTAAGGATAAGGAAACCCGGTAATTCCCTCCGACATCATTTTAATGGTTTTGGCGCCAATTGATGCTACTTCATTAAAATTGGGAGCATTCTCAGGATACGCGGCATTGACAGTTACTTTCTTTCCATTGTCAAGTTTTACTGATACGGCATCCCACTGATAAACAGAACTGATTCCAAAAGCAAANNAAATAGTCTGATTCTGGAACAATTCACTGGCATTCTGCAGTTCACCCGTCGCCCACATCAGATAGTTTCCCGGCAAGGTTAAACTGACATCGAAATTTCCAAAATCATTGTAGAACTCACCGGAACCCAAATGCTGTGTATAATCCCATCCGAAAATATCATCATAAACTGCTACGCGTGGAAACCAATAAGCAATAAAAAATGATAATGANNGACAATTTCTTCACCATTGATTTTTACGTTTGAAATATCCACTCCATAGGTCAGATCTTCTTTATCAACATCATACACGCGGGAGGTGCCTGCCTTGAAAATGTCATGATCTATATTAAATACAATGGATCTCAGTGAGTCAGGCCCGTTATGAGTATAGGTAATTGTCTCTTTCCCTTTGAGTATCCGGCTGTTTGGGTCGAAAGAAGCATCAATTGAATAATCGGCACGATTTTGAAAATAAGCCGCCCCGGGAGCACCCGATTCATTTCGTGTGTTTTTTGTCAGGGCACGTTTGTACTCACGGGGAATATAGATACCCGATTCCTGAGCATGAATTTTAACAGTGCTAAAAGTTACTATAATTAACAACAAGAAGATGAGATTTTTCATGTCTGATTTAATTAGATAAAACATCAATTCAAAAATTGAACCAAATTCATAATATGCTACTAATCAGCTATATCTAACAGTTTATATATAGATAGAATTGTTCATATCCGTACACATGCTGTTTCGGGTTTGAACATTTCTGTAGGTATAGTTTAAGACTAGTGTATTTAACAAACCAGAATCAGCTTTTGATATCGCAGCTGTTAATTCTTCAATATCCTTTAACAAGTAACAATAACACAGATAAAAAATGCTGAATGAATAAATTGAGCCCTTGAACCACGAAGCGATTGAACCATTAAACTACGTTTTTTAGCTGAAGATCAAATCATAATACCGTTGAATCCTTCCGGCCAGTTCGTCAATAGAGATATACTTACTCACCCTGAAATTCTCCTTACCATCGAAGAACACAACTATGCTCGGACTGGCAAATACCCCATTTGAAGCTGATAACTCAGGAAACTTAGCCGAATTAATATATGAATGAGCCATCAACGGGAATTGGCTGTTAATCATTTCCTCTACTTTTGGTCGCAATGCAACACAGGGAGCGCAACTGTCGTTATAAAAATAGAGAAGCAGGGCAGGAGTGCTGCTGTTTAATTTATCAAGTCCTTGTTGATCAGTAATTTCAGTCTTCATATCNNAATAATAAAAGAATTTACCGCAGAGTTCGCACAGGACGCGCAGCGAGCCGCAGAGGGAAATTAAAGAAATGAGTTATGAGTAGTGAGTGAATAATTCCAACACTTCGCACTTTCTCGCTCCAACTGTGGTGAGCCGGTTGTGAGCTCTTGTCGAACCAGTCGAACCATCTCTTTTTTTAGAACGCGGATAACACGGATCTACGAATGCGCCTGCCTGTCGGCAGACAGGGATTTAAACGGATTAACTCTGGCTTTCATTCTTAAAAATCGAACACAAAACTCAGAATTCAGAACGTCCAAAGGGCATTGAACTGCGAAGCCATTGAACTCTTGAACGCCCGAAGGGCATTGAACCCTTGAACCGCGTAGCGATTGAACCTATGAACGGCGAAGCCTTTAAACCCTAAACTCAGAACCCAGAACCCCTAACGCTCCATCGCTCCCTCGCAAGATCGCCCTATCGCCCTTTCTCAAAAACCCCCATTCCAAACAAAGCAAAATCGTACTTAACCGGGTCATTGCCATCAAGTTGACAGAGTTTAGCGGTCAGTTCTACCACGGCTTTCCAATCGTTTTGTTTTCGTTCAAGAAGCCCAAGTTTGCGGGCAATATTACCTACATGCACATCGAGCGGACAGCAGAGCAGGGCAGGGGAGATGCTTTTCCAAAGCCCGAAATCCACGCCTTTGGTGTCGCTCCTAACCATCCAGCGCAGGAACATATTAATACGCTTGGCGGTGCTTCCCGCTGCCGGATTGGCAATATGCTTTACCGATCTGGTTAGATGCGGACTATCGAGAAACAGCGATCTGAATCCACATAAAGCATTAAATACATCCCTGTCTTCCGGTTTTAATCCAGCCGAAAAGGCTCCTTCAAGGCCACCATGATTTGTATATAGATTCCGCAAGGATTCAACAAAAAACAGCAGGTCATCGCTATTAAAGGTGCGATGAACAAAGCCAGTCAATCCTTTAAGTTCGTTGGGTTTGGCCTGCATCACAAAATCATAGGGTGCGTTATCCATCAACTCCATCAACCTGAAGCCATTTTTGACAATAGTAGCGCGCTGCCCCCAGGCAATAGCAGCCACCAGAAAACCCGAAATCTCAATATCCCCTCGGTAGCTAAAACTATGCGGAATGCTGATTGGATCAGATGGAATAAACTCAGGCCGGTTATACAATTCAGCCTTCGCATCAAGCAGTGCTTTAAGTTCGTCAAAATGCATAGGACAAAGGTAGAGGGAAATGGGGAAAATATTAATGCTTTATATCCAGATGTAAATGATCGATTAATAGCATCACTTTAACTTGTATTTTCTGATCATTTTGAAATAGTCCCTACTATAATAAATCTTCAAACAAGCACTGATTATTCATCTTCTAATAAATTTAGCGAGGCCGTCTCTAAGAGCGCGATGACCTTGCTACTCACAGAACAAGGACCGGCCTCGTGAAACTTAGCGAGGCGATTTCTTGTGCACCAAAAAAATAAGCGAGGCGCACAAAAAAGGCATAAAGAAAACTGGCAGAAACGTACTAAAGTGAAGAAATACAAGCGGCGAAGTCAGGCATAAAACAAGAGTGTTCGTACACAACAGTCAACAGAAAGCAAAAAAGGTGACTAAAAACAAAAACATAGCAAGGCCATCACTCCGAGCGACAACCTCACAAATAACTATTCTATAAAATCGGATGTTATTCCTGTTTCTCTTTATACTTGTACCAAGTATTGTATGTTATTACAAAATTTTCAATTGAGTCTTCTGAAATCTTATCTTCTCCCAGACTTTCAATAAGAGAAGTATTCTCGCCAAAATGCTCATTTAGAAATTTTCTTATCAACCTATTAGTGGAAGGAACAGAATAGTAATTTTCATCTTTATCTTTCTTAATATATAAACCACTATTGTGTGCTTTGAAACTACCTTCAATGGCACCTCCAACAAGTCCCATCATTCCATATGTACTGTATTTATCAACGTCTTCGTAAGCATATAAAGAGCAATACCCTTTCACTCGGACAACCATGAACCGTTTGGTATCAAATTCTCTTAGAAACAATGGTATATATTCCTTCCCGGCAATATTAAAACCCTGTATTTTAGAAGGAGTAAACTGTTTACGTTTTCCATTTTCCATCTTTACAACCAGATACATTGATTCTTTGTTCCTTAAATATCCATACACGGTATCTCCAGCTTTGGAAATATAATATCCATTCGGTACAAATTTTTTCTGTGCAAATACCTGATCAATTGATAGTAACATCAGACAGCATAGGAGCATTGATGGTAATTTCATAAGTCATAAATTATTTGGGTTGAATGAATTGTCCATATTTTGATTTCTAAAATGCAAAAACGAAAGGGTTTAACCGCCGATCCAACACAAATGTATAAAGATTGCAACATAATACAATGCCGGTTTTGAAAATTCCTTGGAGTAGTTGAGAAATTGCGGAAAAACCTTGTTGAACTGGTTTGCCATTAATTTACTTAGCCAGGCCATCACTCCGGGCGACAACCTCGCTAACACCCACAAAAAAACCTCCCTGCAAAAGCAAAGAGGTTTCAAAAGGTGTGTGTAAACGCCTTTTAGTTCAGGATATGAACTTCTTTAATAATTTCCTTGCCTTTTTCAATCGCTTTCTCATTCTCAGGTATCATCCTGTGATGGCGGGTTGGCAGCGATTTCTCCAATCCTTTGCGCACATATTCAGCCTGAACAATCGGCTTGAGCTTGAGATAACCACCCAGCACCACCATATTAAACACTTTCGAAAGGCCAACCTTCGATGCTTCGTCGGCAGCCTCAATGGAGTAAATATTGATGTCTTTGCGGGCAGGGTGACGGGTAATTCCGTTTGGATCGTAAATCAATAATCCTCCGGGTTTAACCGTTTTCTCGAATTTATCCATTGACTGTTGGTTCAGAATAATGGCAGTATCGAAATAGTTAACGATGGGCGAGCTAATGCGTTCATCGCTGATAATAACAATTACGTTGGCAGTTCCACCGCGCATCTCAGGACCATACGAAGGCATCCAGCTGACTTCTTTGTTTTCCATTACGCCCGAATAGGCAAGAATCTTACCCATCGAAAGGACACCTTGTCCACCAAATCCGGCTATAATTATTTCTTCGGTCATTGCTTTGACTATTTTAAATTTTTAACTCAGACAGACTTTCAACAGAATCAATAAAACTTAACACTTTAAGCTTTACACTTTCTGCTTTGAGCTTTCTGCCCGTTAATCTTCGTTTACTTTAATATCACCCAGCGGATAGAAGGGGAACATATTTTCAACCATCCATTCGTTTGATTGAACAGGTGCCATTTTCCATCCCGAATTACAGTTGGAAACGATTTCGACAAACGACAAGCCTTTATTCAGCTTTTGATTTTCGAATGCCTTACGAACGGCTTTTTTGGTTTTACGAACATGTGCAGGCGTATGAACAGCCTGACGGGTTACATAAATTGTCCCAGGCAGTTGCGCGATTAATTCGGTAATCTTCAATGGGTTGCCCATTGTTTTCACATCGCGTCCATAAGGTGAAGTAGAAGACTTCATCCCCGGAAGGGTAGTAGGTGCCATCTGGCCACCGGTCATACCATAAATGCCGTTGTTGACAAAAATGATTACTATATTTTCGCCGCGATTACAGGCATGAATGGTTTCGGCTGTTCCGATGGCAGCAAGGTCGCCATCGCCCTGGTAGGTAAAAACAAACTTTTCAGGAAACAACCTTTTAACGGCGGTTGCCACTGCAGGGGCGCGTCCGTGGGCGGCCTGCTGCATATCAATGTTCATAAACTCGTAAGCCAGAACCGAACATCCAACCGGCGCAATACCGATGGTTCTATCCTGAATGTCCATTTCTTCGAGTACTTCCATCACGATACGGTGTGCTGTACCATGACCACAGCCCGGGCAATAGCTTAAAGGCTTATCGGTGAGGAGGTCGGTTTTTTTATATACAAGGTTTTCCGGTTTCCGGATTTCTTCTTTGGTTATATTGGCCATGATGATTATCCTCCGATTATTTTTGTGTGCATTGCGTTTACCACTTCGGTTGGCGATGGAATAATACCTCCCATGCGGCCGAAATGTTCAACCTTTACTGTGCAGCCAACTGCAAGTCTTACATCTTCTATCATTTGTCCAGCACTCATCTCAACAGTGAGAATACCTTTAACCTGTTTGGCTAACTTTGCAATAATTTCGGTTGGAAAAGGGAAAAGGGTAATTGGACGAAGTAAACCGACCTTAATGCCTTCAGCGCGAAGCAAATCTACCGCTTTCTGGCTTAGTCGGGCGCTGGTTCCATAGGCAACAATCAGGTATTCTGCATCATCGCAACTAATGGCTTCGTAGCGTGTTTCGTTTTTCTGAATTTCAGCGTATTTCTTCTGAAGATCAATGTTGTGCAACTCCTGCTTCAATGAATCGAGATCGAGCGATGTAATGATGTTGCGCTCCCGGTTTTTGGTTTTTCCGGTAGTTGCCCATGGAGTATTTTTAATGATTTCAGCTTCCGTAAAACGTGGGCGTTGCTCTTCCAGTTCTACTTTTTCCATCATCTGCCCAATGGCACCATCAGAAAGCACCAGCACCGGATTGCGGTATTTAAAAGCCAGGTCAAATCCGAGTCCGGCAAAGTCAGCCATTTCCTGAACCGATGAAGGGGCAAGTACAATCAGTTTGTAGTCGCCATGTCCACCACCTTTGGTTGACTGAAAATAGTCGGATTGCGATGGCTGAATGGTTCCCAGTCCTGGACCGCCACGCACAACATTCAGAATTACACAGGGCAGTTCTGCACCGGCGATATAGGAAATACCTTCCTGCTTAAGGCTGATACCGGGGCTCGAAGAAGAGGTAAGCACGCGTTTGCCACATGAAGCACCGCCATAAACCATATTAATAGCTGCAACTTCACTTTCGGCCTGCAGAACAACCATACCGGTACGATCTTCTGGCTTCTCGGCCATCAGGTATTCCATAACTTCCGACTGCGGTGTGATCGGGTATCCAAAGTAACCATCGGCACCTGCGCGAATGGCTGCTTCGGCAAAGGCTTCATTGCCTTTCATTAATCTGAGTTCTTTCATAAACTTTCAGTAAATTAAATTCCTATTCAACTTTTTTCCTGTAAACGGTGATCACACCATCAGGGCAAACGATCGCGCAGTTGGTACAGCCAGTGCAGTCATCGTTTATTGATTCGGCGTAGTTATAACCCTTGCCGTTAACGTTTTTTGACAATGCAATAACATCCTGCGGACATGCCGGAATACATACCGAACACCCTTTGCATTTTTCGATGTCAATTACAATGTCGCCTACGACTTTTGCCATAATATTTTGAGTTTGAATTTGTAATTAGTTTGATGCAGCGAAATTAGGATTTTTTTATCACTTCAATTGCTGCAAACGATTGCAATTTATTTATAAACCGCTATTTAAAACCATTTTAAACTGATACATTTTTAGCTTTAACTCATCAGTAAAGCATCCATATTTCAATAAAAATTATGAATGATGCAGTTTGAATTTTTTAAGACGATCTTCCAGTTCAGGAAACTGTGATGGCTGAACCAGCGATACACAAGCCCTTAATCCTTCAACTCGTTCGCTTCCAGTAATAGATAGTGCGATGGCACTGATTCCATAATAAAAAAGCTCTTCAATCAGCTCCTCACCGGTAAAACCGGGATATGCAATGGTAAAATAAAATCCATCGGCAATAGGCTCATCAATGTCTGTATCGTAAACAATTTTAAAACCGTTGTCGAGGAACATTTTTTTCATGATTCGGGCTTTTTCGCCATAAACCTTCACCTCTTCAACAAAATTAAAGCGGCCATCATTGGCAGCCTTTAGCATAGCAGCCAGTGCATATTGGGCCGAATGGGCTGTGCCAGAACTCAAGGCATAAACCGTCCCGAAAATCATGGCCCGGCCAAAAATATCGGAATTATAATTGCGAAGCAAACCCGGAAACTTTTGCGCGAACAGATGGTTTGAAATCACCATCATGCCAATGCGCTGTCCGGCATAACTAAACGCTTTTGAACTGGAAATAAAGAGAATATAATTCTCAGTGTATTTTGCCACCGAAGGCTGATACGGCGGAACTCCCGGCTTTGAATAATCCTTGCGGAAATCCATACCGAAATAGGCCAGATCTTCACAAATAACAACCTGATATTTGGTGGCGAGTTCGCCAATAATCTTCAATTCCTCATCCGTAAAGCAAATCCACGAGGGATTATTCGGGTTTGAATAAAGCACTGAATGGATATTTCCCCGGCGGAAGTAAGATTCAAGCTTTTCGCGAAGTTTTTCGCCACGATAGTTGTAAACATCGAAACTTTCAAACTTCTGACCCAGCACTTTATGCTGCTGTTTGTGAACCGGGAAACCAGGATCAATAAAAAGGGTAGTGTCTTTTGCAGGGTCCATACGGCCAAGGGTAAGAAATGCCGCGAAACTTCCCTGCATTGAGCCTACCGTCGGAATACAGGATTCAGGTTTCACCTCAATATCCATAAAATTCTTAACAAAGCGCGAAATCTCCTTTTTCAGATTAGGGGTTCCATCTATGTCAGGATAAATGGCTGCCACACCGTTTCTAAGTGCTTCAATTTCTGCTTCGGTACCAATTGAGGAGGGTTTCATTCCCGGTATGCCCATCTCCATACGGACATATTTCTTGCCGGTTTCACGCTCAATATTGTCGATTAATCGTTTGATTTCCCTGATACTTGCTTTGCCAATGCTTGGCAGGTTCAACTCCTGAATGTGGGCATTCACCACTCCAAAATCAATTGGAGTTTCCTTCTTAAATTCTTCTTTCATTGTATATCAGTATGGTTGGTTATTTCTATAAGTCGGTGTAGAAAATCGGAAAGAATTGTATCAGAACGATTCTTAGGTATTGTAAATCAAATTCTTATAAATAGAGCACAGATAAACAGGCGATAACAAATTTACAAGGCTGATTCAGGTAGGCAAGTTAGAAAATTGCTTTAACATGGCAAGGGATTCCTGAAAAAAAGCTTTGGGACGCTTATAGCTTAGCCATTAACCATTTATTCAATAAAATTATTAATCGAATACCCAGTCAAAAAAGTGGTGAAAATGGAATTACTACCTATTTTCCCTTCATAGAAGCAATAGCGAGGATGGTTCCAAGTGCGATGCCAAGAATAGCGGCAAAGAGCACCTGAAAATCAACTGGAAGCAGGAAGGTAATGGTGTGTGCCGGATACCAGAAAAATGGAATGGTTTTCTTAAACACGAAATTCCATTGTACATCCCAGTTCAGGTTTTTGAATATTCCACTGAAATCAATGGGTGAAAAAAGTCCTTTGAGGGTTCCACCGGTATTAATAATATGGGTATCAGTTATTTTATGGAAGGTCATCATAACAGGGGCGTAGATGGTATTCATAAAAACACTGATGCAGAATGCGATAAATAGNNCAACCCGATTACTTCGCCCAGAGTAGCCAGAATGGCAAATTTTATAAAACTCATCACCATGCCATGTTCCTTGTTGAAGGAGTTGTAGGCATTGTAAATATCCGTTGAAACAAAAAATGGCAGGAAGATAAGAATGANNCTTTCCTCCTTATAAAACAATCTGTAATATTGCATTCCACGTTCCTCGTCATAGCCTTTCTCAATATTTTCGCGGTTTCCGTGCACATAGATGTGAAAGTCCTTATCAAGTTTAATTACACTTTTATAAACTTTTGATTGTCTTTTAACCGCCTGACCTGAAATGTCGAAATCATCGTTGATTTTTATTTCACGTTCAAGTTCAAAATCGCGGCGGTATTCATTAAATGTTTCAGCAACTTCAGGTTGGGCAAATACCTCACTTACAAATTCTTCCATCACAAAAGAATCGTTTTCCTTAAAAAATTTCATTGACTTATTCAGCAATTCTGCCTGGCCGGGTTTGTCAAGTTCAAAGACCTCAGGAAGCTTTTCCGAAACGAAATTCTTGCAAAGGGTCAAGGTTTGATTGGTCTGAAAATAATCGTCATTTCGCTCTCTGAGTTTCAGAAAACTATCCATCCAGTAAAGCGCTTCATTGCTCTTGCTCAGATTGTCAACAGTGGCTACCACGAATCCGTTTTCGCGCTCGGAATTGAAAATAAGGCAACCTTTGTCTAGTTTATTGATGTTAATTCCATCTTCATGTTCAATATTGAAACTGTCGTTGGTCGGGTAAACCTTAAGAAAAGTATCACGCGATTCTGATTTGAATAGGCCTATGGCATCAACCTCTTCACCATCAACAATCAGGTTTTTGAGATAGGCTACATAAAACTCACCGGCTTTTATCTTTGGATGTACCGAGCTCTCATACAGATGGTTAGCCAGATTAACTGAATTCAGATAAAAACTGCCGGGATCATCAAAAATTGCAGAAGCAAAATGATAAACTTCATTCAGGTTTAAATCGGCTTCGTGGTGTAGATTAAAGTACTCATTCTTCCCGAAAGGAGAGAGGAAATACCTGATCAACAGGTCTTTTATAGCCTCGCTGACCTGTATCGGCGATTTTGAAAACTTTATTCCTTCTTCTCGGCTTTTATTGCCGGTTTTGTGCACAACAAGTCGTTCGAGACGAGCTTCTTCACTGATAATCATTTTTAATGCGCTGATTTAGTTATACATGCAACAATTGNNTCACAAAAACCGTTTCCTGATGAAAGCACTTACCGAAGAGCAGCAGCGCATTTTCGATGCAGAAACTGCCGGTTTAGAACCTTCTCAGTTTAATCCATCGGCTGAATTCCTTGAATCGCTTGGTTTTGAGTTTGCAAGGTATGTGCAGATGGCAAATTATAAAGGGGAGGATGCCGA
>DINP01000067.1:0-34958 GCA_002426025.1 Bacteroidales bacterium UBA5537 | reverse complement strand
TGCATCAATCATGCTTTGCCCCTGATGAAGTATTGCCCAATCTTGAGAATGAACACATGAAATTCAGAGTCTGATTTTCAGTTATTACTAAATGTCATTTGATTAAGAATTCTAACTCAACAATTACTTTAATATGAAGAAAACAAGAATAATCCTTATACTCAGCATATTTCTTGCTATTCCAAGCCTGTCTGAAGCTTGTACCAACTATCTGGTTACCAAAGGCGCGTCTGCCGATGGCAGTACAATGGTTAGTTACGCCGCTGATTCTCATATACGCTATGGCGAACTTTACTGGCGGCCTGCAGCCGATTGGCCCGAAGGATCAATGATTACCCTGTATGACCGTGGCACTGCAAAGCCCCTTGGGCAAATACCTCAGCCTTCACATACCTATCAGGTGATTGGTTTTATGAACGAGCATCAGGTTGCTATTGGTGAAACAACTTTTGGTGGGCGTAGCGAACTTGAAGACACAACGGGCATTATAGATTACGGCAGCCTGATGTTTCTGGCACTGCAACGGGCAAAAACCGCGCGTGAAGCCATTCAGGTAATTGGTGAACTGGTTGAGAAATATGGATATGCCAGCAGCGGCGAATCATTTTCAATCGGCGATCCGAACGAAGTATGGATTATGGAAATTATGGGCAAAGGTACCCGCAAGGTTTTAGATAAGAAAACAAAAAAGATGCATAATGCCAACAAAGGAGCAGTTTGGGTAGCCATTCGAATTCCCGATGGCTATATTTCTGCCCATGCAAACCACGCCCGAATCACAACATTTCCGCTCGAAAATGGAACAACATCTGTAAGCAGCAAAAACTATCAGAATATATTTAATCCAGAAGTAGAAGTAATTTACGCCCACGATGTAATCTCCTTTGCCAGAACGAAAGCATATTTTAGCGGTCCGGACAGCGAATTCAGCTTCAGCGATGTATATGCACCCCTTGATTTTGGTGCAGCGCGCTTTTGCGAACTCAGGGTTTGGGCTATGTTTAACCATGTGAATAGTGGTATGCAGAAATACTTCGATTATGCAGCCGGTGCCATTGATAAGGAGAGAATGCCCTTGTACATAAAGCCCGACCGCAAGCTAAGCCCACAGGACCTTATGCAGTTCAAACGCGATTACCTTCAGGGTACTGATCTGGATATGACGAAAGATGTTGGAGCGGGTCCTTTCGGATCACCCTACCGCTGGCGTCCCCTAACCTGGGATTACAAGGGTGAAGAATATTTTAATGAGCGGGTAACCACCACACAGCAAACCGGATTTTCATTTGTCGCCCAGATGCGCAGCTGGATGCCAGATCCTATTGGAGGAATATTCTGGTTTGGGGTTGACGATGCCGGCTCAACTGTTTATATGCCATTCTATTGTGGCATATTGAAAGTGCCGCATTCTGTAGCGGAAGGTAACGGTGATATGCTAACCTATTCTGAAACTTCTGCATTCTGGGTATTTAATCGCGTGGCCCAGTTTAAATATCTTTTTTATAATCGCGTGATGCCTGATCTGAAAAAAGTTCAGTCGGAACTGGAAAACAAATTTGCTGCTGAAATACCGGAAATTGATGCAAAAGCAATGGAATTGTGGAAGACAGATCAGGATGCAGCCAGAAAATATATAACCACCTATTGTGCAAATACAGCTCAAAATACGGTTGATAGCTGGAGAAAGCTTGGCGAATTTCTGTTGGTTAAATATATGGATGGCAATGTAAAGCAGGAAAAAGATGGAAAATTTCTCCGGAATCCCTGGGGCTATCCAGAGTCACCTTCATTTCCGGGATATACAGATGAATGGAAACGTGAAGTGATTGAGCAGACCGGGACTAAATTAAAAACACCTGTAAAATAACTTACTTTAATTCAGGCGCATACGTTTCAAGTGCATTCTTAATACAATCGGCCCAAATGCTGTAACCGGCCTGATTCAGGTGTAGCTTGTCGTCAAGAAAATAATCAACATTGGGTTGGCCGTTTTCGCCGAGAAAATGCTGACTTGTCGGGATAAAATGGAAGTTATCCGTTTTTTCACTGTATTCCTTAACCAACTGATTTACAATACTTATTTTATTCCAGAAGCGGAAACGGAGTGGGGTAGGTGTAATTTCTATCCAGAAAACAGGCGTATCAGGATGCTTATGCCTGATCTGCTTCAGGGTAATTTTTATCAGGTGAAAAACATCATAAGGATCCTTATCATATTTAATGCCAATGATATCGTTGGCCACAAACAGCACGATAGCTCCACATTGGTTGGGATCAATTAGCCGACGACTGTAAAATGCGAAATCGCCCATATTTGCTCCGCCAAAACCACGTGCCATCACCTTGAATGGCTGCATGTTTGTTTCAATATCTGACCATAATCTTACACTAGAGCTACCAGCAAACAGAACTGTTTTTGGGTCATCCGATACAGGCAAGGCTTCCAGGTTCTGAATTTCCTGCTCATAAGCCAGTACTTTGGGATCTTTCCCTAACTTATGCAATGGACTGCACGATACAGCAATCAAAGCCAGCACGAAGACAAGAAGTAATCCCGGCTTATTTTTCTTCCATCCGCTCATAACAAATGTATTTAGAACTTAATTTTCAGATTATTATGCTCTGGAATGTATGGCAATGCGGTTTCCTTCGGAATCGAGAAAAAGTCCCATATAGCCAATATCTTCAGAAATCTGTTTCTTAGGCATAAGCACTTTGCCACCGGCTGCTTCAACCCTTCCAAGTTCAATTGCCAGATCGCCTGATCGCGGTGTAAAATAGAGTAATGATCCCTGATCCGAGGGTTTGTAAAATTCAGGATTATAAACCAGGCTGCCCTGACAGCCAAGTCCTTTTTCATCGTAAGGGAACCAGGCCATATCTAGATCACCAAGTTTATTCCGATGAAGCTCAACGGAGAAAACATCCGAATAAAATTTAATGGCACGCTCCATATCTGTAACAGGAATTTCGAACCATCCAACCATATTATTTGCAGTCATAATTTGAAAGATTAAATTAAGCCAATTAACCAAATTTTGCTTTCTCCAGATTGCCGAAGTAGGCAATAATTAACCAATCTGATTTATCAATCTCAAAATTAACAAAATATGCCAAAACACTCCTAACTCATTACTTATAACTCATTTCTCATTACCCATCACTCACTTCTCAATCCTGATTCTTGCATCAACCGCAACAACGCCTTTTGCATTGCCCAGCAGCGGATTAATATCCATTTCAGCAATCTCGGGGGCAGCCTCACACAAAGCCGATAAACGCACAATAGCCTCAGCGAAAGCGGCTTCATTAACCCCTTCTTGACCGCGAACGCCCTGAATGATTTTATAGGATTTCAGATTCCGGATCATTTCTAAAGCTTCACTTGCTGATACAGGCGATAAGGCCGTCTGAACATCCTTCAACACTTCAATAAAAATTCCGCCCAACCCACAGAGGATCATGTGACCGAATTTGGGCTCATATTTTGCACCGGCAAAGATTTGGGTACCACTCAACATTGGTTGTAATAAAACTGCGGTTGTATCTTTTATACGGATCATTCTATCAAATTCCCTGCGAACGGTCTCATCGTTATTCACATTTAAAACAACACCTCCAACATCCGATTTGTGAACAGGGCCAACTACTTTCATTACAACCGGATAGCCCAGTCGCTGTGCTTCTTTTACTGCTGTTTCTGGCGTAGTTACAACTGCTTCACCTGCCCTGGGAATTCCAGCTGCATCGAGCAATTGCTGTACTTTTTCAGGATCAAGATAACCATCTACAGATGCATCAATAATGGCACGGATAGCTACACGATCTATTTTAGGAGTCTCCATCATAACAACTGGTGGTGGTGTATTATAAACTTTGGCAAGGGCATTCCCAAAAACAACTTCATCCGGAAAGTTAATCCGCCCCAACGAAAGGAAATACTCAATTTCTTTTTTGACATTTATTACTGAAGGTAGAATCGGGTAAATTGGCTTCCGGCAGGTTTTCATCTTCTCATCGAGCAGTTTGTAAACATCGTAAACCTCTGTTAGTCCTGGGCTTCCGAAAATTACAGCCATGGCATCAATGTTGTCAAATTTCGTATCGCAATAGTCAATAATGTCACCTAGATTCGCTGCTGTACCGGTAGCCAGAAAATCAATCGGATTGGCGACCGATGATCCGGGAAGTAATTTTTCGAGTAATTCAGGGCTTTCAATATGAGGAATTTCAAGGCCATTGTTCGACAAGGCATCGGTAAGCATTACCGCGGGTCCTCCTGCATGGGTGATGATGGCAATATTCTTACCGCTTAATTTCTTGTGCATGAAGATAGCTGCTACCGTTGCTAATTCTTCGCGGCCATAGCATCTTACAATTCCGGCTTTACGGAAAAGCGCATCAACAGCAGTATCGCTGCTGGCAAGAGCCCCGGTGTGTGATGATGCTGCCCGGCTTCCGGCTGAGGAACTACCTGATTTAATGGCTGCAATATGACATCCTTTCCTAATAAGCGATGCAGCATGTTTCAGTAAAAGATCAGGTTTATCAATACTTTCAATATAAAGCAGTTTAACTTTTGAACTGCTTGCAGGATCGAAGCTTTCATCAAGATATTGAAGAACTTCTTCAACACCCATCTGAGCGCTGTTGCCAACAGAGTAAACGCTTGAAAATGATAAACCATTCGGCATGCCAGATTCCATAATAAAAACAGCGGTTGCACCGGAACCAGAAATAAAATCAACGCCTTTCGGGTCGAGTTTTGGAATAGGCGTAGTAAATACCGAAGTATGATGATGGTTCATTACACCAATACAATTCGGGCCTATTAGGCAGCCATTCACGCTGTTGATCGTATCCACAATCTTTTGTTCGAACTTCGCGCCTTCCTCGCTCTCTTCGTGAAATCCAGCAGAAAGTATAATGAAAGCGCGTGTTTTTCTGTTCTTTGCCAGAAAATCAACCGTATCGGGACAATATTTGGCCGCAATGGCCAGTATAGCCAGATCACAATCCGGAAGTTCATGTAAGGTTTGAAAACACTTAATTCCCTGAATTTCTGTTTCTTTTGGATTTGTAACATAGAGTTTTCCGTTAAACCCATTGTCTATCAGGTTTTTCAGGACTTTGCCGCCCGGTTTTGTTACATCGTTTGAACCACCGATAACTACGATGCTTTGGGGATTGATAAGTTGCTGGTTAATCATGACAATAAATGGTTTACAAATTTTATTTCGGGGTTTACCCTGAAATATTAGCTGCTGCGAAGGTATGAAAAGGAAAAGATACAGAAAATAGGATTATTAGAAACTCTTTCAGCCGGTGATGAACTTTAGGTTTCTATTAATTTCGGCGGCAACAAATGAATATTTTCTACTTTTTAATAAATGGCACAAACACAGGTGTAATGGCCTTATACGCCTCCCAATCAGCGCGCCCTTCATATTTTTTCTCAAGCATGGGAACACCAGAAATATAACGCAATAATATTGTAATAACGATTGGACTCAGGATAGTATAAATGCCATCAACAACCGGCAATGCCATTAGCCAAATGCCCCACCAAAGTAATGCTTCACCGAAATAATTGGGATGCCGGGTGTATTTCCATAAACCAGTGGTTATAAGTTTGCCTTTATTGGCTGTGTCTTTCTTAAAGACCACCATTTGGTAATCGCTGATGGCTTCAAACAGAAAACCGGTAAGAAATATCAGTATCCCAGCAATATCAAGCATTCCAAATTCGATAGAATTATTGGAGTTGATATGCAAAACCGGCCAGGAAATGATAAGCATAAAAAAGCCCTGTAGCATAAATACCTGCAGAAAGCTTCTGGGTATAAAATATTTCCATGTTCTTCTCCAGTTGGCATAGCGGAAATCTTCACCCTTGCCATGGTTTCGCTTAAAAATATGCATTGAGAGCCTCAAGCCCCAAACCAGAATGAGCAGATTTACCAGAATTTTTTTCGCATCCAATGAGTTGAACGGATACAGGCTCACAAAAGCCACAACAATAAATCCCAATCCCCAAAAAATATCAACAATAGAGTTATCTTTTAGTAAGAGCGCCAACACAAAAACCATTAGCATAAAAAGAAATACTGTAATTGCGGCGGTGATGAGGTATTCTGACATAATTTTGATTTTATTTGCTAAAAGTATGCAAAAGAGCATTAAACTCAAATAAAAAGCCGGAAATACGCATTGTAATCCCGGCTTTCATTATTTTCTCAACAGCTTAATCTTCAAACATAACAGATAAGGCCACAACCCCCGGTCCGGCATTAACACCAAGGACAGGAGAGGCATCGTTAATAAACTCAGGCTCAAGTCCTGTAAGTTCCTTCATTCGTTCGATAAACCATTTGGCTGTGCTTAGGTTTCGGGCATGTGAAACAGAATAGCCCCATACTTTGCGCTCAGCAATCATACTACTGATCTTAGAATAAATCAGTTGCATACTGGCTTTTTCGGTAAACGGTTTCCCGAAAGTTTCTGTACGCCCTTCGTCATTTACTGTAACAATAGGTTTAAGGTTAAGTAAAGAACCTATCATTCCTTTGGTATAGCTGACCCTTCCGCTTTTAACCATGTATTTTATGGTCCTGGAAGAGACAAACATCTTGGTATTTTTCGACCAGCTATCAATTTTATTAACGATCTCGTCGTGGGATGCTCCATTCTCAAGAGCTTTGGCAGCTCTCAAAACTACCAGTCCAAGTCCGCTTGACAGACGCTTTGAGTTCATTACACTAATATTCTTGCCACTGTGTTCTGACACTGCATGAGCAGCCCTCGAACTATTGCTCCAGGTTCCACTCATTGTGGCACTGATATGTATGCCAATTATTGAATCATAATGACTCGAAAGGTAAGAGTACCTATTGAAAAAGTCTTTATAGGCCGGCTGCGCAGTTGACGGATAATTTACTGCATTGTCAATCATGGCATAAAACTGTGATGGCATAATAGTAAGCCTGTCGAGAAAATAACTATTGCCAAAGTGAACACTCAGCGGCACAACCTGCAACTGATATTTTTCGATCAATTCCTGTGGAATATCGCAGGTTGAATCAGTTACTAGTGCAATTGGAAACTTCGCATCCGACGAAATTTCATTCTGCATAACCATATCATCAACCTTTTGGAAAGTGATATCTCCAAAACGGTTGAGTACTTTCATTACTTTAGCAGGATGATCGCTGTGGATATGTACCCTCATTTTTTTAGCAGATCCGGCCACTACCATTGAGTCGCCTAGATGTGCAATTCCTTTACGCACATGTGCCAGATCAATATCGCGTTTTTCATTCAGTACCAGCATGGCTTCAGTGCAATACCTGAAGTTAATTTCTTCATGTGAAACAACTTCTGAATCAGAAATCACCACTGTTTCCCGGCCTGAAAGCAATTTACGTAATTCACCGGCTTTCACATATTCAACCATTCCCTGCAGAAAGACAACAAATCCCTTCGCTCCGGCATCCACTACATTCGATTTTGCCAGAACTGCAAGTTTTCCGGTGGTACCCTGCAACGATTCCAGAGCTTTAACATAAGCCTTGGCCAGTAATTCAATAAAATCGCTGATGGTATCTTTTAGGATATAAATAAACTCAGCCCATTCTCTAATTACGGTAATCATGGTACCCTCAATCGGGTTAGCTATGGCTTCATAGGCATAGGTAACCGCCTTTTTTATGATTTCAGCAAATGTCTCAACACTTACCGTTTCATGTTTCTGTATTTCATTGCTGAAACCATAAATAAATTGTGCAAAAATAATTCCTGAATTCCCTCTTGCACCGGTTAAAGCTGCATCTGCAAGAGCTGCAGCAGTTAATTTAAGGTCTGAAGTAGGAATAGGGCTTTCGACAATTGAACGCATGGTAGAGGCGAGATTGGTTCCGGTATCGGCATCGGCAACAGGAAAAACATTAATCTTGTTGATTAATACCTGATTTTCGAAAATCTTTTGAGCCCCGGCCAGAAAACTATAATACAGCGTTTTGCCATCGAGTTCAGTTAATGATTTTGATGTTGTGTTCAAGGTTTGATTATTGATTAAACAATTTCAAAGCTATTAACAAGCTATTTACCAAAATGTTAGCGAACAAAGGAAATAAGCGGACCGAAAACTGGAAATAAAATTATTGTGCCACTGCTTAAATTTTCTGATCTTCCCGTTTGGCCAGCAAAGCAGGCAAAGTTAGTTCATAAAAAAAATAATGAAGTTGATTCTGTATAAAAGGACAGAAATTTTAATCCGGTTTTAATTTGTGAAACGGTCAATAACCGCAAAAATGGAAGATATTTACCTGTTTTCCAAATTGATGCAGATTTTCAGGCTGTTAATATCTTTTTACCTGATTCGTTTGAATTTATCGAGGTTTCCCGAAAGGATTGCCTGATTCAGTTCTGATTCAAGGTCTTTGAAGTCGTTCTTTCTGCCACAATAGTACAATTCGGTCAAAGGATCTGGGTCAAGGATCAGATTCATCAGTTCTTCCTGAGTGGGGGTGTGATCTAAACGACTGTATTCGTAATAGGTAAGTTTCAGAAATGCACAACCTTCATTTATTCCCCTGCGATCGAGCAGGTAGCCATTTTCAAGTTTAACCGGATAAGCCAGATCACCGTTATAAAATACATCAGACGGAGCAGGGTAGGAGGTCAGCGAAAGCTTATCAGCAGACAGACTTACCGGAACATGCATGAAATAATTGTCCTTGGTTTTGTAAATAACCACCTGTGGACCCGTTACATTTATAGTATTATGCGATTGAGTTAAAGGTGATTTTGATTTGCATCCAAAAAGAAATGCAATAAATACAATGCATAATAATTTGAAGGTAAGGTTTTTGTACATAGTTTGCTTTTGTATAAAAGTAAATTACGAATCTGAATAATAGCTTTGGTCCGAATTTGGTAAATCTCAAGATACAAATATCGAATAATTCTTGAGAATGACTAACAGGTTTCATCACATTAAAAAAAAATGTCACCGTTCTGATAGGTTTGGTACAATAGTTGAAATGTTAAAAAAAGCATAAAATAATAGCAATGCCTGATTTTTTATTTAATTTTGTGCTATTGCTATATTGAATTTCACACATTAATTAATAATTCTAATTTTTAAACAATGAAAAAGTCAGTTTCATTACTCGTTGCTGTTCTTTTGGGAATTGGTTCAGTTATTGCACAGGATGTTAAATCTGAAACAGAAGCTCCAAATCCCAATGCTCCCGAAATCACTTTCGATAAACTGGTTCATGAATATGGAACCTTATTTGTCGGTGGAGACGGTAATTGCGAATTTGAATTTACAAATACCGGAAAAGAGCCGCTCATTCTCTCAAGTGTTAAATCTTCATGTGGTTGCACCGTTCCAAGTTGGCCTCGTGAGCCAATCCTTCCTGGTAAAAAAGAGAGCATTAAAGTAAAATACGATTCAAACAGATTAGGCCCCATCAACAAATCTATCACTGTGATGGCTAACGCAAAAAACTCTCCTGTCGTGCTGAGGATTTCCGGAAACGTTATCCAGAAAACTGAAGAAAGTGCCGTTCCTGAAAAGAATGTAAGTTCAGGAACTGTTCCGGTATCGAAAAAATAAATCTTACTTCTTGTTAAGAGATGAAGCCGGTTTATGCCGGCTTTTTTCATTTCATAGAATCCTTTAAAATGCAGTTACATTTTTTTGCAACTCTTAAAATTGCTTCTACCTTTGCTTCGTATTTCATTCATCTATTGAGAAAAAATATCAGCCATGCCTAAAATTTCTGAACGCGGTTGTCAAATGCCCGCATCTCCTATCCGCAAACTGGTTCCTTATGCAGAAGCAGCCAAAAAGAGAGGTATTAAAGTTTATCATCTCAATATCGGCCAACCCGATATTCAAACACCGGAAGTTGCGCTTGAGGCCATTCGCAGATTTGACCTTAAAGTGATCGAGTACAGCCATTCTGCAGGTAATGAAAGTTACAGAAAGAAACTTGCCGGTTATTATAAAGGAATTGGTATTGACATCAATCATGAAGAAATCATTATCACTACCGGCGGTTCAGAAGCCATTTCTTTTGCATTCAAGGCCTGTATGAATCCGGGCGATGAAGTAATCATCCCCGAACCATTTTATACCAACTACAATGCTTTTGCACTATCGGCAGGTGTAAAAGTAGTTCCCATTACGTCTGACATTAAGGATGGGTTTGCATTGCCAGATATCAGCGAATTTGAGAAATCAATTACACCGCGCACCAGGGCAATTATGGTTTGCAATCCCAATAATCCTACTGGCTACCTTTACAGTAAAGAAGAGCTGTTGAAACTCCGCGATCTGGTTTTGAAACATGACCTGTATCTATTTGCTGACGAGGTTTACCGTGAGTTTTGTTATGATGGAGAGAAGCATTTTTCAGTAATGAACCTTGAAGGACTCGAAGAACACGCTGTGCTGATGGATTCTGTTTCAAAGCGTTACAGCGAATGTGGCGTAAGAATTGGTGCACTGATTTCGAAGAATAAAAAGTTAATCGCAACTGCCTTGAAATTTGCCCAGGCTCGCTTAAGTCCTCCTTCACTTGGCCAGGTTATCGGCGAAGCTTCACTTGATACACCAGCGTCATATTTTAAAGAAGTCTATGATGAATATATTTCGCGCAGAAATCTGGTTATTGAAGAGCTGAACAAAATTCCTGGTGTTTACGCACCCATGCCAAAAGGAGCGTTCTACTCAGTTATCAGCCTTCCGATTGACGATGCCGATAAGTTTTGCCAATGGCTGCTCGAAGATTTTGAATATCAGAAACAAACTGTAATGCTGGCACCTGCAACCGGATTTTATGCCACACCCGGTCTTGGTAAAAATGAAGCCCGTATTGCTTATGTGCTGAAAAAGGAAGACCTTAAAAATGCAGTAAAATGTATTGAAGAGGCGCTAAAAGTTTATCCCGGAAGGAGTTAGATAAGCTGTTGATCTTCAATATCTGCCTTATAAGAAGTCAGGCAACCATTGTGTTGAAGCCTGGCTTTTTCTTTTTCAGAAATCCTGATAAAGCAGATATTTTTGTCTGATTGCCTGAAATTCTTTCAATCCCGTTTTCCATGTAGCCCGAATTGCATCTTCGCTTAAGCCGGATTCAATTTGCTGTTTAAGCATAGCTGTTCCGGCAAGTTTGTTGAAAAAGGAATTGAAGAATTTATCTTTATCAGGACTTGCATTATACATCATAATCAACCATTTCAGCCTGATACCCGGCTTATTGATAAAGTCTGGGACTTCATTTCTCAGGTTGAACCCATTGCACAAATTTCCTTTTTGCGGAGGATTCAGACTAGCGCCTGCGCGACTTTCAGGTGTAAAACTATAATTTCCATCCTTGTATTCCGGATAACCGATTATGCTAAACGGAAAATCGGTGCCACGGCCAACGCTTACGATGGTGCCTTCAAACAGGCATAGGGAAGGATAGAGGTAAACCGATTCCATATCGGGCAAATTTGGCGATGGCCTTACCGGAAGCCTGTATAGCGTTTTATGATTGTAACCTTCAACTTTAATCCAATCCAGTTTACATTGAACACTATTTTTCAGCCATAGCTCACCATTCACCATACGAGCGTATTCTGCCATCGTTAATCCATGCACAACCGGAATGGGATGCATGCCCACAAAGGAAGAGAACTCCGGTTCAAGTAAAGGTCCGTCAATATAAAATCCATTTGGGTTTGGCCGGTCGAGCACCAGCAAAGGTATGCCGTTCTCAGCACAGGCCTCCATTACCAAAGTCAAAGTTGAGATATAAGTATAGAACCGTGCGCCAACATCCTGCAGGTCAAATAGTACAATATCAATCCCTTCAAGGTCAACAGGAGTTGGCTTGCGATGATCTCCGTAAAGTGAAATCAGCGGCAGCCCGGTTTTTGTATCTTTATTATTGTTGACGTGTTCTCCGGCTTCAGCCTGACCCCGGAATCCATGCTCGGGAGAAAATACCTTTACAACATTGATACCGGCAGAAAGCAAACTGTCTACCAGATGGGTTTGCCCTATCAGTGAGGTCTGATTGGCTACAATCCCAACACTTTTATCCTTAATTTTATCAAAATATAGATTTGTCTGTTCAGCCCCCGGCTTTGCAATTTTATCCTCTTTCCCGTTCCCGGATGACCAATCATTTTGAACAATCTTCTGGTTTCTCATTTCGCCTGATTGCCTGGCCTGAGAGCATGAAATGATAAAAGCAGAAACCAAAAGCATAATAAAACCCGAACGCTGCATTGGCAGTTTATTTTAGATTGTTGTTACTGCAAAGTTAATAGTAAACGCTTAACTTTGCGGCAAAGCAAGCCAATTTGAATTACGAGTATTTCATCAGTCGTCGAATCCGTTCAAAAAGCGGAAGTTCATTTTCGAGGCCCATCGTAAAGGTTTCTATAGCCGGTATTGCCCTCGGATTGGCAGTGATGCTTGTTTCAGTGGCTATACTGCAAGGGTTTCAGACCCAGGTGCGCGATAAGGTTTCAGGCTTTGGCGGACACATCCAGATTAGCAGTTTCGATTCAAATATCTCTTACGAGCCAACGCCCATTAATAAAGGTGATGCTAAAATCAATCAGATTCTGCAATTACCGGGTATTCAAAATGTTCAGGAGTTTGGCCTTAAAGCCGGAATTGTTAAAACCAGGAACGAAATTGAAGGTGTGGTGCTTAAAGGTGTTGACAGCGATTATGACTGGAATTTCCTGAAGCACAGGCTGGTCGCCGGATCACTGCCCGATAACCACGATACCGTGGCCGGAAATGATGTGCTGATCTCTGAAAAACTGGCAAAACTGCTTGGCTTCAAGGCCGGGGATGAACTTCGCATGTATTTCATTATTGATAATAACGCGAGAGGACGAAAATTCAGGGTTTCAGGCATTTACAATACCGGCCTTGCCGAATTTGACGAAATGTATGTTTTCGGCGATATCCGGCACATCAGGAAACTGAATGGTTGGGACGAGACCCTTGTTTCAGGAATAGAAATTAACCTGAACGATTTTTCAGAGCTCAACACCATGGCCGAAAAAGTTTATGATATTATAGGCTATAAATTGAATACGCAGACGATCAAACAACTTTATCCGCAAATTTTTGACTGGATTGAAATTCAGGATTTGAATGTGCTCATCATTCTCATTCTTATGGCATTGGTGTCAGGCATTACAATGATTTCGACATTGCTGATTCTGATTCTTGAGCACACCCGAGATATAGGCATGCTTAAAGCTATGGGCGCAACAAATGCCAGTATCAGAAAAATATTTATTTACGCTTCTGTAAACATTACATTTTGGGGGTTGCTCTGGGGGAATTCCATTGCGCTTGTACTTATATTTATGCAAAAACAATATGCCTTTATCCCTCTGCCAGAAGACTCCTACTTTGTTTCTTCCGTTCCGGTTGCAATCGGTTTTCCCGGAATATTGCTTATAAATCTTGCTACTATTCTTATCTGCACTATAATGATGCTGATTCCTTCGCTGGTTGTGAGGTATATTTCTCCTGTAAAGGCCATACGGTTCGAATAGGATGCTAAATATAAAAAAAACAGTAAACAACGCTCAGGCTGTTTGCTGTTTTACAGAAATAGATTGATTAAAGAGAAATTACACTGTTTTGCGAATCTCCAAGACCACTGTTAACGTATCTGTCAGCTTCTTCATCGTTTATCCAGTTTGAGCCATCAACAAGGTAGCGAAACTGATATTCACGTCCTGATTCAAATTCAAGGGTAAGGCTAAAACTTCCATCTTTCATCGGTTTCAACTCATCAGAAGTCTCATTCCAATTGTTGAAATCGCCTACCAGATTAACCTTTGCTGCATTCATTGCCTGTTCTTTAGCAAGTTTAAACCCTACTTTGCAAACTGGTTTGGTTTTTAAAAACTGTTTCTTAATGCTCATTAATATAAGTATTTGTTTAACAATGATATAGACTTAATCAACAGCTAAAAAAATGCTGTAATTAAGATATTGCAAATTTATAAACAAATTCAGTCTAAATAAAAATAAGATGTTATTAATTTGTTAAGTCTTTTTTAATTGTAACCATGGTAGAAGCCTTCTCGCTAAGTTCCACGACAAAAACCAATCTATTGGCTAAACCAGGAGGGAAGTAAATTCTGGAAACTTTTGCAGCTTACTTTTTATGCAGACCACACTCCCTGGTTTCGGGATTTTCCCACCACCAGCGGCCAGCTCTAACATCTTCACCGGGAAGAATAGCGCGTGTACAAGGTTGGCAACCAATACTCGGAAAATCCTGGTCGTGCAGTTTGTTATAAGGCACATGGTTTGTTTTAATATAATCCCAAACCTGCTGTTCCGACCAGTCAATCAGTGGATTAACTTTAATCAGCCCATTAACTTCGTCCCATTCAACCAATTGCAGGTCTTTCCGGGTAACCGATTGCTCCCGCCTGAGACCGCATATCCAGGCATCAAGTCCCTCAAAAGCCCTTTTCAGTGGCTCTATTTTGCGAATGTGGCAACATTCCTTTCGGTTCTCAATACTATCGTAAAAGAGGTTTATCCCTTTTGCATTCACCATTTCCTCAACCCTGGCTGCATCAGGAAACATGGTGCGGATGCTGATTCCGTATTTTTTTGCAGTCAGATCAATCAGATCATAGGTTTCAGGGAAAAGGCGACCTGTGTCCAATGTAAAGATATCCGCAGCCTTATCAATCTCCGCTATCATTCTTGTTATTACCTGATCTTCAGCGCCAAGGCTTGTAGAAAAAGCTACTTTTCCATTGAATTCAGTCAAAAACCACCTGAGTGTTTCTTCTGCCGTTTTGCCCGAAAGCAAAAGATTTATTTTCTGAATACTATTTTTATCCATTTCAATAAAATTATAATGGTAAATTTTTCAATTTAAAAGTTTCACCGGCAACAATTCCCTTTTCAGTTCGGGTGAGACGACATGCTTCGTTGTAATAATCGTGCTCAAACACCAGTATATAACCATTTTGTTCAGCTTCATCGAGGAAGGCAGCCTTTTCTGTAAGGGTAAGCAGAGGTTCAATATCAACTGCTGGAACGTATGGAATTGGTATATAGGCTTTTGCAGGAATAAAATCACCGGTAAACACTACAGTTGTTCCGTAAGTTTTTATAAACGGGATTATTTGTCCGCGGGTATGCCCATTGTATATGCGCAGTTCGATACCCGGAATCCAATTACCTGCTTCAGTTATGAGGTTTAGCCGTCCCGATTTTTCCAATGGTTCAAGGTTATCACTGAAAAAGGCTGCCGACTCCCGCTTATTTGAGTTTTTTGACCATTCCCAATGCGAAGCAGAACACCAGTAATTTGCATTCGGGAATAACTCCTCTACATCACCATTCTTACCAAAACAGGTAGCGCCCCCAACATGATCGTCGTGCAGATGCGTGAATAGAATGTCGGTAATATCGGCAGGGGAGAGGCCGGCTTCTTTCAGAGGAGTGATTAGTCCGGCTTCTCCAAAACGATATTTGTAAGCATAATACTTTTCACCACGTTTATCGCCCATCCCTGTATCAACAAGAATGTTACGATTATCAGTCTGTATCAGCAGGCAACGGGTAGTTATCTTGATGAGGTTATCAACATCCTCGGGATAAACCTTTGTCCACAACGATTTTGGGACAACACCAAAGGCAACACCCCCGTCCATTTTCCAGTTATCTGCTTCAATTGTCGTTATTTTCATCACCTTAATCAAACAAGAGAACAAAAGTAGCACAAAAAATCTTCTCACTTTATTTTGATGAATGCTAACTGAATGAAACTTCCGGAAATTAAATCCTTATTTTTGCTTCAGAAAATTTACCTGAATGAACGTACATTTTATTGCCATTGGAGGCAGCGCCATGCACAATCTGGCGCTTGCACTGCATCGAAAATCTTATACCGTAAGTGGTTCTGACGATGAAATATTTGAACCGGCCAAATCAAGATTGAAGCAGCAGGGCCTTTTGCCCGAATCAATCGGGTGGTTTCCAGAAAGAATTCATGCGGGGCTTGATGCTATAATTCTTGGGATGCATGCCAAGGCTGATAATCCGGAATTACTTAAAGCTAAGGAACTTGGCTTGAAAATATACTCATATCCAGAATACTTATACGAACAGGCAAAAGATAAAACCCGTGTTGTGATTGGAGGCAGCCACGGTAAAACCTCGATAACAGCTATGATTCTGCATGTGTTGAATCATGTTGGAATCGAAACCGATTATATGGTGGGTGCTCAATTGGAAGGTTTCGATGTAATGGTTAAGCTTAGTGAAAATGCCCGCTATATGGTTTTTGAAGGCGATGAGTATCTGACATCGGCTCTCGATCTCAGGCCAAAATTCCATGTTTATCAGCCTCATATCGCATTGATTAGTGGCATAGCCTGGGATCATATTAATGTTTTCCCCACATTTGATAGGTATGTTGAGCAATTCAGGATTTTCGCACGAATGGTCCCCTATGGCGGAAGCCTGATCTATTGTGCAGAGGATCAAAATGTTAAAGAGGTATCAGATTCAGTTGGCAATGGGGTAATTAAATTACCCTATACCAGGCCTGACTATTATATAAGCGAAGGCATTACTTACATAAAAGCCGATGGTAAAAACATTCCATTAAGTATTTTCGGTCATCACAATATGTTGAACCTTGAAGGCGCCCGGCTCGTGTGTGAAGCAATGGGAGTTGATAAATCGTCATTCTATGATGCAATCAGTTCATTTTCAGGTGCATCGAAACGGCTTGAACTTGTTGCAAAAAGCGAAACCTGTACAGTATATAAAGATTTTGCCCACAGCCCTTCTAAGCTTGAGGCTACTATTAACGCAGTTAAGGAGCAATTCCCCGAGCGAAAACTGGTTGCCTGTATGGAGCTCCACACATTCAGCAGCCTGAACACCAGTTTCCTGGAGCAATACAGGCTCACTATGGATCAGGCTGACATACCCGTTATTTTTTACAGCCGACATGCACTCGAATTAAAACGCCTTCCTTTTTTCAGTACCGATGATGTAGGTAAGGCTTTCGGACGTGATGATATACAGGTATTTAACGAAAGTGAGGCGCTTTCTCAATTTATAAAATCAATAAAATGGGAGAATGCCAATCTTTTAATGATGAGTTCAGGTAATTTTGATGGCATAGATTTGAAACTGCTTTCAGATTTAATTCTAAAACAGAGAGCAGAATAGGTTTTGCTCAGGAAAAGTCAGAAATCACAACTCCTACTTCTTCTTTGCCTTTTTAACGTTGGTAATTTTGGCTTTTGTTTTGGTAGCTTTCATTTTTTCCTTCTTTTCAGGCAACAAATCGTTCACCCAGCTCATGGCTGCCATTGTTCTGGGAAATCCTATTGTACTGGTCAGCAGCAGAATAGCATGTCTGATTTCTTCAGGGCTTGCACCGTTTTCCATGGCCCGACGGGTATGGCTGTGAACTGAACCTTCGGATTGAATGGCTGCGGCAGCGGCAAGATTGATCAGGCACATCGTTTTATCAGTCAAAGGGCTGGATTCCCTCAGGGTTTCGCCCAATTTCTCAAGCGCTTCGAAATAGGCTGGAAAAGCTTCTTTGTTTTTGGCGTAATGAGTTGGCAATGAATTTTTCATATTGTTTTGTTTTTTGGTTGTTGAGGATTATTCCCAGCTTATATCTTTTAGCATGGTTGGTCCGTACCAGGGATGGATTTCCATAATCAATCTTCCTGATTTGACTGCCGGATCCTCATTGGTTAATTCAAGGGCTTCCTCCATACTGGATACATTAAACACAAATATGCCACGCAAATCGCCATTGTCGAGAAATGGTCCGGCCAGGACAAGCTTTTTATCGCGGGCCATTTGCATGATATGAGCCATGTGGCCTTCCTGTATCTTCGCTGCAGTAAGAGAATCATGGCTTCGGTCAGGCCCACGTTTCAATAATGCCATATAGTAGGTCTGCATCTTGTCAGGATCAGGCATATTATCCTGTTTATCGCTTTGCGCGACAACGCCGTTTACAGAAATCAAGGTAAAGAAAATCAGGAGGAGTCCTGTCAATAAATGTTTCATCATATTTAATTTAATTACGATAAGATAACTACTGGAGACCAGGAATTGTTTACACAGGGATTGTATTATGAGTCTGATCGTAATGCAAATTCCTTTCTAGAAATTCATTTCTGAGATTACCTGAAAGATTAATAGTTAATCTGATCATTAATTGAGAAATACCTGAATCTGGTTAAAAAATGCGCAGATTGCGTTCCTATTCGGATAATACCTTTTTAATTATTCTGAAAAGCTCGGTTTTTCGGATAGGTTTGGCTACATACCCATCGCAACCGGCAGCAGTACAACGATCTTTATCTCCAGTCATGGCATAAGCTGTTGTTGCGATAACCGGTAACTCAGGCCTGGTCTTTTTCAAGGTTCTGGTTGCTTCCAATCCATCAATTTCGGGCATTTTTATATCCATGAAAATGAGGTTGATATTGGAATTATGCTCCAAAATTTCAAGTACCTGTTTTCCGGTAGTTGCTTTCAGCAGCGATGCACCAGTGGGCATCAGCAGCTTTTTGATGTATGCGTAGTTTGTGTGCTCATCTTCAGCAATAAGGAACGTAAATTTTGAATAATCCGGAATATCAGAAAGATCGGCAACATCAAATTCAATATCGGTAGTTTTAAACTTTATTGGAAGGCTGAAAGTGAACGTTGAGCCACCATGCTGATTTGAGCTAAGCCTTATTTTGCCATCTAACAATTCGGCATAGGCTCTGGCAATTGACAGGCCTAGTCCATTACCGCCATATTTCCGGTTTAGTTCGTAGTCACCTTGTCTGAAAGGTTCGAAAATAAGTTCTGCATGGTCAGGATTTATACCTATACCCGAATCAATTACCTCAAATTCAAGCGTATCTCCTTTGTTTAAGCAATTCAGAATTACGCTGCCTTCTTTGGTGAATTTTATTGCGTTGTCGAGCAAATGCGACAAGATATGTTTGATTTTGGATTCGTCAGAGATAACCACAAGATTTTCATGAGAACAGGTTTCCTGAAAAGATAAGTCAAGCATCTTTTTTCCGGCAATCTCCCTATATTCATTTTCGAGGTTAGTCAACAAATCATTTATTGCAAATTCGCGGTAATTCACGGATAACTGCTCTGTCTGAATTTTGGAGATTTCAATAATATCACTGATGATCTTCAATAATTGGTTTGAATTCTGCGAAATCGTCTCAACATAAAAGCGCTTCGAATCTTCATCAAGGCTTTTTTCCAAAAGTAGTTCAGCAAATCCCAAAATACCGTTCATTGGCGTCCTTACTTCGTGGCTAAGGTTGGCCAAAAACGATGACTTAAGCTTATCGCTTTCTTCAGCTTTTTCTTTTGCTTTAAGTAGCTCTTTTTCAACTAATTTACGTTCAGTAATATCGAGAATTATTCCGGCTATTTTTTCATCCTTGAGATAACCACTAATTATTACATCTTTCTTATGGCCATATTTTGAAACAAATGTCGTTTCAAAATCACTGACAACATTAAATTCTGAAATTGTCTGCAAGAAGTCGGTCCTTTCTTCAGGATAAAAATAGATTGTCTCAACTGCTACACCTAATAGTTCTTCAGCAGATGAATAATCCAGCACTCTGGCAAGAGCATCATTCACAAAAAGGAATTTACCTTCAATTGTTGATTGATAAATGCCGATATGTGCATTTTCTACCAGGTTGCGATAATTTGTTTCTGATTCGTTTAAAGCTTTTTCGGCTCTTTTACGATCTGTCAGGTCAATATCAATACAATAAATCTCAATATCCCCTCCATTCAACTTATATAAGGCTTTATTCGAATAAACATGTACCAGGCTTCCATCTTTTCTCATTAATTCAAGCTCTTCTGCAGGTGGGATTTTACCCGATTCAATCATCTGACTGAATTCCTTTTTCATATTGTCAACCAAACCAATTGGAACTATAAGGTCGAAAATACTTTTACCAATGACTTCTTTTTCAGAATAATAATACAATTGCTCTGATGCCTTGTTCCAGTATTTGATTGTACCGTCGGTATAAAAACCCTGAACAGCAATATTTGAGATGTTGTTAATCAGAGAAGTAAATTTGGCTTCACTTGCAATGAGGGCAGCTTCAGCTTGTTGCCGGGCTTTCTGAATCGAGGTTTTCTGTAAAATTTCATTTACCGAAAACGGCAATCGCCTGAGTTGATCTTTCAGCACATAATCCGATGCGCCGGCTTTCATGCATTCAACAGCAGTTTCTTCATTAATGGATCCGGTGGTGATTATTACCGGTATAGACGGAGTGTTTTCACGAACATATCTGATGGCACTTAATCCATCAAAATCAGGAAGATAGTAGTCACAAATTATAATATCAGGTTCGAATTTCTGAATTTCACTTATAAATTCACTCCTATTTTCAACGCATTTGCTGACAAAATTAATTCCAGATGAGTTTAGTTGCCTTAGTGCCAGTTCCAGGTCGTATTCATTATCTTCAGCAAATAGAATTTTATATTCCTTTTTCTGTTCCATACAATGATATGATAATGAATCCAAATGTACTTCTAAATAAATGGATTTGCAAATAATAAAACAGAAGCTATAAATAAAAAAAAAGAAAGGGAAGGCCCTTTCTCTTTTAAGTGTATAAAGTGGAAATTTAGCTTTCTTTGGGAATCTCAGCCTCCAGTTCCTTGCCTGAAATGTTGATTTTTAATTCAGCTTCATTGTCCTCATAATCAATAAGAATCAGATCACCTGAATGCAATTTTGATTTGATAATCTCTTCAGCAAGTGCATCTTCAATATATTTCTGAATTGCCCTTTTAAGCGGACGGGCACCAAATTGCGAATCCCAGCCTTTTTCAACAATAAAATCTTTGGCTTTTTCGCTAACCTCTATACGATAACCCATATCCTGAATCCTTTTATAGAGATTTTGTAGTTCGATGTCAATGATCTTGTGAATATCTTCGCGCTCAAGCGAATCGAAAATAATTACATCGTCAATCCTGTTTAAAAACTCTGGCGCAAACGAACGCTTCAAGGCATTTTCAATAACCCCCTGGGCAAAACTCGAACTGCCCGAAAGCTTGGCATTGGTTGAAAATCCAACTCCCTGTCCAAAATCTTTTAATTGACGTGATCCAATATTCGAGGTCATAATCACAATGGTATTTTTAAAGTCAACCTTGCGGCCAAGACTATCAGTAAGCACACCATCATCGAGCACCTGTAAAAGAATATGGAATATATCAGGATGAGCTTTTTCAATTTCATCCAGTAACACGATAGAGTATGGTTTGCGGCGCACTTTTTCGGTAAGCTGTCCACCCTCTTCGTAACCTACATAGCCAGGAGGCGCTCCCACCAAGCGGGAAACGGCAAATTTCTCCATGTATTCGCTCATATCAATTCTTACGAGTGTATCTTCAGAATCAAACAGATACCTGGCAAGTACTTTGGCAAGATGGGTTTTACCCACACCGGTCGGCCCCAAGAAGATGAATGTTCCAATCGGTTTGTTAGGGTCTTTTAATCCCGCACGGTTTCTGCGAATAGCCTTTACCACCTTTTTAATGGCTTCATCCTGACCAATAACACTTCCGGCAAGGTCATCAACCATATTGATCAGTTTGTCGCTCTCATTCTGAGCTATACGCTGAACCGGAACACCAGTCATCATTGCAACAACCTCAGCAACATTATCTTCGGTTACTTCAATTCTGTTAATCTTAGAATCTTCCTCCCAACGACGTTTAGCCGATTCAAGTTCAATCATCAGTTTGCGCTCTGAATCGCGGTATTTGGCCGCTTCTTCAAATTTCTGGCTGTGGATTGATTTGTTTTTCAGTTTCTTGACATCCTCAATCTTGGTTTCAAGTTCGAGTATATCAATCGGAACCTGCATATTGGTAATGTGTACCCTGGCACCTGCTTCATCCAGCGCATCAATCGCTTTATCCGGAAGATAGCGATCTGTGAGGTATCGGTTGGTTAAGGAAACACAGGCTTTTATCGCTTCAGCATCATACTGAACCAGATGGTGGTCCTCGTATTTTTCTTTGATGTTATTGAGGATTTCAATAGTTTCTTCGATGGTGGTCGGATCAACCAGAATTTTCTGGAACCGACGTTCGAGAGCGCCGTCTTTTTCAATATACTGGCGATATTCATCCAGGGTTGTAGCTCCGATGCATTGTATTTCACCACGGGCAAGGGCCGGTTTGAACATATTGCTTGCATCAAGCGATCCAGATGCATTCCCGGCACCGACTATGGTGTGGATTTCATCAATAAAAAGAATAATATCACGGTTCTTCTCCAGTTCATTCAATACCGCTTTCATTCTTTCTTCAAATTGTCCGCGGTATTTGGTACCGGCAACCAGTGATGCCAGATCGAGGGTAAAAATCCGTTTGTTGAACAATACCCTTGAAACTTTTCGGGCTATAATCCTTAGCGCCAAGCCTTCGGCAATGGCAGATTTACCAACACCAGGTTCACCAATCAGAATTGGATTGTTTTTTTTGCGACGTGAAAGTATCTGGGCAATGCGTTCGAGTTCCTTTTCACGGCCGACAATAGGGTCGAGGCGGCCTTCTTCAGCAGCTTTGGTTAAGTCGCGACCGAAATTATCGAGCACGGGCGTTTTTGATTTTGAATCAGAAGGCTTTCTGGTACTGCCCGGAAAACCCTTTCCTTCATCTCCTTCATCTTCTGAAGAGCTGCCGGGCAATTCACTGTGAGGCGCATCAAAAGATGATTGCTCTTCGCTGGTGATGATTGATTTCAGCTCATCACGCACAGAATCATAATCTATACCATACTTACTTAAGGTGTTGGTAGCCAGATTGTCCTCATCTTTTAAAATGGCGAGTAACAGATGTTCGGTACCTATAAGTTCACTGCTGAACATTTTTGCTTCGAGGTAGGTAAGTTTCAAGGCTCTTTCGGCTTGTTTTACCAATGGCAGATTATCTGCCGATTTGTCACGTTTTACAGATGTTCCTATTGCTGACTCTATAGTCCGGCGCACTTCGTTGGTATCTACATTCAAAAGATTCAGAATCTGTATAGCCATCCCTTCACCTTCGCGTATGATTCCTAAAAGCAAATGTTCTACACCGATATAGTCGTTTCCGAGTCGGAGCGACTCTTCACGGCTGTAGGTAAGCACATCTTTTACACGTTGAGAAAACTTTGCTTCCATTTTAGTAGGAATTAATTAGTAGTATTAGTCAAAAAATCCCCATCAGTTAAGGGTTTAAATATTAACAATCCGCCATTGACTATGTTCTGTATCAACAATCAAAGTTACGCCTAATTTTTACAAAAATCAACAAGCCTGATCGCCCATGTAAAGATGGATAGAATTCACGAGATCAAATACAGTGCCGTTTTCCTTTTCTTAACATTCCAATGTTCGTAAATTAGCTTAATTTACCTTTGAGAATGGAATTTTTGTTCGCAAAAAATCCGTACCTTCGTAACCCTTTTTAATACTAGTTACATTCTTAATTTTGACCGGGATAAGTGATGGAAAATCAAGCCAGTGGCGAAAAAATTGTAAAAGTAAACATTGAAAATCAGATGAAGTCGGCCTATATCGACTATTCAATGTCGGTAATAGTGTCGAGAGCCCTTCCCGATGTACGGGATGGCCTTAAACCGGTTCACCGCCGGGTTTTGTTCGGAATGCTCGATCTGGGAGTTCTGTCAAACAGATCATATAAAAAAAGTGCAAGGATAGTAGGGGAGGTGCTTGGTAAGTACCACCCTCACGGTGATACATCTGTTTATGATGCCATGGTAAGAATGGCTCAGGATTGGTCGCTTCGTTATCCTTTGGTTGACGGGCAAGGAAACTTTGGTTCAATTGACGGCGACAGTCCTGCTGCTATGCGTTATACCGAAGCAAGACTGCGCAAAATTGCTGAAGAAATGCTTGCCGACATCAACAAAGATACAGTTGACTTCAAGCTGAATTTCGATGATACCTTGCAGGAACCAACTGTTCTGCCTGCACAGATACCCAATCTTCTGGTAAACGGTGCTTCTGGCATTGCCGTTGGTATGGCCACCAATATGCCTCCACACAATATCAGCGAGGTAATTGATGGGACAATAGCCTATATTGATAACAATGATATTACGATTCCTGAATTGATGAAATTCATCAAGGCTCCTGATTTTCCTACCGGCGGTATAATATATGGCTATGAAGGAGTTAAGGATGCTTACGAAACAGGTCGGGGCAGAATAGTAATGCGTGCCGAGAGCAAGGTTGAAACCGATGACCATGGGCGCGAAAGCATTATTGTTACTTCGATCCCATATCAGGTTAACAAAGCCGAAATGATCAGGAAAACGGCTGATCTGATCAACGATAAAAAGATTGAAGGAATTTCTGATATCCGCGATGAATCTGACCGCGCAGGGTTGCGAATTGTTTATGAGCTAAAGCGCGATGCCATCACTAATGTTGTATTAAATAAGCTGTATCAGTTAACCCAGTTACAAACTTCATTCAGTGTAAATAATATCTGCCTGGTTAAAGGCAGGCCAATGCTGCTCAATCTGAAGCAGTTAATACATTATTTTGTTGAGCACAGGCACGAAGTTGTTGTAAGGCGGACACAATACGATTTGAACGAAGCCGAAAAGCGGGCTCATATTCTGGAAGGTCTGCTTATTGCACTCGATCATCTCGATGAAGTTATTGCACTGATCAGGGCAGCCCAAACACCTGAGGAAGCCAGAAACGGTCTGATTGAAACCTTCAATCTTTCTGAAATACAGGCAAGGGCTATTCTTGATATGCGTTTGCAGAGGCTTACCGGTCTTGAACGTGATAAAATTCGAGATGAATATGACGAATTGCTGAAAATGATTGAACACTATCGCAGTATTCTTGCCAGCGAAGAACTGCGCATGGAAATTATCAAGAATGAATTGTTAGCTGTAAAAGAGAATTATGGCGATGAAGCCCGGACTGAAATCGTTTATTCAGCCAGCGACTTCAGAATTGAAGATACCATTGCCGATGAGAATGTGGTAATTACCATTTCGCACATGGGCTATATAAAGCGTACGGTTCTTTCTGAATATCGCCGTCAGAACAGGGGAGGACGTGGGGCTAAAGGTTCAAATACCAGGGATGAAGATTTCCTTGAATACCTTTTTGTCGCTTCCATGCACAATTATATGCTTTTCTTTACTGAAAAGGGTAAAGCATTCTGGCTCAGGGTATTTGAAATACCAGAAGGAACCAAAACTTCAAAAGGAAGAGCGGTTCAGAACATGATAAATATTGAGCCTGATGACAAAATCAGGGCATTTATCAATCTTAAGAGCATCAAAGATGAAGAATACATCAATAATAATTTCATCATTCTGTGCACCAGAAAGGGTATAATAAAGAAAACATCGCTGGAAGCATACAGTCGTCCGCGGCAGAACGGAATCAACGCGATCACCATCCGCGAAGACGATCAATTGCTCGAAGCAAGGCTTACCAACGGCTCAAATGAGGTAATAATGGCATTACAGTCGGGTAGGGCAATCCGCTTTAACGAAAAGACGGTAAGGCCAATGGGCCGCAATGCATCGGGTGTAAAAGGTATTACACTCGGAGGTCCAAAAGATGAGGTGGTTGGTATGATTTGTATGGAAAATACAGAATTCGATATCCTGGTTGTTTCGGAAAACGGTTATGGAAAACGTTCGAGTATTGATGATTACCGGGTTACAAACCGCGGTGGGAAAGGGGTTAAAACCCTGAATATCACCGAAAAAACGGGACATCTTATCTCCATTGACTCCGTAACCGATAATGATGATCTGATGATTATCAACCGCTCGGGTTTAATTATTCGCATGGCTGTTGCCGATTTAAGGGTGATGGGCAGAGCAACACAGGGTGTAAGACTGATTAACCTGCGCAACAACGATTCAATTGCGGCTGTTACCAAAGTTGAAGCCGATGTTACGCCGGATGAAACAGATGAAATGGATGAAAACGGACATCCTGTTCCTCCAACCGAAAGTTCGTATGACACTTTCCCGGTAGATGAAACATCAGACGAAACTTCAGATGATTCCAAAAACAACGAGGAATCAGACGATGATGAGAATGGCAAGGATATTGTAAGTGAAGATTAAACCATTTATATTTGTACCACCTAAAGGATGGGTACCAAACCAATAAACCAATAAAAATGAAAAAATTATCCCTGATTCTTCTAACTGTATTTGCAGTTACAGCAGTGTTTGGACAAAAACAACTGCGAACAAGTGCTTACAACGATCTTAGGAAAGGGCAGTTGGACGAAGCAATGAAGAATATTGAGCCAACAATTTCCGATCCTTCTACAATGAATGATCCAAAAACCTGGTTCTATCGTGGCAACATCTACCTNNCTGCTTGAACTCGACACTAAAAAGGAGTTTTACACTGAAGCAATACAAAACATCTTTGTGATCAGTGAACAACTCTATAATGATGGAGTTAAGTATTTCAGCGCCTCTGAATTTGATAAGGCATTAACTTCTTTCGAGAAATCAATAGATGTTAATGCTACTTATGGCAATGTTGATACGCTGGCAATATTCAATGCCGGATTATCAGCTGAAAATGCAAAAAATCACGAAAAGGCCAAGTTGCATTACGGACGTATTATTGAGTTAAACTATCCTCAACCTTTGGTTTACAACTCATTATCAAATGTTTATCTTGAAGAACAAGATACTGCAAAAGCTTTGTCGATTGTTCAGGACGGACGTAAGAAATATCCCGAGGATTTTAACTTATTGATTGCAGAAACCAATATCTATCTTGCTGCAAAACAGAATGATAAGGCGATGGCCAACCTGCAGGAAGCAGTTAAAACCGATCCACTAAATCCCACGATTCATTACGCGGTAGGGGTAAACTACTTCTCAATGGGAAACCTCGAAGAAGCTGAAAAGAGTTACAAAAAAGCGATTGAGCTAAAACCCGATTATTTTGAAGCCAACTATAACCTCGGTGCAATGTATGTAAACCAGGCGGCAACCTTAATCGAAAAAGCAAACAAACTTCCGCTTTCTGCGACGGCTGAATATGATGCTTTGAAACTGGAAGCTGATAATGTACTTAAAGAATCTATTCCATACCTTGAAAAAGCTGCTGCAATTGATTCTTCAGATAGAAGCACTTTGCTTTCGCTGAAAGAGATTTATACCAGGCTCAACATGATGGATAAACGTAAGGAAGTGGAAGCAAAACTTTCTGACCTCTAAGAAATAGTGAAATACTTTCTCGAAAGCTGTTCCAATAGGGGCAGCTTTTTTTATGGATATCAATTAAATGTATTTTATTTTAAACTAATGATAGCAGTGGAGTTAGATAAATACTATTTGACATAATATAAATTATGAAACATATATTACAAACAATAAATCTCCTTAATGTGGTTTAGAATTCCGGCTTTATCTCCTTACAGAGACGATATAATGTTCAACAAAGTCCAATAGCCCGAAATAAGTCAACAAAATAAGGATATGGATATAATGATGGAAAAAGATCATTGAAATATAAACCAGCATTAAAAGTAACAGATAAATTCTTTTATCAATTAACTGGTAGATAATTTTCGATTTTAACGTTTTACCGGATACAATATGATAGCTAAAATAAAAACTGTGGAACGAAACATAAAAGAAAACAATGAAAAGCAAAATCCGGTATGACCATGAGATTTTATTATCACCGGCTAAAAGTGAAGTGATCACATTCAGCAAAACTATCGGGCCTGAATTCAACCCAGCCATAGAGTGATGAACATCATTTGTACCTTCAAAATCACCGATCATCACAAGCTGGCCATCCTGTATCAGATAATCTTCAAACAAACCCAGTTGAAAGTAGTTTTGGCCTTCCTTCAGGTTTGATTGCGCATACCTGAACTCAGGGATAATTGTGTTCAGAACCCACTGATTATCATTGGTATAATATGTAATAAACCCAAGTTTCTTCCTACTAATCTGCGTTCCTGTAATGCTTTCAAAAGCTATCAGCGGAATTTGTTTTTGATGATTATATTGGATAAATGAATACTTAAGAAACTGGTTGTTAAGAAAGGACGAGCGATATTGCGACAAACCGGCTGTACCTTCAAAAACAGGCTTGTGGAATGTCTTGGTCTGATCATTGTAAAAGCCCGGCATTGCGAATTTGTTTTTCGCTGAAAGGCTTAGAATTACAGCCTGCAGCAGGCTATCGGCCTCTTTATCGGCAGAAGCCATTTCAAAATAGATATCGCAGATAATAAACCGGATACTATCTGAATTTTCATCCAGGATTTTTAATTTTTCGGCCAGCACCCTTCTATCGGTAATAACTGTGTTGATTGTATTGTCGTTATCGAGCGGAACGAGCGCATTGTTTCTGGAAGTATTCAATAACAGGACTTTGTCAGCGAAATCGTTTTCAGGCGGCTTTTGCAGGATATATTCTTTAACAAATGAACGCATATTGATGTAGTCGTTCATAAACTCGAATCCATCAAGGAAATTCACATGACCAAGCCATAGCAAAGCAATGCCAATCAGCCAGATTGAATGCACACCAGAAAATACGGTTTTTACCAAGTTTATTCCAGGGAAAATTTTATTGAGAACTGTTTTGATACCGCTGAATATCTTTTTGAAAAACCGCCAAATCGCGCTCCCTGATCTATTCTCTCGTTTATGTGCTGATCTTTTTTTCATACAATTTATCGAATAAAGACAAATCCTGCCCATAATGATGGCTGATCAGGATAACGTGATTTCATCTCTTTTTGGGCAAGATAAAATGCTGATTCAGCATCAGTTCCGGCAATTATATTTTCGTAAAACAAGGACATGAGTTCCATGGTTTCCAGATCAGGAACTTCCCAAAGAGAAACCACCATACTTTTTACTCCGGCCATAAATAAAGCCCTTTGCAAGCCGAACACTCCTTCATTACCCTGAACTTCGCCCAATCCAGTTTCACATGCCGAAAGCACCATTAATCCGGTTCCCGACAGATCAAGATTGCCAAGTTCATAAGCAGTTAAAATCCCGTCATCAGTACCTTCTGTCAGTAAGCCAGAAGCCCAGGCTATATTGGCTCCGGCAAAAAGCAATCCCGAACGCATAAGTGGGTTTTTAGAAATCGTATAGACATCCATCCCGCCTCCCATCATCAAATTTCGCCTCATATCCAACTGGTTTTCAGGCGGAAAACTGAATCCGTGACTGGCGATATGTATCATTGATGGTGAGTGTCCGTTCAGTCCTTTCATGAACTCTTCAGTTGCCTCCTCCCCTTCTATTGATATCACCTTGATATTCCCCTGTTTAAGCAATTCAGAAATCCTTTCAGCCTCTACCCTACTGCCGGGTAAAAAATCCCATGCAGCTCCCCTGAGTTTGCGAAATGCAGCAGATTTCTCATCATCTGGTATTTGTTTTTGTTCAGATTCAAGCTTTTTGGATGTTGCTGACTTAACGCCCGAATTGTAGTTGATCCCGCCGAAGATTACTCCCGTATTGGAGTTCATTTCCGGCTGACTGGCAAGTAAATTCCGGGTTGAAGCCAAGTTGTACAACTTATATTTATCTGAAAGTGTTTTCTGATTCCCGGTGGCAATGGCAGGGAATGATATACGGTGAAGCAATCCGGAAGGTGAATAGTAGATGGTTTCAATACCTTTTAGATAGGCTTCAATTGGCTTCCAAAGATTTGAGTATAGTTCCTGATTGTCAGCATAATAAAGTTCATCGGGATGCAATTTTAGAAGTTCCTTCAGTGTATTTTCTTCGGTAAGAAAAACCATAACAGGCAATTGAAAATGAGAGCACAAGATTAGTGCACAATAAAAAATTGAGTCTGTTTCCCTCACTTTATCGTGATAATTAAAACTGAGAAATTCTATTGCCGCCTGATTGGGTTTTAAGGCATTTTTCACTTCGACAAAGTCATATTCACTATCTGACTTGGGTTTCATTAACGGGTTATTCAGATTTCCGAGACTAGAAATACGCTGCTTGATCTGTTTCTGAAGGCCGGAATATTCAAGTTCAAGAATAGCTGGATCAAGCTTTCTCTCATTCACCGGACTTGCATACAACAACTCAAGTTCTGTAAGACATTTCTTCTGTTTTTCTGTAAGCTGATTCAGTAAACTGTCATTGCTCAATTCAATTGTCTGCTGAAGTTTGGTGTACGATTGCAGCAACAAACCTTTAGAAAACAACAAGTTATTATATGCCTGCCCGGCCAGCTCAGGATGATTTTCTTTGTTCCTGAAAAAGAGAGAATGATAATAATCGAAAAAGCGATTAATATGAACATTCAAAAATGCTTCCATTTCTGTTTCAGACCAATAGAGAAGATTGCGGTCAACCAGTGACATCACCCCATGATTTCCAGACAGCGCTTCAACAATAGCCTGTTCCTCATTGCCTTCAGCTTCAAGGTACATGCTGAGGTTTGTTTTTTGGGTAAGGTAATCAGGATGCGTTTCGCCCTGAATGCTAAGGTGGCTTTCCATTGATGAAACAGCCCACTTTCTGGCTTTCTCAAAATCGCCGTTCTTAGCATAAACCATAGCAAGATTGCCTTTGAGGTTGGCATATTCGCGCCAGTTTTCAGCATTCTCTTTTTCAAAGATACCAATAGCATTTAAGAAGGTGTCTTCCGATTTTTTGTACTCTTTCTCATACCAGTAGATGGTGCCCAGTGTACCCAGACTTACTGCATAATCCAGTTCATTTAATCCACCACGCGGCATCCCTTCAAGTAACTGGTTAAAAGCATTTTCAGCTTCCTTATACTCTCCTTTCAATAAAAATGCAATACCTCTGATATTCAGGTAAATATCGGAAGTGTATTTGTCGGGTTTCCCCGATTTATTGATCAGATCCATTCCCTGATTGGCCAGCAGCAATGCCTGATCAACATTGTACATTTTAATGTAAACCAGTCCCAGTTCAACCTTCGTTGTACCAATCAACGGATTGGATTCTTTTAAAATCTCTTTTCTTATCTGAAGGCAATCCTGCAGGTATTTTTCAGCAATATCATATTTTCCAGCCCGTTCAAAAAGTAGCCCCATTGTATAGACTATATTGGCGTATTCTTCTTTTTTCAATTCTTTAAACGACTCAAAATAAGGCATCATCCGCTCAAACACAGGAAGCACTTTATAAACTTCCAGGTTTTCAATATAGATATCGAGCAACTTCATATTTATCTCATTCGATGCTGATTCATCAAAATAATTGTATCCGGTTTCAAATAGTATGCGATATAAAGGTTCAGCTTCATTTTTATAGTTTTCCAGATACAACTGATCCGCTATAAATTTGACAAAAACCTGATAATCCTTTGAATCGGCTCCAACTTTAATTTCAGCATATGGAACCGATTTTAAATAAGCCGCTACAGCTTCATCCTTGCGGTTGTCTTTCCAAAGTGCATCGCCCAGATACAAATACAAACCTGATTTATCTCCCGGATCACTATCCGGAATATTCTCAAGCTCCAGATAGGCCTGAAGATATGGAACTGCCATTATTTTGCGGTCTTCTTCAATATATCTGGCGAATATCGTTTTAAGAATCAACGGGTAATTGGTCAACTCGCGTCCGGGCATGGCCCCATAAACTTTAATTGACTTTTGATACCATAAATCTGCCTTCTCCGGTTTTTCCCAATCGTGATAGAGAAGACCGATATAATAATACATATATCCCGAACGGTTTATATTTCCCAACTCCTCCAGCATCTTTGTTGCTGCCAGATAAAACTTCTCGGTATTGGTAAAGTCCTTATAGTTTTCAAGATAGTAATCACCGGTGCGCTCAAGGCAGATAGAAGTTTCAAGTGAAGGAATCAGTTTGATATCCAGTGATTTATTAAGGTATTTAAGTATTTTTCCGGATGACCAATCTGCTTCAAATTTTGTCAAATTCTTCTCCTGAATCCACTGGGAAATGGGCATCCCTTCTTTAAAGTACATGGCATTGTTTATGACCCCCTGCTCATCGCGTGCTACGCGCATTCCATCGGAACTCTGCTGTGCTGAAACAGCTGAAAACCAGGCGGTAATCAAAAATAATGTAAGAGAACGAAAGAAGCAGAGGGTATGCTTCATTTTGGAATCATTTAATATTGTGAAAAGATAGTGTGGATTCTTTTTCGCAGCCATTCACGAGCTTCGTTTTCAGAATAGATGCCGATTTCACGTTGAATCTGCTTTTCGCTGACAAAGTTTGGCAGAATTGAATGATAAACCACCTCCTCATCTGGCCTGATGTTGTTGTATTCAACAGCAGCAAAATATTGCAGAATGTCGTCGAGGAAATAAATAGAAAAAGGTTTGAATCCTTCAATTTCAATAATTCCGTTTGTGGATGAATCCGCCATAAACAAGAATTGTATATTCTCCACTTCGAAAGAATTAACTTTTTCCGGTCCTTCTGGAGTTTCAATCTCAAAAAGCTGTTTTCTGGTAAGTAGAAGTGTATCGTTTCGGCCAATGGTTTGGTTTATTTCATTTCCCTGATAATTATACCTCGCAATCAATAGTTTATCACCAGAAAAGCGGTATTTTTCCAATCCCAGACATATTAAGGTGTCCTCAGAAATCAAGGTAATTACTTTGGAACCGGGCGAAAAAGCCCGCTTGAATTCAAAATCACTTTTAATGAATTTTATCCCTCTGGTAGCCAGCATCAAATCCCTGCCCTGCTTTGTGATGCGTGCAGAAACCAACACAATTTTTCGTCTGGCCTTGTCTAACAATTGTACTTCATCACTCGCCGATCCAAAACTAAAATTCTGGATTTCAAGTTTCATATTTGCAGCAATATCCAGATCGGGAATTTCAATTTTAACCCCTCTCTTCAGCTCAACTCCTTTATAAATCACCTGCCCCCGAACCAGCACGACTTCATAATTTACTTCAGCGCATGTGGCAGGCAAAACATGGTGTCCCAGAAACAAGAATAGTGCAATTACAATTCTAAAATGTCTCATAATATCAGGTGATTAATAGGTTCATATAAATCTAATCAGATTATAGTAGCAATCAAATATACAAAACTAAAACTCAAATTCAAATTTGGAAAATATTCTATGAGGCATTTTAAAGCCTTTGGATACAATAATAGAATGAATGCAAAGTCAGAAGGGAGCGGTTTAGTTTAAAAAATTTTATTGCCGGAAAATAGAAGTAACTAATAAAAAAATTATAGTAAATATCCTTTTTTTAGCCCGATAGTATTCAATTCCCGTAAAATCGGACCTGACTATGTAACCTTCTGATCTAATGGATTATGCTGTAAAGTAAGCAATAAAAAAAGGGATGAAAATCATCCCTTTTTGTGTGACCCCGACAGGATTCAAATCCCGAAATACGGGACAGGCTCTGCAACCTTCTGATCTGCTGGATTATGCTACAAATAATTCAATAAAAAAAGGGATGAAAACCATCCCTTTCTGTGTGACCCCGACAGGATTCAAACCTGTAACCTTCTGATCCGTAGTCAGATACTCTATTCAGTTGAGCTACGGGGCCGTTATGAGGGTGCAAAGATACATAATTTTATCAATTATCAAATTTTTCGGCTACTTTTGCGGCTTTCCGACTAAAAAAAACTGTACAATGGAAGCTCAATGGGCAAATGAACTAGCTGTCGCGATAACTGTAACAGACAAAGATGGCAATATCATTGAAATGAATAATCGTTCAGCCGAAGTTTTCGCTAAATACGGAGGATTTGAACTTATCGGGAAGAAACTGAACGATTGCCACAAGCCCTCATCGCAGACTATTATTTCGAAACTTGAACAGGAAAAAGCAACCAATGTTTATACCATTGAAAAGAATGGAGTTAAAAAACTGATTTATCAGGGTCCCTGGTTTAAAAATGGTGAGTTTGCCGGACTGGTTGAATTATCGATGGTTATTCCTGAGAACTTGCCACATTTTGTAAGGTAAAGCCTAATCTTCATTTGGTGGTTTCCGTAACTCTTTCCTTTGCGAAACTACTTTTTTCTCCTTAAGTCTTGATTCTTTTGCAGCTTTCCCTGGCTTTACAGGAATCCGTTTTTTTTTGGGTTTTAATGCTTTGGTAATCAGGGCAAAGAACCGCCGCAAAACATCTTCACGATTTGCCGACTGGCTCCTCTCTTTCTGTGAATACATCCGCAAAGTGCCTTTATCGCTGAGGCGTGACTCTAGTTTAAACAGCAGAATCTGTTTCTGTTCATCGGACAAAATTTGCGACGAAGGAATATTGAATTTTATTTCTACGCGGGTCTCAGTAGTGTTGACATGTTGTCCGCCTTTGCCACTGCTGCGTGAAGTTGAAAACTCAATTTCCTTTTCAAGATAAGTTAAATCAGTTTGTCCGCTCTTCGGTATCATTGTAATTTCCGGTTTTTGCAAAGAACGGTCATTTATAGATGAGAGACAAAAAAAGCCGGAAACCCGGCTTATGTAAATGATTTGGTTAAGACTATTTTGATGCCGTTTTTATCGTACATCCAATGGCCTTGGTAAAATCGGGCTGTGGCGTTTTGCCTCCGAGCAGTGCAGTTACCGCATTATCAAGATACTTCTCCTTTACTGCATCTGCATCCTGAGAATTATCGTCAATTGCACCGATATAAGCTACTTTTAGCGATTTACCTTGCTTATTCAACAGAAATACATGTGGGGTGCGGGTTGCCCCGTATTTTGGAAATACTTTCTGTCCTTCATCAAACAGATAAGGGAATGTAAATCCCTTTTCTGAAGCCCGCTGCTGCATTTCGGCAAAACCATCAGCCGGAACTACCGCCGGATCATTGGGATTGATTGCAATTACCGGATA
>DINP01000081.1 GCA_002426025.1 Bacteroidales bacterium UBA5537 | reverse complement strand
TACAACCAATTGGGGCAACAAGTGAAAGAAGTAAATAATATATCGGGACATACTGTCAGCTTTCACCGCAACAATTTACCGGCAGGTATTTATTTTTTCAGCCTTTCCGAGAACCACAAAATTCTAAAGACAGGCAAGTTGTTAATTGCCAACGATTGAGTGGGAAGGCAATGCTTATTTTGCCCCTTATATATCTGAGTGTCCTGATATAAAATTATAAAAATAACAGACTGGCAAAAACCCCGTTAGCTCTATTTCTGCATTAAAACAATTACTCAAANNGGTGCATTCAGTTACCGGATGGAAGCCAGAGACGGAAGCTTCGGCTTTGATTTTAGCGGGGTTTATACACAAGTAGTCGTCAACAGGCAAATTGATTACCTGCTAGATAATGGCAGAAAAGTTGAAATTAGTTTTATTGATTCGGATGATTATACAGAAATCACTGAAACTTTTGAAGCCGAAAACGAGAACCCAATTCAACTGCAACGCGATGGCTGGCAAGCAATTCTTAACAGTTTCAAAACATATTCTGAGTCGAATTTTCAAAAATAAAATCCACATGAAAGATCAGATAGTTCCCTGCCTTTGGTTCGACAATGAAGCCGAAGAAGCAGCCATTTTTTATACTTCCATTTTCAAAAATTCGAAAATTGGCAATATCAGCCGGTTCGGGAAGGAAGGCTTTGAACATCATGGGAAAAAGGAAGGAAGTGTTATGACCGTTGATTTCACTATCAACAACCAAAAATTTACTGCTCTCAACGGCGGCCCTCACTTCAGGTTTAATGAGGCTGTTTCGTTTCAGGTTTTTTGCGACACCCAGGATGAAATTGATTTTTACTGGGAAAATCTAACAAAAGGCGGCGAGGAAAGTCAGTGTGGCTGGCTGAAGGATAAGTTCGGGGTTTCATGGCAGATTGTTCCCGCTATACTTCCACAGTTGATGAGTGATCCAGAAAAGGTTGGGCCGGTAAGTGCTGCATTTCTGCAGATGAAGAAATTTGATATTGGAAAGTTGCTTAATGCATAAAAAGCCATGATTTGTTGGTTCGGGTCGTTCCGGTAACGGTAGCTTGGAATTATAACAAAGCTGAGTTGTTTCCTTTTGGTCAATTATCGGCTAATTGATACAAGCAGGGCTGAAAGTTTGTATTTTTAACATCTCTCTATATCAGCCATAGCCAATACCACGAATTGAAGAATGAAAATATATCTCAGCAATTTACTTCACCTTCCGGCTCTTCTTCAATTCTTTGCCGCCAATGCGAAGCGGCAGAAGCAGTTTATCCGGGAAACCGTGGCAATTGATATTGAAAAGAGTAAAATAAATATCGATGACAGCCTGAACGAAAACGATTTCAGAAAAATAACAAATTACTATGGATTTGCAGTGCCTGCCATTTTGGGCGAGGGTTTTTGTTTGCTTCGCGGAAAGGAAATGACAGAACAAGAGCGCCATGCAATGACCTATCTGGGCGCATTAACCGGCCTGTTCGATGATTTTTTTGATGAAAAAGAGATACCCGAACAACACATTAAGCGTTTGATTGAATTTCCCGAAAAGGAAATTGCGAAAAATGCCAATGAGCGCCTCTTTGTTAACTTCTACCTGAAAGCTCTTGAAAATGCCGCAAATGCAGAAAGCGTAAAATCCTATTTCATGAAAGTGTTTGATGCCCAGGTGCTGAGCAGGAGGCAAATGCTTGCCACTATTACCAAAGATGAGATTAGAGAAATTACGCTTCGAAAAGGTGGCATTTCAATTCTGTTTTACCGAAGCATTTTTAGCGAACCGGCTGGTGTCTGGGAGCAAAAAATGCTCTATCTCCTTGGCGGAATCGGTCAACTGGAGAACGATATTTTTGATGTTTACAAGGATTTTCAAGGCGGAATCAACACCCTGGCNNTGGTCAATAATACCGGTTTCCCGGCAAAGAACCGGAAAAAGTTTCTGCGCTATATTGCCCTGATTATCAGCCGTGGTTTGGTTTGTCTCGATTTCCTCGAAAAAAATGAGAAAACAACCTATAATGTTTTTTCGTTAAAAGATTATGAGAAAAAAGACCTGGTCTGCAATATGGATAGTTTGAAAAATAATCTGAAGCTGTTGCTCAACTATGCAAAGTGCAACCTCAGTTCAACAAAAGCCGGCGTTCCTTCAGTGAACCATTCAGATTCAATTTTAGCATAAAATGGTGTTCCACTGTTCAGATTGTCAACATCTTACAACATGGAAACAAAACGAAAAATAATAATCGTCGGTGGCGGATTTGCAGGCATCAAGCTAACCCGAAAGCTTGACGACTCCCTGTTTGATATTCTTCTTATTGACAAAATCAACCACCATCAGTTTCAGCCGCTTTTTTATCAGGTTGCCACTTCCCAGATTGAGCCTTCAAGCATATCGTTTCCGCTCCGTCACGTTTTCCGTAACAAGAAAAATGTGCGTATCCGCCTTGGTGAAGTGCTGAATGTTGATATCAAGCACAATAAGATCAAAACCAGTATAGGCGATTTTGACTACGACTTTCTGATTCTGGCAATGGGTTGTAAAACAAACTTTTATGGCAACAATCAGATAAAAGAATATGCTTTTACATTAAAAACAACCTTTGATGCCCTTGCCATCCGCAATCACATTTTACAAACCTTCGAAAATATAATTACCGCAGATGAAGCTGAAAAAGAAAGCCTGCTTAACCTGGTTATAGTTGGAGGTGGCCCAACCGGTGTAGAGCTGGCGGGAGCATTTTCTGAGATTAAGAAAAATATATTACCCAGGGATTATCACCGGATTGATTTCTCAAAACTCAGGATTATTCTGATTGAAGGAAGCAAGGATACTTTGAACAGCATGAGCAATCAGGCAAAAATTGCTTCCAGGAAATATCTTCTTGAAATGGGTATAGAACTAATTACAGAAACTTTTGTAAAAAATTATGACGGTCAGATTCTGCAACTGAATACTGGTGAAACCATCAAAACAAAAACTGTAATATGGGCTGCAGGCGTTGTTTCGAACAGTATAAAGGGATTGCCAGAAAACTGGTTTACAACAGGTAATCGTTTGAAGGTTAACCGTATAAACAAAGTTAAAGGAAGTGATAATATTTTCGCGCTTGGCGATATGGCATATATGGAAACGCCAACATATCCCAACGGGCATCCCCAGTTGGCAAATGTGGCCATTAATCAGGCCAGGAATTTAGCCATCAA
>DINP01000092.1 GCA_002426025.1 Bacteroidales bacterium UBA5537 | reverse complement strand
CCCGGAATGGCCAGAAACAAAGCCATAATTGCATAGCTTAACACAACATCGGAACTGAATCCCGAGAAAACCGCATAATAGGGATCGAAGGTTTTACAGAATAATTCGCTGCTGGTTACCGAGTAGTAAACTGTAATAAATAGCACGGCATATTTGAAAACCCTGAGCAAACGATCGGCTATTCCGGTAATGGTAAAATTAAGTTTAAACTTTTTGCCCATCCGCGTAAGCCATTCGGTAAAGGTGCCAATGGGGCATATATAGCTGCAGAACAATTTGCTGAATATGAAAATGCCAAGCAACATCGCCAATCCCATCGCAATCTGGGTGGTAGTCATAGAGCAGGCCAGTGAATTGTTTGCCAGAAAAGATGAAAATGCCTGCAATCCGCCAAAGGGGCAATATGCCTCGAAATCGGCGGTATATGCTTTATCTATATAAGGCCTTACCACCATATAAGCCAGCATCAACAATACTAGCCACTGCAATGCGAGGCGGTAATAATTCTTTTTAACAACTTTTGCCATATCTACAGATTGTATTGATAAACAATAGGTCAAAAGTATGAACTTATTCAAGGCTGGCAGAGGCTTTTGCTAATTCAGAACCGGTATAAATAGTTTACATCCTGAACTGATTTATGGCCTGCCCTTTTAATTAATTTGTAAGTTTGACTATTAGAATAGCTACCAATTTATGAAGACATCCATTCTACTGAAAATAATCTTCCTGGGTATTTTACTGTCCGGGTCGCGTCAGGCTATAGCCCAGCAGGAAAAAGAGAAGAATAAGGAGTTCAGAATTATGTTCTACAACCTCGAGAACATGTTCGACCCTTTTGACGATACCCTGAAAAATGATGAGGAGTATTTACCCGGTGGCATCAGGGGATGGACCTGGAAGAAATTTGAAAAGAAGCTTCAGAATACCGCCAAGGTAATTATTAATGCAGGCGGCTGGCGGCCTCCCGATATTGTTGGCGTTTGCGAAGTGGAGAATCGCTTTGCACTTACACAGTTGTTGAAACGCACCCCCCTTGAGCCCTTCGGCTATAAAATAATACACGAAGAGTCGCCCGATTTCAGGGGTATTGATGTTGGTCTTATCTATCTGCCCGGCAGGTTTACCGAACTCTACCACAGGGCCATACATGTCTATTTTGAAGGTGATAGCGCTTCGGCAACCCGCGATATATTGTATGTTAAGGGATTGGTTCCCAATGGCGACACCCTGCATTTCTTTGTAAACCACTGGCCTTCGAAATACGGGGGAGCCGCGGCAACCATTACCAAGCGGCGCGATGCCGCCTTAACGCTCAGAAGAGTGACCGATTCCATTGCTAAGGTAAATCCCGAAGCACTGATAGTTATTACCGGCGATTTTAACGATCAGCCTACCGATGAAAGCCTGGCGGTTCACCTTGGAACAAAATCGGGCATTGCCGATACTTCGGGATATTATTTATACAACCTGATGAATGAATTAATGGGCAAATGGGACTTTGGCTCGAACAAATTCCGTGAAGAGTGGAGCATTATCGATCAGTTTATTGTTTCCTCCGCGCTGATTAACCACAAAACAGGCCTGCGCCTATCAGAGCGAAGGGCCGAAATATTCAGGGCGCCATTTCTGCTCGAAGAAGACCGCACCTTCAATGGCACTAAACCCTTCAGAACCTACAACGGGCCAAGTTATCAGGGTGGTTTCAGCGACCATCTGCCGATATTGCTTTATTTGAAGTATTGAGGGTTTGAGGCAGAGCTGGCTACTATTATTCCTGTTAATTTTAGCTCATTTCATTTATTCCTAAAAATAGGTCCTGACCGCGAATTCAAATTGATCTATAAATATATCTTTGAAAGCAGAAATATTATTCTGAAGGAAAGCCTTGATTTGCACGTAAAAAATCTTAAATGCAATTTCTCTATTATCAAGCTTAACCATCATATAAGCTCACGAGTATATAATTTATAGCTCAATTATCGCAAATATTGAGCTATATTTTTTGTTTTTATGAGCTACAACGGGCCAAGTTACCAGGGCGGTTTTAGCGACCATTTGCCGATATTGCTTTATTTGAAGTATTGAGCGTTTTATCACATCTGATGACTGAATTTTTACACTTTATCCACTACTATTTTTAAGGTTTACTTTTGGAGGGAAATAATCACATTTTCAATAGTATATAAAACATGGTAAGGTAAAAAATGGCACCTGAAATTAAAGCAAATCTCCGTTGCTTAACTTTCTCAATAAAATTTTGATTCTTCAGGTCAGTTATACTCATATCGTATTCTATTTTACCTGATAAAATCAAAGGTGAAATAAGAAATATTATTAATTGCTGACCCAGAGAGTATAATTCTAATTCATTTTGTTGTAATTGCTTCTCCCATTTTCTTTTATACTCATTAAATTCCTCATTCCACTTGTTTACTAATTCAAGCTGGTACTCTTTTGAAATATTTCGTTTATCTAATTCAATTTTAGCCTGGTCAATTGCCTCTTGTTGCCAATAATCAATAGAACTATGAGCCATACCGATTAATTCTTCAGTTTCTCTATCTTCTATTGGCGGAAAAAACTTTGCTCTTTTCATTCTCCCTTAAAATAGGCTACCAATGTAAAGGGGGTTAACGGTCACTCCAACACAAATGTATAAAGAATGCCACAAAATTCAATGCAGATAATAAAAGTTATTCATACTACTTCATAGTTTCTACTCCATCGCCTAACCCA
>DINP01000117.1 GCA_002426025.1 Bacteroidales bacterium UBA5537 | reverse complement strand
ATAGCCGTCAACACCCAGGCCATACAAGACACCGCAGCCCAAATCAGGGCCGACATCCCAGATGTGAGTGGCTACATCAGCAATGAAACCGACCCCATTTACACACTCAGCCAGGCAGCAAACATCACAGCAACCGACATCACAAACCTGGGCAATTTGTCGGGCGTGAACACCGGCGATCAGGACCTCAGCGGAATAGCTGTTAACACCCAGGCAATACAGGATACTGCAGCCCAAATCAGGGCCGACATCCCCGATGTGAGTGGGTTTATCAGCAGTGAAACCGATCCCTTGTACACTTCATGGAATAAAGACTACAACGATTTAATCAATAAACCGGTTATTCCGACGGTGCCAACCAATGTGAGCGAATTTACTAACGATGCAGGTTACATTAGTTCGGAGCTTGACGGCTCTGTGACCAACGAGCTTCAGGTTCTGAGCATCAGCAACGATACCATTTACTTAAGCAGCGGAGGTTTTGTAAAACTTCCTTATTCAGGTCTTATCAATTTTACTGAATCAAATTATACTTATGATGCAAAGACCGGTGTGAAATTTACACCAAGTAATGCAGAGTCTAATGTTGATTTTGTAATTTCCCCCAAAGGCACGGGAGCTATCATTGCTCGGCAACCCGACGGGACAGAAGCGGGCGGGAATAACAGGGGGAATAAAGCAGTTGATTTGCAAATGTACAGTCTCCATGCTGATGAGGTTGCAAGTGGTAGTTATTCCTCGATTGGGGGAGGCTATTGGAATAAAGCCAGCGGATCTGCATCCTCCATAACAGGAGGGTCTTATAATTTGGCCAGCAACTATTTTTCAACAGTAGTCGGAGGGCAATACAATATATCCAGTGGTGAGTATTCTCTTTCAGGAGGCAGAAATAATACCGCTCAATCCTACGCTGAATCTGTATTTGGATTAAATGCTACCGTGGGCTCAGGCAATCAAATTACTTTTGTAAGTACAGATCGTTTGTTTGTAGTAGGCAACGGAAGTAACTTCAATTCACTGAGCAACGCCCTTACCATACTGAAAAACGCCAATACAACCATTGGCGGTTCACTCACAATAAATGGAAACGGAACAGATGCAAGTTTAACTTTTCCAACCACACGAGGAACAAACGGGCAGGTGCTTCAAACTGACGGAAGCGGAAATACAAACTGGTCGTCATTTATTGGTAGCCAGTGGACAAACAGCGGTTCTGATATTTATTATAATGCGGGTAGAGTTGGCATAGGAACCTCATCCCCTCTTGCGCTCCTCGATTTAGGCTCTTCTATTTCAAACCGGAAAATCCTTTTATACAGTTTCGCTGACAATGACCATCAGTTTACCGGTTTCGGATTAAATGCCGATGCTTTGCGTTTTCAACTGGCAACTACAACTGGCAATTTTAAATTTTACGGTGCAACATCATCATCAGCTTCTACAGAGTTGTTCAGAATACAGGGCAATGGTCAGATAATGATACCGGCTCTTACAACAGCAGGCGTATTACTGAACAGTAGCACAGGCTTGGTAAGCAGCTCGGTGGGCACGAGTGGGCAGGTACTTACAACAAATGGTAGTGGAACAGTAACATGGGCAACGCCATCAAGTGGAACGGTAAGCTCTGTTTCGGGAACAGCACCAATTGCCGTGACAACCGGCTCCACCACACCAGTGATTTCAATTGCAGCTGCCACAACATCCGCAGCAGGAAGCATGAGTGCGTCCGATAAAACCAAATTAGATGGTATATCCGGAACCAATACCGGCGACCAGACCATTATACTCACAGGCGATGTGACCGGCTCAGGGACGGAAAGTTTCGCAGCCACCATTTCTTCGGCATCTGTTACGAATGGCAAGCTGGCCAACATGGCTGCCAACACCATGAAAGTCAACAATACGGCCACCTCGGCTTCACCATCCGATCTGTCCATTACTGCCAATACCTTTCCAGCAAGAAGCAGTTCTGGAAATATTGCAGCCAAACCAGTTACCGACTTTGCGCTTACCTTGCTCGACGATGCCAATGCCGCAGCCGTAAGAACAACTATTGGTGCTGGAACAGGCAACGGAACAGTTACCACGGTTTCGGGAACCTCTCCAATTGCAGTGGCAACAGGTGCCACAACACCTGTCATTTCTATTGCGGCAGCCACCACTTCCACAGCCGGTAGCATGAGCGCAGCCGATAAAACCAAATTGGATGGTTTGGTAGGAAGCCAATGGACAACCAACAGTTCAAACATCTATTACAATTCAGGAAATGTCGGTATTGGGACAACTACGCCAAACAGCAAACTGACATTTAACAATAGTATTGGAAATGGTTTTGATGAATGGTCAGATTATAAAATGTTGTTATACACTGATGCTACTCCACAGCAATCGTATGGTATAGGTATTAAAGGAAATACCATGGCTTTTAACTCCGACCGTGATTATGATTTCGATCAGGATGGATCAACGGTCATGACCATTCAGGATGGGAAAGTTGGTATTGGAACAACAAGCCCACTGGCACTTCTTGATTTGGGCAACGGCATTTCAAACCGAAAAATCCTTTTATACAGTGCATCCGACAACGATCACCAATTTACAGGATTTGGATTAAATGCCGATGCCATGCGATTTCAGATAGCAAGCACTTCCGGGAATTTCAAATTTTACGGGGCAACTTCATCAACAGCCTCAACTGAACTCTTCAGGATTGAGGGCAACGGGCAAATCATGATACCGGCAATGACAACAGCAGGAGTGTTGCTGAACAGTAGTGCAGGATTGGTAAGCAGTTCGGTGGGGACAAGCGGTCAGGTGCTTACCACCAATGGAACCGGCGGTATCGGATGGACGACAAATGTGAGCAGTCAGTGGACAACAAGTGGTTCAAATATTTACTATAGTATAGGCAATGTTGGTATCGGGACGGCCACTACCAACGCACAAATACAACTTGGCAACACTACTGCAAACCGGAAAATTATTTTATGGCAAAATACAAATGACGACCATCAGTTTTATGGTTTGGGGTTAAATTCTAATGTTTTCAGGTTACAGATACCAAATACTTCAGCGAACTTTAAATTTTACGTGGCAACATCATCGTCGGCCTCAACCGAGTTGTTCAGTATACAAGGGAATGGGCAGGTTGCAATACCGGCTATGACCACAGCAGGAGTTTTACAAAACAGTGCTTCAGGTGTTTTGAGCAGCACAAAAGGAACAGCCAACCAGGTATTAAAAATGAATGCGGCAGGTACGGCAACCGAATGGGCTTCTGAAACAGACCCAAACGTACCGCAGGGTACACAGACAGGCCAGATGCAATACTGGAATGGCACAGCCTGGGTAACAGTTGCTGCCGGACAGGACGGACAAATTTTGACGATGGTAAATGGTGTGCCAACCTGGGTTATGAATAACGCTTTACAAATTGGTGATTATTATCAGGGAGGAATAATCGCCTATATTCTTCAACCCGGAGATCCCGGATATGATGCTGCAGTAATGCATGGTATCATTGTAGCCCCAAGCGATCAAGGTCTAAATATTGAATGGGGTTGTGAGGGAACTGCTATTTCGGGAGCTGATGGTACTGCCTTAGGCACAGGAGCTCAGAACACCATAGATATTGTGAACGGGTGCTCCGAAACCGGTATTGCTGCACGAATCTGCAATGATCTGGTATTGAATGGCTACAGCGACTGGTATTTACCCGGTTTGGATGAATTGAATATATTGTATCTGAATAGGACAGCCATTAATGGTGGTATGACCTTTCTCTATTGGACTTCGACAGAGTATGACAACCATGACGCATACCAGCAGAGTTTCTTCGATGGCCTGCAGTTCCCCCATGCTAAGAGTTCTCTTTCATGTGTCCGGGCTATCCGTGCTTTTTAATTATTTTGTTTTCTACAAAAATATTGGACGAAATGAAAAAATGTAACATATTCTTTCTAATGCTCTTAATAACTTTAACACAGGCGAAAATTTCAGCACAGGAAAGTGTAAATGCTTCAGGAGGAGATGCTTTGGGCAGCGGAGGATCGGTGAGCTATTCCATAGGTCAGATAGTTTACACCACAAACACCGGCACAAACGGTTCGGTAGCTCAAGGCGTACAACAACCTTATGAAATTTCAATCGTAACATCCATTGATGACGCCAATTGTATAACCCTCTCAGTATCGGCTTATCCCAACCCAACTCCCGGCAATATAACGCTGGAAGTAAAAAACTTTGAAAATTCAGATTTAAGTTACCATCTGTTTGACATGAATGGCGAGCTGTTGCAAAGCAAAAAAATTACAGGGTCCCAAACAAAAATCATAATGCGCCATCTTCTTACCGGAACCTATTTTGTAAAAGTGATGCAAGCCAACAAAGAAATTAAAGTATTTAAAATCATTAAGAAGCAATAATATTACAAGACAATTCATCATGGCTGTCTCATTGAAGGGTTGCACTGTTCTTCAGCTAAAACAAAAACGAACCAAAGAGCCAGCCTGTTTCATTCACCTAATTTATCCACGCAAAAACAACACCCTTTAAGGATTTTTTTGTAAATTTTGAAGTTATAAACAGTATTCACATAAAAAGCCAGCTGTGTAAATAACTGAAAGGCAAAACACCCATTTGGCAATCACCAGGCATGTTGACCGGACGCAGTCCTTACCGAGTGCATAGGGATGAATACCGTGTTGACGATTTATTCACGTGAGCGAAGCGAAAAGCGAAAGCGGAACAGCTTTTGGGGAATGATGGGAAAAGCTTGCTATTTTTTCGTAGTTTTATGGTAAATTTCGTTTACACCCAATGGTAGCACACCGTCGTCAATGGCTTTAGCTGCCTTGTAGGTTTCGTTCACAAAAAAACAGTGCAATTGGCTAAGCGTGCGAAACATGAAAATATTAGCGATAAATAAAATGAGTCATAACTTGAAAATGAAACGTTTCAAAATGCCAAACGCAACATATTCAAGCGATTAGACACAATTGATTGAAAAAATATGGATAAACTAAAAAAAATACTCATCGACTTGATTCAATTGACAGAAGAAGAATGGGATATTATTAAAGAAAAGCTGAATAGGCAAGAATATACTGCAAAGTCAACGATTATCAAAGAAGGAAGAATAGCCGATTGTATCTATTTCATAGAAAAGGGGTTACTCCGTACTTATTATTTACGGGATGGTAAAGAAATAAGCACATATTTTGCCTGTGACGAACAATTCATAACAAGTTACTCCAGCTTTATCTCACAAACCTCCTCACTTGAATATCTGGAAACCATTGAAAACAGTATTGTCTATTCCATCTCATTCGCTACCATGATGGAATTATACAAAATTGCTTCAAAATTTGAAAAACTCGGAAGGCTGTTGGCCGAAAAAAATTACCTGTGTGTGATAGAAAGAACAAGAAAAATGCAAACCCTGACAGCAAAACAAAAGTATTTGGACTTCATAGACAGCTACAATAAAAAAATTGTTCAACGGGTTCCCCAACATCAAATTGCCAGTTATCTCGGTATCGCACCGGAATCATTAAGCAGAGTTAGAAAAGAACTCTCCATTTCTTAACAAATATCAATGCAAGCTGTTTTTCATCATCATAATTTTGCTTCTTATTAATCGAAATCAATAAATTATGATCCAAAACAGTAAGAAAATATCGATTGTGAGCATGTTTATTCTTGCGGCAGGGGTATTGTTGCAATCATGTTCATTACAACCATTAGCATGGACACCTCCGGTAAAACCTGAATTAAAGGGAAGTATTGCAGAAAATGAATGGTTAAGTACAACAAAACGGATTGACTTGGGTGGTTGGTATGGGCCAGAAGATATTGCTGCAGATCAACATGGGAACTTATATTGTGGAGTGCATATTTCCAGGACGAATTTCAAAGACGGAAGAATATTGAAAATTGATACGACAGGATTCGTCTCCGTATTTTGTCAAACAGAATCATGGGTAACAGGATTACATTTTGATAGGAATGAAAATTTAATTGCATGTGACCAAAAAAGAGGTTTGATAAGTGTTGACAAAGATGGACAAATCACAATTCTGGCCAGTGAAGATGAAAATGGCAACAAATTTCTCATCCCAAATGATGTTGATATTGCAAGTGATGGAATGATTTATTTTTCAAACACATCCTCAAAATATCAATTTAGCAGAAAAAATGCACGTAGAATTCTATTAGAGGCAAAAGCAGATGGAGGACTTTACAGTTATAACCCAAAAACTAAGCAAGTCAAGACATTAATTGATAGTTCGTTTTTTGGAAATGGCGTTGCTCTTTCCAAAAATGATGATTTTGTGTTAATGGTGGATTTAACAAAATATAGAATATTACGCTATTGGCTACAAGGAGACAAAAAGGGTCAAACTGAAGTTTTCATAGACAATTTGCCTGGGCTTCCCAATGGAATCTCAAGAAGAAAAGACGGAAGTTTTTGGCTTGGGTATACAACCAGAAGAGATGATTTATTGGATAAAATGCAGCCAAAACCCGGATTGAAAAAAATTATTTTTGCTATTCCTTTATGGTTACAGCCAAAGCAAGAACCATTTGGAATGATCATGCACCTGAGTGAAAATGGAGAAATATTAAAGACATACTATGATACAAGCGGAAAAATTGTTTCGGAAGCAAGTTCAGTTGAAGAACACAATGGTTATTTATATCTTGGCGGTGATTTAACTGACCATATTGGAAAATATAAGTTAGAAGAATAACAACAGAGAATGGAGGTTTTATTTCATTGGATAGGCGGTGCAACTTTTGTAATGACAATTGGCAGCTTAAACATTGCCTGTGACCCGGTTTTGTGCGAGAAAGGGAAAATACAGGATTATTTTTGGTTCAAATCAAAACGACTTGAAGAGCCAATGTATGACGAAAAAACATTTAGCAACATCGACCTTTGGCTAATAACGCACAATCACGAAGACCATCTTGACAGCGTTGGGTTATCCAAAATTGAAAGTGATTGCAAAGTTATAAGCAATGGAAATGCATCAAAAAAATTAATTAAAAAAGGAATTAAGGATTTGACCGTATTAAACTGGCATGAAGCGAAGCAAATTTCAATAAAAGGCTACGAAATTGAGGTTGAAGCCATTCCTGCAATACACGGAGTAAATCCGTTAAGTGCCCTTTTTGCAGGAAAAGTAAATGGTTATTATTTGACAATTTCAAAAGGAACGGAAAAAGTAAGGGTTTATGTTACAGGTGATACAGTTTATAAAAACAAAGTTGTGAATTCGTTGAACGGCAAAGAAATAGGTTTATTAATTCCAAATATGGGAGCAGCAAAAGAAGGCAGTTGGATAATGACACTGACCTTAAACGCAAAAATGTTAAAGAAAATGATTGCAAAACTTAACCCAACAACCGTTATTCCTGTTCACTATGGTACATTTGAACATTATAAAGAACCATTAGAAAAAATAATGAACATCAAAGACGACCGAATAAAATTTGTGAAAATCGGAGAAAGTGTAACGGTGAACTAATTTCTAATACCGCTAACAGGAGCTTGCGTTCATTGTAAAGAAAAGAAATGAAAGAGCAGTTGAAAAAAATATTACCTGAAAATCGAGTTGATGAATTTTTCCAATTGGGAAGAGTAAAATCAATCAAAGCCTCAGATTTATTTATTACAGCAGGAGAAACACCGATTAAAATCGCTTATGTATTTAAGGGTTTGTTTCGCTATGTCTATTTAAATGACAAGGGAGATGAATTTACAAAAGGAATTATTACTGAGAATTTATTTATTAGCTCGTATTCTGCAATGATATTGGGCAAGCCTTCCTATTTCTCAATTGAGGCATTAGAAGATTCAAAAATTTTAGAGATTTCATGGAAGGATTTTATGCAGTTACTTGATCAAGATATTTTTTGGGTCAAATTCCTGTTGAAATTTATTGAAAGAGGTTATATGATAAAAGAAAAAAGAGAACGTGACTTACTCCTGCTCGATGCTGAAACAAGATATAAAGACTTCCTTTTAGAGTTTCCCGGAATGGATCAAAGAATTAAACAAGGTATTATTGCTTCTTACCTCGGAATAAAACCAGAAACATTAAGCCGGATTCGAAGTAAAATCACTTTTTGATCTATGTCAATGCAAATGAGCTTTTAGCAAAGTAGTTTTACAGTACTGTTGAACAAAAAAAAATCAATATGAAACTCGAAAACAATACTGTTCTGATTACCGGTGGAAGCTCCGGCATAGGCCTCGAATTAAGCAAAGTATTAATCAGAAAGGGCAACAAAGTGATAATTTGTGGCAAATCAATTGAAAAACTAAATGCTGCAAAAAACGCAGAGCCCAAGTTGATAACCTATCAATGCGACCTTTCTGACCGTCTGCAATGCGAGGATTTAGCCGAGAGGATAAAACAAAAACACCCTGAATTAAACATCCTGATAAACAATGCGGCAATTGTCAACAAGATTGACTTTTTCAATGAAGAAACCGCAATGGAATTGGCTGAAAATGAATATCATACTAATCTGATAGCTCCAATTCGACTGATCAATTTACTCTACAAAACCTTAAGAGCAAACGACTCTTCGGCAATTATCAACATAACCACCGGACTGATTTATGCACCCAGAGTTATTTATCCATTCTACAATTCATCAAAATCTGCACTGCATTCATTTACGCAAACCCTTAGAATTCGTTTGAAGGATGAAAAAACCAAAGTTTATGAAGTAATGTTTCCGGCTGTTGACACACCCTGGCATCAGGGAAATCCCCCGAAAATTGCAATTGGTGTTGAAAAGGCAGTTGCCGAGATGTTAACAGGCTTGGAAAAAGATAAGCCTGAAATTAGGGTAGGAGGTGCAAAAATCCTGTACTTCATATCAAGATTAGCACCTGGTTTTGCACTAAAAAAAGTAAATCAAATTCAATGAGAAATGATAACAGGCAAATATTCATCAAATATGCATATGATTATTTTACCCATCTCATTCACAGTTCTATTTACAATAGGACTCTTATTTGCAGGCTCATTAGGTAAGAAACTGAACTTTGAAATAAGTACAAATGGCTATATCAATGGTCAGGTTAATTATCAAATCATTCTACTCTTAATCACCGGGATTTCAATTTTGGTAACCTACTTGCTCAACCCGCACAATTTCAATAACTTTTTCTCTTTTGGCCAGATATCAGCTGTTGGTGAAGAATTAAAATTGTTTGGAATAAAAAAAGGAGATTCGTGGTTAAAAACGGGCGTTTCACTGGGTATCGTTATCACGGCTGTAACAGCTATTTTTATGTATTTTCAAGTACGGCAGACCAATATTAACTGGTCAGCATTGCAGACAGGTATTTTATGGATAATACTTTTTTCGCTTACAAATTCGTTTGGTGAAGAAATGATTTTCAGACTTGGAATTGTTTCTCCGCTAAAAGGCTTAATTGCACCTATGACTATTTTCCTTATTTCAGCAGTTCTTTTTGGAATACCTCATTTTGCAGGTATGCCAAATGGAATCATTGGGGCAACACTTGCAGGGATATTAGGATTCGTTTTAGCGAAATCAATGTACGAGACGAATGGGTTCTTTTGGGCATGGTTGATTCATTTCCTGCAGGATTTGATTATTATTGGGTCATTGTTTTTAATCAATACTGCAAAACAGTGATTTGTACTGAAGGTGAAGTTGGATTAATTTCAGAAATTCAATGTAATACATTATAATCCATAGTAGAAATGACAATAGTGTTCCTTTAGTACATGCCGAACATGCAAATAGAATGATAAACAACTCTAAGCTTATTGGATCAGAGAATGAATGGGGCATTTATTTTGGACTGGCAAAGATTCAGCTGAATCGATAAAACAGACAATAGAATTTATAGAAACTTAAAGGAAGCCGCCAATCACTCAGCATACCGACCGGACGTAGTCTTTCCTGATAGCAGAAAGAGGAATGCAACGTTGACGATTTATCCACTTAGGCAAAGCGAAAAGCAAAAGCGGAACAGCATATGGGGAATGATAGGAAAAGCTTGTTATTTTTTTTCGTAGTTTTATGGTAATAGTCGCTTACACCCAATGGCAGCACACCGTCGTCAATGGCTTTAGCTACTTTGTAGGTTTCGGTCGGCAGCAAATGATAGCCCAAAGCCGCTTTAGCGCTATCAATACAATATGAGCAGAAGCACCAACATACGGGTACTCAATGAACAAATTGCAGGAGAACGACTACGGGCTATATTTGCAAGCGGGTAACTACAATTGAAAACAACGAAATGGCAAAAGTGAAACTTGAATTGAGATTATGAACCAATCAAAAGAACATACACATCATCCTCATTCTCCTGGTCATACGCACCCATATCATCGGGACGATTTTAAAGGCAACAAACTATTATGGGTAACCCTACTGAATTTTTCAATTACAATTGTTCAGGTTATTGGCGGGGTACTTTCAAATAGTCTTTCTTTACTATCCGATGCCTTACATAATTTAGGCGATTCCTCGGCTATTTTTATTGCATTCCTGGCTGGTAAAAGGAGTAAGAAACAACCAGATAAATACAAAACATTTGGTTATAAACGTATTGAGATCCTTGCTGCATTTTTTAATGGAATTGTTCTGATTGCAATATGTCTTTTCCTTTTTGTGGAGGCTTACGAACGCTTTGTTGACCCCAGGCCCATAAAAGGAATGATCATGTTGATTGTGGCAAGCTTTGGTTTGTTGGCAAATCTTGTTTCTGTTTTGGTTTTAAACAAAAGTAAAAACAAAAACCTGAACATAAAGGCTGCCTATCTGCATCTAATGGGGGATACCTTGTCGTCAGTAGCTGTGATAATCGGAGGTGTAGCTATTTGGCTGTTCAACGTTGTCTGGATTGACCCACTGGTCACCGTTCTTGTTGGAATGTACATTATTTGGCACACATGGCGTGTTGTAAAAGAATCCATCGATATTTTAATGCAAGCTGTTCCTGCTCATATCGATATGGATGAAATAAAGCATAAGGTTGAGAAGTTGCCTGAAATTGATAACATCCACCACATCCATGTTTGGAAGCTTGATGACCGCCAAATAAACCTTGAAGCACATGTAAACCTGACCGATAATGTAAAAATGCTTGACATGATGCAAACTAAGGAAAAGGTCGAAAGTTTATTACGTAACGACTTTGGTATTGGTCATATAACTTTACAAATGGGATACAACTGTTGCAATGGAAACGATAAATTTATTGCAACTAATGAATAAGGTTGATTTTTATAAGGAAGATAAATGATTGAAAATGAATCAACACCATAGCTAACAAAGATGTATATGCGAAATAGTAGTCAATTCAAGGCTTGTAGCCCGCTTCAGTTTTGTGGCGGTTTGATAAGTTTTATGTCCGCAATCACCTGCTTTGCATGTTTCAACAGTGATCAAGAGTAATAAAAACAACAGTATGACAAACATTGGATGTAAGACACTATGTAAAGCAAAGAATTTACTTTTGATACTTCTGTTACTTCAAATTTCAGCCTGCACAGGGCAACCGAAAGAAAAGTCTATTCCTGAAACAAAAGAAAATGAAGCAATCACCCAACCAATCATGCTCAGGCAAAACACAACATTTCCTCAAATTCACACCAACTTAAACGGAATGGTAAGAGAATTTGTCAGGACAATGTATCAGGACATCAAAGGGAGCTATTGGTTTGGAACAAATGGGGATGGAATCATACGCTATGATGGACAAAAACTTGAAAAAATCACCATTGCGGGAATCAGTCCCTATTTCAGGGTTTTAGAGATTGTAGAAGATACAGCAGGTAATTTATGGTTTGGAACTTCCGAAGGGCTCATTAAATACGATGGTCAGGAGTTTACAACATTTTCAAAAGAAGAAGGCTTACAGAATGGGGAAATTTGGGGTTTAGCAATTGACAAAAACGGACTTATTTGGGTTGGGGCGACAGGAGGGGTGGCTCATTTTGACGGAGAGAAGTTTGTGCCTTTTTATTTGCCAGATGCTATGGTTGAAAACCCGAAGTCTATGCTGTCTCATCAGTTGGTTTTTAAAATAATAGAAGACAAGCAAGGAACGATGTGGTTTGCCACTGATGGAAATGGAATATTCACATACAATAACGGCAAGTTTGCTCATTTAACAACCAAAAACGGACTGGTCGACAATAATACCGCTGACTTGCTGGAAGACAGTCAAGGAAATATCTGGATTGGAACTTTTTATGGTGGCATGAGCAAATTTGATGGCAAAACCTTCACCAACTTCACCAGGGATGGTATAATTGCTGGTGAAGAAACCTACAATTTATATGAAGACAGCAAAGGAAATATTTGGTTTACGGCCGAAGGTTATGGTGTTTACCGGTATGATGGCAACAGTTTCGGGCAGTACACCACTGAAGATGGCTTGACATCGAATGTCACGCTCAGTATTTTCGAAGACAAAAAAGGACAAGTTTGGTTTGGAAGTTGGCAAGGACTCTGCATTTTTGACGGAGAAAAATTTATGGACGCTAAACACAAAGAACCCTGGACAAACTAAAAATATCTGTTGCACCATTTTGTATGCGTAATGGAAAGTGTTGTACTAAATATCAAGGCTTATTTCCCGCAAACCATCAACATTTGGACTAAAAATACCCACTGCATCGACCACCACATGGCATTCTTTTCGTCCCCCGGATGATGAAGGGCGCCTGCCTTTGCCCGCCACACAACGTATCAAAATATCTTCATCAACTGCTCCTCTACCTCAAAACCCAATATCCTGCTTCAATCACTCATGCCTCAAAAAGGAGATATAGCTTGATGTCTTTGCGAAGATATTGAACCAGTTTTTTGTGATGAGCAGAATTTTTGTGGTCCTTCAATAAAGTGAAAGCAGAACACTTGCGCTTGCTCAAAGCATTGAAACTGGCGCTCAAATTCGTTTTTTATATTGATGTCAATCCAGGTGTAAAAGCCAACTAGCCTGATAGTAACAGCGATTGTATTATATTTGAACGCGGACTTCTATTCAAGAGGTGCTTGTACAAAATATTTTACGTAGCTAAATCAACTCAAAATGCACAACAAAAAACCAAAGATCTTCAGGCACCTTCTTGTTTCACTGCTCGGTTTCATTTCATTAAGTATCTCTGCCCAGATAGTTACAGTAGGCAGCGGAAGCTATACGACAGCCTTCCCGGGAACTGATGCTGCAGGAAGAAATCAATTCCCGACGGGTTCGCCACAACTAAGTGGCAATGCAGTGGGTAAACCAGTGCCAACCAATGATTGGTGGTCACGACTGATTAAAGAAAACCATGCCGATAATTTGTTTAATTATCCGATGACCTTAAAAACGACAAACGAAGGTTTAACGGTTACATATATTCCCTGGGGACCAATTGGTGATTCTTCACCGATTGAGGTAGGTCTGGCAGATTTAAATGCCTCAAATGCAACTGCTTCTGATTATTCCGATTGGACCGTTACCATCAACTGGAATGATGGTTTACATGATATGCATGCAACATCAGGTATTGGAATGCCTTTTGTCTATTTCGAAAAAGGGAGCAGCGACCTGGTAAAAATCAGGATCAATTCCGGAATTGTAACAGTTGCCAATGAAATGATTACGGTACAAGATGCCACTTCCGGCGCCGACTTTGCCATTTATGCACCCTCTGGAAGTGTCTGGACCCAGGCTGGCTCTACCTATACATCTGCACTAAACGGAAAGAATTATTGGTCGTTGGCGATGCTGCCTCAAAGTACATCCAACGTAGGTGCTGTGGCCCAGGAATACAAAAAGTATGCATATGTATTTCCGACAAACACCAGCACTGCCTGGAATTATAACGAGTCCGATTCGAAACTTACCACAACATTTACGGTAACTGCAGAAACAAAAGAGGGTACCCACTCCAATGTCTTATTGGGATTGTTGCCCCACCAATGGAGTCATTTAGCGGCTGGCTCAGCAACACCCGACGAATACAGTTACAATACCGTCAGAGGTGAATTAAAAACCTTAGACGGAAACAGTTTTGTGGTAGAAAATACCTTCAAAGGCATTTTGCCTACATTGCCCAATCTGGGTCAATACAGTGCGGGTTACGATCCTGCCCAAATGAATGCGAAAATAGGCTTCATACAAAACGACCAGTTGGCCAGCTGGACAGATTCGTATAACGAAGGGCAGGTAATGAACCGCTTGATACAAACGGCACGGATTGCCGACCAAACCGGCAATATAGAAGCCCGGGATGCCATGGTTGCGACCATCAAAGAGCGCCTTGAAGATTGGTTGACCTACCAAACTGGCGAAGTGGCTTTTTTATACTATTACAATGATACATGGTCAGCAATGTTAGGTTATCCTGCAGGCCACGGTCAGGACAATAATTTGAATGACCATCATTTTCATTGGGGTTATTTTATTCATGCTGCTGCTTTTATGGAGCAATTCGAACCGGGTTGGGCCACCCAGTGGGGAGACATGATCAACCTATTGGTGCGTGATGCTGCTTCGGATGACAGAAACGACCCGCTCTTTCCTTTTTTAAGAAACTTTAGTCCGTATGCCGGCCACAGCTGGGCAAACGGCTTTGCGACCTTTCCGCATGGAAACGACCAGGAATCAACTTCAGAAAGTATGCAGTTTGCTTCTTCATTGATTCATTGGGGCGCGGTAACAAACAATGACGCCATTCGGGATTTGGGTATTTATATTTACACGACAGAACAAACCGCTGTAGAAGAATATTGGTTTGATATGTACCAGCGGAATTTTTCACCCACCCATCCGTATGAATTTGCCGCCAGGGTTTGGGGCAACTCATATGACAATGGCACCTTCTGGACAAATGACATTGCGGCAGCCTACGGTATTGAGCTTTATCCCATGCATGGAGGCTCTTTGTATCTGGGTCACAACCAGAGTTATGCACAATTGCTGTGGTCAGAGATTTGCGATGATACCGGGATTTTGACCAATGAGGAAAACCCAAACCTGTGGCACGATACCTATTGGAAATTCCTGGCGTTAACTGATGCCCCGGGGGCAATCGCCTTGTACGATTCCTATCCTGACAGAAACCTGAAATTTGGTATTTCCGATGCGCAGACCTACCATTGGCTGCATAACATGAATGCCCTGGGTATTCCGGATGCAACCATCACCGCAAACAATCCTTTGGCAGCCGCATTTAACAAAAACGGATCCATTACCTATGTCGCCCAAAACTATGCTGGTACAGCAACAACGGTAACATTTTCTGATGGTTATGTGCTGAATGTTCCTGCATATACCCTGGCCACAAGCAGAGACATCCATGTTACGGGCGTACTGTCTGCCAATCCTGCTGTCCCGAACGAAAATGATGATGTTTTTCTGTCAGTCGGTACAACAGGAACAGGAATCACCAAAGTAGCATTTTACTACAATGGAAGCTTAGTTGGAGAAGATGCTACTGCACCCTACGAGTACACGATAACCAACATCAGTCTGGGTATTCATCAGCTCTATGCCAAAGTGTATGCAGGAACCTCTTCTGTTGTAACCAACGTCATTTCGATGGCCATCGGCGATCAATTGCCCTACACCGGAACACCGCTCCCGATACCAGGTGTCGTGCAGGCAGGTCATTACGATATTTTTGAAGGCGGTAACGGCCAAAACATTGCCTATTTTGATTCGTCTATTGACAATCAAGGAGGTTTCAGACCCGATGAATATGTTGATGCCGTAGCCGACGCGACAGAAGGCGCAACCGTGGGCTGGATTTCGGCAGGAGAGTGGTTAGAATATACCGTGGATGTGCAAACCACGGGATGCTACGACCTGACGATTCGCTATGCCTCCGGAAACAACAGCGGCGGCGGGCCTGTTCATCTCGAGATTGATGGCGTACAAGTGAGTCAGGACATCATCTTCTCTACCACCGGCGATTGGGGTAACTGGAACACCAAATCGACCAGCAATATTGATTTAACGGCAGGTGTGCATGTATTGCGCCTGGTGGCCGACAATGGTGAAATCAATCTGGGCCGCATGACATTCAGCTACAATGCCCCGGAATGTCCGGAACCGGGAGAAAATACCGGACTGCCCTTTGATTTTGAAACAACACCAACAACGGCAGACTTCAATAATTTTGATGGAGGAACGGCTACTGTAGAAGCTGTCAGCGCACCGCAAAGCAATGGCAACAACAGTACGCATTTGGCTAAATTGGTCAGAAATGGTGGACAACCATGGGGAGGCGCTTATCTGAACCTGAATGATGCCTTGAACTTCACGACCCAACGGTATATTAGCCTGAAGGTTTGGACCGAGGCACCCATCGGAACACCGATGCAGATAAAACTGGAGCAGCAGAGCGGTGGTGCTACCTTTGAAATGGCAACACCCACAACCACTTCGGGAGCATGGGAAACATTGAGTTGGGATTTTGGAGCCCTTGGCTTAAGCCCCTACGATAAACTCGTCTTTATGTTCGATATTGGGAATACGGGCGATGGATCTGTCGCATCGACATTTTATTTTGATGATGTGCAACAACTTGCCACATTGGGAGTGGGGGATTTAAGCAGTGGAACCATCAGCATATACCCCAACCCGGTGAAAAGTGTCCTTCATATCGATGCCAACACCATGAGCCTGACAAAAGTTGAAATATATTCCTTATTGGGCAAGAAAGTAAAGGAAGTCACAACAGACTTTGATGCCATCAGTTTGGATGAATTGCCCGGGGGCATTTATTTTGTTCAAGCCTATGCCGGAAACCGACAATTCACCCAAAAATTGATTAAAAACTAACGATCAGTTTTTGCTGAAACACCCGCAAGCGCCGCCGCGTTACAGCTGGTCTGATCAGGATTTGGTTAGCACAACAGCTGAGATGCGCGTATGTGTTTTGAGCATATTTGACTTTCGGTATGGCTACTCCTTGCGCTCCCACTCAATCAGCTCCAGTTCCTGACGGATCAGTTGCGAGGGTTGAAAATGCAGTCGGGGGCGTTTCATCAGCTGCTCATCGAAGGCATCAGGGCTGGAGGCGCCTTGGCTGCGGGCATACAGCTGAAAACTACCCAGTCCTTCCAGCTTCAGTATCTTGCCTTCGCGCATCAGTTCGGGTATGGTCTCGATCAGGGCTTCGAGCACAGCCATCACTTCGGGTGCGCCCAATATGCTGCGCGCTGCGATGCGCTGAGCCAGCTCGCGCTTGCCAACGATACCCTGGTTGACAATCACGCTGTGCCAGGCAACTTCGCCTGCGGCACTTTGCTTCTTCGGAACTATTTTGTATGCAACTGACATTTGGGAGAATTTCTAAAGTGAGTTTGACCAATGACAAAGCACAAATGTATAAAAAGATAAACAACTTTTACACAAAAGATACTTATCTTTTAATGAAATTCTCAAGAGAAATGTTCTACTTTCTCTTGAGTATTTTCAACATACACTTGAGGGTTTGAAAAAAGAATGATTCTAAATTACTTCCTCCTGTTTGGAATTTTCAGAAATTCCTTATTTTTAGGCTGTTGATCGGTGCCAACCGGTTCTGCATGTGGGCGTTTCGGGCAAGACATGAAAGGGAGAATGGATAATCTGCCGTGACTTTGTCATGGTGATCGGTTTGGTGACATAACAAGAAAAAGAGAAAAATGAAAATTGACTGTGCAACGCTGAAACGACAAGAAGACGGGGAGATGGAACGAAAATTAATCATGGAGTTACGTTTACAAAAGAATATTATTGGAAATATTGTTGATTATCAAGAGATTGATACATTTGGCGTAAAGGAGAGATAAGTGTTATATGGGCGCGTTTAACTGCTAGTTAGCAAACATTAAGAGATCAAATACATAAAACAGATAAATACAAAGTCAAATGAGACTCTATCATTATACTACTGGAAATGGAATATTTGGTATTATTAATTCATCAGAATTACATTGTTCTCACCAGAGATTCTTAAATGATCCTACGGAGCATTCATATTTTGATAACGTACTTCATTCGGTTCTGGATAGAAATAGTTTTTTGCAGACTATTTATGTTGAATTGTTTATTACAGACTATAAAATAGATTCAAGTAATCAACAATTCATTTTTTCACTCAGCAAAAATCCAGACTCATTATCGATGTGGAATTACTATGCAAATGGTAACGGATATAATATTGCTTTCAACATAGATGCAATAATTGAAAAGAACAATTCGGAGTATAGAATGGAAAAAGTTGTAATGATTTATGACTTTTCCTTGCAACAAAGTATGATTAAATCATTTGTTGAAGAAAATACTGAAAAATTCAATAGATTTAATTCACTAACAAAGCAAATGACGCAAACAGAAGATCCGGAATTGGTTGATAAACTTATGAAAGAACAAAATGATATTAAAGAGCAATTTACTCAGGGAATTAAAAAACTAAAGACATCATTTAAACACGAGGCATATAAAGACGAAGAAGAAGTAAGAATATTAATTAAGAATGAAAAAAAAGGTGATTTCAAAGTTTCAGGACAAGGTGTTTTTATCGAGTATTTAAAGTTAGAAATGTCACCAGATAATGATATAATTGAGATTATTGTTCATCCTCTCAGTTCTGATTTACATGTAGAAGGAATGAAAAGATTTATCAATGCAAAAATCCCAAGTAAAAAAGTAAATATCACAAAATCAGACATTCCTTTTAGATTAATATAAATAACGTTTGCTAACAAAAAATATAATGCATACCGCAGTTAAGTGTTTTAAAGAAAATGAATTTTAAATTTGATGATATAGGAAATAAAGAAAACTAATCGAATAAGATGCGGCACGCATCATATTCAAACCGTTGTGCGCAAGTTTGACTTGCTTAAACATATGATTATAAAATACTTAAAAACATATTTAGGATAAATATCTTTTCAAGTTGTGAAATTTATAACTTTGTAAATAATTCAAAAATTTGTTCTGATGAGAAATTGTCGATTTTGTACGGAAATTGAATCTTTCAAAGATTCAATATTTAATCAAGTATATGCCTTTAAATCTTTAGAAAATAGAATTGTTCTTCAATCTAATAACTTTATTGTTATTCCGTCACTTGCACAATTAATTCCATATTCTTATATGATTATTCCAAAAGAACATATAGAAACGACGGCTGAAGTTAATTCAGAATATTATTCAGAGCTATTGGATTTAGCAAGTAAAGTGGAATCAAAGTTGAATAGAAACTGCATTCTATTCGAGCATGGTGCAGGTCTTTTTACTGGATCTGGGTGTGGTATTTATCATGCACATGTTCATATAATCCCAATTAAATCCAATTTTAGGGTATCTGAGTTGCTCGGTGTCAAGTATTTCAATTTTGATGATTTTACTGAAATGATGGAAATGCTTAGGACTTCTAATAATTACGTTTTTTATCGAGATAGCAAAGGCAAATATTATTGCAAAATTCATGAGAATAGTGACGAGAGTGATTTATTCATCTTTCAATCTCAGTTTTTAAGGAAATGGATTATATCTAAATTTAACCTTAACAAAGAGTGGGATTGGAAAATGACAAACGACGTTGAGAAGGAAGTACTTAATTCTCTTAAATTATTTAAAATATAAAATGGATAGTTGGCCAAATTACACCTGTGTTTTAGTATTTTTTTATCATAGTCTGCTTAAATTAAATTATAATTATTCAGTATATGATCTTGCACAGTCGCTTGATATCAGAGTTCCAACTCAAGAAAGAAATCCATATAATTTTAAATATGCATCAAATATTGAAGAATTAGGAATAAAATCAAAGGAAGCAGAATTCCAAATAAACGAGTTTTTAATTAGAGAATGTTTACCTATTCGCTTTCGTTACATTCCCTTCAATTCAATACCTTATAAAATGTATGATTATCTTTTAGTTAGATTACTAAAAGAAGATTTAATTATTGGTTTTGGATATAATTATGCAAATTTTAGAAAGACAAATGAAGATATTATTAAACATGTATCATTTATTAATTCATTTAAAAATGATGTTGTTGAAGTTATGGATTATTACATAGATCGAAAAGGGATTCGATGGGAGATTTCATATGAATTATTTGTAAAAATTGTATCAGAAGTTAACGACGGTTATTGGGTTATAGGACCAGACATAAAATTAAACTTTCAGATAGTATGAAACATAGGCTTAGTTATAGTATTACTTTTGATATTTTGGCTGATGAAGAGTTAAATTCTTCATTAAACGCATTCCAGGAACTTTTTAATTTTTTATTCTCTAATGCAGAAATAAAAAAGGGCAAATATTTTTCAAATCATATTAAAATCTTTTGGCCGTATCTATTACACATTGAAATAGACCAATTAGATAATTCTGAATTTGAAGTAATTCTTCTACCCTTAAATAGAGTTGGTGCTGTTGAAGGGGCTAGCGGTTCAAGAGTCTTTGTGACATATTTTAGTCTTGTTCACAAAGAATTTACTAGATATTCTAATCCAATGTTATTCAAGTTTTACAAACATGATATTGAAGGAGATAAACTTGAAGATGAAAGGGGAAATGCAGAATCTGTTGAAAGTTTTACTAATCAACATTTTGCTGTCCCAATGTTCTATTCAAAAGATAAGTTCTATAGTTTTTTATGGGCTCCATTCACATCAAACATTTACCCATTTAGTAAAGGTGTCGGAAAAGGCAGGCCAATTTTAAAAGAAGAGAATCTATGGAAATTGATTAGAAAAGCATTTCGTAGTCAAAATAAAGCTGATATTTCTTTAGTGAATAAGATTTTAAGGGAAACATATGACATTTTTCATTTCTGGCACATCAATAATGATAATCCTTTGACTATAAATAGAACCTATCTTGAGGAATATAAATGGTATCTTAGAAATCATAGTGATTGGAGTAATGTTTGGCTGAATTGCTGGGGAAGCTCAGAAACAAAAGATTTAATGGAATTCAATAGACAATGGATAAATCCCTTTTGGATTCTTGACAAGGTTTTAGAAAAGAAACAAGATTTTTCATGTGGTGCTATTCATGGTGATCTTCACCCTAGAAATATTGTGATTGCCCAAGACGATACGCCTATGATTATTGACTTTGGTTGGACACAAAAAAGTGCTCATTTTGTAAAAGATTTCGCTCTTATGGAAGCCAATTTTAGGTTCATACAACTTCCATCTGATCGATCATATGATTTTGTCGATCAGTTATCAAAATCTATTGAATATGATTCTATTTCATCAAAAGTGGAGGATGATTGTGTCTATTCTTGGTTAACAACTATTCGGAATTCTCTTAATAGAATCTGTGATAAAGATGATTTCAAATCTCAATATATAATACCCTTATTTATTATTTCAATTGGGATGTTAAAGCTATCGCACCAATTTACAAATCAGATTAGCATGCGACTAACTATTCTCGAACTTGCAAAATACATTTATGATAATGAACTCTACATTTGAAGATTTGATTTTAAGAGATGTTGGAGAGTTTAAGTTATTGTCACAATATATTTTGCCAAAAATACAAAAACTTAGCTCTGAAAATATTGGTGATGATTGTGCTTTTATTAAATTAAAAACAAATCAAGAGCAATTGGTTATTACCACTGATGCTGGTCCCGAACCAGCAATAGGAAAAATTAATTATGAGTCTTTCTTTTCTTGGGGATGGTATTTAATTGCTGTGAATATTAGTGATCTAGCTACAACGGGTTGTCTTCCAGTTACGATTTCTCTATCAGTTGATGCTCCAGCAACTATGAAGCTTTCTGCATTAATGGATTTTTTTGATGGTGTTGTGGCGGCATGTAGTGAATTTGGTATATATATATCAGGTGGAAACATTAGAGAATCAAAAACTTTTTCAGTACATGGAACTGCAATAGGTATTTTAGAAAAGGAGCAATCAAGGATAACAAGATCAAACTGTAGAGTTGGAGATATTTTAGTTAGTGTAGGCAGCAACGGATTATTTATGTCTAAATTCTTAAAAGCTTACTTTAAAGGATATGACTCATTAAATAAAGAAGAAAAGGATATTCTTGAAAAACCAATGCCCCAAGCAAAAAATATGATGTTACTTAATTCCAAAAACATTTTTAGTGCTGCAAGTGATAATTCAGATGGAGTATTAGGATCATTGAAGAATATTGCTGATGGCTCAAAATGTGGGTTTCTTATGGATTTAGATAATATTTCACTTCCTGAATATATTGAGGAGGCTAGTAATTATAATAACTACAATAAATGGAATATTTATTTAAGTTGGGGTGATTGGCAAATTATCGGGACTGTGCATAAGGATAAATGGGGTGAATTTGTTGAACTGACAAAATCCCAAAATATTCAATTTACGAAGTTAGGCGTTGCTACTAATTTCAATGGTAGAATTGAGTGTATGTTAAACGGAGTCAAAAAAGAGATTAGTTTAGTAAGAAATGAAAATTTCACTAAACAATCTTATAATAAGGACTTTACTGAGGGCTTAAACTATTTTCTGAAAACAGATTTATTTAAAACTATTGAGAAAAATGAATAATAAAAAAATTTATTTCGCAAAGATAAATGAAAATGCAATAATTCCGGAGAAGAATGAAGAAGATGCAGGATATGACTTCAATGCTTGTTTTCCTGAAGAACAAATAATTATTCATCCTAATGAGATATATCTTGTTCCAACAGGTATTGCAACTGCATTTGACCGCTCATACGCGTTAATAATTAAAGAAAGAAGTAGTACCGGTGCTAAATGTATGTCAGTAAGAATGGGAGTTGTAGATTCTGGATATAGGGGTGAAATAAAGATTGGAATTAACAATACTTCAAATAAAACTATTATTATAACAAAGAATGTTGAAAATAATGATGATAATATATATCATCCATATACAAAAGCTATAGCCCAAGGAGTGTTAGTAAAAATACCAAAATTACAAAGTGTCGAAGTCTCATATGAGGAACTGCTTAAATTTCATTCAGAAAGGAAAACCTCTTATCTTGGAGCAAGTGGAAAATAATGTTAACCTTTATTCAAAATCAAGAAATATTTACCGGAAGATTTGAAAAATTCTTTTTCCTATTCTTGCAATAATTTGGCACAAGACTAAAAACCAGCGGACAATAACTAAGCATTCTGACCG
>DINP01000075.1 GCA_002426025.1 Bacteroidales bacterium UBA5537 | reverse complement strand
TTTTACATCTCCCACAGGGAAATCTGCTTTTTGCAGCAAGTCATTGATCATGCCTTGCAATCCAAGCGTGCGGCCATCGTCGGGCGAATAGATCCGGGCAATGCCGTAGCTTTGTAGTTCTTCAATTTCGTGTGGCAGAATTACACCGCCACCGCCGCCAAAAATCTTTATGTGGCCACAACCAGCTTCTTTCAATAAATCAAACATATATTTGAAATATTCCATGTGCCCGCCCTGATATGAAGTGATGGCGATTGCCTGCACATCTTCCTGTATGGCGCACTGAACCACTTCCTGCACGGCGCGATCGTGTCCCAGGTGGATAACTTCGGCTCCTGAGGATTGTAAAATACGGCGCATTACGTTGATAGCGGCATCATGCCCGTCGAAAAGGGAAGCTGCTGTAACGATGCGGATATGGTTTTCGGGCTTGTAAACGATAGAGTCCTGCATTTGGAGATATGTTGAAATGTGTATCTGTAATGGATGGAAAGATAAGAAAGAATTTTGAAGGGATATAAATCAGTTACTGTTTTTTGACGTTCTGATGCAGAATACTTATCCCGAAAACATCAGAACGGGTTGAATTAATAAGCCTTGCAAACGATAGATTAACAATAGAAGGGGGGATTGGTTCAAGGATGAGTTATATGCTAAACCTTGAGAATGGAACAGGTTTTTCCCTTCCTTTTAGGGAACGTTCGGCTTGATTTATTGAGCAAAATCGTTTATTTCAATCTTTTAAAATAGCTCTCAAGCCTGTTTGATCGGATTAAATTGTTTATTAATGCCGTATCAATGCCATACACACCATTTTCATCGCGAAATGTTCCATCATCATTGCGTTCGTAATACTCAAGGTAGGGGTCTCTTTCTACTAATAATTTATATAAACTGTCAATACCTGGTTTAATGCTATATGCGTTATGTTCCTCAATAGTCATTGATAAGTACCCGGAGGTTACACCCATTGTGCCATTCAAATAGTATCCCGAATCAAGATTGACAGGCCATCTATCATTTAAATGACCCGGACTTGATGTAATTCTGGTTCTATCCCCGGAAAGTTCTACAGGTACATAATTCGAGTAGTCATTCCCTGTTTTAAACTTATATATTTGAATGGTTGTGTCCATATTATTGACTTTCTTGCAGGAGCAAAAGAGACTAAGGATGCACAAAAAAAGAATTGTAGTTATTCTTGTCATTTTTATAAAAATATTTTTGAGACTCGTTCTTCAGTAGGAAAATCAGGCAAATGTTGATGTTCGGTAATGCAGGCTACAACTTCACAAGGGTCTATATTTAGTAATCGTCTATATACACACACAATCCCTCTACTTTGAGTTTGAGTGTTTACTATATAAATTTCAGGTTATTTCGTTATTTACATAAAGATTGGCCAAATCAGGGTTGCTGAAATAAACATTGTTGTCAGCCCTTGTGGACATAACCTGCAAGTTTTGATAGTGAAATTCTAATCCGGTCCGAAAATAATGAATTTGGTGATTAGATTTAAGAAATAGAGATGTTAAATTAAATTTTTAAAACTACCAGCCCCCGGATAAAGACCAAAGTGATAGCAGGATCAAAAACCGAATTCCCGTATTTTATGCTTTCCCGGGAATGAATTCCCGTATAGTTATGCTTTTTCAGGATTTCATTCCTGTATTGTTATGCTTTTTCGGGATTTCATTCCCGTATAGTTATGCTTTTTCGGGAATTTGTTGTATGTTTGCATTTCAAACAGCCTTATAAAGTATGATTGTCAGACAAATAGAAACAGCCATCGCACAGCGATTTTTTTCTAAGAAAGCCATCATTATAACAGGTCCCAGGCAAGCAGGGAAGACAACCCTTGTTACGAAATTGATTGAGCCTTACAAGGAAGATGCATTGATCATTAATGGAGATGATCCTGTGGCGGAACAACTATTTAGCCGTCCAAATACTGAGCAAATCAGGCAAATAATCGGAAATAAAAAGATTCTTTTTATTGACGAAGCGCAACGAATTCCAAACATCGGGCTGACCTCAAAAATGATAGTGGATGGATTTAAGGATGTTCAACTCATTCTAAGCGGATCATCATCCTTTGAATTGATGAACAAAACCCAGGAACCCCTCACCGGACGTAAATGGACCTTTTCGCTTTGGCCTATTAACTGGCAGGAATGGCAGGAATATTCAGGCTACCTTAAAGCAGAACAGGATCTGGAAAACCGGTTGGTATTTGGATTATACCCGGAAGTGCTGATGAACCCAACAGATCAGAAAACTGTCCTTCAGGAATTGACAGACAGTTATCTTTACAAAGACATTCTGATATATGGCAACATCCAAAAACCCGATACCATTCAAAAGTTAGTTCAGTCATTGGCATGGCAGGTGGGAAGTGAGGTTTCATACAGCGAACTTGCACAGGTTTCAGGATTAGATCCCAAAACAGTAAGCAATTACATTGATATCCTTGAAAAAGCTTTTATACTGTTCCGGCTTCCGGCATTCAGCAGGAACCTCAGAAATGAGATAAAGACAAACCGAAAGATTTATTTCTACGACAATGGGGTGCGCAATGCTGTTATAGGCCAGTTTCTTCCAATACAGACCCGTCAGGACACTGGTGCATTGTGGGAAAACTTTCTGATAAGTGAGCGCCGAAAACTTATATATTATCAAAAGTCAACAGCCCTGCAATACTTCTGGCGCACTAGGCAGCAGCAGGAAATTGATTATATCGAAACAAGGGATGACAAGGTATTTGGATATGAATTTAAATGGAATCCAAATCGAAAGATTTCATTCCCGATAACTTTCACAAATACTTATCAGTCAATCAATAAAGGAATTACCCGGGAGAATTTCAGGGAGTTTGTGATAGCAAATCTGATTCAATAAGCAAAACCTAATGATTTCCATGCATTGATATTCCTTTTCAGGGTTCTATCCCCACCTATCATTTTCAATTCTAATAATTAACCCTATTCATATACTTTCGTAAAAAAACTGTACGTTTGTGATATCCTTATCATTAATGATCCAACTTCTCATCTATGAAAAAAATTGCTGCGCTCTTATTTCTGATGCTGATGATTTCAGCAATTTCCTTTGCTCAGGAAGTTAAATACCTGAGGGTTAAAATACAGTTAAACAACGGGGATATAAGCCGTTTGGCGAAAGCCGGAATTCCCACTGATGCGGGTTTTTATAACCAGAAAGAAGG
>DINP01000096.1:21998-69999 GCA_002426025.1 Bacteroidales bacterium UBA5537 | reverse complement strand
AACTTAAGCGATTTCTTTTCGAGTCAGGCGAGAACCACATTTATTGTTATGATGGCCGGGCTTTCGCTCTTGGTAGTTGTCTTTGTGCCCGACGAAGGAAGGGCCCATGGAAAAGGAAAACGTAATGTTAAGAAGCACTGGATTTCGCTGTTGATACTGCAGATAATCCCACTTTTTCTTCTTCTGGCAACTCCTTTCTCCGATAGGTTTGGTTTTGCTGTTTTCACAGAATCAGAGATGATACGATATGCTGGAATACTGGTAACTTTGTCAGGTTTTTTCCTGATGAACTGGTCGGTTATTGCCCTCGACAGGCAATTCAGCATTGATATTACTATTCAGGAAAACCACAAACTGGTTACAAATGGACCATATAAATGGGTTAGACATCCGAGATATTCAGGGATTGTCATTTTTCTGATTGGCATTTCATTAGCATTCAGGTCATGGGGTGGTATTGTCGTTGCAATATGCCTACTACCGGTCTTTCTTTGGAGAATAAAGGATGAAGAGAAACTGATGCACCAGGAATTTGGCGCTGAATGGATTAATTATAAAAAGCAGACTTCATGTTTAATACCGTTTCTGTTCTGACAAATTGATCTTTCAATGATCTTAAACAGCAAACAGAAGATTGGCAATCATCTTACCCTCTAAATTACGATTCAACATTAAAATGATACGGTTTAAACTATTGGTTCTTCCTGTCATGTAGTAAATGTTGCGTGAGCCTGCCGTTAGTTATACTTTTGCTAAAAATTCTAGATTAAGATGAAAACAGCGTTTGCAATCTTCATTATTTTGCATGGTATTATCCATTTTATGGGATTTTCAAAAGCTTTCAAACTGGCGGAAATCAGCCAGTTAAATCAGTATATCGGCAAAACCGCCGGAGCTTTCTGGTTACTGGCCGGATTATTGTTTCTGGTGAGCGCGATCCTGGTTTTTAGCCGCAATGAGTGGTGGTGGGTACCGGGTTTAGCTGCAGTTGTGATATCACAAATTTTGATTTTACTTAGCTGGCAGGATGCCCGTTACGGAACCATTGCAAACCTGATTATTTTCATAACCTTAGTAGCCGGATTTGGAACCTGGAATTTCCACCGTTCATTTATTAATGATTACAAACAATCACTATCCAGAACCGAAAGAATTACAAATGAACCACTTACCGATTCAGACATTCAGCATCTTCCACTTCCGGTCAAACGCTATCTCACTTATACTGGTGTGCTGAACCATGATAAAGTAAAAAATGCATTAATCCGCTTCAATGGCGAAATGCGGAGTAAAAAAATGGATTGGTTCAAATTTCAGTCTGTTCAGTATAATTTTTATGATGTTCCTTCACGGCTCTTTTATATGACAGCGCAAATCAAGGGATTGAACGTTTCAGGCTATCACAGTTATAAAAACGGAATTGCTTCCATGCAGATAAAACCTTTCGGATTATTCCCGTTTGTGGATGAAAAAGGGGAAATGCTGGATAAAACCGAAACTGTCACCCTCTTTAATGATATGTGTTTAATCAGCCCGGCAACGCTGATTGATAAAAGCATAACATGGGAAGAAATTGACAGCCTTTCGACAAAGGCTTATTTTACCTGCAATGGCATAACGATTTCGGCAATATTATACTTCAACAAAACCGGGCAACTGGTTAATTTCATTTCAGATGACCGTTATGATATGTCAGGTGATACGGCAGTTAATTATCGCTTTTCGACGCCGGTTTATGATTACAAAAACATCAATGGTATCAATATCTTTACGCGTGGTGAAGCAATCTGGCACTACCCTGAAGGCGAATTTGTTTCCGGTAAATTTTATCTAGAATCAATCGCATACAATATAAACAGATAACGCTAATTCCTTCCTCTTCATCCGCATTTTAAACACAATGATCTGATTTAGTTTTACTTTTGTTGGAATTAATTTACATTGCTGCTGCGAAAATAAACCGGCCAGTTAATCCTTTTCACTTTATTAAGCTATGAATTTCCGTTTGATTTCCTTCAAAGTATTGCTGATTATAGTGTTCTCTGGTTTATCATCCTGCAGTGACAAGGATGAAAATACTGACGTGGCAAACGAAAAGTTCATCATCAAAGCGGCCGATTTGTCCTTTTTGCCTGAAATTGAGGCATCAGGAACAGTCCTGCTGAATCAAAGTGGACAGGCTGAAGATATGCTTACCACCCTCAAAAATGCCGGGATGAACACCGTAAGGATCAGGCTTTGGAAAAACCCGGAATACTCCTATTCGGGCTTCTCTGCTGTCACGGCTTTCGCTGAAAAAGTAAAAGCAAAAGGATTGAAAGTCTGGTTAAGCGTTCACTATTCCGACACCTGGGCAGATCCGGGAAACCAAAGCATGCCGGATGCATGGAAAAACCTGAACTTCAATATATTAAATGATAGCATCTACAATTATACTTCAAAGATTGTCAGGGAAATAAATCCCGATTATATTCAAATCGGAAATGAGATTAACAACGGGTTCATGTGGCCAGCGGGAAGTATTTCTCAACCTTCCAATTTCAAAACAATGCTACAATCTGGCCTTAAAGCAGTTAGAGACAACAAGCCGGGCTGCAAAATCATCATTCACTATGCTGGCATTGACAAAGCCACTGAATTTTACGCAAACCTGCAAAATCTCGATTATGATATTATCGGATTTTCGTACTATCCCATCTGGCACGGTAAAAGTCTGAATGCGCTCGAAACGACTCTGAATAATTTAGGTCAGCAATTTAACAAACAGGTATTGATTGCTGAAACCTCCTACCCTTTTACTCTGGACTGGAACGACTGGACCAACAATGTGATAGGACTTGAAGATCAGCTAATAGATGGCTATCCGGCAACTCCTGAAGGACAGAAGGCATTTTTGCATAAAATAAAACAAATCTCCTCTGCTACTGATCTTTCAATTGGGTTTGCATACTGGGGCGGTGAATGGGTTGCATTTAAAGGAACTCAGGCTATAAATGGCTCTTCATGGGAGAATCAGGCTTTTTATGACTTCAATCTAAAAGCCTTGCCAGTTTTAGATGCATATAAGGATGCATTTCTACCTGAATAATTCCAATATTTCAGAACCTTTATTTGCTTTTATGAATTAAAACAATTTTGAGAATCAGAAATTGGGAATACGATGCTAAAAGTTAATATTCAACCTATTACGAAATCGAATGTTACTTTCAAATATGTTGTAATAATCAGCCGTTGTAGAGATAAATGGGTTTTCGTAAGGCATCGCCATCGGCATACCTGGGAAATTCCCGGAGGGCACATTGAGGCCGGTGAATCAACCGATGATGCAGCAAGCCGTGAGTTGCAAGAAGAAACAGGAGCGTTTGAATTTAACCTGAACCCGGTTGCTGATTATTCAGTTGAAATTGACGCTATAGTTACTTATGGCCGCTTATATTTCGCTGAAATTAAAGCACATAGAGATTCGATTGATTCTGAAATTGCTGAGATGGCCCTGTTCGACAACATCCCTGATAACCTGACCTATCCATTGATTCAGCCTATTCTTTTCAAAGCCGTACTTGAAAGATTGGAACCTGATTCATTTTAAAAGTTGGCCGAATTGTTGAGTTCCGATTTTTCAATATCCACAAAGCCTGCAACTTCCCTTACCTCACCTGCCTTTAAATCGCCAAGTACCACAGAACCTACCCTGACCCTGAACAATCTGAGTGTTGGAAATCCAACGGCAGCTGTCATTTTCCTTACCTGCCTGTTTTTCCCTTCGTTTAATGTAATTGAAATCCAGCAGGTTGGCCCGTGGCGATCATCCCGTAACTTTTTGGTCCTTGGCGGAAAGCCGGGATCATCTTTCAGCAATTCAACCTTACATGGCAAAGTCGTATATTTCACACCCCTGATTCCGATTTCTACGCCAGTCCTGAGTTTTTCGAGTGCAATATCGTCTATCAAACCGTCAATCTGAGCGTAATATTCCTTTTCTTTGTCCTTACCTCGCATAATCTCACTCATCATTCCATCGGTGGTGAGCAGCAAGAGGCCTTCGCTGTGTTCATCCAAACGGCCGATCGGCATGGTTCCTTCCGGGAAATCATACAATTCACCCAAAACCTTTTTCCACTTAAGGTCGCAGACAAACTGGCTCATATAGCCAAATGGCTTATGAATAATAAAATGTCGGTGTTCAGTCATAACTTATTAACTGCCTGCGAAACTATGTCAAATAATCGGAAACAAAACAAAACCCCTTAAGCATTCGGCTTATTTTTCTGCTTTATTCCTATCTTTACGCACTTTAAAAAGAACCAGATTAATGAAACTGTCGGTTGTAATTGTAAACTACAACGTTAAGTATTTCCTGGAGCAATGCCTTCACTCTGTGCTTGCCGCGCTTAAGGGCCTTTCAGCAGAAGTTTTTGTAGTCGACAATAACTCAGTTGATGGCAGTGTTGAGATGGTTGCTGAAAAGTTTCCGCAAGTTCAACTCATCGCGAATAAGGAGAATACGGGTTTCTCCATGGCCAACAATCAGGCTATACGACTGGCAAAAGGCGAATATATCCTGCTGCTGAACCCCGATACAGTAGTTGAACACGATACATTTTCAAAGTGTGTTGATTTTATGGACAGCCACGCCGATTGTGGCGGACTGGGCATAAAGATGGTTGATGGCAAAGGACGGTTTTTACCTGAATCAAAGCGTGGATTGCCAACACCAATTGTTGCTTTCTACAAAATATTCGGGCTCTCCGCGCTTTTTCCGAAATCAAAAATATTCGGCAAATACCATTTAGGTTTTCTCGATAAAGAAGAAACCCATGTAGTTGATGTTCTGGCGGGCGCATATATGATGCTCAGACACGAAACACTTGATAAAACGGGACTCCTAGACGAAACCTTCTTTATGTATGGTGAGGACATAGACCTGAGCTACCGCATAACCAAGGCTGGTTATAAGAATTATTATTACCCCGGCGCACGCATCATCCATTACAAAGGTGAAAGCACAAAAAAATCGAGCATCAACTATGTATTTGTTTTCTACAATGCCATGGTTATTTTTGCCCGTAAGCACTTCTCGCAAAAAAATGCGCGCCTCTTTTCAATACTGATTCACATCGCGATTTACCTCAGAGCAGGAATTGCGGTATTGTCAAGGGTGTTGAATAAACTGTTGCTGCCACTTACCGATGCGGCAGTAATCTATGCCGGATCATTACTCATAGTTGATTACTGGGAAAGCAACGTAACTTACACTGTTGGAGGCCATTATCCCTCATTGTTCCTTTTCGGGGTGCTGCCCGCCTATATTTTAATCTGGTTGTTTTCGGTGTTGATCAGCGGTGGTTACGACCCTCCTCTCAGGCTTCGGCGTATTTTAACCGGTCTCTTTGCCGGAACAGTAACCATTCTTGTTTTTTACGCCCTACTCCCCTCCGACTTCCGTTTTTCGAGGGCTTTGATTATTCTGGCGTCCGTTTGGGGAATGATTTCGATGACAGGCATTCGTTTTTTGCTGAACCTCGCCGGATTTAAAAACTTCAGAATCGGGGCTAACCCGAACAAACGCTATGCAATTGTCGGCAATGCTGAGGAATCGGCCAGGGTAGCCGATCTGTTAAGGAAAACATTGGTTACTCCCGGATTTATAGGGCTGGTTGGTGTAGCTGATGAAAAATCAGGCAGCAATGGCTTTATCGGAAATATTGCACATTTAGACGATATCATCAGTATTTACAAAATTGATGAAGTCATATTCTGTGCCCGTGATCTGCCTGCTCACCGCATAATAGACACTATGAGCCAGTTGCAGAGAAGACAGGCTGAGTTTAAAATTGCCCCACCTGAGAGTCTGAGCATTATCGGATCAAATTCAATCAGCACAAGCGGCGATTTGTATGTTATTGACATCAACTCGGTAAGCAAAATAAACAACAGGCGAAATAAACGCATTTTCGACCTGGCTTTTTCCACCATAATGCTACCCATAAGCCCATTACTGATGTGGATNNGACCTGAATATATTACTTAAGGGTTTCAGGCGACTGGGAAGGTGGTAAGTGAACTTTTGTTAAACCTTTTTTATTGAAGTTTGTTAAATACGCCAACGAATAACCTGTAAACACAACAGTAACCAATATGGTGCTGAAGTAAACATAACGAATGCTATGGCAAAATTTGAAGTTATTATGCCCAAACTGGGCGAAAGCATTATTGAAGCAACGATTACCCGATGGATTAAAAACCCCGGTGATCAGATTGAAGAAGATGATCCTATAGTTGAAATTGCTACCGATAAGGTTGACTCCGAAATCCCTTCACCGGTTGAAGGTAAACTCGTTAAAGTGCTGTTCAACGAAGGTGATGTTGTTCCGGTAGGTAAAGTTATTGCCATAATTGAAATGGATGCCGATGCCGCCGATGATGCTGAAACTGTAGAGACTACCCCTGCTGCCGAAGCAACTCCAACCACAGAGAAGAAAGATTCTCAACCAACACAAACTGCTACTTTCCAGGCAGTTGAAAGCAACCCAGACAGATTTTACTCTCCTCTGGTTAAAAACATCGCTAAAACTGAAGGCATCACTCAGCAGGAACTTGATACAGTTCCCGGAACCGGAAAAGAGGGCCGAGTAACTAAGGATGACCTTATGGCCTATCTGAAAAATCGCGGTGCTGCTCCGGTCGCAGCCGCATCGCCCAGACAGGAAACTGCTGCTGCAACAAAACCACAGGCACCGCAGGTATTTGCCGAAAGCGGTGATGAAATTGTTGAAATGGACCGTATGCGCAGGCTCATAGCCGATCACATGGTGATGTCTGTGAAAACTTCGCCACATGTTACTTCGTTTATCGAGGTAGATGTTACCAATATGGTGAAATGGCGCGAAAAAGTAAAAGATGATTTCCAGAAACGTGAGAAGGAAAAAATCACCTTCACTCCATTATTTATTGAAGCTGCAGCTCAGGCATTAAAGGATTTCCCGGGTGTAAATGCTTCGGTTGACGGGTATAAGGTTATCCTGAAAAAGAACATTAATATCGGAATGGCTGCAGCGCTGCCAAGCGGAAATCTTATTGTTCCGGTAATTAAAAATGCCGATCAGAAAAACCTNNCCGATCATCAATCAACCCCAGGTAGCCATACTCGGCCTTGGCGTGATAAAGAAAAAACCGGTTGTGCTCGAAACGCCTGAAGGTGATGTTATTGCCATCCGGTACATGATAATCCTCTCCCTGGCTTACGACCACCGGGTTGTTGATGGCGCTCTGGGCGGAATGTACCTGCAAAGGATGCAACATCTTCTCGAAAGTTTCGACACCAACAGGGTAATTTAACCCCTAAAAATGATAACTTCGCAGCATCATGGATATTTTTCTGTGATGCTGTTTTTATTTTAATACCTGCTTATGAAATTAAAGTTGACCAGACCATTGGCTGTTTTCGATCTCGAAACTACTGGAGTTAATGTTGGATCTGACCGTATTGTTGAAATCTCAATTATTAAAATTAACCCCGATGGTAAAGAAGAGGTTTTTACCCGAAGGGTGAACCCTGGAATTCCGATTCCTCCGGAAGTTACTGCCATTCATGGTATCAGTGATGAGGATGTGAAAAACGAACCACTATTTGCAGAGCTGGCACCTTCTCTTGTTCAGTTTCTCGCTAATTGCGATATGGGCGGGTACAATTCAAATAAGTTCGATGTACCATTGTTGGTTGAGGAGTTTCTTCGTGCAGATATTGATTTTGACTTAAAGGGCCGCCGCTTTATTGATGTTCAGAATATTTTCCACAAAATGGAGCCCCGTACCTTAAAAGCTGCATATAAATTTTATTGCAGTCGTGATCTCGAAAATGCTCATTCCGCAGAAGCTGACACCAGGGCAACGTATGAAATCCTGCTTTCACAACTCGATATGTATGAGGATGTTGAATATACTTCCAACGATGGTAAAACCTCTAAACCTATCGTAAATGATGTTAAAGCCCTTCATGAGTTTTCTTTTCACAACCGCAATGCAGATTTAGTTGGCCATCTGATTTTCAACAAAAAAAATGAAGAAATTTTTAATTTTGGCAAATATAAAGGCAAAACAGTTGAAGAAGTTTTCAATAGCGAACCTTCATATTACGATTGGATGATGAAAGCCGACTTCCCCCTCTCAACTAAGAAAGTGATTACCGCCATTAAGTTGCGTGGGTTTAATAATAGTTCTGTGAAGATATGATTGGGTAATGGCCCGTCGATAAGAACCTTCCTGTTTGACAACAATCATGCAGGCTCAGGGTAAAAATGTCGGAAGGTTGGAAGATTGGAATAACTAAAAAAAAGATAATCTTCATTTAATTTGAGCTTTTGCCTTTTAACTCTGAGCTTTTTACTTTTTACTTTAGACTTTGAGCTTTATTTTATGAAAATGATCTGTATCGGCCGCAACTACAGCGAACATGCCCGCGAATTAAACAACCCGGTGCCCACCGAGCCGGTTTTCTTTATGAAACCTGAGTCAGCGCAACTCAGAAACAATCAGCCATTCTTTTATCCTGAATTCTCAAAAGAGATCCATTACGAAGCCGAACTGGTGTTACATATATGCAAAGTTGGGCGAAACATAAAAGAAAAATTTGCACACACATACTACGATGGAATTGGCGTTGGCATTGATTTTACCGCCCGCGACCTGCAGCAAAAAGCCAAAGAAAAAGGATTGCCCTGGGAAATGGCCAAAGCTTTTGATTTTTCAGCCCCGGTCAGTAATTTTATCCCGGTAACGGAATTTGAAAACATGAAAGATATCCGTTTTGGTCTCTATAAAAACGACGAAATCGTTCAGAAAGGCAATTCCAGTGATATGATTTTCGACTTTGATACTATTATAGCTTATGTTTCAAAATTTATTACACTGAAACAAGGTGATTATATTTTCACCGGAACTCCTGCCGGAGTAGGTCCAGTTCAAATTGGCGACCGGCTCGAAGCGTTTATCGGCGATAAAAAACTACTTTTATGTAATATCAGGTAATATTTTTCATTCATCTAATGGGCTATCCTGTTTCCCGGCGGTTCCTGAAACTGCTGAATAAAAAATGGATTTTATATTTTTTAATCCTCATTGTTACTTATCTCACCTTGGTTAAACTGGCTGAAAGCTATAACAAGTGGGAATTCGGTATGTGGCAATCAGAGATTTATGCTGATAAATCAGGATATTATATTTACCTACCGGCAACATTTATACATGGCTTTTACAAGGATACGTACCCGGATAATGTTGACTCCCAGCTTGGTGGGTTTCATTTTAGCAACGGGAAGGTCATAACCAAATACACTTGTGGAGTAGCAATTCTTAGCTCGCCATTTTTTCTTATTTCTCATTTTTCCACAGTATTGTCAGGGGCAAAAGCCGATGGTTTCTCAACTGATTATCTCAGCTTTACTTATTATGCTTCAGTGTTTTACCTTATATTGGGAATGCTTGCCCTATTTCTCTTCCTCCGGCGAAGGTTCTCAGTTGTTTCCTCATTGCTGACAATAATATTGCTCGCATTTGGAACAAATCTTTTCTATTATACTTTTTTCGACCCATACATGTCGCATATCTATTCCTTTGCGATGGTTGCAATATTTCTCTACCTGACTGACCAATTCTGGATCAGTAAAAAGCGGCTAACATTAATTGCAATTGCACTGGTTTCCGGCTTAATTATTTTGCTCAGGCCTTCCAATATTATCTTTTTAGGTATAATCCTTTTTCTGGATTTAACCTCCTTCAAACAACTGAAAGAGAGATTGCTGTTTCTGATTTCACCTATCAATTTATCATTGTTTGTAGTATTCAGTTTTCTGGTACTTCTCCCACAGATGATCTACTGGAAATTTATTTCAGGCAGCTTTATCTTTTATTCGTATAAGGGCGAAGGATTTACCAATTGGAAGCAGCCCAATTTTATAGAGGTTTTATTTTCCCCAAATAATGGGTTGATACCTTACACCCCGGCTTTTATCCTCATTATCATCGGAATAATAGTTATGATAGCCCGCAAAAAAGCCAATCGATGGCTGGTTGCGGCGCTATTCCTGATACATCTTTATATTGTATCATCGTGGTGGGTATTTTGCTTTGGATGTAGTTTCGGACAGCGATCATTTGTAGAATTTCTTGCAATCGCGAGTATTCCTTTGGCAGGACTTTTCAAGATCAGCCTAAAACAGCTCAATATTGCCTGGTTATTAACCTTACTGCTTATTTTTTCATACTTTATTTTCTTCAACTTACGGGTTTCGGAAACCTATATAAGATGCTTTACTGGTTCCGACTGGGATTGGAAACTTTACAATCGCCATCTGTTAAGGGCAGAGGTTTTGCCTTTACCTAAAAATACTTTTTCCTGGAAAAATAATTTTGAAGATTCAAGTCAGACTAATTTTACCGGGTCACCAATAGTTAAATCAGACCATGCCAATAGCGGTGAATATGTGAATGCACTCAGTGATACTCATCGCGGAGGTGGTGGATTCCAAATGCAACTTGAAGATATCGAAGCAGGTGATATTTATAAAATTAAGGCTATGCTGAAGTGTTTCATTGACTCCCCTGTTAAAAATGCAACAATGATTTGCCACATTACTAAAAATGATTCATCCATCTTTTTTTCATCTATCCGCTTAGACCCAAAGCAAAAATTACCACTAAAAAAATGGACCACACTGGAAACTGATTTTATTGTACCTTTTCTTATCCCTGAAGGGAAAATGAGCATTTATCTATTCCTGAACGAAGGACAGGATATGCTGATTGATGATTTCTCGGTTAAGATTTATTCGGAAAAATAATCGTTTCCTTTAAGAAATTTATATTATATATTTGATAATCAACATTATCATTATTAAACAAAAGCAATATCGCTGATAACTTCACTTCCAGCTTCTTTATTCAGCATTTTTACAAGCTTTTCGCGGGCAAACCCCAACTCCTGCTTCAATGCCGGAGAGTTAAGCTTTACATAGAGGATTTTATTCTTAATGTTCAAATGGGTAGTTTCCCGTGCTATCATCTTCCCCACCACTTTATCCCACAATCCAATCACCTTTGCTTCATTTACCTTATCCTCAATACGATAAGCCGATAGCAATTCTTCAATTACTTCGCGCAATGTCTGGTTGTTTGAGAGGCGTTTTACCATTGTTTATCCCTGAACTTAATTTCTGAAAAAGTGAAAATTGTACTGCTGTTATTCTCCAACCACAGTAACTTTCCCTGAGCTGACGTGAAAGATACGATGATCGGTTTGTGCAGTCGTAAAAATATGATTTATCCTTTCNNATGCGATCAACCCGGTTGCTGTCAAGTTTGTCAAATATATCATCAAACAGCAATATTGGCTTGAATCCTTTAACAGTACGGGTATATTCAAACTGGGCCAGTTTTATGGCTACAACGAAGGATTTCTGCTGACCCTGAGATCCGAATTTCTTAACCGGAAATCCGTCAATCAGCAATTCGAGATCGTCTTTATGAACGCCGGTGGTTGTGTATCGCGAAGATAAATCCCGCTGCAGATTATCTTTTAGCAGTTGCTCCATATCCGAACCTGATAGATCTGAATGATATAGAATATCAACCTTCTCTTTCCCCTGACTGATAAATTCAAAATACTTATTGAAAACCGGTAGAAATCCGTCAAGAAACTCTTTTCGGATTGCGTAAATCCGGGCAGCAGGTGATTTCATCTGCTCGTCCCATATTTCAAGCGAAGCTTCGTCGAAATACCGTCGTTCGCCAAACTGCTTGAGAAGCGCATTTCGCTGAGCCAGCGCTTTGTTGTAAACAATCAGGTCTTCAAGATAATTTCTGTCGAACTGAGAGATAACCGAATCAATGTATTTCCGGCGCAAATCGCTGCCTTCATTAATCAGATCGCGGTCATAGGGCGACACCATTACCAACGGAAACAAGCCAATATGATCAGCCAGACGATCATATTCTTTCGTATTGATTTTCAGTTGCTTCTTTACGTTTCGCTTCTGAATGCAACTTACATCATCAGGCCCACTTCCATTGCGGACAAATTGCCCGTGAATCGCAAAAAATTCAGCATCATGCTTAATATTCTGACTATCAATCAGATTAAAATAACTTTTAGTAAAAGAAAGGTAATGGATGGCATCAAGCAGGTTGGTTTTACCGGCACCATTGCTTCCGGTAAAGCAATTGAGCTTCTCCGAAAAATCGAGATTAGCTTCTTCGTAGTTCTTAAAGTTAAATAATGTCAGTTTTTTGAGGTACATAATACAAACTTCAGAACATTGCTTTAATTTCTTCGGCTATTTGCTTCATAAGCCATTCAGGTGTTGAAGTTGCGCCTGAAATTCCGATTGAAGCGGCTTCGGTAAGCCACCCCTTTTTTATCTGCCCGATTCCAGTAATTATATAGGTTTGTGGATTCACCGATTTACTAATACCCGAGAGATATTTTCCGTTTGAACTTTCGCTTCCGCTAACAAAGATAATTACATCGTGCGAGCGGGCAAACTTTTCAATTCCGGGTCCACGTCGGCTCACCTGCAGGCAGATTGACTGGTTTATTTCTATATCCGGCTTTATGCCGGTAGCATTTTCTGCCCTGACTATTATTTCATCACAAAAAGTATTGTAGGCTGCTATATCAGCAGTTGTTTGAGCAAATATACGCAAAGGTCTGGTAACATCGATTGTATTGAGTTGCTCTTTGGCTGAAACAACAACTGCATTTCCATCAGTGTTACCAAGCAAACCAAGCACTTCAGGGTGGCCTGGTTTACCGAAAATAACTACCAGTCCATTAACACCATTCATTTCATCAGAAGCCTGTTTTACTTTCAACTGCAAACGAGTTACCACAGGGCAGGTAGCATCGGTAACTTTTGCCCTGATCTCTTTCAAATTTTTGTAAGTATCCGGAGGTTCACCATGTGCCCTGATCATTACCTGGCTATCAGCCTTCAGGCTTTTTAGTTTATCTTTATTCAATACACTCATCCCGAGCTTATTAAGCCTCTCTATTTCTGCTTCGTTGTGAACAATATCGCCAAGGCAATTCAGTTCTTCTTTATCTTGAAGCAGATCTTCAGCGGCTTTTATTGCACGTTTCACTCCGCTGCAAAAACCAGCTGATGGATCAATTTCAACAATGGGCTTAACATTCTCCATACTGCAAAAGTAATCAAACTATGGGATGGTTCTGTGCTAAATACATTGGGATAATATGTTTTGTCACAAGCGGAATATCAATAAATTAGAGATAAATATTGGATAAAAACAACAAATGCCTGACGATTTGTCAGACATCCGTTTATAATGAAAACTTGTAAAGCTTAATCTTTATAAAATTACTGCGACACACTTTTCCCAAAATCGGAAAGGTTGAAGGCAATACTGAGCATATTTGGTGAACCGGAAAGGTGATAAGCAGATCGTGCATAGCTGAAATTAAATTTGGAAACCCTGAAGCCAAAGCCCCATGAGAAACCAACTGTTCCCCTTTTACTTTCTACTTTCATCTCCTGCCTGCGCTGGTAGNNGTAGGTAAGATCCCATTTCTGAAGATTCGTAAATAAAACAGAGTACCTGAATGGCAGATGTTTTAATTTTTTGGAAAGTCCAAACTGGATTTCAAATGGCAGAGGCTCTGTATTCCCGGGTGTATAGGTTGTAAGTTGACGGCCAATATTTCGAGCGATAAGTGAAGCTGTAAATCCACTTTGGGCATGATAGCTTCCAGCTACATCAACAGCCATACCAAATGAATTATATGTTTCAAGGTTAGAGCTGATGGCTTTTAGATTGGCTCCAATGCTGAACATGGAATCGAGGCGACGCCCCCATCCAAGTACAAAAGCCAGTTCGTTTCCTGTAAATTCACCCGGGTTATCATCAAGCACCCCGGTTTCATCGGTGTAGATAAACTTTCCGTAATCAACATATTGCAGGGTTGCAGCGAAACTGCCAGCTTTCTCGAATGTACGGGAATAACTTGCAAAACCGTAATTAATGTCTGAGTAGTAATCCACAAAATTCAGCGAAATACCGTTGTGCATTTCGGAACTGATCATAGAAGGGTTATTCAATCCTACGGCCAGATCATTATCGGCAATAGCCACAAAATTGCCTCCGAGTGCAGCAACCCTTGGAGAGTTGGGCAGATTGAGAAATTTAAAAGTGCTATTACCACCAATCTGGGCCTGAGCTGATGTTAATGTCAGCGTGATGATACCTAATATCAGTAATACGGGATAAAATCTTCTGGTCACGTTATTTATTTTAATATGTAATCAAGACTGCAAATGTAATTGAGGCCGGTAAAATATGGATGTTAAACGCTGGCTATTTTAATTTATTGCAATAAAAAATGCAATAACCCGATAATTTTTTTTCATGTTTAAACGCCAGAACAGGTGAAACAGATATTATCCTTTCGTCCACTCCGAAAATATTATTGTTAACAACCTATATTCCATAAACTTAGGAGAATCAATTAAAAGTTGATTACACTGAAATCAGGAAATAGAACAATTCATTATTATCCATTTGAAATCTGATACAGTCTGATATTAAATCCTGAAATAATAAATGCTGGTTAAAAAGCTATCAACCAGCATCTTATTTCATTCTATCATGCTCAAAATCAGTTGTCAACCTTTTTCCTGATCAGGTTAAGCGCACTTCCGGCCCTGAACCATTCGATCTGAGCTTCATTGTATGTATGATTCGCTGCAAAGGACTCACTGCTTCCATCTGCATGCTCTAGCAAGATGGTCAATGCTTTACCCGGTGAAAAATCCTTCAGCCCCAATACTGATATGATGTCGTCTTCGCGGATTTTGTCATAATCCGCTTTATCGGCAAAAGTGAGACCAAGCATTCCCTGCTTTTTCAGGTTGGTTTCGTGAATGCGGGCAAAAGACTTCACCAGCACAACTTTAACATTGAGATGACGGGGTTCCATAGCGGCATGTTCTCTTGATGAGCCCTCGCCATAGTTCTCATCACCAACTACAATTGAACCAATGCCTTGCGCTTTATAAGCCCTGGCAACCGCAGGTACAGCATCGTATTTCCCTGTTAGGTTGTTTTTAACCAGGTTTGTTTGCTCGTTGAAATAATTAAGTGCACCAATCAACATGTTATCCGAGATATTATCGAGATGTCCGCGGAAACGCAACCAGGGNNGGATCAACTTTTATCTCAACCTTACTTCCATCAGTAGGTGGAGCAACATAGCCCGGTTCTTTTACATCAAAACCATTGGGCGGCAGCTCAAGGCCTTCAGGAAGATCGAGTGTAACCCACTCCCCTGCTTCATTCTGCAGTTTATCAGTCAACGGATTGAAAGTAAGATCACCAGCAATAGTCATAGCCGTTACCATTTCAGGTGAAGCCACAAATCCGTGAGTATTTGGATTGCCATCGTTGCGTTTGGCGAAATTCCGGTTAAATGACGTGATAATAGAATTTTTTCGATCGGGATCATCGGTATGCCGCTTCCACTGGCCAATACAAGGGCCACAGGCATTTGCCATAACGATTCCGCCAATATCGCCGAAATCCTTCAGCAAACCATCCCGCTCAGTGGTAAACCTGATCATTTCCGACCCTGGTGTTATGATAAATTCCGATTTCACTTTCAGATTTTTGGCTTTTGCCTGACGCGCAACCGAAGCAGCCCGTGTGAGATCTTCATAAGATGAGTTGGTGCATGAACCGATCAGCCCAACTTCGAGTTTCTGCGGATAATTTTTTTCCTTAACGATTTTCACAAACTCTGAAACCGGATAAGCCGCGTCTGGAGTATAAGGTCCGTTAATATAGGGTTCTAGTTCCGAAAGATTGATCTCAATCAATTGATCGTAATATTTAGCCGGACTTGCATATACATCTTCATCAGCACGCAGATCGGCAATGATTTTATCGGCCATGGCTGCTATTTCAGACCGTCCGGTTTCTTTGAGGTAAACACTCATTTTTTCATCATAGCCAAAAATTGAGGTTGTTGCACCAATTTCAGCCCCCATATTGCAAATAGTGCCTTTACCGGTGGCAGAAATGGCATCGGCCCCATCGCCAAAATATTCTACAATAGCGCCAGTTCCGCCTTTAACTGTNNGCAACCATTCCCAAACCACCGGCATTAACCGTGTGCGAGTCGGTTCCAATCATCATCCCACCCGGAAAGGCGTAGTTCTCAAGCACAACCTGATGGATTATGCCAGCTCCGGGTTTCCAAAAACCGATTCCGTATTTATTTGAAACTGTCTGAAGAAAATCGAATACTTCCCTGTTTTGCTCCAAAGCGAAATCAAGATCGGCCTGGGCACCTGACTGTGCCTGAATGAGGTGATCGCAATGCACTGTTGACGGAACAGCGGTTGTACTTCTGCCNNCTTAAGGTAAGCGGTCTGCCAAGTAATTTACGGGCAGCATTTACCCGTTCAGGAAGAGTGGAATAAACTTTCCGGATCAGATCAAGGTCAAATAACATATTGATTATCGGATTTGGATGAAAAAAAATAAAAAAACTCAGATGCAATTGAATTGCGTTTTCTGCTTAAAGTAAGCAAAAATATTCTTGTTTATGAAGTTTACAAAATTCAGCTTTTGTAACCAAATAACATTTTAGCAAGGGATTTGTTTGGCTCTAGAGCATTCAGATATGATGCCTTTTGTGTTTAGTTGCTCTTGTCGCCGACAAAGTAATCGTCTTTATCTTTGAAAAGCACATTAAACGTAGTGAGACTTCCATAAATCCGGGTAATATATTGTTGAATATTTACCTTGTCTTCGTCGCTCAATGCGCTGGAATTTACCCTTTGTTCAAGAACTCTCAGCCGGTCGCGAACCATCACAATTTTATGAAAAAATGCATCAATGGGAATTTCTTTCTCTTTAAGCGAAGTATCACCGGGATAGAGTACCATCCGGCCTCCAAGCCAGCGTTGCCCCATAGGAACGGTTTCCTGCAGATCGGTAAAACGGCGCAACACTCTGATCATGCTCTTTTCCATCTTCTCATAAGTGGCTATATCAGAAGGAGTTTCAACAGCTTCCATCACCCGCAGCCCCTGAAAATCGCGCTGTATAATCCTTGTTCCGTTTTCTATAAAAGTAATTTCCCAGGCATCAGTACGCACCTGAATAATGACCCCTTTTCCAAATTGCGGATGCTCAACCCTCGAGCCAATCCCCAAAACATGCTCTTCCATATAATTTTTCAGCTTTGTTAATAATTTGCAGAGATACTACACAATTGTTGATGAATTTCAAGTATTTGTGGAATTGCCTGACTATGCTCACTATTATGCACCACATAGTCGGCCAGTTCAATTTTCTTTTCTTCTGACCATTGCTTATCCATCCTGTCGAGCACCTGCTGCCGGGTCATTTTATCGCGTTTAATTACCCTGGCAATTCGTTCTTCAACCGGAGCCGCGACCACAATAATTTTATCGAAAAAGGAATTGAATCCCGATTCATACATAATGGCTGCTTCCTGCATAATATATTGAACATCAGCCATATTACCTATCCATTCAGAAAAATGAGTCCTAACACGTGGATGGATAATTGAATTTAACCGGCTCAGTTTTTCTGCATCACAAAACACAGCTGCAGCCAGTGCTTTGCGCACAATCAAACCATCAGTTCCGGTTAGACCTTCACCAAATCCTTTAACAATAAGATCAATTATTTCAGGCTGATCAAGAATCTTTTTAGCCTCTTCGTCGGCATGATAAACCGGAATACCCAATACACGGAATACTCCCGCTATGGTAGATTTTCCGCTTCCGATGCTTCCTGTAAGGCCAACTTTTAGCATATAACTATCTTCAGAATACAAACATAAGCTATTTAAGGGAAATCGGCAACGGGATCTGGTGATTTTAACTCCAGTCTCTGCAAGCATCAGAAAAATCGGGCCACGACTATTTAAGAATCAGGAATTCAACCTTTTCCGGTTCTATACGCATAACCCTGGCAAAAGATGGCTTTCGCCTGATCTGTACCAAAACCCTGTTATTTTGCGAATGCTGTACCTCTTCGTAATCAACCGAAGCAGTAAAAAGTGATGGGTCCATCCGTTTGTAATCACGCATGGCAACTCTGCAGGTTAGTACAACCTTTTCGGGAAAAATACGGTATGATACTGATTTACCCTGCGCATATAAACTAACCGGAACTTCAAGGTCGGATTCAGTAAATTTTTCAACATTCAGGGTAATTGTTACACTATCCTTAGCCAATTTTACAGCAGGAAATGTCTCTGGTCTTACAAGAGCTAGCCGGCTGGTGATATTTGCGTTCAGATTGCGGTATGATTTCTTTTCAGTATTTATAAACGAAAGTGTATCAACTATTTTCTGAAGCCCTTCAACCAAAACCGAATCGGGTTTGATATGGATGGAATCGTACAATTGATACTGTTTATTGAAATCGAGTGAAAGCTGGGGATGAACGGCAACACGTTTTTTATAACTTTTATGAAAAGTAAAATGCAGTGTATCTGGCTCAATTCCAATTAGTTTAGCACCAAGAGGCAACTGTTCGGAAATTGCCTTCATCAGAGAAGTTGATTTCAGAGTGCCCTTGTAAGAATCCCCTTCGCGGCGCAGCCTTACTTTTGATAGATTGATTTTAACCGAATTATTCCTTCTGAACAATGTTCTTGAATACAAATCTAGACCTTTTGCATTCAAAATCAACGTGATAACAGAATCAGGATTGCTTGTCAGAATTTTTCCATCTGGCAGTTTATCGGGGATAATTGAATATTTAACAGGTGCCTCATACTCTCTTGTCATCTTGATGAGGCCCCACATAAGGGTTGAGATAGCCGCACAAACCAAAAAGACGGAAAAACTGTGGCGCAGTTTTCCGTCAATTGGTTGTTTGATTCTCGACAGTATAGCAAGTAATATTTCCTTCACCTGCCTCCTGAATTTTTAATAGTTGTACTGATTGGTTTGTTATTTCTGCTGATTACCAAGCTGATCACTTGCATCACCGGCAACGGCTGAACGCTCAACCCTCAGGCGTGAACCATCTTCAACCTCAATGGTGAAGGTAGCTTCCTGTACTTCAACTATTTTTCCGTGAATTCCACCAATAGTGATAATCTTATCACCTTTTTTCAGTGCTTCGCGGTATTTTTTCAGATCTTTTGCTTTTTTAGCTTGTGGCCTGATAAAAAAGAAATAAAAAACAACCATAATAAGGCCGAGGAAAATCAGTGACTGGTATCCGCTTCCCGATCCTTCGGTTGGAGTCATTAAAAGAATTGATGATAACATAAGTTCAGTTTATTGGTTAAAAATTAATTGATTTCTTCGGGTAAAATTACTTCAGCCTTAATCCTGATAACCTGTGTACTTGGTTGGGCATTGCTGATAATAGTAACCGTTTTATTCTGAAATCCCCTACGATTTTCACTGTCAAATTTGACGTCAATTTTATGGCGCTCGCCTGGCTTAACAGGGGTTTTCGGAAAATCGGGTACGGTGCATCCACAAGATGAACTGACATTGGAGATTATCAAATCCGATTTCCCGGCATTCTTAAACCAGAATCCGAAAGAAACTTTTTCGCCTTGAATTACCCTGCCAAAATCATGAAAATCAGCTTCAAATTCCAGCACTGGCATATCTTCTGCACCCACAGTACCATCAGCGGTGTTGGGATTTTTAATTATATCTGAAGGGAGAAGTTCCTTATCGTTCGATTTTTGCTTGCATGAAGAAAAGAACATCATGCTGAAAGCAGATAAAACGATTATAGTCCGAAACAAATTAATTGCTTTCATTGATGAAAATTCTAAACGGGAATTTATTTTGAATGTGGCAAAATTAGGTAAAATTACGTTATTAGAAGGCTAAAACCGGCAAACTTATATCATGGCAGTCCCAGTCTGTTAATCATGCAGTTCCCTGATCATGTAAACATCATAGTCGCCCAGATATTTAAAACCAGCCTTGGTATAAAGGTTAAGCGCAATTTTATTTTCACGGTGAACCTCGATTTTAATCTGATAACCATCCTGATAAGCCAGTTTCAGCGACTTCTCGAGCAAAACATTGGCAAGTCCCCTTCCCCGCCAGGCTTTGGCAATTCCGAAATGATGAAGATAGGTGCGCCGACGGTCGTTGGTAAGCCATGATGTTCCTATCAGTTGCCCGTCGCTATCAAACATACAAAGCAGATGTCCGCCTGCTTTCAATGTATCATCCACAATTTTTGCGGTGTCGCCACGATGTTTTCCACCAAGACCGTTTTCGTTCCAGAAAAGATCAACAGCTGCAAAATCTGATGGCCTGTAATTCCGGATTTCAAATCCTGAAGGCAACTCCTTATTACTCAAGTAAACCACGACCTGATTTTTTTATCGCGCCCTGGGCTTTTAAGTCGTTTACCAGTTTATCGAGAATCCCATTGATAAACTGCTTGCTTTTGGGCGTGCTGTATTCCTTTGAAATTTCAATGTATTCGTTTATAGTGACCTTAACTGGAATCGAAGGAAATTCCTTAAACTCAGTAATGGCCATCTTTATCAGAACAACATCCAGCACAGCAATCCGGTCAAGTTCCCAGTTTTGGGCCCTTTCTGATATCAGGTCACCGGTTTCAGCACTATGAATAATTGTCTTTCTGAATAGATTCAGCACAAAATCTTTAATAAGGTCCTGCCCCTCTTCGTCGGGATTAACCATTAATGGAGGAAGCTCATGAAACTCATCAAATGAATCATCCCATTTTTTAATGGTTTTTGCAACCATCATCGCGGCCGTATCAATATCATCTGCCCAATTGATGTTCTTCTCCTCGAAGAGGCTTGTAAATGCTTCATTGCCAAGCATTACTTCACCAAACAAATACATTAAGATATCTTTTTCATCGCGGTAGGATGAAACCTCAGAAGCCATATACTTTTTATAAGCATCTGAATCTCTGAACTGTGTGTAAATTTTTCTGAAAATATCCTGATGGTCGGCCCAGTTAATTTTTAACCTGCCAATGTTTTTCTGGAGGTCTCTGTTGGCTTCAAGCTGAACAAGCAGGCGATTCTCGATAAACCTTTTGTTGGGATTAATCTCTGCTGCTGTCGGCAGAAATTTCTGCCGTCCTTCTTCCAACCGGTTGCGGGCAAAATCACCTGTTTCCAATAATGCTGATAAAAGGAGAATGTAGAGGTCGTAAATACTCCCTATGGCCGTAACCAAACTTTTTTCGCTCAGATTCAAATTATTGTCGTCTGATTGAAAGTGAGCATACAAGGCCTGCATAACCTTGATCCGTAAGTGCCGTCTGCTTAGCATGTTTCTATGTAAATGAACTATAATCCACTTCTTTTTCCGCTGCAAAAGTAAGGTTTTAGCCAATACCGGCAGCAATTTCATTTATCCCATCAGCATTTCAGGCAATTTGTTCGTTTTTCTGACTTCAGTGTAGATTTCAGGCGTGCTGATATAAGACCCTACTGAAATTTTCAGATAAGACTGAATATCAGAAAGTAAGTTAAGTTGGTGTATGTTATAAATTCATTTTTATTAATCATACAATTCAAACTGTTTCAAATAAATAATCTCATAATATCCGTTAACTGTAAAAATCGCCCCTTTTTATTCTGTAAGAGGCTTGCAGCTTACAATTTTATTTATATTTTTGCGTTAGTCACAGGAACTAAAAAGAAATCCGGCCTATCATGGAAGAGTTTGAAAACAGAGAACAAAAAGATGAGGTATTCTCGCGGGCAATCAGAGCAGGTAAAAGAACTTATTTTTTCGATGTTAAAGCCACTAAATTTGACGAGTACTACATTACAATTACAGAAAGCAAGCGGCGATTCGATAACAACCTGAACAAATTCACCTACGAAAAGCACAAACTGTTTCTTTACAAAGAAGACTTTGAAAAATTTATTGAAGGACTGACTGAAACCATCCGTTTTTGCAATGATGGAAACAATGCGGAAGGAGCTGAATTGCAGGAAGTCGGTGAACCGTCCAAAGCATCCGAAATTGAAGACTTTGATTTCGACGACAAATAAATTCCTGCACCCACAATCTTCAATCTTCTGAACTTATCAGCAATTAACCAGCCTCGTGATACTGAGCTTTATAAAGCAATGTTACCTTTATAACTCACTAACTATGCCGGTGTTTCGATAATTGAAATCCTCCATTTCCTGTTAAAGTTATTCACACCCATCCTGATTTCTTGGTAGGGGAATAAAAAATCGTACCTTTGTAAATCCCTGAACAGGACAACAGATTTAATCATAAAATGCTGACTATAAGTTAACTACAATCGAATGGGAAAAGTAATTGCTATTGCGAATCAAAAGGGAGGCGTAGGTAAAACCACAACAACGATTAACCTTGGGGCAGCATTTGCCGTGCTTGAACGACGCACGCTGATTATTGATGCCGATCCCCAGGCAAATTCAACTTCAGGTGTTGGTTTTGATCCTAAAAATATTAAAACCAGTATTTATGAATGTCTGATGGATGAAGTTGAACCTCAAAACATTATCCTGTCAACCAGTACGCCAAACCTCGACCTGCTTCCTGCCCATATTGATCTGGTTGGTGCCGAAATTGAGATGATTAACCAGCCCAACCGTGAGTTTATGCTTCGGAAATTGGTTAATAAAATTAAAGATCAGTATGATTTTATTGTAATTGATTGCTCCCCATCCCTCGGCCTCATCACTGTAAATGCACTTGTAGCTGCTGATTCTGTTGTAGTTCCGGTTCAGTGCGAATATTTTGCCCTGGAAGGACTGGGTAAATTGCTGAATACCATAAAAATAGTTCAGTCAAGGTTAAATACCAATCTTGATATTGAAGGCATTTTACTGACAATGTACGATTCACGCCTGCGTTTATCGAATCAGGTTGTTGATGAAGTTAAAGCGCATTTTCAGGATATGGTTTTTGAAACCATGATCAACCGTAATACCAAGCTTGGCGAAGCACCCAGTTTTGGTGAAACCATAATCATGCACGACATAAACAGCACCGGTGCAGTTAACTACCTTAACCTTGCCCGCGAAATTCTGCAGAAAAACGAACTTACAAGGATTAAAACTTCCGAAAAACAAATCAATACCGAAAATGAATCCTAAGAAAAAAGCTCTTGGCCGTGGACTTAGCGCCATACTCGAAAGCCCTGAAACTGATATCACTTCTACCGATATTTCCGGCAGTTTTGTTGCCGGAGCCATTGCTTCTCTGCCTGTTGCCCAGATTGAGCCCAATCCGTTCCAACCACGTGAAGATTTTGACCCGGAAGCGCTGAATGACCTTGCTACATCTATAAAAGAGCAAGGAATTATTCAACCCATTACCGTCAGGAAAATGGGTTACGACAAATATCAGCTTATCTCTGGTGAGCGCAGGCTGAAAGCTTCAAAACTGGCAGGGATTGAAGAAATCCCCTGCTACATCCGCATAGCCAACGATCAGCAAATGCTCGAAATGGCTTTGGTCGAGAATATTCAGCGCGAAAGCCTCAACGCACTTGAAATTGCAATCAGCTACCAGCGCCTGATTGATGAATGTGAACTCACGCACGATGAGCTAAGCCAGCGTGTTGGAAAAAACAGAACTACCATTTCCAACTATATCCGTTTACTTAAATTGCCTGCCGAGCTTCAGGTTTCGATCAGAGATGGTAAAATTACAATGGGACACGCCAGGGCATTGATCAACATTGACGATGAACCGACACAAATTACAATTCTACATAATATTATCACCAAAGACCTTTCGGTGCGCGAAGTTGAAGAAATAGTGCGTAATCTCAGCCGTCAGCCCGTTGTTAAAAAATCGGCCGAACCCAGAGAACTTCCGGTTGAAATTGACAGCAAACGTCAGCACATTGCCGCCAAACTCAATACGAAAGTCAATGTACAACTGAACAATAAAGGCAAAGGAAGCATCGTTATCAGTTTTAATTCACAAAAAGAACTTGAGCGCCTGCTTTCAGACTTAAATGGTTAAAAGCTGGCAATCAGCCCGGGAATGACTCCTTTAAGACAATTTAATATTATGATGAAGCCATTCAGGACCACTTCTACTGTAAAGGTGGTCTTGTCTGTTTTATTGTGCTTTATTTTTTTAAAGCCAATGTCAGCACAAGACACCATTCCTGAAGTAATCCAAATTCCGGTTGCTGATACATCTACACCTGAAGTTCATTCAGCTCACAAGGCTACCATATATTCGCTTATCCTGCCGGGACTCGGTCAGGCATACAATAAAAAATACTGGAAAATTCCGATAATATATGCTGGTTTTGGAGCGCTTGCCTACAATTTCAAAATCAATAACGATGAAACGAAGAAATTCACCGAGGCTTATCGTTATGTGATAAATAATGACTCAACTCCTACTGATAATGAATACGTACTACGCTACCCTAATACCAGCGATTTATTGCGTGGCCGCGATTTTTACAGGCGGCGTGTCGAGCTGACAGTGATTTTCTCTACGGTCTGGTATCTGCTGAATGTTATTGACGCTGCAGTGGATGCACACTTTTTTGATTACGACATTTCTGACAATTTGTCGTTACGGTTTGATCCTGTTTTTATGATGCCAACAGGTAGAAAGGACCACTATGCAACCGGCCTGCGACTAAGTTTAACTCTTTGAAAAACAATTGTTTTGAAAATTATCATTTCAGGGTATGGCCGTATGGGCCACGAAATTGAAAAGATTGCCAGAGGAAGAGGACACGTTATTGTTGCCACTCCTGACAAAAAAGAAGATTGGAAAAAAATCAAGCTTTCGCCTGAAAGCTGTGATGTTGTGATTGATTTCAGCACCCCGGATTCAGCCGAAATCGTTGTAAATCATTGCCTTAATTCGGGGGTGGCAGTTGTTACCGGAACTACCGGATGGTCAGATCGTCTTGAAAAGTCAAAAGTCCTCTGTTATAAAACCAGTGGAGCGCTTTTTCATGCTCCCAATTTCAGCATTGGCGTCAATATTTTTTTCGAGATCAACCGAAAACTTGCTCAAATGATTTCAGGGCACAATTATAAAGCCCGGCTAAATGAAATTCATCATATTCATAAACTCGATGCACCGAGCGGCACTGCTATTGCACTAGCCAACGACATTATTGCGTCAAACAAGACTTATAGTAAATGGATTTCAGGAAATGCAATAAATAAGGAGACCCTGCCGGTTTTCAGCGAACGTACCGGAGAAGCGCCTGGCACTCACCTAATTGAATGGAGTTCAGATACCGATTCGATCGAAATAAAACACACAGCCCACAGCCGAACCGGTTTTGCCATAGGAGCGGTGCTTGCTGCCGAGTGGATAAGCGGCAAAAGCGGTGTTTTCGGGATGTCTGATTTACTTAATTCAACTTCCTGAATCAATAAAAAGATTAAGTTTGCAAATTGTCCGGTTTTCACATGGAAAATAATTCAAATCTGATTGTATGTCAATTTCCCTCATTGTCTTTTTAATATTCATCTTTTTCCCGGTTTTGTTGTGGAAAATATTCGAAACTGCCGGTGAACCAGGATGGAAATCCGCAGTTCCATTGCTGAACTATTATATCTGGCTCAGGATAATCAACAAACCTCTTTGGTGGTATATTTTTCTGATTTTACCATTCATCAATGCCTTCATGGTTATGTTGATGGTTGTTGAAACCTTGAAATGCTACAAAATCTACGATCTTGGCCAGCAGGCGCTTTCAGTTCTTTTTCCCTATGCCTATCTTCCATGGCTGGGAATCAGCAAGCGCGAAAGCTATGTAGAACCTGGCGAAAGAGTCAGAATCAAGAAAAGTCCTGTGCGAGAATGGGTTGATGCCATAATTTTTGCCGTTATCGCTGCAAGTATTATCCGGATTTTCATGGTTGAAGCCTACACAATCCCAACTTCTTCGATGGAGAAATCCTTGCTGGTTGGTGATTTCCTGTTTGTCAGCAAACTCAGTTACGGGCCTAAAGTCCCCAACACACCGATTGCTTTTCCCTTTGTACACCATACACTCCCGCTAACAGCAACTGCAAAATCGTATGTTGAGTGGATAAAGCTGCCTTACTACCGGTTTCCCGGATTAACCACCGTTAAAAACAACGATGTAGTGGTTTTTAATTATCCTGATGGCGATACCGTTGCCCTCAATGTTCAGAATCAGAGCTATTATCAGTTGGTAAGGGATTATGGACGCTTCAGGGTATGGAACGACAAAGCCAATTTTGGTGATATTGTTGCCCGTCCGGTTGATAAGCGCGAAAACTATATTAAACGATGCATCGGGATACCTGGCGACACCCTTGAAATAAAAGACCAGATTGTCTTTATCAATGGCAAAGCTGCCGATATTCCCGAACTATCTCAATTCAAATATATTGTAAAGACCGATGGCACCAGAATAAATCCAAAAGCCTTCGAAAAACTGGATATCACCGAAGAAATCAAGAGCGTTGGCCCTGATGAAATTTTGCTAACCCTCACCAACGAATCTGCCGAGAAGATTAAAAGCTTTGTCAATGTTAAAGAAGTCAGGAAAATTATTCAACCCAAAGGCTTCTGGCAACCATATATTTTCCCGTTCGATTCAGCCTACCCCTGGAATGTTGATAATTTCGGGCCTCTGGTAATTCCTAAAAAAGGCGTTACTGTTGAGTTGAACAGCACGAATATTATCTTATATGCCAGGATAATTAAAGCTTATGAGCTGAACGACCTTGAAATTGATGGAAATATCATCCTCATCAATGGCAAACCGGCCACAAGCTATACTTTTAAACTCGATTACTACTGGATGATGGGCGACAACCGGCACAACTCAGCCGATTCACGCTTCTGGGGCTTTGTTCCCAGCGACCACATTGTTGGTAAAGCAGTATTTGTCTGGCTTTCGCTCGATGGCAATAAGAGCTTGTTTGGCGGTAAGATCAGAATGAACAAACTCTTCAGGGTGATAAAATAGTCTGATAACTTAAATCAATTTTTCATGTATAAAGCAGAAATCCACACCGCTAAAGGTGTTATGAAAGTTAATTTTTTTGAAAAGGATGCCCCGAATACGGTAGCCAACTTTGTGAAACTTGCGAAGAGTGGTTTTTACGATGGACTAACCTTTCACCGTGTTATTCCTGATTTCGTAATTCAGGGCGGTTGCCCGAACGGAACAGGTTCAGGTGGGCCAGGATACAGCATCAATTGCGAATTGAATGGCGATAATCAGTATCACGATCGCGGAGTGCTTTCAATGGCTCATGCCGGAAGAAACACCGGAGGATCGCAATTCTTTATCTGCCACAGCAGGGCAAATACAAGCCATCTCGATCGCAACCATACCTGTTTCGGCAAGGTTTACGAAGGCCTCGAAGTTATTGACCTTATCCGAGGTGGTGATGAAATTGAAAAAATTGTTATTACCGAAACTGAATAGCAAGCGTTCAAACTTAAAATCTATCAACAATGAAAAATACTTTTTTGAAAACAACACTGGTTTTTGCGTTAATCCTGGCAACAGGTGTTTCCGGAATAGCTCAGAAGCCAGGTTCACCGTTTAAAGGTGTAATCAATTATAAAATCAGTTACCCTGAAGCAAAAATGGATGCCTCGCAGGCCGCTATGATGCCTCAGAATATGAAGGTTTCGCTCAATGGCAACAAATCAAAGGTAGAAATCAATATGGCTTCAATGAGCCAGGTCATTCTGATGGATGCTGATACCAAAACCACCACGGTCTTGATTGATATGATGGGTCAGAAAGTCGCTCTGAAGCCTAAGGACAAATCGGGGAACAATGCTAAAGTTCCTGTTGTAAATGTAACTTCCGAAACCAAAGAAATTGCCGGATTTGTATGCAAAAAAGCTGAAATTCACTTTGGTGATGAAAAAAGCATGGCCAGTCCAATGATTGTGTATTTTACTGAAGCAATCGGAAACAACAAAATATTCTACGACAACGAATACAGCACCTTGCCTGGTATCCCCATGGAGTTTCAATATAAAATGCAGGGAATGAACATGTTTCTAACTGCCAGCAGTGTTGAAAAAGGTAAAGTTTCGAACCGCGATTTTGAAGTGCCATCTGACTACAAAGAAATGACACCCGAAGAACTCAGGCAAATGTTTGGAGGAGGTCAATAAAATAAACACTTCTACCGGAGGTGAATACGACCGGCTGATTCTATTATCTGTTTGCGGAAAAATAGCGTTAACAGTAATTAATTGAATCATCCGGTTTTTGTACATTTGCAAATAATCTAAATATCAAACCCTGCGCATGGCAGTAAAAGGGAACACGCTAAAAAAGAGCAAACAGAAGGATGAGTTCGCTGAATCACCCCGAAAAAAAGCCGGCAGTAAAACCCGGACATTCGGCTTGCCCGGCTGGCTGATAGATGGCCGGGTTAAAAAGATTACCGGGGTTTTCTTTATACTTTCTGCAATCTACCTCTTGTTCGCTTTTTGTTCTTACCTGTTTCTCTATTTCCAATGGGTAGCCGACGATCTTTTCTCAACTTTCTCATTTAAACGCATCCTTTTCGACACCACAATCGAAGCAAACAACTGGGCNNATTACCATTCTCCCTGTTTGGAAAACCATCCGCAACTCAATCTTGGGTCTAATCTGGATTCCGGTTGCGCTTGGGTTTCTGCTTCGCGATTCCGACTTTGCAATTTTGGGTGGCGTTACCGGTTACCAGAGTTCATTATGGCTTATTGGCCTTGTCGGAAAGACCGGCACTGCAATTGTGCTTGTTTTTACCCTTATTGGGATACTCGTATTCGCATTTAATATGCCATTGGAATTGCCCAAACGGCCCGTTGCTGATGAAGAAGATGCGGTGGGTGATACGGAAAGCATTTCTGAACTTCAGCGAAAAGCAAATGCCCGATCCAAAAATGGTACAGTGCTTGAAGATAAATACAATACAGTGGAGTTCTCGGTAAATCACAATGAGAAAATTGAACCGGATCCTATTGCCGAAAAAACGCCAGAGCTTCCGGTTGAAGAAGAAGACGATGATCCCTTCCTGGTGCCATCGCAGAAAATGGCATCCGACGAGATTGAACTCACCATTGAAAATTCTGCTTCGCAAAATGAGCCTGAACCTGATAGTGATAAACCGGTTCATTTTACCATTGATACAGAATTTGACCCTACACTTGATCTTCCTCATTATCAATTTCCAACACTCGAACTACTCGATGACTACGGCACAAACTCAAATGCTGTTTCGGTGCAAAAAGAAGAGTTGGAAACCAACAAAAACAGGATTGTTGATACCCTTGCCAATTACAATATCCAGATTGATAAGATTAAAGCCACCATTGGTCCTACAGTTACACTTTACGAAATCATCCCTGCACCAGGTGTTAGGATTTCGAAAATCAAAAATCTTGAAGATGATATAGCTCTTAGTCTCGCGGCTATGGGTATCAGGATTATCGCTCCTATTCCCGGCAAGGGAACCATAGGTATTGAAGTCCCTAACCTGAAACCTGAAATTGTCTCGATGAAGTCAATTATGGGTTCTGAGAAGTTTATCAATACAAAATATGACCTTCCGTTTGGGATGGGTAAAACCATACAGAACGAGCCGTTTATTGCTGACCTTACCAGGCTTCCGCATATTCTGATGGCCGGTGCAACCGGACAAGGAAAATCTGTTGGTCTTAATGCCATTATTGCCTCAATTCTTTATCGTAAGCATCCTTCCCAGGTTAAATTTGTAATGATTGACCCCAAAAAAGTTGAGCTTACACTGTTTTCTAAAATTGAGCGGCATTTTCTTGCCAAGCTACCCGATTCAGAAGAAGCTATAATTACTGATACACGAAAAGTTGTTCGTACACTGAATTCGCTTAACATTGAGATGGACAACCGCTACGACCTGCTTAAAGATGCACAGGTTAGGAATATTAAGGAATACAATGTGCGGTTTATCGAGCGGAAACTGAATCCTTTGCACGGTCATCGGTTTTTGCCCTACATCATCGTGGTAATAGATGAATTTGCCGATCTGATTATGACCGCCGGCAAAGAAATTGAAGCCCCGCTGACAAGGCTTGCGCAGCTTGCCCGCGCAATAGGAATTCACCTGATTATTGCCACGCAGCGACCATCGGTAAATATTATTACAGGTACTATCAAGGCAAATTTCCCCGCTCGTATCGCTTTTAGGGTTATTTCCAAAATTGATTCACGCACGATTCTCGATACCGGTGGCGCCGACCAATTGGTTGGCCGGGGCGATATGCTGCTGTCAACTGGCAGCGATTTAATCAGGCTTCAATGTGCTTTTGTTGACACACCGGAAGTTGAAAGAATTACCGATTTTATCGGTTCTCAGCGGGCTTATCCCGATGCCTATCATTTACCAGAATACTCTGATGAACGCGATGAGAAAGAGGTTGATTTCGATCCCGGGATGCGGGATGAGTTATTTGAAGATGCCGCCAGGATCATAGTTGCTACCCAACAGGGAAGCACATCGCTACTGCAACGCAAATTAAAGCTCGGATACAACAGAGCCGGGAGAATAATTGATCAGCTTGAGGCTGCCGGTATCGTGGGTTCTTTCGAAGGCAGCAAAGCCAGGGAAGTAAAAGTTGCCAACGAAATGGCTTTGGAACAGTTTTTGAAGGATCTGCGCATGGACGACAAAAACACCGATTATTAATAACAATCATCTGAAAAACAATAAAATGAAAAGAATTTCCTTAACACTTATTGCATTCATAGTTGCAACAGTTTTATATAGTCAAAACGATAAAAAGGCCCGTGCTGCGCTCGATGAAGTTTCTGCCAAAACAAAAACGTATAGCAGCATCAGAATTGAGTTTACCTATAAAATGGAAAATACATCCCAAAAGATCAATGACAGCTACAAAGGGGTGCTGATTTCAAAAGGTGACAGATATAAATTATCTTTTTCAGGACAGGAAGTAATCAGCGATGGAAAAACAGTCTGGACTTTTCTGAAAGACGCCAACGAAGTGCAGATAAACAATGTTAGTACTGACGGTGACAGCTTCACGCCGACAAATCTTCTGAATACTTACAACGACAATTATAAAGCTAAATTGATTGAGGAAAACGCCAAACACAAAGTTATTGAGTTGGTTCCCATTCAAAAAAAGAACTTTAATAATGTTAAGGTAACTATTGAAAACGCCCGGAAGATGGTTAGCAGTCTTTCTATTTTCGACAAAAATGGGAGTGTTTATACCTATCAGGTAAATAAGTTTGAATCTAATCTCCCTTATACGGACAACAGTTTTGTATTTAAAAAAGAAGAGCACCCCGGTGTTGAAGTTATTGATATGCGCTAAATTCAGCCATTTAAGCTTTTTGAGAAAACAAATCCATTGCCAGATGGTTTATTAGAAAAACTGAACCAATGGATTTATTATATAAAATCACCCTTAACCTTCATTCATGGAACCGTTATGCAATTCTGATTGCCGGATTTGCAGTTATTTATTTTGCTATCAGGGGGTTGAATTCTAAGACTTCCTATAATAACAACAGCGGCAAAAGCATGCTGTTTTTCCTCTCCAGCCTTCACTTTCAATTATTGATCGGTTTGTTGATGTACTTTGTACTCAGCCCGATAACCACTCATGCATTATCTGATTTTGGTTCGGCAATGAAAAACGGTCAGATCCGTTTCTGGGCTGTTGAACATGCCTTTGTAAATATTATCGCCATAGGAGTGGCTCAGACAGGTAGCATACTTGTCAGGAAAAAATCAACTGATCGTGAAAAACACCGCACCGCATTAATCTGGACACTGATTGCCCTGGTGCTGATTCTATTGATGATCCCGATGGGATTAATGGGAGTAGATCGTCCATGGTTCAGATTTTAAAAGCGAAGCTTTCCAAAAGTCCACACAGAAATCTTAACAAAAGGCTGATAGCATTGGCCTGGAATCCGTATTAGACATACTGACTTATGATGTGTGCAGATTTACGAAATGCCAGTGTAAAATGGTAGAAGAAGGCAGCTATGATTTAATCAGTTTTTTCATGGTACCCGAAAACTCCGAAGGGGTTGTTCCTGTCTGACTCTTGAAAGCGGAGATAAAGACAGATTTGCTGTGAAATCCGGCTTTTTGGGCAAGTCCAAGGTATGAATAGGATTCAGCCTCGTTATCAACAAGCAGCCGCATCACTTTCTTAACCCGGTAATAATTAAGCATCTGGTTAAAATTACGGCCCTGGTATTCATTAATTACCATTGAAAGATATCTTGTATTCGTACCAAGATCATTAGCCAATTGCTTAAGTGTTAGTTTAGGATCAGTATATAATTCATTCGTTATTAAATGATTCAACATTCTTTTATAAAGTTCTTTCTTCTGTAGCTCATCAAATGGTTTACGGGCTTTAATCAGCTTCCTTTTTGCTTTGGATTTAATTTCTACATCTAACTCTTCAATTAATTCATTTTCAGATACTAATAATGCATCATTTTCTGTGAGCATCACGGGTGTATCCACAGATGCCCCAATCAACACAGTAGGTTTATCCTTTTTAACTTCTTCAACTATTCCGGCATCAATCTTGTCAGAACTGACTGCATTAACACTCGGCTGGGTTTTAAACTCAATGTTAAGCCCGAACCATCCGATTAAACCGGCAAATACAAATAAGAGCGAAGAGTAAACAAATGGAAATATTTCAACCGGAATTACAAATGACATCAGCCAACTATCCAGAAAAAGAAAATAGCCTGAAAAGGCAATGAGAAGGTTTCTCAGATTTTTATTAGCGCCCGGAACAGCAATGTAATAGTCTTGTAAACGTTTAGAATATTTTTCACTCTGGTAAAAAAACCTGATTGTATAAATGATGGTTTGACCAAAAAGAAACAGATATCCGGTGCCTGCCCATATTGAAAATAGTGTTGAACCATGATGCAACTTACCAGTTAAATGGGCTGTAAGAACAATAAAAGGAACTGCAATAAGAAAAGCAACAGGTATCGCCAAATGAACTAGAATTTGGTTCACCGGCCTTGGTTTACCGGTAACAACACCGCTTACAAATAAGAAGAACAAAGGGATAACAAATAAAAACAAAGGTATTTTAATGGCATCGGCCCAGGAATAGAATGGTTGAGGAATAAAATAACAAAGCCCCAGTGCAGAAAGGTAAAGCGCACTTACAAGCAGAAATGCGACCAGGAAAAGCCTGGACTTCTCACCTTTTCGGAATGTTTTTTCGAATGATAATAAGGCAAGAACCAAAAGCAAACCCGATCCAATTACCAATTGAATATTAATAAATTCTGTCATAAGCATTTATTAGATTCATAATCAATACGATAGTGAGCTTTTGATGAGTCAGTTTTAAGTAAAATATCTTTATACCAATCAAATCTGAAGGACAAACTGGCAGCCTCTGAAATCAAAATCTCAAAAAAGCACAAGTCAAAATGTCAAAATAAGATTTGTGTAATTGTTGTTTATCAGGTTATACCATCAGAAATATCCCCAATATAGAATGTACTTAGTTACTAAAAGAGTAATTGTAGCAGAATCGGTTATTAAAAAACTAACCTTGTTAAATTCAATTATTGCCACCCATCCATCAGGATCAAACCAATTAAAGACAAAGTTCTTTCAGATACCGTAAGCTAAAATTGCCAAAATTGCATTATCCCAAAATGAGAAATCAAAATTACGGAATTATAAATTAAAAAGCAATACTCAATTTGCAATTTCAGTTTATAATTTCAGAAATGACAAAAGCAAAATCGTATTTAACTGTTTATTAATTATTTACTACCAACATCAATTTTAAGAAAGACAATACCAGGGTTTGAAAACAGGAATTTATCTCTTCAATTCTTCAGAAATTAAGTAAAATATTTTACCATACAGTCCTGAAAAGCACCCAAAAATCATCGAATTTTGGATCACTGAATATGCTTTCATTTGAAATTCATTATGACATCAATTTTAAATATAGAAGGTCAGAATCGTCTGTCGAATTGATAGATTCTGGAAATAACATAGTAACAGCTTCAAAGCAGCCATAAGAATTCAGTTATACGTTTACATTCACTTAGCTGCCGCGTTCTAACAAATTAATCTCTCGCAGAGATTATATCCCGATGCGCACAACAATTAGGTTTCAGTACCTTATAAAAAGCTCACCAATTAATATGATCATGATTTTCAATGACTTATAGCTAAAGAGGGAAAGCCTGATATTAGGAATACACTTTCAAATGCATTAGTACCACTACATTGAGATATAATAATATAACAGAAACAGAAAAAATCTCCTTCATTTGTTATTAATCAAGAATAATCAGTAAATGGATTGCAGCATTATAAAAGTGAATTGGGAATCTCTTTGAATTAAAAGAAAACAGAAAAATACCTGCATTGCCCCTGCCCGACTTCAAAAAGCTGGAGACACCTCCAGATTGCCTCTATTACCATAAATTGCAGCAATATCATCCTGTCTTTATTATTAATGAAGTAGGATACCAGGATAGAAGTAACATAATTAGAGACTAAAATATACCTTAAATATACCTTACATTTTATATGTGATTGATTTTGATGTTTTTAATTCAAAACAGCCGAATATGCGGAGCTCAGCACATACAAATGTGGAGACTTAAAAATTGAGCAATTGATGATCCATATTCCTCTAACAACATACTAGTAACAATGAATTGAATTCTGGTGNNAATATAGCAGCTACTGATATATCAATACAGTTTATGTTATTGATTATAAGAATCTTACAAAATATATTTCTTCTTAAACAAAGGAAATCTTAAGGTTTTAAACCGTAAAATAATTTTTATCTTGTTGTTCCTTCATTTTTAGTACAAATTCAAACATGACACCCTATATCCCTGTTATAGTGATACTTAGAACTTTGAGTATGAAATCATAAATCGGGAATAATAGGTTCGGATTCATAAATCAGAACTCATTTAATTTGCATCGCCTCAAATGCCGTTGTATTTTGGCTTCACTAAANNGTTGTAAGTTGTTAATAAACAATTATATACCAAATTAACCTTAAACCAAATCAATTATGAGAAAACTCTTCACATTGCTAATCTTGCTGTTCTTTTGGGCTGGAAGCTCTTTTGGACAGATAACCATTGGAACCGGAACGGCCAGTAATGGAATTCCGGTTTATCCATATTTTGGTTATTCCTATTCGCAGTCGTTGTACCTGCAGTCACAGATTACTGTTAGTGGCAACATTACAACCCTGCAGTTCTACTTTTCTGGAACAAGTCTTTCAAATTCAAACAACTGGACCATTTATATGGGTCATACCAGTAAAACAGCGTTTGCCAGCACTACCGACTGGATTCCTGTTGCAAATATGACCCAGGTATATTCTGGTGTATTTACCAGTCCTACAACTTCAGGTTGGATTACATTCGACATTACTGATTTTGCATATAATAATGTGGACAACCTTGTAATTGCTGTTGATGAAAATGCTGCAAGTTATAATACTTCATCTGACTTCTTCTATTCAACAACTTCAACTACTGGTAGATCAATACGTTATTATAGTGACAGTAATAACCCTGATCCGGCAGCTCCTCCTACAGCTTCTGGATTAATATCTGCGTTTCCTAATGTAATTCTTGGAGGTATTAGCTTACCAAGTTGTACAACACCGGTTAATCAACCAACTGCACTAGTTCTTACCCCGCTCACAACTTCAGTTAGTGGAACTTTCACTGCCGCTGCAGGTTCTGATAGTTACTTAGTTGTACGAACACCTGATGGAGTATTAACAGCTCCACCGGTTGATGGAACTACCTATACAGTTGGAGGTACATTGGGTAATGGTACTGTAGTTTCAACCGGTGGCACTTCTTTTTCTGCTACTGGTTTAACCGCTGGAACTCTTTACTATTTCCACGTATTCTCTAAAAATGCAATATGTGCAGGTGGACCACTCTACCTGACTACTTCTCCTTTAATTGGGTCAACTACTACTGCACCAAATGCTCCAGCCAGTATTGCAGCAGTTGCTTTCTCTGGTTCACAAATTGACCTGACTACTGTAGCAAATACAGCGGGCAATAATATTATGATAGCCTGGAATACAGTGAATACTTTCGGCACACCCACCGGAACTTATAACCCGGGCGATCCTATTACAGGAGGCGGTACTGTTTTAAATACAGCTGCTGCAGGTACTTCAAATCATACCGGACTTATTCAGGGTACGCAATATTTTTACAGAGCATGGTCAATAGCTGGTGGATTGTATTCATCAACTAATGTAAATGCAAACGCAATAACCCTATGTTCAAGTGCCTATACAGCACCTTATACACAAAACTTTGATGGCGCTCAGGATCCAGATCCATGCTGGACAAAAGCTAAAGGTCAATTGCTTGCTCCTACCACCCTTACTGGTACCACTTCATTTTGGCTTAAAGATGACTGGCGCAATATCGTTACTGGTGATAGAGCACAAAAAATCAATATTTATTCAACTGCACGCTATGAGTGGTTATTTACTCCTCAGATTGACTTAGGAACCGGAACTTACCAACTTGAGTTTGATCTTGCACTCAATGCTTATGGTGGCTCAAATCCTCCTGCGACCACTGGGGTTGATGATAAATTTGCTGTTGTTATATCTACAGATGGCGGAACCACCTGGACATCAGTAAATACACTCCGTTTGTGGGATAATGCTGGTTCAACTTATGTTTATAATAGTATTAACCCGGCTGGAGAAAGAATAATTATTCCTCTTACTGGTTATACCGGAGTTATAAAAATTGGTTTCTACGGTGAATCAACCGTTAGCAATGCCGACAATGATCTGATGATCAACAATATGGCCATAGTAGCTCCTCCTGCTTGCAGCATTCCTTTAGGATTATTTGCTAGTAGTGTTACCAATAATGCTGCTAACATTGGCTGGACTGATGCAACTACGGTTGAGATTGACTATGCCGTTGGCGCTCACACCGCCGGAACAGGTACGATTGTGCCAAATGTTACTGCAAATCCTTACGGATTAACAGGTCTAACTTCTAATTCAACCTATTACGTATATGTAAGGCAGAATTGCGGCGCTGGAAACCTCAGCGCATGGGCAGGACCGGTTATTTTCACAACTTTGTGTGATCCAACTACTGCTATAAATGAGAATTTTGATGCCGTTACGGCACCGGCTTTGCCTTCTTGCTGGTCAAAGTATATTTCACCCGCATTCTCATTCGAAACAGTTAACACATACACTACAGCTCCAAACTCAGCACCAAACTGTGTCCAATTATACAGTTCAGGGGCTTCACTTGCTATTGATGCTCCTCTGTTGATTTCTCCGCAATTATCCAACCTTGGTGCCGGAACTCATCAGTTGAAATTTTATGCTAAAGGTGCAAGCACAAACTTATCAGTTATTGTNNAATACTTCTACATGGACCAGTGTAATCGTGAGCTTTGCTGCTTATTCTGGTTCTGATCAGTATATTGCAATCGCACATCCTTTAACTACAACTTACTCCTATATATATTTAGATGATGTAGTTTGGGAAACTTTACCAGCTTGTCCTCAGCCTTCAACTCTAACTGCAACAACCATAACTGGTTCTTCAGCAGTTTTAGGCTGGAATGCCAATGGAACAACTGCATGGGAAATTGAATGGGGACTTTCAGGTTTTGTACAAGGAACAGGAACTACCGTTACGGGTGTTACCAATCCTTATACACTTAGTGGTTTAGCTCCAACAACAGCCTATAGTTTTTATGTAAGGGCAAATTGTGGTGCAGGTGGATATAGTTTATGGACTGGTCCTGTTAGTTTCACAACTACCGTTGCATGTCCCACTCCTACTGCATTAACTGCATCAGGAATTCTTGCTACTCAGGCTTCACTCGGATGGACCAATCCAGGTGGAACTCTTTGGGATATTGAATGGGGTCCTTCTGGATTTGTTCAGGGAACAGGGACTNNTCATGGTATGTAAGGCAAAACTGCGGTAGTTCACAAAGCACCTGGGCAGGTCCAAATACTTTTACAACAGCCTGTAATGCAGTTACAGTTCCTTTTGGACCTGAAACTTTTGAAGTTGCAGTTCCACCATCATGTTGGACAAGGTATACCGGGTTACTTGCTGCTCCAAGTACTTTGACTACTACAACCAGTGGCTGGGTACAGGATGATTTCCGTAACGTAACATCTCCTGTTAACAAAGCTGCCAAGCTCAATATATGGAGCACTACAACCAAATATTGGCTGATGACACCTCAGATTAATCTCGGAGCAGGCTCATCAACCCTTCGTCTTGAATTTGACCTATCACTGAATGCTTATGGAACTTCTACCGCTCCTACTCCTTCACCAGACGATCGCTTCGCAGTTGTAATTTCAACCGATGGCGGAATTACCTGGACTTCAGCTAATACGCTAAGAGAATGGAATAACACCGGTTCAACCTATGTTTATGACAATATCAATTTTTCTGCAGGTGAGCATGTTATTATTCCACTGGCTGGTTATTCCGGAACTGTAATGATTGGGTTCTATGGAGAATCAACCGTAAGTAATGGAGATAATGATTTAATGATTGATAATGTAGCCGTTCAGGAACCTCCTGCATGTTCAGCTCCAACAGCAATCGTTGCTTCAGCAATAACAACAACCACAGCAACCATTTCATGGACAGCAGCTTCGCCTGCTCCTTCAAATGGCTATCAGTGGGAAGTTCGTACCAGCGGTGCTGGTGGAAGTGGCGCAACAGGTCTGGTTTCTTCAGGATCTACTGGCGCAGGTATTGTAACAGCCAATGTAACAGGCTTAACAGCTGCTACCATCTATTCAGTTTATGTACGTTCAAGTTGCGGTGGCGCATTATACAGTACATGGACAGGCCCAACGACCTTCACCACACTCTGTAATGTATCTGCAACCCCATTTACTGAAGATTTCGAAGCAACTACATTCCCTCCTCTTTGTTGGACAAAAACAGCTTCTCCAACCTGGATAAGGACAACATCAGCAAGTGGATACGGTGCTGGCACTGGCTCTGCAGAGGCTAACTTCTATGGAATATCTTCTACTACACCTTTTGATCTGGTGACATTTAGTTTTGATATGACCGGTTTGGCAACTCCAACGCTTAAGTTTGATTATGCTTACGCAGCTTATATTGATGAAGTTGACCAAATGAATGTATTGTATTCAACGGATAACGGAGCTACATATACACTCTTGCTGGCTATGCCTGGTGGACCATCAGGAATCCTGAATACAGGTGGAGCCACAACCGGTTCATTTGTGCCAACCGCTTCTCAATGGGCAACTCAAAGCCTTGCACTTCCTGCCGGGACCAATAAGGTTAAATTTACCGCTATAAGTGCATATGGTAACAATCTGTACCTGGACAATGTTAAGGTATTTTCACCACTGGCTCTTGATGCTGCTGCAGTTAGCATTGACCTGAATAGTGTTGTTGCTGCCGGATCTGTTACCCCATTGGCAACAGTTAAAAATGAAGGTACATCAGTAGCTACCTTCAATGCTACACTTACCATCGGTGCTTACACATCAACACAAACGGTAACAGCACTTGCTGCTGGAACTACGCAACAGGTAACCTTTGCACCATGGACAGCTGTTATAGGTGATTATACAGCAACTTTAACAACTGCTCTGGCCGGTGACTTAAACCCTGCAAACAATTCTGTAAGCAAAGCAATTAAGGTATTAAACCTTAACAAGCAGGTTTATGGTTATAATGCTTATGCAAACTTAGGTACCGATCCAGAAGGACCCACAACATTCAACCTTTCAAGCCCTGGAGTACTTAATTCACTTGCTGATCAAAGTACACTGAACTTTGTATCAGGCGGAACCTGGGCAGAAGGCGTATGGTACGGATCTGTTTATAATACAGCTGCTCCTTACGATTTCATTACCCTGGATCCAACAACGGGAGCTCGTACATTACTTGGCACCCAGACAGTAGGTATCAACGGCTTATCATACAACCGTGCTAACAGCACCATGTATGGAGTAGCTTATGATGGTGTAAATTCTAACCTGTATTCTATCAACATGACCAACGGAGCAATAACCTTAATCGGTAGTTGCGGAGCCCGCTTATTGATAAATTTAGCCATCAATACTGCTGGTGTTGCTTATGCTGTAGATCTTGGCGCTGATGTTCTTGGTACTATCAACCTGACTACCGGTGCATTTACCAGTGTTGGACCAATTGGATTTGATGCAAACTATGCTCAGGATATGGAGTTTGACCGCGAAACGGGAGAACTTTATATGGCTGCTCAGGATGCTAATTCAGGATGGCTCGCATGGGTTAATCAAACTACCGGAGCTGCGTTGAAGATCGGAGATTTTGAAGGTGGAGCTGAAATTACCGGTTTGGCAATTCCATACACCTCTGTACCTCCTACTAAAACCATTAATCTTACAGGTGTTATGCTTGAAGGATTATATGCTGGTGGCGGAACCATGAATCAGGCAAACGACGACCTCGGACCAAAATTCGGCCCTGGTATTGCTGATGTAATCACTGTCGAGTTACACAATGCTAGTGATTATTTCACCGTTGAGCATACCGCAACCGGTGTTGAGTTAAGCACTACAGGTACTGCTACAATTACCGGTATTCCTGCAGCACTTAGTGGCAACTATCGTATTACCATCAAACATCGTAACTCAGTTGAGACAACTACTGCCAGCGCTGTTTCATTTGCCGGCACAATTATCAACCAGAGTTTTGCCCTACCAGCCAATGTTTATGGTGGCAATCTGCTGCTTATGATGGATATGGGTTACGCTATCTATGGTGGCGATGTTACCCAGGACGGCTATGTTGATACCGGTGATGTTACTGTAATTGACAACGACCAGTTTAACTTTACGGTTGGTTATGTTGATTCTGATGTTAATGGTGACGGCTTTACAGACACGGGTGATGTTACTATTGTTGACAACAACCAGTTCAATTTTGTCGGAGCAATTCTTCCATAATATTTCACGGACAGGGGTTTTCCCTAAACAGAAGACCCCTGTTCTTCAAATATAATTTCAAATTAACCCAGATTTTAATTCAACAATTAATTACTAATTAAATAACCCAAAAACAACAATTATGAGAAAATTACTCAACAAAATGCTCAGGGTTGTGCCTCTACTGGCATTGATCCTGTCCTTCACACAGACCAGTGCACAGCGGCCATTTGCGCCCAGTGCAGAGGAGGATTTCATTATCACTATGCAGAATGTGGTGCAAACAGCACCCAATGTTCTAACATTCGACATCTACATTCTGGATACTGACCCCAGTCAGATTCTTGAATTTGCTACTTTTCAGGGTGGTATCAACTTCAACTCCCAAATTTTGAACGGAGGTGCCATTTCCCCTGTTATGACAACAGTAGTTCCTGGATCGTCAGACCTACCTCCTGCTATGGCTCCTATCAGTGTAAGTACTGTTAACCTAAGTGACGCTTCTTACTCCTATGACCTGATCAGGATAGCCGGACGTGCTGCACCTGGTTTTGGTGGTGGATACATTGTTTCAACTGTAGCCCCAGGAACTCGGATTGCATCATTTACTTTTACTAATGCGGTACCTTTCACAGCCGGTTCAACAATGGATTTTATTTTCAACTCAAACAGTGTTAGTAACCCATTGTACCCGACCCGTTTTGCGTATTACAACCAAACTACTTTCCTGAACACTCAGGCAACGATTGTTCCTGGTGTAAATTGCAATGTACTTGAGAACCCTATACTTAATGCTCCTGTTGGTGATCCTCCAATTGCCTATAATGTAACCGGAGGCGGATCATATTGCGAAGGTGCAGGCGGACTTATGGTAGGCCTTGATGGCTCACAGGTTGGTGTAAACTATACCATGATGCCAGGTAGTGTTGTTGTTGCCGGTACAGGTTCAGCAATCTCTTTTGGTATGCAGCTTGCTGGCACTTACACAGTATCAGGTACAGATGATGGCACTGTTCCAGCAATTGTTGGTACAACTGCTATGCTCGGAAGTGCTGTGGTTATTGAAATTCCAAGCAGCACTGTAGAAGTTACCGAAAGCGCATGTGATTCTTACACATGGGCACTCAATGGAATGACTTATACTGCAAGCGGTGATTATACGTTTGTTGACGGATGTGTTACCAATATCCTTCATCTGACCATCACAACAAGCAGCACTGTTGAAGTTACCGAAAGCGCCTGCGATTCTTACACATGGGCACTTAATGGGATGACTTATACTGCAAGTGGTGATTATACATTTGTTGATGGATGTGTTACCAATATCCTTCATCTGACCATCACTACAAGCAGCACAGTAGAATTTACTGAAGCAGCCTGTGATTCATACACATGGGCTCTTAATGGTATGACTTATACTGCAAGTGGTGATTACACTTATGTAGTAGGTTGTGTTACCAATATTCTTCACCTGACTATTACGGTGAGCAACACTATTGAAACAACCATTCTTGCCTGCGATTCATACACATGGGCAGTAAATGGAGTAACTTACACTGCAAGTGGTGATTATACTTTTGTTGACGGATGTACAACCAATATCCTGCATCTGACCATCACCACAGGCGCTACAGTTGAAGTAACTGAAGTTGCCTGCGATTCATACACTTGGGCAGTAAACGGAGTTACCTACACAGCTAGCGGTGATTATACTTTCATTGATGGATGTATAACCAATATCCTGCACCTGACCATTGAACCAAGCAGCACCGTAGAATTTACCGAAAGCGCTTGCGATTCTTATACATGGGCTCTTAACGGCATGACTTATACAGCCAGTGGAGATTACACTTATAGTGTTGGTTGTGTTAACAACATCCTTCACCTGACTATTACAGCTACCGTTACTCCTGCAGTTTCAATCGTTGCAGATGCTAACAATGTTGTAGCCGGAACTACAGTAACCTTTACAGCTACCCCGGTTAATGGTGGTGGTATGCCAACTTATGCATGGTTTGTAAATGGTTTACCTGCTGGAACAAATGCTCCTACTTTTGCTTATATGCCAGTTGATGGTGACATGGTTTATGTTGTAATGACAAGTGATCTTGCTTGTGTTACTTCAGCTACTGCTATGTCAAATACTATTGATATGGTTGTCATCACTATTATTCCTTGCCCTGTTGCTTCAGAATGGAACGGAAGTGTTAGCAGCGATTGGTTTAATACTGCCAACTGGACTCCTGAGCTTCTACCTTGTGAAACTACAATTGTAACAATTCCTGCTGGAACTCCATTCAGCCCAACGATTGCACCTGCTCCAATAAATGCAGTAGCATGCGCTGTAACAATTATGGATCTTCATATTTTAGATGGTGGATCATTAATTGGTCAGGAATTCCTGTGTGTTACCAACCCGGTTGTTGTTGATCGTGCTATTGTTAACTCAAACTTCCACCTGCTTTCATCACCGGTTGCTTCTACTACATTTGGCGATGTATTCGCTCCGATGTACTGGAACGAAGTATGGGCACGTGAATATGACGAGCCAACAGGCGAATGGATTAATCATTATATCGCTGACAACATGGCAGTTGGAATGGGTTATTCAGTTCAGATGACCACTCCTCAGACTGCTACCTTCACAGGTATGCTGAATGCTGCCAATGTTTCACGCACTTTATCTAATGTAAATCCAGGCGTAGATGTTAACCGCGTTGGTTGGAATCTTCTTGGCAATCCATTCCCATCAGCCATTGACTGGGATGTATTCTCAATGGGATCTTATGATGCTCAGGTAGCTGTATGGGATCAGGCTGGTGCCGGTAACTATATTTACTGGAACGGTACAGTTGGTAGTCTTACCAATGGTATTATCCCTGCCCAGAATGGTTTCTTTGTAAAAACCGCTACCGATGGTGCAAGTCTTACCATTCCTTTGACAGCTCAGGTTCATAGCAGCCAGGCATTCTACAAAGATGCTGTAGCCAATGCTCTTGAACTCCGCGCAGATGGCAACAATTATTTTGATGCTACTTTCGTTCATTTCAATGACAATGCAACTGCTGCTTTTGATAGCAATTATGATGCATTTAAACTGGAAGGTCTCGCAACTGCTCCTCAATTGTACAGCATTGCTGATTACAAACTCAGCATCAACGAACTTCCGTTCGAAGGTAATGAAGTTGTTAATCTAGGTTTCACATGCGGCGTTGCAGGAACATACAGTGTTACTGCTTCAGGTATGGAAAGCTTCAGCAGTTCAACTCCAATTCTTCTCGAAGACCTGAAACTCAATTCACTTCAGGATCTGAGGTTGAACCCTGTTTACAGCTTCAACTATCAGGTAGGTGATAACGACAACCGTTTCAAACTGCACTTCAAAAATGCTACAGGTATTGATAAACCAACCCTCAATGGCATAACAGTATACAGTTTTGACCGCACAGTTGTTATCAACAACACTACTGGCCTTACTGGCGAAGTTCGTATTTTCGATCTTACTGGTCGCGAATTGAAAGATGCCAACATGAGCAGCAGTACAACTACCCGTATTCCTTTGAGTGCAGCAATTGGTACTTACATTGTTAAAGTTACCACTGCTCAGGGCTCGGTTAATCAGAAAGTGTTTATAAAATAGGCTTTTAGCGCTTCTCCCCCTTTCCCAAATTCGGGGGAGAAGACTTAGCTGATTTTTAAACAAACTAAAACAACAAACTAAAAAACATCAATATGAAAAAAAGAATCATTCAGATAATCGTTGCTGGAGCTTTTGCAATCGCACCTCTGTACATGTTTGCCCAGCCAAACCCCGGAGGCGGATCAGGCGGTGACCCCGTTGGTGGAGACCCAATCGGTGGTGGTGGCACTGCCCCCATTGGCGGAGGTATAGCACTTCTTATTACTATGGCCGCTGGCTATGGTCTCAAGAAAGTGTTCGACGCCAGGCAAAAATTCGAATAGCAGAACTAATGAGCCCGGGCAAAGGTCCGGGCTCATTTTTATTTGTTTCTTACTTAATAAAAAAGTATATTAAGATAAATTTTCTTTTCTAATTCTTCAAATACTTTTTTTAATTTCATCTTCCTGAACAATCCTATTAGCAAGACATTAAACCAAATAAGGAGTTTCGGGTATCAAAGTTTTTGTCTCATTTATTTTGAATAACAAATTAATAACCGGATCTGAATTTACTGTTCAATTTGGTAACCAATATTTAATCAATTCCAATTTCTTATAATTTTTACTCTACTTAAGTAGAAAAAGTTCATTGATTCATAGAAATCCCTGTTAAATAACCGAGTTTTTATGAAACCACTTAAACCGGAAAATCTTACAGACAGGCAAATTTCCCCTGAACTGTATTCATATAAAAATTGACTTTCAAATTTCTGAATTCATCAATTATCTTGATACTCAGCTAATATTCAACCATTCACTAAATTCAAACTAATGAAGAAGTTTTACTCACTCTTGCTCCTGACATGCTTTACTACCGCATTTATTGCATTGAAAGCCTACTCACAAGATAAACCAGCAAAACCAACCCTGATAGGAACAGGTGTTTTTCTGGGAGAAACACCACCATTAAGAGATATTGCTCCAATCTCCCCACAAGAGTATCAGATAATGAAAGAGAAAGCAGATAAAAAACTGCTTAACAAGAAACTTAGAACAAGATCATATCCGTTCAGTGAGACAGCTCTGCCACAAGGACCAGATGCAGTCTGGCAAAAGACAATGGGTTATAAAGGAGCACCTAAGGCTCCTATTACAAATTTCACAGGACAAACATCACCATATTCTCCCCCCGATTGTAATGGTGCAGCAGGGCCAAACCACTATATGCAAACCATCAATACAACCTATGCCATATATAACAAAACAGGTTCATTAGTTGCAGGGCCAACCGCTATGAATACCCTTTTCGGGACTGTTATAGGATCAAGCTGCAACGATGGAGACCCTTTGGTACTTTATGATGAGCAGGCAGGCAGATGGCTCGCTGTAGAATTCTCTATTTGTGGTTCAAATGATTACATGCTTATTGCAGTTTCAACAACCAGCGACCCAACGGGAACATGGTATAAGTATTCCTTTGACGTGGCAGATATGCCTGATTACGAAAAATTCGGCATCTGGCAGGATGGTTATTATATGGGTGATAATAACAGTTCAAGTAATGATATTTACGTTTTTCAACGTTCTGTAATGCTTTCCGGCGGAACAAGTCCGGGTATGGTAGCTTTTAACAACCCTAACAGGCCTACTTCTATTGATGGATTTATGTGTGTACCTCCGGTTGATAATGATGGCGTATTTGCTCCTACAGGCGCTCCGGGAATTTTTATAGCATTTAATGACGATGCAATCGGCGGTGGTTCAGATCAACTCTGGATTTATGAACTGGCTGTTAACTGGACTACTCCATCTTCTTCAAGTTTCAACAGGGTACAGCAACTGGCGGTATCTCCCTTCGACAGTAATTTCGGAAACAATTGGACCAACATAAAACAACCGGGCACACCTCAAGAACTTGATGCTATACCCATGGTTATAATGAATGTTCCACAATATAGAAATTTCGGCACTTATCAGACAATCGTTTGTTGCCATACTGTTGATGTTGATGGAACAGATCATGCCGGTGTGCGTTGGTATGAGTTAAGAAGAGGTACTCAGACATCAGGCAACTGGGCAATTAGACAACAAGGTACTTATGCTCCTGATGCACATTCACGATGGATGGGAAGTATTTCTCTTAATGGAAGTGGAAAAATCGGATTGGGGTATTCTATCTCTAGTTCAACAGTTTATCCGGGCATAAGATATACAGGACAATCCTCAGCAGCTTACAGTGCCGCAAACGGAACCATGGATATTGCAGAAGCAGTAATACATACCGGCACAAATTCTCAGACCAATTCAGAAAGATGGGGAGATTATTCTGCCATTTCGATTGATCCAAATGACGATCAGACTTTTTGGTTTACTTCTCAATATGGATCATCAGGTCAAACAAAAATCGCCTCTTTCAAATTCGGCAATGACCCTTCAGCAACTACACTAGATGCAACTGCAATTGCAGCAACATCAGCTACTTTAAACGGCACTGTTAACCCAAACGGAATTTCTACCACTTATTACTTCCAGTGGGGAACGACCACATCTTATGGCAATAATACAGCAACAACATCTGCCGGCTCAGGAACAACCAATGTTTCAGTAAGTGCTAATATATCAGGTCTCACCAGCGGCACCACCTACCATTTCAGGTTGGTAGCAACCAACAGCGATGGCACAACCTATGGCAACGATCTTACCTTTACACCAGGGGCCGCAGTGCTTACAACAACTGCCGCTACTGCTATTACACAAAATACTGCCACTTCTGGAGGTAATATTACTTCAAACGGAGGCTCGGCAGTTACAGCCAGGGGCGTTTGCTGGGGCACTTCAGCCAATCCGACAATTGCCGGTTCTCACACTACCGATGGATCGGGCAATGGCGTGTTTACAAGTTCCATTACAGGTTTAAGCGCCAATACACTTTACCATATAAGGGCTTATGCTACCAATGCAAACGGGACTTTTTATGGCGATGATCTTCAGTTTACTACTGAATGCGGCATCTTTACATTACCATTTACTGAAAATTTTACTGCAGGTGTTTTACCTACCTGCTGGGCGCAGATTGACCACATTGGGAACGGACAGATCTGGCAATTCGGAACCATTACAGGCCAATCGCCTAACCCGGCTTTAACAGGCAACTATGCCTATCTGAACAGCGATGCCTATGGGTCAGGAAATTCGCAAAACGCTGATTTGATTACCCCTTCGCTTAATCTTGCTGCCTATTCTTCGGTTACACTGCAGTTCAGCCATTATTTCAAAAGCTATTCAGGTTCGTCAGGAACTTTATCATATAGTATTAACAACGGTTCAACCTGGACTTCGATCCAATCGTTTAC
>DINP01000096.1:14718-21634 GCA_002426025.1 Bacteroidales bacterium UBA5537 | reverse complement strand
CCGGTTGTTGTTACCGTTTCGCAGGCCGGCGCTATTCCGGCGCTGAGCGTAACACCGTCTAACTACGATGTAGATGAAACGGCCGGAAGTGTTTCTTTTGATGTTACTTCAAATACTTCATGGTTAGTAAGCAGCGATCAGACATGGTGCACCGTTACCCCTTCNNGTGGTTTCTGTTACACAAGCAGGCGTGCCTGAGTCACAGTTCCTGCTTACGATTCAGAATATTACACAAACGGCACCCAATGTCTTTGAATTCGATATCTATCTGCTTGATGTGGATGCTGCCCAACCATTACAGCTGGCAACAACCCAGCATGGTATCAACTTTAATACAGGAATGTTGAATGGTGCCGCACAGACTGCCGGTATGACAACCATTGTTCCGGGCTCATCAGAGTTACCTCCAACAATGGAACCCATTAGCGTAAATACCAGTACCAGCGGATTGATCAGGGTTGCCGGACGAGCTGCGCCTGGTGCCGGAAACGGATATATTGTCTCTACTGTCGCTCCGGGAACCAGGGTTACCAGACTTAGGTTCACCAATGCTGTTGAGTTTACAGCCAGTTCAACACCTGATTTTTCCTTCAATTCAAATACGGTAACTAATCCGTTATATCCTACCAGGATTGCTATTTACGAAGGAACAGTGAATACACAGCTTCCGGTTATTCCAGGAAGCAATGCCAATGTACTTGAGAACCCGGTGCTTAACGGTCCGCCAACCCTCAGCGTTGCCCCTGCAAACCAGAATGTTGCTCCTGCTGCAGGCTCTGTTAACTTTACAGTTACCTCCAATGCTGCATGGTCGGCTATAAGTGACCAGACATGGTGCACGGTTACCCCTTCGGGTTTTGGAAATGGACTGATTACGGCGACTTATACTGAAAACACCTCAACACCACGTACAGCTAATATCACAGTTTCTGTTTCGGGTTTGCCCGATGTTATTGTATCTGTTAACCAGGATGGTTCTGCCGACAAGATATTAACTATCAACGCACTGTACGAAGGTTTGTACGGTGGCAATGGAACCTTGCGCCAGGCTTATGACGATATGGGACCACATTTTGGTGCCGGAATTGCCGACCTGATCAACGTAGAACTCCACAATGCCGCTAACTACAGCATTATTGAACATACTGCTCCCAGTGTTGAACTGAGCACGCTTGGTTCAGCAATGGTGATTATTCCTCCGGCCTTTAACAGCAATTACTACATTACGCTCAAGCACCGCAACTCGGTCGAAACGACTTCGGCAAACCCGGTTTCATTTGCCGCACCATCCATAAATTATGCGTTCGACGTGCCTGCAAAGGCTTATGGTGGTAATCTGCTGTTGATGATTGACGGATACTATGCAATCTATGCAGGTGATGTTAACCAGGATGGGTTTGTTGATTCAGGTGACTCTACTCCTATTGATAATGACCAGTTTATGTTCGTCTCAGGTTACATGGTGACGGATGTCAATGGCGACGGGTTTGTTGATACAGGGGATGTTACATACGTGGACAATAACCAGTTTATTTTTGTCGGTGCTGTGTTGCCGTAAGAGTACATCAAATTTTGAACTAAATGAAGTAATAATTTAAAAATAAAGATGATGAGAAAAGCCTACTTCCTGATACTATTAATTAGTATGTCTTTGTATTCACTAGTTGGATTTGGTCAGCAAAATTCAATTTTACCAACCGGCTCTCAAGGACCTACACTTATTACTTCATCTCAACAGGTTATTAAAATCCCATCCATTGCCTCACAAATAGCAGATGGATCATTTAAACCGGCTAAGGATATTGTTAAAGAAGTAAATCCCAAGCATTGGGGCTCTAACACTTCCGTTCCTGGAAAAGGTCTGCCGAAAGGAAACGACCCTCTTTGGGATCAACAATCAAAAGTAGCTAAAGCACCAGGAAAGGCGCCAATTCTTACTTTTGAAGCAGCAAGCGCTACTGCCACTCCAACTGACCCAACAGGTGCTGTTGGTCCTAATCATTTTGTTAATTCATGGAATTCCGCGTTCAGGATATGGGATAAATTAGGCAATCCTCTTACAGCCGTCGCTTCTCTTGGAACAATACTTCCAGGCACTATGGGCGATCCCATTGTGATCTACGATCGTTACGCTGACAGGTTTTTAATTACCGAATTCTATTCAAATGGTTTTGATGTGGCTATTTGCCAGGGGCCCAACCCTGTAACTGACGGATGGTATGTTTATCGCTTCCCAACAAATACATTTCCTGATTATCCAAAATTTTCAGTTTGGTCTGACGGATATTACATCACAGCCAATAAAGATCAATCATCCGCTAGTACCAGTCAGGTAGTATTTGCTCTTGAGCGCGATAAGATGATTGTCGGTAATACAACCGCTCAGATGATTGGATTTCCGTTAACCGGAATTGTTACTAGTGGATTTTACAGTCCGCTTGGTTTTAATGCAAACGGACCTACACTTCCTCCTGCCGGAAATGCTCCTATAGTTTATATGCAGGACGATGCCTGGTCAGGAGTTTCTACCGATCATCTGAAAATATGGTCTGTAAATGTCAACTGGACAACACCAGCCAGTTCAACAATATCAAGTCCACAAATTATTAACACCCAACCATTTGATGGTTTGTTTGATGGTGGATCATTCTCCAACCTGCCACAGCCTTCCGGAGGTGATATAGATGCACTTCAGGCCACAATAATGTATATGGCCCAATACAGGAGATTTCCTTCCTACAATTCAGCAGTTTTCAATTTTGTTGTTGACCTGAACGGAGCAGATAATTATGCTGGTATTCGGTGGTATGAACTTCGTCAGACTACTGATGGCGCGCCATGGACAATATACCAGGAAGGGACATATTCCCAACCAGGAGGCCACAGTGCATTTAGTGGAAATATGTGCATGGATGCCAATGGAAATATTGGATTGGCATATACAATTGTTAGTTCGACCCAATTTCCTTCTTTGCGTTTTACCGGAAGATACGCTTCAGACCCGTTGGGCACTATGACACTTGCAGAAGAAGTAATTGCCACCGGTACACAATCTGACCCATCAACCCGATATGGAGACTATTCCCAAATGACGATTGACCCCAACGATGATGTTACCTTCTGGTCTATAGGAGAGTACTTTAACGGAGGCCGCAAAAACCATGTTGGTGTATTCCAGATAGCCCCTCCGGCTCTGACGGCTGAGTTTTCAGCTTCTCCAACTACACTATGTTCAGGTGGGTCAACTACATTTACCGACCTTTCATTGGCAACGCCAACCTCATGGGTATGGAGTTTTCCTGGGGGGACACCTTCCTCTTACAATGGTCAAGCTCCTCCTCCAATAGTGTATGCAACATCAGGAGCCTATAATGTCACACTTACTGTTTCGGATGGTGTTGATACTGATTCTCATACAAAAACAGCATATATCAATGTTCAGGATATTATTGCTGATTTCAGCGCAAGCCCAACCTCAGTTGTTGTGGGCAACAGTGTTTTATTTACTGACAATTCGGCATGCAGTCCAACAGGATGGAACTGGTCTTTCCCTGGTGGAACCCCTTCCTCCTATTCGGGTATGACACCTCCTCCAATCACCTACAATACAATTGGAACTTATGATGTATCATTAACGGTTACCAAACCAGGAAGCACCGATACTGAAACTAAAACAGCTTTTATCGTAGTAGCGCCTCCAATATTCAATATGACAAATGGAACGGTTACAACCTGTACAGGAAATTTTTATGATTCTGGCGGAGCATCAGGTAGTTATACCAATGGCGAAAATTACACACTTACTTTCTATCCGTCAACACCCGGTGCAATGGTTCGTTTTACATTTACAGCATTCGACACCGAATCAGGATATGACTATCTGAAAATATACAATGGCACAGATGCCACAGCAACCCTCATTGGCAACTACAATGGTACAACTGGACCTGGCACTGTTACTGCCAATAATCCATCAGGAGCACTAACATTTAACTTTACTTCTGATGGGAGTGTTACCAAAACCGGATGGGCTGCTACAATAAGTTGTTTCAGTCTTAATGATCCTCCTGTAGCTGAATTTACAGCATCTGCCACAACTACTCCTGTTGGTTCAACAGTGACATTTACCGATCTATCGGTAAATGCACCGACTTCCTGGGCATGGAGTTTTAGTCCGAATACTGTTAACTTTGTTGGAGGAACCACCGCTAGCTCACAAAACCCACAGGTTCAATTTGCTGCTTTGGGTCAATATACAGTTTCACTTACTGCTACCAATGCATACGGGTCTGATACTGAAGTCAAAACCAACTTCATTGATGTAATACTGTTTGAATATTGCATCCCAACATACACAATTGGAACAAGTTCAAATGATTATATTACACTTGTTCAGTTGGGAAGTATTAATAATGTAACCGGAGCATCTTCAAGTCCATACTACACCTATTACAGTGATATGTCAACTGATCTTAATCCAGGGGATGAGTACACCATAACCCTGAGCCCTGGAACATATACCAGTGGTAACAATATCTCAGTATGGATTGATTATAATAGCAACGGAGTGTTTGAAACCAGTGAGAAGCTGGGAAATGCAACTATTCCACCAACTCCGGCAACCGGAACATTAACATTTACTGTTCCTTTAGATGCTGTTTCGGGTACTACCAGGATGCGTGTTCGTGAAGTATGGAACAATACCAACTTCGACCCTTGCTTATCTTACAGCTATGGTGAAACTGAGGATTACAATGTAAACATCCTCAGTTCCGATAAAATTCTGAACCTGACAGTATATATGGAAGGTCTTTATGCTGGCAGCGGATCAATGAACCAGGCAAATAATGAAACAGGGCCGCAGTTTGGTGCTGGTATTGCTGATCAGATTACAGTAGAATTGCACAATCAGGCAAATTATAGTTTGATTGAACATACTGTTCCAAACGTTAACCTTGGTACGAATGGTTCTGCTTCAATAACCATTCCGGCAATATATGGAAACAGCTATTATCTCACAGTCAAACACCGCAATTCACTTGAAACTACTTCTGCTGCTCCTGTATCGTTTGCAGGTTCGGTAATTGACTATGCATTTGATGCCCCAGGTACAGCTTTTGGCGGCAATCTTTTGCAGATGATTGATGGTCAGTATGTTATTTACAGTGGCGATGTGAATCAGGATGGATTTGTTGACTCAGGCGACAGCACTCCGATTGACAATGACCAATTCTCATTTGTTTCCGGATATATGGTCACCGATGTAAATGGTGATGGCTTTGTAGATACCGGAGATTTAACATATGTTGACAATAACCAATTCAATTTTGTGGGAGCAATTCTTCCATAACTAATCACTTTGTTTTAACCAACTTATCTCTTTTTCCAAAAAAAAATAAATTCTCACTCAAACATCACTTAATACACGCTAGTACAACGGCTTCTTCTTTCACTTAATGGGATTTTTTGAAATTGTAGATTATTCACCAATTCATTAACCAAACCCAAATATTATGAAAAAGTTTCTTCTCATTACATTAGCGTCCTTACTTGTTTGCGGCCTAAGTATGGCGCAAACAGTAAAAAGAGCCCCCATGCCCAGCGATGGCGGTGGCGAATCTTCTGAATACAGCAACCCATGGGGATTGAACGGAGGTCTTGTGACTGATGCTCTTCAGACCTATGCTTTGCCTGGTCAGGGAGCTACATCTGCTAATACCCGATGCCCTGGTAATACTTATAATTATCAAAGGACAGAATACCTGATTACTGCAGCAGAAATGGCTTCTAGCGGATTTCCTTCAGGATATACTGTTGATGCTATTGGTTTCGTTGTTTACACAGCAGGAGCAACCTCTCAAACTGGAAATTTCAAAGTTTATCTTAGGAATACTACAGACGTAACCTACACTTTAGGTACAAGCTGGACAACTACTGGCTTCACACAAGTATGTGATATCGCCTCATGGACGGTTCCCATTGCGGTCGGCCCTTATGTTGTGCCTTTCTCAGGTGGATCTCCGTTTACCTACACAGGTGGAGGGGTTTATGTAGCCTGGGAATTTTCAAATCCAGGAACCGTTGGCACCACTGCTCTTGTTGCAGATTGTAATACATCATTAACTGGTGGCTTAATGGGACAAAGAAGTAATATATCTATGCCTACTACTCTGGCTGCGTCCAATTGGCGTCCGGCAACAATATTTGTAAACAACTCTATTAATGATGTAATAAATCTTACTAATATTTATACCCTTGAAAAAGCACCGATTCCTTATGGAGCCCCGATTCCGGTAGCTGTCAGAGCATCCAATGTTACCGCTTCCCCGGTAACATTCAATGTAATATTAACAGTGAGGGATGCAACGAATACTATTGTTCGTTATACTTCAACCCAACCGCTGACAGTTGCAGCCAATTCAGCAGCATTGTCAAACTTCACCTGGACACCTACGATTCAGGAAAATGTTGTAATTACGGCAACTACTTCTGCTATTTCGGGTGAAACATGGGTTGTAAATAATACAATAACCCAGAATGCAAATGTGAACAATAACCTTTTCTCATACGATTATGACAATACAGGGGCATCTGGCTTTGGATTTACCTTTCCGGGAACGGGATTGTTTGCATCCAAATTCACAATGCATGGAACAGGAACAGTACCAGGTGCAAATCTGATGATTGCAGATTTTGCTGCCAATGTTGGAAATACCATTTATGCGGTTGTAATGAACAGCGCTGGTACAATTCTGTCTCAATCACCTGATTATGTAATTCAGTCAGGAGATCTTAATGCAAATAAAAACTTTTCATTTGCAACACCTCCTACCTTCACCAATGAGGATTTCTATATTGCATTGGCTCAGACAGCTGGAACAGCACAGTATTATCCAATGGGAACTTTTGACGAAAG
>DINP01000096.1:0-14701 GCA_002426025.1 Bacteroidales bacterium UBA5537 | reverse complement strand
GGAGGTACCGTATTGCAATACAACAATAGTACCTCATTTAGTCACACCGGTCTTACTTCGGCTACAACTTATTATTATAAGGCATGGTCATATAGTGGTACTGCATATTCTACAGGTACGATTGCCTCTGCAACAACATTCTGCAACCCAACTACAGCACCATTTACAGAGGATTTCGAAGCCACAGTATTCCCTCCTGCCTGCTGGTCACTAAGTACAGGAGCTCCGGCATGGACCAGAACTACGCTGGCAAGTGGATACGGTTCAGGAACAGCCTCGGCTACTGCTGATTTCTATAGCATTTCAGCAACTACTCCATTTAATCTGATCACCCTTCAGTTTAATGCAGCTTCACTTACGAACCCAACATTGAAGTTTGATTATGCTTATGCAACCTATATTGATGAAGTTGACCAGTTGGATGTCTGGTATTCCAATAATAACGGAATTACCTACAGCTTACTGCTTGCTATGCCAGGCGGTGAAACCGGTATTTTAAATACTGGAGGAGTTTCAGCGGCTCAATTTGTTCCGTCTGCGGCACAATGGGCATCACAAAGCCTCGCATTGCCTGCCGGAACAAACAAAGTTAAATTTACGGCTACCAGTGCTTATGGAAATAGCCTGTATCTTGATAATGTTAAAGTTGTTTCATCTGTTCCTCTTGATGCAGCAGCCTTAAGCATTGATATGAATGATGTTATATCTGCAGGCTCAGTATCTCCAATGGCAACTGTAAAGAACGAAGGGACTAATACCATTACCTTCAATGTAACAATGACAATTGGAGCCTATAGTTCTACACAGTCAGTAACATCTTTGGGTCCAGGACTTACACAGCAGGTAACTTTTGCTCCATGGGCTGCAGCTATCGGTGATTATACTGCAACTGTTTCTACTGCGCTTGCAGGAGATATGAATGCAGCTAATAACTCAATCAACAAGCCGATAAAAGTTCTTAACCTCAATAAACAAGTTTATGGTTACAATGCTTATCCTGCAGCAGGTACTGATCCGGAGGGGCCCACAACATTCAACCTGTCAACCCCTGATATACTTAACTCACTTGCAGATCAAAGCACATTAAATTTTGTATCTGGTGGTTCATGGGCAAATGGCATTTGGTATGGTACTGTTTATAATACCGTTGCTCCGTATGAGTTTATTTCTCTTGATCCGGTTACTGGTGCACGAACAGTGATTGGTGATATGGGAATCGCAATGAATGGTTTAAGTTATAACCCTGCCAACAGTACAATGTATGCTGTTACAGCCACAGACCTATACACGATCAATCTGACAACGGGCACTCCGACCCTTGTAGGATCAAATTCGGGTATAAGTATGCTTAACCTCGCCATCAATAATGAAGGCATGGCATATTCTGTAGATGCAATTGCAGATGTACTCGGAACTATAAATTTAACCACAGGAGTATTTACACCTGTTGGTTCGGTTGGCTTCAATGCCAACTACGCACAGGATATGGAATTTGACCGCGAATCCGGCGATCTATACATGGCTGCTCAGGATCTGGCTTCAGGATGGCTTGCATGGGTAAATACAGCCACTGGTGCTGCCTTAAAGATTGGCGATTTTGAAGGCGGTGCTGAAATTACCGGTTTTGCAATTCCATATACTGCTGCTCCTCCTACCAAAACCATCAACCTTACAGGTATAATGCTTGAAGGATTGTATGCAGGAGGTGGTACGATGAATCAGGCCAATGATGATTTAGGACCTAAATTTGGACCAGGCATTGCTGATGTTATTACTGTGGAATTGCACAACGCAGGATCATACTTCACAATTGAGCATTCTGCTCCAGGTGTTGAACTCAGCACTACAGGTACTGCAACTGTAACAGATATACCGGCTGCTTTAAATGGCAACTACTATATTACAGTTAAACACCGAAACTCAGTTGAAGTAACAACAGCCAGCCCGGTTTCCTTCGCAGGGAATATTATCAATCAGAGTTTTGCAACTCCGGCCGATGTATATGGAGGCAACCTTCTACTCATGTACGATATGGGTTACGCTATCTTTGGTGGTGATGTTACTCAGGATGGATATGTTGATACTGGTGATGTTACTGTAATTGATAATGACCAGTTTAACTTTACAGTGGGATATGTTGACTCTGATGTAAATGGTGACGGATTTACCGATACAGGAGATGTAACCATTGTTGATAATAATCAGTTCAACTTTGTTGGTGCAATACTGCCATAAGATGATAAACTGAAGATTAACCAAAAAAGAAGCTGTCATAAAAGGTATTTTTCTGACAAAATAGTTCAGGCAGTGGCTTTTACGACAGCTTCTTTTATTTAATAACTTAAACTCAAAGAAATTTAAAATTTCTCCTATTGTTTGAAAATGAATCACATGAACAGACTAAAAACCACACTATTTCTTCTGGTAACTTCTGTTTTCGCCTTATCGGGCTATTCCCAACAGGCAAGCCAGACCAAAAACGATAAAGTTGATACCCGTATTGACAACATGAGATATTGGAAAAAACAGGCAGAAAAGGGCCTTATTCCATTTAGCCAGCGAATACCTGTGGCTCCTGCAATTTACAAAGGCAGCAGGATTAAAGCAAATGGAGTAAAAACAACAAATTCACCCGATATACCGGTTACAAACCTAACCAATGTTGCCGAAAGCGAGAACTCTGTTTTTGTTGATCCAAACAATGCTGATTACCTGTTAAATTCAAATAATTCAACTTCATGGACTGGTTCAACCGTAGGCTCACTATATGGTGCAAACTATTTCCAGTCATCTAACTCAGGAATTAACTGGGGTGGCTCACCAAATGGAGCCGGTGGGGAAAACTCTGGCGACCCCGCAACTGCTATTGGTTTGAATGGCAGACAATACATCAATTTTATTGATGATCCCGGCGGACAAGGCATCGCTTTTTCGGACAATGGAACATCATGGACAACTGCCACCATTGCTCCTAATCCCGGTTCACTTGCAGATAAAAACCATATGTGGATTGATAACGCAACTTCCAGCCCTTATGAAGGAAACCTGTATGCTGCATGGACTGATTTTGGCGGCTCCTATGATACAGAAATAAGAACTTCCAGATCAACTAATGATGGATTAGTATGGAGTTCACCTATAACTATCAGTTCGGCAATAAATGCTGGCAGCCACAATCAAGGTGTTAATATTCAGACTGGACCAAATGGGGAAACCTATCTTGTTTGGGCTATCTACGATAGCTGGCCATCGGATGAAACTGCCCTTGGGTTTGCTAAATCAACCGATGGTGGCTTAACCTATCAGACAGCATCCAGAATCATTTCAAATATCAGGGGAATTAGAACTACCGAAGTTTCTAAAAATCACCGGGTAAATTCATTCCCTGTTATGGCGGTTGATATAAGCGGTGGCCCGAACAATGGCAATATCTATATTGTCTGGTCAAATGTTGGAACCCCTGGTATCAATACCGGTTCGAATATCAGTGTATATATGATCCGCTCAACCGATGGAGGAACAAATTGGTCAACTCCCATTCGGGTAAATCAAGGACCTGATATTGCTGGAAAAGAAGCATATTTTCCATGGATAAGCTGCGACCCTGAAACCGGTGTTTTGAGTGTAGTATTTTATGATGACAGAAATGTTACAAGTACACAATGCGAAGTTTTTGTTTCTTACTCTGCAGATGCCGGTAATACCTGGACCGACTTCCAGGTAAGTGATGTGGCCTTTACACCTGCTCCTATACCTGGGCTTGCTTCAAGTTACATGGGCGATTATCTTGGAATTACATCAAAAGGCGGTAAAGTATACCCCTGCTGGACCGATAATCGAGGAGGACTCTATATGACCTATGTTTCTCCCTTTGAATTAGGCCTCAATGCAGGGTTTATTGCGAATAATACTACGATTTGTTCAGGTGCAGAAATTATATTTACCAGCACTTCAACCGGGCCTCCAACAAGCTGGACCTGGAGTTTTCCGGGTGGCACTCCTTCAACATTCGTCGGAGAAAACCCACCGGTTATTACCTATGCAGCACCAGGAACTTATGATGTTTCACTTACTGTATCGGATGGAACAGACACAGATACCGAAACTAAAATCGGCTATATAGTTGTAAAAGATGTTATTGCAGATTTTACAGCATCTCTGACAACTGTTATCATTGGCAATTCAATAACTTTTACCGATAACTCTTCCTGTAATCCTGCCACATGGGAATGGTCATTTCCAGGAGGAACACCGTCATCTTTTACCGGTCAAACTCCTCCTGCTATAACTTATAATACATTAGGAAGTTATGATGTTATCTTAACCGTAACAAAACCAGGTGCAAGCGATACCAAAACCAAAACTGCTTACATCAACGTTGCACCGCCGATTTTCAATATGACCAATGGATCGGTTACAACCTGCACCGGAGATTTCTATGATTCAGGTGGATCATCAGGCAGCTATGCCAATAGTGAAAATTTTACGGAGACATTTTACCCATCAACCCCGGGTGCTATGGTGCGTATGGCTTTTTCCTCGTTTAGCACCGAATCGGGATATGACTATCTTAGAATATACAACGGTACAGATGCAACTGCCACCCTGATTGGCACATATAATGGCACAACCGGGCCTGGAATAGTTACAGCAAATAACCCTTCCGGAGCCCTTACACTTAACTTCACATCAGATGGTAGTGTTACAGCAGCCGGATGGGCAGCATCAATTAGTTGTTATAGCTTTAATGATCCGCCTGTAGCCGATTTTTCAGCTTCAGAAATCACCACTCCAATTAGCGCCACTATAGTTCTAACAGATCTGACAATAAATGTTCCTACTTCATGGTCATGGAGTTTCAATCCCAATACAGTGGTTTATGTTGATGGCACCAATGCAAATTCTCAGAATCCACATGTACAATTTACTGCTGTTGGTCAATATACAGTCAGCTTAACAGCAACCAATGCAAATGGCTCTGACACTGAAATAAAGACAGATTATATCAACGTTGAGCTCTTTCAGTATTGCGTACCAACTTATTCAACAGGAACCAGTGCAGGCGATTACATTACCCTTGTTCAGCTAGGTAACATTAACAATGCAACCGGAGCCTCAGCAAGTCCATTTTACACTTATTATAGCAGCTTATCAACAGATTTGAATCCTGATGCAGAATATACCATTACACTGAGTCCGGGAACATACAGCAGTGGAAATAATATTTCAGTTTGGATTGACTACGATCAAAACGGGGTATTTGAAACCGATGAGAAACTTGGAAATGTTAATATCCCTCCCACTCCGGCAACAGGTACCATTACATTTACAGTACCTATTGATGCGACTTCGGGTATAACAAGAATGCGGGTACGTGAAGTATGGGCAAACAGCGACTTCGACCCTTGCTTGAATTATAGTTATGGTGAAACTGAAGATTACAATGTGAATATTATTTCTACAGATAAAACACTTAACTTGTCCGTGTATCTCGAAGGGCTGTATTCAGGCGGTGGTTTTATGAATGAAGCCAATGACGATACAGGGCCCCATTTTGGAATTGGAATAGCCGATCTTATTTCTGTTGAGCTGCACAATGCAACAAACTACAGCCTGATTGAGTATTCGGTTCAGGATGTTATCCTGAATACTAATGGTTCTGCCTCACTTAGTATTCCTTCATCCTTCAATGGCAATTACTATATCACCATCAAACACAGAAATTCAATCGAGACTACAACATCATCACTTGTTTCTTTTGCTGATGCTATTATTGATTATGCGTTTGACCTTCCGGCCAGGGTGTTTGGAGGCAACCTGCTCATGATGGTTGACGGCAGGTATGTTATTTATAGTGGAGATGTAAATCAGGATGGTGTTATCGATACAGGTGACGGGACGCCTGTTGACAATGATCAGTTTAACTTTGTTGTTGGATATATTATCACTGACATTAACGGAGATGGATTTATTGATACCGGAGATGGAACGTTCGTTGATAACAATCAATTCAACTTTGTAGGATCGGTACTCCCATAACATGATCAAAAATCCTCCCGATGTGGAGGATTTTTGATTTTTATTATGAAGATGCCCGAACTTTTTTCAAACAATCAAAAACTTAAGAAAACAGAACAAATAATGGATAAACGAACTCAAACTGCATCTACTAAACTTTTCTTCAACTGCTCTTTCTTTTTGGCTATTTTGATTTCTGTTTTATTTATTGCCAATTTATCTCAGGCCCAGATTTATGAACCTGACGGCTTAAATATGCCTGGAACCTGGAATGGATGGATCAATCCAGCATCCAATAATCCTTCTCTCGCAAGTTCAACTCAGGTGCAGGATGGAAGGATAATCCGTATATCAACCGGAACTCCAAAATACCAGACTATTTTCTATACAGCTGCATCGGGTGGCGACCTTCCGGGCGGAAATTTTACCTGGTTATTCACCAATGGGCCACTCACGAATCCCTGGATGAATAAATGGGCCGGTGTTACAGTATCGCTAAACAACATCCAAACCTATACCTATAACAGCGGATCTGATAATCAGATTACACTTGCCAACGGTAAGTGGTACATCATGAACTGGAAAGACCTCGGCTATACTGCATCCCAGGCTATCTTTATGGAAATCAGCCATCAACCGGTTGAAATAACAAATGTAGCCACACCAAACCTTGCACCAGCCGGCTCTCCAGTTTCAGTTTCATTAACCTTATCAGGAAACAAAAGCACCGAAGAAATTATATATCTGCGATATTCAACTGATGAATGGGCAACATCTTCGACCGTGACTGCCAGTATATCAGGAACTGAGGGCACTGCTATAATTCCAGCCCAACCAGATGGGACAGCAATATCCTGTTATGCCTTTTCATCAACCATATCAGGAATAGTGTCTGATTTCGATATGCTGACCATTAAAATGAATAACAATGGGGGTGCAAACTACACAATTGCAGTCGGTAATCCATCAATTAGCTGGGCTAATTTGCAATGGCCCGAAGAAGCAGTAATAGAGCCGGGACAACCTTTGAATGTTTATGGTCAGGTTTATGTTGATGGCCTCTCAGGAGGACAAAACCCAGTTCCCGGACTACAGGCATGGGTTGGTTATAATACCGAAAACACCAATCCCAACACATGGACAAACTGGGTACCGGCAAGCCACAATGGGGCTTCTGGAAATAATGATGAATTCGTAGCCAACATCGGAGAGCTTATATCCATTAGAAACACTTACTACTATGCCACTCGATACAAGCTGAACGACCAGGATTACGTTTATGGAGGTTTTGCAGATGGCACCGGAAGTTTTTGGGATGGAACAAACAATGTAAGTGGGGTATTGACCGTCGGGCATACAATTGATTGTGGCGCCTATGCAGGAATCGTGTCAAGCGAACCGGTTTTTCCATTACACAATCAGCCCCTTACCATCTATTTTGACGCCACTCAAGGAAACGGAGCTTTGCTTAATTATACAAGCGATGTTTATGCCCATACCGGGGTATTGACAAACCTCAGTACCGGTCCGGAAGACTGGAGGTATATTAAAACAAACTGGGGGCAAAACACGCCTGAAACAAAACTCACCCGCATTGATGCCAACCATTACAGCCTCAATATCAGCAGTCCTGAAACATACTATAATGTTCCTCTTACAGAAACTATTGAAAAACTGGTTTTTGTATTCAGAAGCGACATTGCTCAGTCAGGTGGATCATATCTTGAACACAGAAATTCAGATGGTTCTGATATACTGATGGATATTTATGATCCCTCATTAAATGTAAAATTTATAAACCCGACTAAAAAACAAGTCTTCCTCGATCAGAATACTGAGCTGCCGGTCTGTATTGAAGCATTGTCTAATTCTGAAATCAGCCTTTATATCAATAGTACATTATTGGCTGAAGAAAGCAGTACTTCTCTTTCTTATAACCTGATAATGCCGCAGCTTCAACCAGGGACAAACTGGCTTGTTGCAACTGCAGCGAATGCCACTGAAATCGTTAATGATTCTATAGAAATCTATCTGCGCGGTCCGGTTCAGATCGCATCATTGCCTGCTGGTTCACACAATGGGATCAACTATATAAATGACACAACCGTAACCCTTGTTTTACATGACCCGGCAGGCCAAAAGCAGTATGTTTATGCAATAGGAGATTTTAATAACTGGCTGATTTCTGATGAAACATATATGAAACGCACTCCTGATGGAAAACATTATTGGGTTACGATTTCCGGGCTTCAACCGGGTGTAGAATATGCATATCAGTATTTCATTGATGGAGACCTCACCATTTCAGATGCATATTCCACCAAAATTCTTGATCCATGGAACGATCAATGGATTCCATCTGCCAACTACCCTGATTTAAAACCCTACCCCTACGGATATACCGATGGTGTTGTAAGTGTATTTGAACCCGGAAATAATGAGGAGTATCAATGGCAGATAACTGATTTTACTCCCCCAGCTATCAACAATACACAATCTGATCTTTTAATTTATGAGATGCTTGTGCGCGATTTTGTTGAATCACATCACATTACTGATGCTGAACAAAAACTTGATTACCTAAAGGAGTTGGGTGTCAATGCTGTTCAATTAATGCCCATTGCTGAGTTCGATGGAAATGAAAGCTGGGGTTTCTCACCAAATTTCTTTTTCGCGACAGACAAATACTACGGTACTTCAACCGACTATAAAGCATTTATTGATGCAGCGCATCAACGGGGCATGGCTGTAATTCTCGACATTGTACCCAATCATGCATTTGGTCTTAACCCAATGGTACAAATGTATTTTGATCCAAATGGCGGTGGCTATGGGCAACCATCGGCCAACAATCCCTGGCTGAATACACAATCACCTCATCCTTACAGCGTTGGATATGATTTTAATCACGAAAGTCCTTATACACGTCAGTTTTTTAAAGATGTTTTCGGGTACTGGCTCACTGAATATAAGGTTGATGGTTTTCGGATTGATTTATCAAAAGGTCTCACGCAAACCTATACAACTGATTTTGGAGGTTGGAATGCCTATGATCAGAGCCGTATTAATATACTTACTGATTATTATAACCATATAAAATGGGTTAACCCGGATGCTTATGTAATTCTTGAACACTTTGCCGACAACAGCGAAGAAACCGTGCTAGCCAACACTGGAATGCTTCTCTGGAGTGCCATGCACAGCAATTATAAGCAGGTTGCAATGGGATGGGAAAACAATTCAGATGTATCATGGGCTTTTCATGGAAGCCGAGGCTGGAATTATCCAAACCTTATTGACTACATGGAAAGTCACGACGAAGAGCGGATGATGTTTGAAGCTATTACAAATGGTAATTCATCAGCTACTTATAATGTCAGGGACACCCTTACCGCACTTCACCATCAAGAACAGGCACTGGTGCTAAATCTCGGAATCCCAGGCCCAAAAATGCTATGGCAGTTCCAGGAAATGGGATATGATTACAGCATTTATTACGGCGGTGACCGCCCCTCACCAAAACCACCACGGTGGGATTATCTGAATGAACCGGCCAGGGAAAGGATCAACAGGGTTATTTCAGGCATGGCAGCTCTNNGGAAAACGGATGTGGATAACACACAGTAGCATGGATGTAGTTATCTCTGTAAATATGGGGGTAAATGGCTTCGATATGGCTCCTGGCTTCACGAAAAATGGAGTATGGTACAATTATTTTACCGGTGAAGCCATTACTGTTACCGATGCTGGCGGACATTTTTTCTATTATGAACCGGGCGACTATAAAGTCTTCACCAGTGAGCCATTGCCTAAACCATTCCATAATCTTCAGGTTACTGTAATAGATAGCGAAAGCGGAAATCCGATCGAAGGAGCCCTGGTTAAGCTAGGTAATGCCGGCAATCGTATCACTAATGAATCGGGCATTGTTGATTTTCTTGCGCTTCCACAAACAATCACGGTAACAGCAGGAAAATTTGACTGGCTTACCCAAACAGTAACTACAACCATCAGCGATGAAACAAACCTGATAATAGAATTAGAACCTGGCTGGGACCCAGCCTCTGCATGGGCTAATTTGCAATACCCGGGAGAAGGTCAGGTTGAAGCTGGTGAAGACTATATTGTATCAGCACAAGTCTGGATTGATGGAATCACCGGACAACCAGTTCCGGCTCCCGGCCTTGAAGCCTGGATTGGATATAGTAATGTGAACTCCGACCCATCGGGCTGGACCAATTGGGTGGTTGCTTCACACAATATCGCTATTGGAAATAATGATGAATACCAGGCCAACATCGGACCGGAATTTTCCGAAAATGGAACATGGTATTATGCCAGTCGTTTCAGGTTAGACAACGGTAATTTTGTTTATGGAGGCTATTCACCCGGAGGAGGTGGATTCTGGGACGGGGTAATTAATGTATCTGGAATCCTGCATGTTGAAGTAACACCACCACCGGTAATTGACTGGGCAAACCTGCAATGGCCTGCTTCAGGACAAATATATACAGGGCAGGATTACACTGTTTATGCACAGGCATGGATCAATGGCATAAGTGGCCAACCAACACCAACACCAGGCCTGGAAGCCTGGATAGGCTATAGCAACACAGATTCAAACCCATCAACTTGGACCAACTGGATTACAGCAACTTACAACCTGGCCGTTGGAAATAACGATGAGTTTCAGGCCAATATAGGACCCTCATTTAATCAAACCGGTACATGGTACTATGCAAGCCGGTTCAGGCTTGAGAACGGAAACTATGTTTATGGAGGTTATTCAACCGAAGGCGGAGGATTCTGGGATGGAAGTAATTTTGTTTCAGGCATCTTAACTGTTTTATCATCTGAAGAAAAAACCCTATATTTATCCCTATTACTCGAAGGCCTGTATAATGGAAACGGAACAATGCGACAGGCAAATGGTGAAACGGGGCCGCAATTCGGGCCTGGAATTGCCGATAAAATAACGGTTGAACTTCACAATTCAACCAATTACAACATTATCGAACATTCATTTAATGATGTTGATTTAAGCATAAGCGGAGTTGCGCAGATATCAATACCTGTTTCTATATCTGATAATTACTTTATTACAATCAGACATAGAAATTCAATTGAAACAACTTCTTCCAATCCTGTCTCATTCATGTATCCACTTATAAACTACAGTTTCAATCAAGCGGCAGATGTATATGGCAATAACCTGCTGTTGATGCATGATGGATGGTACGCGATTTACGGTGGAGATGTGAATCAGGATGGATTTATTGATACCGGAGACAGTTCTCCTATCGACAATGACCAGTTTAACTTTATTTCAGGTTATGTAGTCACCGACACCAACGGAGATGGTATCATCGACACTGCAGATGGAACCATTGTTGACAATAACCAATTTAACTTTGTTGGTTCCTCAACCCCATAAAAAAATATTCCAGAAATTAATAACAATTAAAATCAACAAAAATGAAAAAGCGAAAATTGACTGTATTCATGGTGCATTCTGGCATGATTGCACTATTCATGATTGCATCGGTCCTGTTAACGATCAATACCGTTCAGGCTCAGATTTATGCACCTGAAGGACTGAATATGCCGGGTGCGTGGAACTCATGGACAAATCCACCAACTGACAACCTCGCCTTGGCAAGTTATACTCAGGTTCCCGGTGGCAGAGTAACGAAAATCCTGACTGGCACTCCCCGCTGGCAAACGACGCTCAGCGTTGCTGCCACAGGTGGAGACATTGTCGGTGGAACATACGAATGGCTTTTCACCAGCGGTTCTACTGGTAATCCCTGGGGTAATAAATGGGCAAATGTGACGGTTAGTATGAATACCCTTCAGGCTTATACATTTAATAATGGAGCGAATAATCAGATTACGGTTGTTAATGGAAAGTGGTACACCATGAACTGGGAAGACAGCGGTTATTCGGGAACCCGGGCAATTTTTATGGAAACCAGTGCTCAACCTGTTAACCTGTTATCACTTTCAGTACCCACGGTTGTTACGGCGAACCAACCTGCAGATATAACAATTATTACAGATGCATCTCCCTCAGCTGAGGAATTATTTTACCTGGCTTATACAACCAACAATTGGGTCAGTTCTGATATAGTCAGCTTTTCGATGGCAGGAAGCAATGGTACTGCTACAATTCCTGGTCAGAGTCCCGGAGCTGTAGTAAAATATTATGCCTTTAGCTCAACTGCTGCCGGCATAACTGGAGATTATGATCTTTACACCATTAAATCTGATAAGAATGGCGGAATTTTTTACAGCTATACTGTAAGTGGTCTTAGTAGTCAGGCCGATATCCTCAGTTTTTCTTTTGCAGAGCAAACTGGACCATCTGTTATAAACCCGGTTTCTGCAACTGTAGATATTGAAGTAGCTCCGGGCACGGTAATAACAGCTTTAGCACCAACCATTACAGTTTCCCTCGGTGCTTCTATTGATCCGGCAAGCGGAGTAATCCGCGATTTCACCGGCCCGGTTACCTATACCGTAACTGCTGAAGATGCTACTACGACTAAAGTGTGGACTGTAAACGTGACAATTGCTGTTCCCAACTTTGGTATAAGAGATGATGATGGTGTGAACCTTCCCACTCTAACTTACTGGTTTACTGGTCAGGGCTCTGACCTTACTCAAAAAGGCACTGAATTCGATAATCAGGACCTTGGCCCACTCAGTAGTCTGATTATCAAAGGATCAGCAATTAAAACCTATAAGTCAGGTTCCGGAGATGTAACCGGGGCACAATTCAAATACAAGGTTTGGAGTACAGGTGATTCAGAACCACTTGATTACACCTTAAGAGATGTAAACTGGACCAGCAACGATGGTGACGGAAACCAGACATGGGCAAGCTTTGGTGCTCAGATCCCAGTTACCGACGGACTCATCGCCGGCAATTATAACCTGAAAATTTTCTTCACTATCACTGGTACCGGAATTCCGGGTATTACTGAAGACGGACCCTTTACTGCAACTTTCGAAGTTCAGGAATTAAGTACTGAAGCTGAAATCCTTAGTTTTGAATTGGCAGAACAAACAGGTGCTGCCGTAATTAATTCAGGTGCTGCAACTGTAAGCTTTGAAGTAGCTTTTGGAACTTCCTTAACGGCCTTAACACCAACCATAGGCATTTCAGCCAATGCTACCATCGACCCAGCCAGTGGTGTAGTTCGTGATTTCACCAATCCATTGACTTACACCGTAACAAGTGAAAGTTTAAGCGATAAAATCTGGACAGTAACTGTAACAGTTGCTCCCCCTCCTTCGATTGACTGGGCAAACCTTCAATGGCCTCCCGATGGAAATATTGTTCTTGGTCAGTCATTTGATGTCTATGCACAAGTTTATTCCAATGGTGTAACGAATGCTGTAGGTCAGGGTGCTGGCATACAGGCATGGATTGGTTATAGTACAGAAAATACCGATCCCGCCACATGGACTAACTGGATTTCTGCTTCATTTCTGGGAGATGCCGGTAGTAGCAACGACGAATACACTGCAAACCTGGGTGCTGAAATCAGTGCATCCGGAATCTACTATTATGCTTCCCGCTTTCAACTTGATGAACAGAGTTTTGTTTATGGTGGATTTCAGGGTGGTTTCTGGGATGGAATTATAAATATCAACGGAGTTCTTACTGTTTCTGATCCTTCAATAACGTTTGCTAACCTGCAATGGCCTGACCAGGGAATCATTAGCCTTAATCAGGAGTTCAATGTTTATGCTCAGGTCTATGCCGATGGTGTTACAAATGGGACAGGTCAGGGTACAGGTATCCAGGCATGGATCGGTTATAGTACCGAAAACAACAACCCAGACCAGTGGACAAACTGGATAGCAGCTGATTACCAGAGTGATCAGGGAAACAATGACGAATATATGGCCAACCTTGGCGGTGTAATCGGAACTCCGGGAATTTATTATTACGCTTCACGTTTTCAACTGAGTTCAGGAGCTTTTGTTTATGGAGGGTTCAGCGGCGGATTCTGGGATGGAACTGTCAATATATCTGGAGTTCTTACAGTTAATGAAGCCAATAAAACACTGAATCTTACTGTTCTGCTTGAAGGACTTTATGACGGAATTGGAATTATGCATCAGGCACAAGGTGAATCAGGTCCTCAATTTGGTGAAGGAATAGCCGATCAGATTACAATTGAACTTCGTAATGAACTTGATTACAGCCTGATAGAACAATCATTTCCAAATATTGACCTGGGCATTGATGGACTTGCAAGTGTTTCAGTTCCATCGGCCTTATCAGGAAATTATTATATAACCATCAAACACCGCAATTCAATTGAAACTACAAGTTCCAGCCCTGTTGCATTTGCAGATCAGGTCATTACTTATAATTTCGACCAGCCAGCTAATGTCTATGGAGGGAATATACTGCAGATGTTTGATGGCTGGTATGCAATTTATGGTGGAGATGCTAACCATGATGGGTACGTTGATACTGGAGATGTAACCTTACTTGATAACGACCAGTTTAATTTCTTAATTGGTTATTACGCAACGGATGTTAACGGAGATGCCTTTATTGATACTGGGGATATCACTATTGTTGACAATAACCAGTTTAATTTTATAGGGTCCGTTCATCCCTAAGTTCATTCAAATGCAATTTATAATAAACAGCAAATTAACT
>DINP01000032.1 GCA_002426025.1 Bacteroidales bacterium UBA5537 | reverse complement strand
CTGGAATATACTCTCTGACAACTATGTTGTTGCAAGATTAAGATACACCCACAGAAGTCTCAGTCCTTATTTAGCTGGAATATACTCTCTGACATGTTGGTCGGATGAGGTGCAGAACACCAACTCAAAGTCTCAGTCCTTATTTAGCTGGAATATACTCTCTGACAGCACATTTAACAATGTGCACATTATCATGCTGTTATATAAACAATTGATGCTATTTATCCCTGCAGGTGCGAAAAAAAAGGCCATTTTTAAAGGGGTGCAAAGATACACAATCTTTTATTTATCAAATAGATACACCCTATCCTTTCTGGTGTATCTATTGGTAAATTTAGTACTTTTTTCAGAAAATCAAGGTATTTTTATTGTCCATTACCATGTCGAAACTGATGTTTCGCCCTATCACCTTCATGGCATGTATTTCATCGGTCGAAACCGGCAAAAACAGAATACTGTCCTCGTTATCGTACATATCCTGCACCTCTTTAAGGGTAGTATGCAATTCGTCAAATATGCCCCGGGGTTTTTGGGCAATAAATACAGATTTTTGCAACCTGATACACCCTTTCCTTATCAGGTATTTGGCAATATGCGTTCTTACCTTATCGTGTTCAATATCATACATTACGAAAAATATCATTCCATTTTTGGTTTTTGCGGTTTCGTAAATGTTGAGCAGGTGTTTTATCCGCTCATTCAGTTCTTCAATTGGCAGATCGTTAATATCGCCAGCCCTAAGCACCATACCTTCGTTTAATCCGGCTTTTTTTATTAACCTGATTACCTCAACAAAACTTGGTTTTTCACGCTTTTTTTTCGCCATCTATTTTTTGTGAAATTACCAAAACCATCTGTTTGTAAAAGAAATACGACAATCTAAGCGAATATTAACCTGCGAATTACTACGCACAGGTAGAAGCGAATAGACATATACTTATTGCCTTTTTGCGAAAAAGATATTTTATTGGCAATGTTATTTTACAAAGATATGGGAATCACCAAAATTTTAATAAATTCGTTTCTTTAATTTCAACTTCAATGGTAAACTTACAATTAGGCCATGATTTAACATCGGCCAACCCCGACAAGCTTGAATTGATTAGCCTTGACCAACTGGCAGATATCATTTCAAAACCATTGTTTAACCTCGACCAGAAAACCAGCAACCTGCGCAGGGTTGGCGGCATAGATAAAAAAGCATATCAAGCCCTTAAAAAGGATTTGCCTTATGTTACCTGTGGCATTTTTAACCCAGCCATAAGGCGAACTGAGAATTTTGCACATATTCAGTGCTTTATGCTCGATTTCGACCATTTGAGCGAAAAAGAGACCGATCCCGAAACGCTAAAAAAGAAACTAAAAGAGGATGACCGCATTGCGCTTATGTTTACTTCGCCCGGTGGCGATGGATTAAAAGTGATGTTTGTTTTGAAAACCCCATTTACCGATCATGGAAAATACACCTTGTTTTATAAGGTTTTTTGTGCCGGTTTTGCGCGTTCCATCAATATGAACCAGGTAATTGATAAAAAAACAAGCGATGCTACCAGAGCAACTTTTCTCTGTTACGATGCCGAAACCTGGCATAACCCTTTTTATACTGAAGTGGATGCGAGTGATTGGATAGATTTTGACTCATCGGTTGAAGTTGATGAAGCTATAGAAATAGGCAAACAGCAAGAAAAGGAATTTAAGGAAATTCAAAAAGAGGCCCTCAAAGATGCTGAACCTGAGGATGAGCTGCCGGATGAAACCCTTAATCAGATCAAACTCAAACTTAACCCCAAATACAAACCAAAACCAAAAAAGAGACCTGTTTATGTACCCGATAAGGTATCACTGCTCGAAACCGAAATAAGGGAACGGTGCAAGGAGGTAGGCATTGAAGTTACAGAAAGCCAGGAAATTCAATATGGAAAACAAATCAGTTTTACAGCCGGTGAACATCAGGCTGAGTTAAATATTTTTTTCGGAAAAAGGGGCTTTTCGGTTGTTAAGTCAACCAAAACCTTATGCTCTGACGAACTAAACGAAATAGCTTATCAATTGGTAATGGAACTGATAGATGATTAAGCCCGGGCGCGAATAGCAGGGCTAAAGCCGGGTTATTTATAAATCCTCAAAAATACTACGATGGACCTGGTATTAAACACATTTGGAACTTCGCTTCAGGTTGAGAACCAGATGTTTTTGGTTGCGCATAGCGATGGCAAACAACTAATAGACCCCGATAAACTTAAAACAATAAGCATAAGCAAAGGGGCGAAAATAAGTTCGGATGCTGCCCTGCTGGCAATAGAGCGCGAAATCGAAGTATTGTTTATTGATGGGACCGGCAAGCCGGCAGGCAGGATATGGAGTGTAAAGTATGGGTCCATTTCGACCATTCGCCGCAAGCAACTTTCATTTATTGATTCTCCTGAATCAATTTCATGGTTAAAAGGTCTTATTTGTGAAAAGCTCGACAACCAGGTAGCCTTATTACTTTCGATAACATCAACAGATAAAAATCTGAAGGAAGTGCATAAAAAATCGCTTGAACGGATTGAATCTATACGCGAAAAGGTTGTAAATGCACCTGCCGAGAGGCTTGCCGACCTGCTGCCATCGCTCAGGGGCTGGGAAGGATCGGCATCTATGTATTATTTTGGGGCAATATCAGCCTGCCTGCCCGAGAACCTGAGATTTCTGCAGCGATCGCAAAATCCGGCTACCGATGTTTTTAATATGCTGCTTAACTATGCATACGGCATCCTTTATGGCAAAGTGGAAGGGGCGCTTATTCGTGCCGGTATTGACCCTTATATAGGGGTAATGCACCGCGACGAATACAATCGGCCGGTACTGGTTTATGATGTAATTGAAAAGTTCAGGGTGTGGGCCGATTACGTGGTTTTTGGCCTTGCAGCCCAGCAGGTTTTTACCCCCGATTGCTACTCGGTGCGCGATGATGGCTCTTACTGGCTCGAAAATAACGGGAAGAGAATCCTTATCCAATCGTTTAACGACTATCTGAGCGAAGTTATAAAAGTAAAAGGTGTTGACCGCAGCCGTGCAATACATATTGATTTATATGCCCAATCATTGGCAAGGATGTTTGAACGAGCGTGAACGGAATACGGGTTGATTTGGGATTCCACCCTGCGCTCTATGCCCTGTGCCCATATCGTCCGAATGCCAATCTGAACTGTAATGGCTAAAGCTGCTTCAGTGCCCCAAAACCATGGCTTACTCCTTTTCCCAATCCAAGGTAGTTTGGCAGAAAAATATTGGCCGAAAATTCAGCATCGAAACCGGTTAACTTCACACCTTTGTATGACAATATTTTAGGCTTTGATATATCGGTGAGTTTAAGGGTAATCTGTTGGTCAATAGTCCAGTTTATCCCTTTGGCAAATGATAGTATATTGCCAGTGAGTATGCTTTCGAGTTTGGCAACCCTGTCGGTAAGTGCTGTTAAGTTTTCAAATTCGGCATAGTTCTCCTGGTTAAGGGCAAGCCAGTTGCTTATACGGTATTTCAGCATATCGCTGGTTAAGCGGAGGGTATATTCTTTGAGGTTGAGAGAACTCACACTCATATGCAGTTCGCGGCCGGCCATGGTCATGTTCCAGACTTTATTGGCAAAAAAATGATAAATCTCTTCAACGCCTTGCTCAAGGCAAAGAACAGAAGGTTTGCGGCCTACCCGTTTATATTGTATTAAAGGGTAATTCTGAACAAATTCATTGTCAGACAGATGATTATGAAACATAATATGATCAGCACCAACCTTTTCAACAATGGCACCGCGAAAGGCGGCTATCTCGTGGGCTTCAATCTGGGTATTGAAAACTACATGGAGTAAACGTAACTTTTTCATACAATAAATTTGGGGCAAGTTAAATAAAAATAGAACTGCATTTCAGGCCTTTTTAATATCTGTTGCTTTAACCGATGGCTTGTTCTTCTTTTTGTCGAAACTTTCAGTTTTTGCAAAACTTACCTTTAGCCCGGCTGTAGGATTTAACTGTTTGTCGGTAACATCCCTGGTTTGAAAATAATAATCCTCGCCATCGTCTCCCTCTATAAATCCTGATTTACCATTGGGCAGTATGATTTTAATAACCCCTTTTGTTCTGATTGCAGCAGGAAGATTTTCAGCCCAGACTTGTTCGGCAAGCTTCAGCAGGGTATTAAAATCTTCGGGCAGGTTATTTAATTCAGAAATCGAATCTATAATTTCTTCAGCTTCATGATCATCGCCCCAGCCTTCACGGGCACGTAAACTAATTACAAGATGCGCATGCAATGCTGCTTCGGTACTTTTGCCCAATTTTAAAAATAGTTTTGCAATAAGCAGGTAAAGATTTACCTTCATTTTTGAGACCCCCGGGTCATCTGCAGCATCTATGGCAGCAGTAAGTGAATTCTTAAATTCGCCCATTGCCAGATAAAGTTCTGCAAGCTCCATTTTAAGAAACCAATCCTGTTTTTTGGCAAGCACTTGCTTAAAATCGTCAAGGCTTTCATCAAACCTATCTGTTTTATAATAGGCCAGTGCCCTTTGCCTTCTGATCCAAACATCATTTCCGTGATGAAACTGTTTTATCGCTTTTAGTGCAATCGTTGCATTGTTAATGCATTCTGTAAAAAGTCCGGCTTCCTGCTGGGCTTTAATAAGAATGGCATAATACTTCTCAAAATCAGACGCGTTTTCTATTTTTTTTCCATCCCCGCTGGTAAAAGAGTATGGCATCTTATTGAGATTTACGGGGTTCAGATTAGAAATCCAGTTAAGAATTTCATTTACATTTTCATCGTAATTTAACTCCAGCAGGTCAATAACACTAAAAATTGTAATAGGTAGGGGGCTATATTTATCGTCGGGCCGCGAAAACCGTATAATTGCTTCTGCTGCCCTGAAGAATGTTTCGCGATCGGTAACCGGTTCGGGCTGAACGTGAAGATGGTAAATAGCCCAGGAATAAGTGTTTTTCAAATAACTTGAATCAGGGTACTTTTGCAGGCCTTCGCGCGATATTTCCAGGGTTTCAGCATACTTATCCTCTTTTTGTAAACAGAAGGCATAACCCCACCAGTCAAACTCATCACAATTGTCGCGACAAGTTTCAAATAATTGCCCGTACAAAATCAATGCATCGGCGAATTGTTTGTTTTTTCTTAATTCTTTTGCCTGCTTACTTAACTCATAATAGCTCATAACTCAAGATTTTTAAACAATGGTGCCAGTTCATTTTCCAGACCATTCGATTTGTTGCCAACAATTTCGAAGCGCGTAAATTGTTGTTTTTTATTATAGTAGAATTTAGCCATCGCATATTTTAAACCAGCCTCAAAGAAATAGATTTCATGATAGCTGTGTGATTCCACTTTAACAATGCTTATGCCGGCTGAAAGAGTAACCTCCTGTATCTTCTGTCGAAGGATGTTTAAAAAGCCCTTATCCATTGGTTCAGGATTCAATTTTTCCGCAGATTGATCAGAAGAGGGATGAAACTTTTTTTTATCAGATGGCAGTTTAAGAAAATCAAACGCATCAATCATTCCGGGCCCCGCATTTCCTTCACCGTTAACCCCTTCAATGGATGTAATTTTCAATTTGGCAGAATAGTAAACTTTGATGAGTGCCTTGCTGCTATCGTTAAACATAACAAACTGCAGGCCATAGGGCAATTGCTTTAAATCTTCGGTTTTATATCCTGCTTTTTCGGCAGATGAAATAAAAAGATCTGTTGTACTATGAATAAATTCTGACAGATTAGAGCCAGGAGCTATAGCATTACTTTCTTTGCTGATTGCCTGCTGTCCACCAGGCATAATGGCTTCATCAGATACGCCTGTTTCGCGCAGCAACCTCGACTGATTAAATGAAGGTGCGTTTATCAGCAGCAATTTTTCGCGGGCACGGGTAATTGCAGTATAGAGCCATCTGAAATAATACTCGTTGTTATATCCCATGCCTGTGACACAATTTACCAAAACATTTTTCCACTCGCCCCCTTGTGCTTTGTGACAGGTAAGTGCATAGCCAAATTTTACCCTTACGGCATTAAAGTAAGGATCAGCGCGCATATCCGTCCTGAAATCCGTTTTCCCTGCCTTTTGATTCGCGCCCCAACGGTTTTTAAAATCAACAAGCAAAGCAACATTTTCGAGATAAGTAAGATCACGCCTTCCCGAGAAAAGCACATTGTCTAGAATCATGCATTCTATATCATAAATGCCCGAAGCATCTGAAAACCTGATAACAGCCTCTCGAAAACGAAGTTTAACCTTATATTCAGTTTCACCCTTGTCTTGTTTTCGGGGCACTCTCACAACCACATGGTGCGTGTGGGTATGTTCATTGTTGATTGCCACCAGTGTTCCTGATTCGCCGTTGAGCAGTTCGCGGCCATGCAGATAATTATTATGAACAACAACCAGCCGGTCGCCCACAACCGGATTTTTCTCACCCGGATACAATTGTTGCCTGATGGCACAATTATAAGCATAAACACTTTTGTTTGAATAAGCTACAACAACCGCTTCTTCTTTTTTTTCGCCAGCTAGTGAAAGATAATCTGATACAATATTGCCCAAATCAGCAAGTAAAACATTGTTACCACCCTCCAGCCTTATAGACCCGAACCGGTTTTGAGAAATATGTTCGCGTAGCCTGGTCGCATTTTGTAATATACCACTACCGTCTATTTGTCTTACCACATCGGTAAGTTCGTATTCCATGCAGCTAAGGTTAAATTTCTCCTTCAGATATTCAGCATTCAGTGCCGGGGAATTATTCATATTTACGGGCGGCAACTGAGCAGTATCCCCAACAAAAATCAGCTTGCGATTCGTCCCGGCAGGGTCGGGCCAAATATACCTTATCAAATCATCCATCAGGTAGCCGCTTCCAAACTTCATCAGGTCATTTTCAGAATATACATTTGATATCATCGAGGCTTCATCAGAAATATAAACCGTGTCAGCCGGGTGGGCATTTTCAGAAGTGCCATAAAAGAGTTTAAAAACATCATATTCTACACCTTGCTCTTCAGCAGTGTCGCGCATTGACTCGCCAAAATATAGCATTCGATGAATGGTTGTAGCTCCCGATCCGGCTTTTTCGGTAAGCACCTGTGCAGCCCTGCCAGTGGGCGCAGTCAGTATTACTGTCCGTTTAATTGATTTCAGATACTCAACCATCCCCTTTAACAGAAATGTTTTACCGGTTCCGGCATATCCCTTCAACAAAAAACAAGGCACATCAGAATCGAAGAAATCGGCAAGCCTGCCTATAGCTTCTCTCTGACATACAGTAAGTTTACTACTTCCAAAAAATGCACCTATTTCCATTCTCCGGCTGTTACTAATCAGGTTAAAATAAGAAAGATTAAAACCCAGACACTATTAATCCACTTAAAATTCAATCAAAAAAATATTTGAAAAAATAATCTGATTGAGATACAAATAAAGAAAAAACTTTTTAACTTTCCACTTTCAAATTTAAGTTAAAGGTCAGGTGTTATTAAGGCCCGATAATTACGATCTTGATTAAGTAATATTAAATTTAACAGATCACCCATTTAAGCTAAAATCTACTACTTATTACTCACGTAGCTTTATAATATAATACCGAGCCGATAATTATACTATTTGTAAAATGGTATAATACCGCCCATTATTTGAAGAAATGCAATATTTACCAACGCTATAAAATCAAAATAATGTTCAGCAGTGAAATACGCATACCCCTTGAGAAAAAACTTGGCGATGAACTCTACAAGACCTTAGAAGGTGATATTCTCGGCGAGATTATGGCCGAAGGCAAGATAGAGTTTCGCGATAACGATTATCAATTTGTATTGCAAGGCCATAGTTTTAAGGCCATGCCCAATCTTTCGCCCGGCATCTCAGGCATCTTTCAGGAGGTAATTGAAACCCTTGAGTTTAAAGAGCCTATTGAGTTTTATATCAACAATTCGCCCGAGCTGAATGCTTTCGCGGTTGCTTCAACCGAAGCAGACCAACCTCATATTATCAACCTGAATTCAGGACTTATTCAAATGCTGAACGACCGGGAGCTGAGGTTCGTGGTAGGCCATGAAATCGGGCATATCATAAGCCGCAATGCCAACATCAGTAAATTAATCCAATTTGTGTTTCCAAATCCGGCAAGGATACCTGTGCTGTTACAGCACAAGATAAACCTCTGGCAGAAACTTGCTGAGCTAACAGCCGACCGCTATGGTTTTATTGCCAACCCCGATATGGCAAGTTGTATTTCCGGTTTCTTTAAAATATCGAGCGGGTTAAATGCCGAGCGGATAGGGTTTGATTACAATGCCTACCTCGAAGAAAATGAGCTAATACTGGCCAGGTTTAAAGATAGCGGGGCAGGCAACTATATGTCGCATCCCATCAATCCCATCAGGATAAAAGCCATACAGTATTTCGCAGCGTCTAAACTTTACAACAGCCTGCTTGAGCACGATAAGCCCGTGGCCGACCCCGAACTTGAAAAAGCCGTTGACGATCTTACATCCACGCTGATGATCATCAGCAGTTCACCTTTGGATCAATACCGCCGGCAATTTATTGCCACAGCAGGTATTGTTATGTCAAATATTGATACAGAGATGAACGAAGATGAGTATAATCTGATACTTAACTCACTCTCATCATTTACCATATTTCCGGCCGAATACCTTGACAGCATCTTTAAAGCAGGCAACGTAGGCCAGCAACTTACCGATTCTATTACTAAAATACTGGAAATCAACCCTGCCGACCGCTATGTAATGTTCGATATGCTGGTGAGTATTGCCCACACCGACCACCGCATTACCCGACCCGAAATTGCATTTCTGTTTGAGATCGGCACCAAAATGCTGGGAATGTCGCGCAAAGAGATAGCCCAACTGATTGCAGGTAATGTACAACAGAGCTTTAAACCGGAGTTGTATGGACAAAACTGACACGAAAAAATACCGGTTTCTGTTGGGAGGATATGACCTTGAGATGGTTGCAATAAAACAACTGCTTGAAGCTAATGATTGCCTCTATGAAGACCGCAACCTCGCATGGGGCGCCAGGCTCAGTGCATACATAGGATTACTTAACAACCACGAAACATTCGTGGGCATCGAACTGGTTGAAGATATTAACCCGCCGGAGCATTACATCGCTATTGACCATCATAACCTGAATAGTGACAAGCCATCTTCGATTGAACAGGTGGCTAAATTGCTCGGCGTTTCACTAAACCGATACCAACAATTGGTAGCGGCAAATGATAGCGGCTATATACCAGCCATGCTACAGGCCGGGGCGAAAGAAGATGAAATATTACAGATCAGACAAGCGGATCGAAGGGCACAAGGTGTATCCGAAGATGACGAAGACCTTGCTATAAGCTCAATAGAAAAAAAACTTAACCGGTATGGCGAACTCCTGGTGATTGAATCGCTTACACCAAAGTTCTCAGCCATTACTGACCGTTTGTACCCTTTTGAAAAACTGCTGATTGCTTTTGATAATCATTTTGTATATTATGGGAAAGGGACTGCTCAACTAATAGAAAAATACAGGCCATTAATTGAGGATAAAAAAGCCTATTATGGTGGCCTTGACAAAGGTTTTTTTGGTCTCGACAAGAAATCTTTCACCACCGAAGAAGCCAATCGGCTAAAATTGGAAGTCATTCAACAAATGTCAGGAAAATGAGCCTTTACAGTTACCATATATTTATGTTCCCTTTTCAGTGGGAACCTAAAAGCAGAGAGGAAAAGCCTTTCAGTGAGCGGTTTAATCTCAATGATTTACAGCCCAGACTGAATAGCAGTTGGCAAAATTACCCTGTGCCGGCAAACGATGACTATGCCACTGAGTTATACAACGAGAAGAATTTCTTTTATAAATTCGTTCATAAGGCACTGTATGATACTGGCAATGAGCCTTTACCGGTCATCAGGCATTATGAACGCAAAGAAGCATACAATGGCGAACTCGAATATGAAATCGGTGTAAAGGCAAATGGACAGGATACCTACAGATTAAAACTGAAATCAATCGGCCTTGATTTGTTCTCTACCGGAACAGGAGTGCTGATCTTTTACATTGAGAATCAACACTATGCCGAAATGAGGGATGTAATGCGGATTAACCAATATGGACGCCGCATATTTCCCCCGTTTCTTACAAAAGACAAAGGAGCAGAAGGCACCAAGTACCTTGAACTAGCCGATTATATATGTATCAATGGACTTACAGGAGAGCCGCACCGCTATTATGAGGATTTTTTGTCATATACTGCTGACAAACCCTGGACCGAAGCGCGGTTCATCACCTCGCTGATTGATGATTTCTGTACTGACATTGACCCCGAACCTGTGATTGACGATCGCATGTTTACCATGTGCTGGTATCTGAACGCTGAAAAAGGAGTTGAAATTTCAGACAGCAAAAGGTACTACAAAATGATGAGAAGTAACGACTGGCACGAGTTTCTGTTTATTGACAGCAATGGCTCAACCTGTCAGAATGACCGGCTTCAGAAAGAATTGCTTGAAAAGCATACCTATCCGAGATGGCAGAAGTTTGGAACTCTTTACGGCATTACCCGCCATTCATTTATGGCTGTATCTAATGATGGCTGGTTCCCTGAGAATATACTTCTAGGTTACTTCCGAACTATTTATGTGCGCATTGCAGAGCTTGTACTTGTGCAGCGGGCCTCAGTATTGAAATTCTCAGCAGAAGTAACCCGACTTAGCACCCTTGATGATAAAAAGAAACAAACCTTAGCAGATGAGATTGACAAGTTTTACAAATCATATATTCAGTTTGTTAATCAAATCTATTTTCGGGAAATCACCACTCAAGAACAAGGAATTGATCTTTACGATCGCCTGCAGGACAGCATGAGGATAAAGGACCAGGTAAAAGATCTGGACAATGAAATTGAGGAACTTCATAAATATGCTACGCTACTTGATGAGAAAGCGCAGAGCCGGAATATTGCACTCCTAACTATTCTTGGTTCGCTGTTTTTGGCACCATCGTTTATTGTTGGTTTTTATGGCATGAATGTAGTTCCTGAATGGCTACATGACAAGCCCTGGGTATTACCTTCAGTTATGGTTGCAATTATATTGCTTGCATCCAGCCTATTGGGGGTGGTACTGTTGAACAAGCGAGATAAAAAGGTACTGGTTTATATGCTGATTGGTTTTATTGCACTGATAACATTGGCTACGCTGTCAATCGTTATATTTGAAAGGTACATACCATGAAAAATCACCTGAACAAAATCTTCTATTATATCCTGGCTGTGTGGATATGTTTTATTGTATTTCTGATTCTCCCGATTTTCCTGTACTTTAACAGACAGGAAAATTGCCCCGATTGCCCGCAGATAATCTGGTACCTGTTTTTTGCCACTATGCTTCTGCTCGCTCTGATCGCAGTTACCACTATTTTGCTCTACCAGGCTGAGAAGCACAGGTTTGAAGAAAAGAAGCGACTGGATGAAAACATAGTGACCGAAAACAGAGAAAAATTTGAACGCACCCGCATGAAGGAGATTTCTGAGTTCAGGCAGGCGATGGAAGTTTACGGAAAAATTCAGGATTCTCTGAAAGAGCTGACTTCGCTGCTAAAAAACAACAACTTCAATTCATGGCCAACAAAAGAGCAAATAGAGCAGATCGTCGGCTATATGAAACAACATGAAGAAACCTTTGACCAGGTGATGCAAAAACTTAAAAATATTGAGAACGATGAAAATTAATAAATTCCCCTTAATCAAACTCTGCTTTCTTGCCATTCTTACTACATGGTTTGCATCCTGCAACTCAGACTCAAATGGTGGCAAAAAAGATGAATCTTTCCAGGATGAAATCAGGTATAAAAAAACCCTTTTGGTAATTGGCGACGACCGAAGTGGCAGCACCTCGGATATCCGTAAACTTACAGAGGAGGATTATAAAACACTTTTTAGTGCAGTCAATGAACAGGGCGGTGGCACTGTAGCTGTCTGTCTTATCGGGAATCCATTGCCCCAAAGCAGGGAACCCTATATCTTAACATTAGACAACCAACAAAATATCCAGCAATACGACCCAAGGAACACACAACTTACCCTTACTGAAAAATCAAGGATAAAGTTAAGCAATGATAAAATAATTGCAGATAACGATAAAGTACTTGCAAGCAACGAAAATAAAATTACTAAATTTATTGTCGAAAATATTTTAACAAATATCATTCATTACAAGCCTTCAGGTATTGATCACACTGATTTGGATGATGCGATTAACCGGATTGACGTGCTGCTGCATGAACCTCAGTTTAACGATTACGAACAATTGCTTGTCGTTTTTGTAAGTGATGGGCACCACCAACCCGGAAAAGGAAACAGACCAATAACACAAACATTGGAAATGGATAGGGCAAATGTTCTTCTTGTAGGTTGGGAAACCCCCGACACTTGCTTTAGAGTTCAGAAAATCGAAAAGTTCAGTTCAAAAGATGGAATGATCAATCTCATCAGAAACCTAAAATAAAATATTATGTTAGCACTAAGCTATTACAAACAGGCTGAACAGGATGCTCTGAAAGCCAATGAGTTGGCGGCAGATGCCAGAGAAACAAGGACTTCCCTGCTGAATACAAGGGCTATTCTTGACCGATGGTCTGAAATTATGAGCCACAACCCCATTACCATCTTCACGCTGATCTTTATTCTGGTATCAATCGGTGAATACATGATTTCGGTTGAACTTTACACCGATCTTCTTCCGCGCGCGCCATTCATCATTCCGCTGGTAATTATCGGAATCAGTGTGGTGATTTCGCATTGGCTGGCATATAAATTCATCAATGGCTTCCGCCTGATGGAGTTTGATGACAAACGACAAAGCACTCTGCTTAAAAATAAAACCGACGAACAAATCTGGCAAATGGTGGATAAGAAAAGCAACCAGAATTTCTGGTTCGGACTCATCGCAGCCATATTGATTACTGTATTCATTTACTTTATGTCAAAAGAGCGTGTTGACCGGGAGATTGCCGCCGGGATGCGCACAAAAGGATTTGGATTTTACGATGCACTGCCGGTGCTGTTTTACATTGCCGAAATTGTCACAGGTGTATATGTGGTTTACCTGCTAAAACGCATCAGGAAATTAATGAATTCCAGGAATCTGAGTAGTAAACTGCAGCAACTTGTTCAACAGGTTTCTCATTTAACCGAAGAAGCCCTGCGCAGTTTTGAGAGGGCCGAAACCGAAGGTCTTAACATTCTGGAAAAAACCATCAGCGAAAGTATCCACATTGCCTTTTACCGCAACAAAAACTGCAATCCATCGGATGAAGAAAATTATATTGCAGAACCGATCAATATACCGCTTGCTGCTAAATTCAGGATTACCCGGGCCGATAAAACAAAGCCCCTCAACGCAATGGTGCATATTCACACAGAATATAATTATGCCTCCACTGCTGCCAGCGACGACAATGGCTTGGTAGAGCATAATTTCAAGTCATTTGAAGGTGACACCGTTAAGAAACTGATTGTAGAATTCAGCGACGGAGCTAACTGCGAAGACACCGGCGTTTACCAGACCGGCAACGCCAATCCGCATACGGTTTTGTTCAGGGAATAGTATATCATCTTATAAAACAACAGATTATGTATAAAATAGAGTTTACGTTAAAACAGCATACTCCGCTGATTCATTTTCAGCATGACCAGGATGGCGCAACCTTACGGGCAACGGAAGTGAAGCCGAAGTTGGATAGGTTTATTGATTATTATTTTGAATATGATTTTGATAAACTCAAGCAATATTTGATAAGCTATAATGCATTGCACGATTCAGAATTCAAAAAAAGTTATAACGCAGGCAGAATATCTTTTGATTATAAAATAGAGGTTAAAACCGACTCTTCACAAATTAAAATATCTGGCATTCCAGATAAATTCCCCTGTTTCTTTGGAAACATGGGTGATTCTGATGAAAACATGATTAAAAAATTTTCATTTAGTGAACATCCTATTAAAATCATTTTTAAATCTAATCATAAGATTCTGATCGACGTAATTATCTCGGAATTTCCAAATTTTTTGGCAAGAAATAATTTTGGCAATAGACAAAGTAAAGGATTTGGTTCATTTTATATTGATGAAACTGACCCCTATTACCAAAAACCACATTTATTGAGCTTTTTTAGTATAAACTGGAACCCGGATGATCATAGATATCTTTTTAAAGATATTGAATTGATCCATAAAGTACTGAGAAGTGGCATAAATGATATAGGATTTGGAGGTATATGTAAATTTTATATGAAGCCACTTATTTGGCAATTCTTCTACAATAAAAAAATAAATTGGGACAAAAGAGCAATAAAAAAACATTTTTATCCTTATGAGCTGACCAATCAAAGCAATTCACACTGCGATTCGCAAAATGATTTAGTCGATTCCTTAGATTGGCCAATCTGTTACAATGGTGAAAACTATAAATTAGTCAAAGATTTACTTGGTCTATCTTCTACAGAAAAATGGAGAATTCCTTATAATGTAAATATTTCAAAATCATCAGGTTCGATAGATCGGTTTAAATCCCCCATTTTTTACAAGCCGATTAAAATTGGTAAAAAGCTCAGGATATACATAGATGCTGAATTTATACCTGAAGATTTTTACGAGGCTTCCTTTTCAATCAGTAATGGGAGTAAATCTTTTAGTTTAATCACACCAAAAGCTGAAGAATTTGAGATTTCGGATTTTCTCACATGGTGTTTTACAGAGGTAGATATTTTGAATTGTATTCCGGAAGTTTATCAAGGCTCAGAAACGGGCGATAAGATTAACGACATTTTTCTTCAATTTAATAACAACCTAAAAATCTAAATATGACTTACCTCGCTCTCACCATTGGCCCCATTTACAAAACGATGTTACAATCGCGTAAAACACGTGAGTTGTGGAGTGCCAGTTTTAGCTTTTCGTTATTAATGAAATGCCTCATTGAGGAATTCAGCAAACATGGAGAATTACTTTCTCCTTCACCTAATGTTCAACTGCCCATGCATGGTGCCGGCGTATATCCCGACAGGTGTTTCTTTATACTTAACGAAACTTTAGATGAAACAACAATAAACAATTCCCGTCGGTCAGCTCTAAAAGCATTCGGCACGCTAACAGGGTTTAATGAACTGGACTATTTCCAGATTTATGTGGTGCAGAAAACAATCACTTCCAACCCAATCCAAGAGCTTAATATCACCCTGGATGCAGTAGAACTTACAAATAGAGTTTCCAACAGCAACCCCCTGAAATTAAACGATTATTGGAAGGATTCTAATTTCTTTAAGAACTTCTATGACCTTGGATTTGGAGATAAATCAATACTTCCTTTAATTAAGGTCATTCAAAAGAATGGCTATTCAAATTATTTCAAACGTTTTAAATCTGTGCCCGAGATTAGTACCACTGAACTGGAGTGGGAAGAACCCGAAAAATACTGGAATGCTTTAGGAATTCAGTATATCAGAACTGATACTGGAAAAATTAATTTTGAGCAAATTGTTGATACCTACAATGATGATGTTGAAGAAGACAATATTATTACAGCTTTAAAAGAAACTTTTAAAGACGATTTCAGCAATCGGCATAAATACTTTTCCATTGTTCAGGCCGATGGCGACAATGTTGGATCGTTGATTAAGGAGATTGAACATAAAAATGGTAATATACTGGAGTTTTCTAATGCATTAAATGATTTTGTTAAAGAGGCTGCAGGAGAACTAATAAGTTATGGAGCTTTCCCAATTTATATGGGAGGCGATGATTTATTATTTTTTGCTCCAGTTACCAATTCAAGATATGAGAATGGAACTTTCGGTTTTCAGGGGCTTCCTAATTCGAGCATTGAAGAATTAGCCATGCGAGGTTCTTCCATATTCTTTTTATTGACCAGGCTGAACTATCTTTTTAAAAGTAAACTGGCACCAATTGTTAATCAATATATGCCAGATAAATCTGTTTCACTTAGTTTTGGGTTGTCCATTGGATATTATAAAAAACCAATGAATGAAATTCATGGCGAAAGCTACGAATTACTCTTCCATAACGCTAAAAATCAATCAGGGAAAAATCATATTGCATTGCGACTTGAAAAACATTCAGGCCAAACTTTTGAATTTGGGTTTAATCAAGGCAGTAAATTGTACTATCATTTTTTAAAATTAACTACTGAAAGCAGGGATAAAAAAGAAAACTTCCTCAATTCAGTCATGTTTAAAATCAACAATCAAAAAAAATTGATTACTGAGATTGGGCATGATGTTAAAAAGTTAACGCATTTCTTTGAAGAGAACTTTAATGAGTCAAGACATCATAATTTTAAAGACTTTTTTAAAGAAGTTGCATATATTATTGTTGAAACATTTAATTGGTTTGACAATGAAAAACCACAAACCAATGATGAGGAAGACAAACGAATCAACAGAATTTACAGCACACTTCGTTTTATTCAATTCTTAAACGCAAAAGACAGCCATGAATAAATACTTAGTTACTTTAAAACCACTTTCCCCTTTCTTTTTTGGCGGGGAAAACACTTTGGGGGATGGGAAAATAAATTATTTTGCTCAATCGAATTATTTACCCCAACAAACAACCATCTTAGGCATGTTGAGGCACCAATTGTTGATCCAGAATAATTTGATTGGAACAGACCCAATAGCAGCCAATTGGAAAGATTTAATTGGCGCACAAAGTTTTCAGCGAATTAATGATGAATTTGTGAACGAATTTGGTGCAATTCAAAACATTTCGCCTATTTTCTTAACTAATGGTAAAGATCACTTTACAACTCAATCACTTGATTGGGCATTATATGAGTTTGAAACTGCTAGTGAAAAGAGTGGTCAAAAAATCAATAATAAGGGCATTGCCCCCATAGTATTAAATTTTGAAAGTAGTGCTGGGGATTTTATTGATTATGGTGGAAATTCTGCAAAGGTGCCTTCATTAAAGGTTGCGAATAAACATTATGATCCGAAATTTGGCTTGATATCTCTTTGGATAGATAGCACTGGAAGCAAAATACGGCCATGGGACTATATTCCTTCAATAAAACTTCATTCAGACCTTGTATTGGATAATGGACTATTTAAATCCCATGAACAAATTGGTATTCACAGGATCTTATCAAGAAGAAGGAGTGATAAGGGTGACTTTTACAAGCAAGTATCCTTCAATTTGCGTGACGACTTTGCTTTTGCCTTTTTTCTGGAATTGGAACTACCGGTAAATGCTCACTTTAGCTCGACTACATTAATCATGGGAGGAGAGAAAAGTGTTTTTAAAATGGAGGTTACAGATCCAAAAGAAATGACTTTCGAAAACATTTTTAATGCACTCACATTTACAAAAAACAATCCCAAAAATCATGAAGTAATTATTTTGCTTAGTGATTGCTATTGCGATGATAATATTCTGAATCATTGTTCTTTTTCCATCAATGACGTTGTTAATTTTAAAAACATCATTACTAGCCAAAAAGACAAAGTGAATTATGCTGCGTTTGTTAAGGGCGGGCTTAGTAAGAGTGCTGAAAATCTGAAGTTGTTTAAACGAGGGTCCGTGCTTTATCCTAAAGAAGGAGAAACTCAAGAAGTTGAAGCGGCTATAAAAAATAGAGCATTTGGAAAAATTGGTTACAATAAATATTTGGTCATTAATCCTAAAAACCTAAAGTAATGAACAAGTTCAACATTTACGCATATTCAATAGAATGTCTGACCAACCTGCATGTTGGTAGTGGAGGTGACAACTTCGGCATTGTGGACAAAGAAATTCAACGAGATCAGGTGGATAATGTTCCCATAATACATGCATCTTCTTTAAAAGGTGCGATTCGTGAATTTTTTGAACAAGCCATTGGTGCTGCACCGGATCTTTTGAAGAAATATTTTGGCTCTGACAAAAACGAGCAAGAGAATCTTCAACAAGGAGCACTTAGGTTCTTTGAAGCCCGATTATTTGCAATACCAATCCGGGGAACGGGGAATGTATCAGATTATTTAGGCACTTCTAAAAAACTATTAGGAGATTACAATTCACTTGCAAAAAAGATGGATACTGCAATGAATGGTATTGGTTTACCAACCATTAATAATGAAAATGCGATTACTGAGTTTGGAAATACGACCTTGGTTGAACAGATTAATAGCGTTGGTCCTAATATTGCCTATCTTTCTGATGAAATGATGAAAAAAGCACTAACTGACCTACCCATAATAGCCCGAAATTCTCTGGAAAATGGCCAAAGTGAAAACTTGTGGTATGAAGAAGTTATCCCTCGTGGCAGTAAGTTCTGTTTTTTCATTGCCGTTCCTAATGATGAAACTGAATATAAATCAGAATTTGAGGATGCATTAATCAGGGATATTATCCAGATTGGCGCCAACGCAACAATTGGCTATGGTTTTTGTAAAATTTCAAAATTGAATTGATATGAAGACAAAAGTTGAAAAGCATATTCCAGGAGCCCTTCGTCAGATTACTGCTTATTATGAGGAACATGATAGAAAGCCAATTTCAAAAGAATTTAAAGGCTATTTATCTTCTTTAGGCGCCAGTATGAGAATGTCAGGTTTGCTTCCTACATTGGCCGTATATTATGCCAAAGAGTCAAGAGCTGACAGAGGTAAAGTTATTTCCTGGGTTTTTGAAATTATTAAAGAGATGCCCCAATTTTCAAATTGCATTGACAAAGGCGACTTGTTTAAATATGCCATTGATATAAAGAACAATTCAACGCTTACCAATGCCCTAACAGAGGAAATCTTAAATATTTCTGTAGCCCTGAAACTCTGTATCAGGACTTTCCCTTTAAAAAAATAAAAGAGATATGAAAAACTTATCCTGGTTGTTTTACAAAGGCTATTATCAGGGCTTTCAACATTGGAATAATTTTGAAAAGCCGAATGAACATAATAAGAAACAGATTGCCAATTTCTTCGCTGAAAAAAACAATGGTTTTTTAGATGCCAACTATAACTCATTTAATAAGATTAAAGCGGTTTCTGACTCCAGTTCTTCAACTTTTAAACTTGCTACTCAATACCCTGGACTTATAATGGGCACCGGCTATTCGCACGGAATTGGCGCCATAGGTGAATTTAAGATCGGTTTTCATCTTGATTATGTTACCGGGCTGCCTGTTATACCAGGTAGTTCAGTTAAAGGCGTTATTAGATCAGCATTTCCTATAATCACTATAAATAAAAAAACCGATCAGCTAGAATTGTCTCCTGAATCAGTTGATATCGAAACAACTAAAGCGAAATGGATATTGGCGTTAATCAAGTCAATTGATGAAGCGGACTTCCTTACCAAGACCATCCAACCTATGAAGGATGATATTGATAATCAAAAACTTGAATTTTTGAACAAATTAATCTTGGAGATTTTCGAGGGTGTTAAGGATGTAAACAAAACTGATGCTGAACGCAAATATTTCTCTATCTATGATAGGAATGTTTTTTTCGATGCATTACCAATTCGGTGCAAGGCTAATAAACTCTATGGGAGTGATTCTATAACGCCCCATCCAGACCCACTAAAAAACCCTGTGCCTCTTCTCTTTCTAAAAGTGCTTCCAAAGGTCACTTACGAGTTTAATTTCAGAATTGTTAGTTCTATAGTTGAACAGAAATTAACAAAGGAGAACCTAAAGAAACTTTTTCAAAAAATTATTCTTGAGTATGGTATTGGCGCCAAAACCAACGTAGGTTATGGCCAATTGGAACCGGCGTAATTTTCGCCGAATTTTTATTTTGACCTGTCAAATTATAAGTTCGGACAGGCTTACTCGCATTGCTCTATAATTTTTCTCAGGCAATTTACCTGTATTTTCGAAGTGCCATGCGAATTTGGGTATATCAAGTTTCCGTCGAGGTCCTCCAACCCCTCATCTTCACCTCCTTCCCGGGGTTCTACCTGCGTAATGCGCTGGTTAAGGCCTTAACGGTGCATTGCCGGGAGCCAGGACGAAGCGCAAACCAAAAAGTGATAAGCTGTATTGGCTGCCCACGCATACAGCGGTGTATTTATCATAAGCTTAACCTTCCTGTGGAGGTTCCTGAGGAACGGCCCGCGGTGATGCCTTTCCGGTTGGGTGTATCCAACCTGATAACCGGCAAGTACGAAAGCGGACTGATGTCTTTTGAGTTGATTGTATTTGGATCGGCCAACCACTATGCCGGGGTTTTTAAAGAAGCCTTTGAAGCGGTGGGACAAACTTACGGGCTGGGCGAACAGGGCCAGGCCGGAAGTTTCCGTGTGCATAGCTTTGAAGAAGTTTCAGAAACGGAACTTATGACCCTGATGGAACGGCCTGAACGTGAATGCAACGCCCTGCAATTGCACTTCCGGCACCTGAAACTACCGGACAAACGCCAGCATACCAACCCGCACCTTCCTCTGGAATACTTGTTGCAACTGACACAGGGCCGATTAACTGATCTGATGGAAAGTTACGGCGGAAAATCAGGCCTGGCAAACGCGGCCCTGACACCCGCTGCCATTGGTCAAACGGAACAATTTGCCTTGTGCAACTATCAATATACCGGCACCGGACATGGGCATTGGTTTTTGAGCGGGGAAGTTAAGTATGAGGGAAATCTCACCCCTGTCGTTAATTTAATCGAAGCAGGCCGCCACATAGGCATTGGCCGGTTTACCTCCTATGGGTTTGGGGAATACGAAATAAAGCCATGAGTGCTTTATCGAATAAAGAAAAACCCACGCAAACCATCCTGCCGGCTGGCAGGGACAGCAATGACGCGGAGATTTTGAAATAATGCCTTGATTGGATTTAAACAGCCTGCTACCGGCAATAACCAGTTTCTTTCTGGCAAAAGGTAGAAGCCAGGGCAATTTAGGGGCTGTTAATTATCGTATCCAGAAAACCCGAGTAAGGACTGATCACTGATCACAGATCACTGATTACCGATTGATTAGCATACTTGTAAAACCTTAATGAGGGCAGTTATGCCGGAGTGAAAATAGAATAAAGCCATGAGCACTTTATTTGAACAACTTGCCACCTGCAATAACCTGTTTGATGCCTGGCAAAAGGTAAAAACCAAAGGCAGTGCCGGAGGCATTGATAATGTGAGTATTGATTTATTTGATGATGAGGCTTCTGCACACATTAAATCTCTAAAGGATCAGTTATTAGAAGATACTTATGTGCCCGAACCCTATAAATTTTTCAGAATCCCCAAAGACAAGAACGAATTCAGGCAATTGGGGCTGCCATGCATAAAGGACAAAATAGTGCAATCGGCAACGCGCACCATAATTGAGCCGCTTTTTGAGCAGCAATTTCTCAACTTCAGCTATGGGTACCGTCCAGGGAAAGGACCGGTAAAGGCCATCCGCAGGGTGCAAAACCGGGTGCAGGCCGAACATTACGAATGGATAACCATTGCCGATATTGATAATTTTTTCGATTCGGTGCAGCCCGACATACTTTATGGTTTAATTGAAGAAACCATAAAATGCCCGCGCTTGCTGAAACTGTTCCGGCTTTGGGTGCAAATTGGTTCGGTAAATTTCAGGTTCAAATACCAGGCGTATCGCGAAGGCATTCCCCAGGGCTCGGTAATATCGCCCCTGTTTTCCAATGTTTACCTGCACCCCTTCGACAAATATCTCCTCCAGCAAGGTTATGCCCCCGTAAGGTATGCCGATGATTTTGTTATTTTCAGCAAAACGGAACAACAGGCACAACAGGCTCACCGTGATAGTAGGCAGTTTCTGGGCGATGTATTGAAACTCAAACTCAATAAAGACTGGAAAATAAAGAAAACAGCCAAAGCGTTTGAATACATGCACATTCTCTTTACTGACGGGAATATTGGCCTGGCACCTGAACGGATTAAACACCTCTGCAACAGGATGGACGAAGTGCTAAAACCCGCCAGGGACATACCGGATATTAAGAAAATCAACCAAACCCTGATGGGCATCTCCAATTATTATGGAAAGCTTATTCCTCAAACTACCCTTGAAGCGATTGACCATCATTTCAAGCAAAAATTGATTGCGCATTTTCAGAGAGCCCGACAGTCAAAAAAGATAACGTACGCGCAAATCACCGGGTTTTTAACCCAGCTTAATTTCATTTCCCAGGCCTATCAGGGAAATAGAAACACGATAGCTTCAGAAATCAGCAAGGGTATAAAAGAGAGCAACGGGCCACTAAATTTTGACAACAGCATACCTTTTGCTGATAAACAGCATAAAACCAGTGGATTGGGGCAGAACGCGAAACAAAACACTGGCTTGATGTCTGATGACAAAAGCATTCAAAAAGCCATTGATAAAAAACAACGCTATTATGAAGGGATTGCCGATGCAGGGAGGGAAATCCTGGTTTCAACACCCGGGGTGTATATCGGGAAAACAAAGAAAGGGATAACCCTGAAGGAAAACGGCGTGTTAAAGTCCACCACAGCGGTGCACAATCTTCAACACATAACCATTAGTTCTTCGGGGGTTTCCATTTCGGGGAATGTAATCCGTTATTGTGCTGACAAAAAAATCCCGATTGATTTTATTGATTTTAACGGGCTTCCTTATGCCCGCTTGTATGCCGCGGTTTACCCGGATGCTGAAATCGGCAATGCACAATTACATGCCCTTGAAAACGGGTTGGCCATTGACGTTATTAAACGGATAATCATTGGCAAGCTAAAAAACCAGCTCTATTTGCTGAAATATTACCAAAAATACCGGAAAACCACGGATGATGATTACGTGGAGGTTTTTGAGCAACGCACCCTGACCATTGAAACGGCCATTGAAAAAATTGGCACCCTCGAAGACAAAAGCCTTTCCGATACACGGGCCAGCCTGATGGGCCATGAAGGCATTGCTGCCGCTGCTTACTGGGACATGATTGTCCGCTTGCTCAATAATTACACTATCTTTACAGGACGGGAGCGGCAAGGTGCACAGGATTTGGTGAACAGTTTGCTCAACTATGGTTACGGGATACTTTATTCCCGGATATGGCAGGCCGTGATTGCAGAGCGCCTGAACCCGCACATCAGTTATCTGCACGTGATGGAAGCGGGCAAACCTACCCTTGCGTTCGATCTGATTGAAGAATTCAGGCAACAGGTTGTGGATAAGGTGGTTTTTTCGCTAATCACCAAAGGGGAGGAAATGGCCATAGAAAAAGGTCAGCTTACGCAGGAAACCAGGCAGCGATTGATTGAAAAAATTCTTGAGCGGCTTAACAACAAAGAAAAATTCAGGGGCAGGCAAATGAGGATGGGAGAAATTATCCGTTTTCAGGTCCATGCGTTTGTACAGCACCTGCAGGGAATAAAAACCTATAAACCCTACATTGGCAAATGGTAACAAAGCTCTTTTTATTGGTGGCCTATGATATTGCCGCCGACCGGAGGCGGCAAAAAATAGCACAAGTACTCGAAAAATATGGGAGCCGGGTAAATTTCAGTGTTTTTGAGTGCCTGGTATCGGTGACTGACTCCAAAAAAATGGTGCAGGAGATCACAGGATTGATGAAAGCGGGCAAAGACACCATACTTGTTTATACCTTGTGCAAGCCCTGTGTAAACAAAAGGCTATCATTGGGAAGTGGCCCCGTTGTAAAAAAAGTAGTTAACATGCTGTAAATCAGCAAACGATTTGCGAAAAACTTTAAAATGCCAACACCTTGAAAGTTATACACTTATCGAAAATGCCCTTTAAGGCGGTAATGAAATAAAACCGAAAATGACCGGATGCGGGGTTTGGGAAAAACATTTGCGAAAAATTACTTTTTATGGTTTTGTAACCCATTGAAATGCTTAACTTTACAAATGATTGATGGTATGTTTTTTCGCAAATGTCGCTTCTGTCAAATCCGGTACTTCAATTGCGAAAATAAATTACAGCCTAAAATACTGAATATGTGTTCATTGACTTATTGAAAATTGCAAAACCCTTGTAAAATGACTTTATAGAAACATTCATTTTCGAGAAAAACCGAAAACCGCGCTAACTATGAAAAATATGTCTTTTCTTATTATTTTATGTTTAAAAAAGCTTAATTTTACAGCTATTGAAAGCAACCCATCCGGTTGCTTTTACTGAGACGAGATTTAAGAACCCCTTCATCATCCCGATAGAGATCAATTGAAAGCAACCCATCCGGTTGCTTTTACTGAGACAGATTCTTTCGGAATACGAAGGTATACCCCCGAACCAATTGAAAGCAACCCATCCGGT
>DINP01000034.1 GCA_002426025.1 Bacteroidales bacterium UBA5537 | reverse complement strand
GTCTCTTTAATGCGGCCTTTCATTTCGGCAAATAGCTTCTCCTGCAGGGGCAGTGTTGACTGCATAACTGTGTCGCAATAAGCATTTTCAGCATTCAGGTAGGCAATTACATCCGGATTGGTTTTGTCTTTCAGCCAGAAATAATTATCGATTCGTTGATTCCCAAATTCGTTAAAAATACTTGGGTTTACTGCGGCAAGCGGTGGTGCCGGAAAATCGCTTTGCTGGGTTATTTTCACGTTTTTTTCTGTTGTTGGGGTGCACGCTGCCAAAGACAAAGCGATGGCAATAGCCGAAAGAAATCTGTTTCCTCGTGACATGGTTGGGTTTTTTGAAAAATTCAGGATGTAAAAGTAGAAAAAAGCAAGGCTCAGCCGATTGGTGGTAAAAATTTAGAAAAGAAATGAGAAGTGGGTAACTGCAGATTGTATATCCCGGATTATAGTTCCTTCCTCAGCCGTGCAACAGGAATACTTAACTGTTCGCGGTATTTGGCCACGGTGCGGCGGGCAATATTATAGCCTTTTTCTTTCAGGATATCAGTTAATTGTTCGTCGGTAAGTGGTTTGCCTTTTTCTTCGCCCTCTATACAATCCGACAGGATTTTCTTTATTTCACGGGTAGAAACCTCTTCGCCAGAATCGGTCTGCATTGATTCGGAAAAGAAGGTTTTAAGCAGGAAAGTGCCATAAGGCGTTTGCACGTACTTTGAGTTAGCCACCCTCGAAATGGTTGAAATATCGAGTCCTACTATTTCTGCGATGTCTTTCAGAATCATAGGACGAAGTTTGGTTTCGTCGCCAGTAAGGAAATACTCATGCTGGTATTCCATAATGGCACTCATAGTTACAAAAAGGGTGTTTTGCCGTTGTTTAATGGCATCAATAAACCATTTAGCTGAATCAATTTTCTGCCTGATAAACATGACGGCCTCTTTCTGGCTGCTGCTTTTCGATTTGGTTTCGGAATAGGTCTCCAGCATATCCACGTAAGTGCGGCTAAGCCTGAGCTCAGGCATATTGCGCGAATTTACCTGAAGTTCGAGCTCTTCATCTTTGCTGTAAACAAAGAAGTCGGGCATAATATACTGGTTCGAACGCGTGGTTTCAACCATTGAGTTGCCCGGTTTGGGATTGAGCTTTAGAATTTCATTCACGGCATCGCGCAAATCTTCTTCGGTAACCTTGGCCCTTTTTGCAATTTTATCGTAATGTTTCTTTGTTAGCTCATCAAAATACCGCTCAATCAGTTGAATGGCAAGCAAAGTTGAAGGAGTGACATTATCCTGTCGCCGCAACTGAATCAGCAGACATTCGCGCAAATCGCGGGCACCAACTCCCGGTGGATCAAATTCCTGAACCATTTTGAGTAATCCGCTGATCTCTTCGGGTGTTGTAATGATGTTCTGCGAAAAGGCCAGATCGTCAACCATTGCGCTCAGGTTGCGGTTCAGATAGCCCGAATCATCTAGATTGCCAATGATATAGGTGGCAATCTGCACCTGTCTATCGTCGAGCCGGCGAAGGCCAAGCTGCGAAACCAGCATTTCGTGAAAACTAATACCCGAAGCATAGGGAATTTCCCTGTGTTCATCGTCGGCACTTGAATTATTGGCATTCAGGCGATAAGCCGGAACATCATCATCATCAATGTAATCGGTGATATCAAAATCATCGCGTTCGCGCTCCAACTCCTCAACAGGATCAGGCTCCGTATCAGGCAACGGCTCTTCGGCATCGGTACTCAATTCGGGATCACCGGCATCTTCAAGTGCCGGGTTTTCTTCAATTTCCTGCTTAATTCGCTGTTCAAGCGCGATGGACGGAATTTGCAACAACTTCATAAGCAGAATCTGCTGTGGCGACAGTTTCTGAAGTAGTTTCTGCTGAAGTTTCTGACTTAACATGCAATTTCCCGTATTAAAACACTGCGAATATATGGCAAGTTACAAATAAACTGCCTTAATTAAAACGATTTTTCTTTAGTTTTATTGACAAGACCTTCTTTAAGAAATTCTTTGTCAGTTTATCCGGATTTGCCCGAAATGTAATTGAGCGGGTTTGTAAAAAGATTAAAATTCCGCGTTTTGCGGAGTTCTGGGGAATGGTATAACATCGCGAATGTTGGCCATTCCGGTCACGAAAAGTATAAGTCGCTCAAAACCAAGACCAAAACCAGCATGTGGCGCTGTGCCAAACTTTCGTGTATCCAGATACCACCAGATGTCCTTTTCGGGAATCTCCATTTCATGGCAACGGTTGGTAAGTTTCTCAAGCACTTCTTCGCGTTGCGATCCGCCGATTATTTCACCAATCCTTGGGAAAAGCACATCCATTGCCCTTACAGTCTTACCATCCTCGTTCTGTTTCATGTAGAACGCTTTGATCTGTTTTGGATAATCGGTAAGAATAACCGGTTTCATAAAATGCTTTTCAACCAGAAATCGCTCGTGTTCGCTTTGCAGATCGGTTCCCCAATCAACCGGATATTCAAATTTCTGACCCGATGCCTTCAGAATTTCGACCGCTTCGGTATATGTCAGGCGTTTGAAATCGTTGCCGGTAACAAACTTCAGGCGTTCAATCAGTTCATTGTCATACATTTTATTGAGGAACTCCAGATCATCCATACAATGTTCGAGGGCATATCTGACAAGGTATTTCAGAAAATCCTCGGCCAGATCCATGTTATCAGTAATATCGTAGAAAGCCATCTCAGGTTCTATCATCCAGAACTCGGCCAGGTGACGGGGGGTATTTGAATTTTCGGCCCTGAAAGTTGGTCCGAAAGTATAGATGTTCGACAAAGCCAAAGCACCTAATTCGCCTTCGAGCTGTCCGGAAACGGTTAGATTGGTGGCTTTTCCGAAAAAGTCCTGAGTATAGTCAACTTCGCCGGTTTCGGTAAGAGGCGGTTTAACCGGATCGAGCGTGGTTACGCGGAACATGGCTCCGGCACCTTCGGCATCGGAACCGGTTACAATGGGTGTGTGTAGATAATAGAAGCCATTGTCGTTGAAGTACTTATGTATGGCAAAGGCCATTGCATGACGGATACGCAGCACTGCGCCAAAGGTGTTGGTGCGGGGACGCAGGTGGGCAATTTCGCGGAGAAATTCGAGGGTATGTCCTTTTTTCTGAAGTGGATAGGTTTCTGCATCAGCAGTTCCATAAACTTCAATTTCTTTGGCTTGAAGTTCAACAGCCTGTCCCTGTCCGGGAGATTCAACCAGGATACCGTTAACCGAAATACAAGCTCCGGTAGTGATCAGTTTCATGGTTGCTTCATCAAAAGCGGCAAGGTCAACCACAATCTGGATACTATGAATGATTGAACCGTCGTTCAGCGCAATAAAAGCTACATTTTTATTCCCGCGCTTGGTGCGAACCCAACCTTTAAGGTTAACCATACTCCCTGCGCCAATCACCTGCCATTTATGCAAAACATCTGCAATTCTCGTTCTTTTCAAGGCTTCCATTATTTTCTTCTCTTATTTTGTTTTGATTTGAATGATTTTCCGGCTAAGCCGTGAAAAGCGATGGCAAAGTTAAGAAAATTACCAAAGAAAATGTTGGCAAATGCCAGCAACAGCTTTCAATTGCTGTATAACTAAAAGCCCACGATAATCAGCCATTCCCGCTAGCCAAAAGATTTACTATTTTTGCAAAAAATTAATCTGATGGATTTTACGCCTATTCATGAATGGATTCCGGGAGATACCAGGCCCCTTGTTATTGCCGGCCCTTGCAGTGCCGAATCCGAGAGTCAGGTAATGCAAACGGCACATGCTCTGGCAAAAATTCCACAGGTTAAAGTTTTCCGTGCTGGTCTGTGGAAACCACGGACCCGACCCGGATCGTTTGAAGGCGTTGGCCAGGCCGGACTTGCCTGGTTACAAAGGGTGAAACAGGAAACGGGACTGCTCACAACCATTGAAGTTGCCAAGCCCCACCATGTGGAGGAAGCCATTTCTGGCGGAATTGACATTTTATGGATAGGTGCACGTACTGTTGTTAATCCATTTTCGATGCAGGAATTATCTGAAAGTCTTAATGGAATTGACATTCCGGTTTTAGTTAAAAATCCGGTAAACCCTGATCTGAAACTATGGATTGGTGCTATTGAGCGGATACATAAAAACGGAATAAAGCGCATTGCTGCCATTCACCGGGGGTTTTACCAATACGAGAAATCGCCTTACCGAAATGCCCCTCAGTGGGAAATTCCAATAGAGCTTATGCGTCAGATGCCGGGTATTCCAGTGCTTTGCGACCCCAGCCATATTGGTGGTAGCCGCAGTCTGATTCAGCAGATTGCGCAACAGGCATTAGATCTGGAGATGAACGGGTTGATGATAGAGACTCATCACGATCCTGATAAGGCACTGACCGATGCAGATCAGCAGATAACCCCTGAAACATTGAGTGAAATACTAAGCAAACTTGTGCTGAGAGATCGCAAAGGTAACCGCGAATTTGAGCGCTCACTCGAAGAACTACGCCACGAAGTTGACCAGATAGATTATGAGTTAATACGACTGTTGGCTAAGCGTATGTCAATTGCCGATGAAATGGGCCGATATAAATATGCCCACAATATCACCATATTACAGATGCAGCGCTGGAAAGAGCTTTTTGCTGATCGCATTAAAAAAGGTGATAAAGCAGGACTCGACACCCGGTTTCTTGCTGCACTCCTTCAGCTTGTTCATGAGCAATCTATTCAGATTCAGACCAATGTGATGAGTGAGGGGAAAGCTTAAAAGATAGTTAACAGTGAATAGTTAAGAGTTAACAACGACCAATTTATTTTTACATTAGTCAGGGGTATTCTTTGGTCAATTGGCTTCTTTCCCAAAGCCAAAAACAGTCATTCTTTCCTGAACCAGAAATCAACATAAATCCAACAACTGTGTTATAGAGTATGACTCAAAATACTCTGAATTTGACTTTATGGCTGATGATGATATCCTGAAACGAAAAATTACCCTGCCGGGATTGCGCAGGTTGTTTAAACTATACCATTACATAAAACCCTATCGCTGGGAATATGGTTTGGGACTAATCTTTTTGCTGGGTTCGAGTGGGGCCAGCCTGATTTTTCCAAAACTGCTTGGCGAGCTGGTAGATTATGGCAATAAAAGCGGACTTGGAGCTGAGATAAACCGCATCGCTCTTATCTTGATTCTGGTTTTAATAGCTCAGTCTGTCTTCTCTTACTTTCGCATTTTCCTGTTTGTGAGGGTAGCCGAAAAGACCCTGGCCGATTTGCGCCAAAGCGCATTCAATCACCTGATTCGTTTGCCAATGAAGTTCTTTCAGCATCGCAGGGTTGGAGAGTTGAACAGCCGGATTTCATCTGATATCACCCTTTTGCAGGATGCCCTTACCACCACACTCGCTGAATTTATCCGGCAAATCATTATCATTGTCGGAGGTATTAGTCTTATGATGGTAACTTCTTTGAAATTAACCCTTTTTATGCTGATGATTTTACCGGTTATTATGATATTAGCCGGGATATTTGGTAGATACATCCGCAAACTGAGCAAACTGGCACAGGCCCAGGTAGCCGATAGCAACACTATAGTTGAAGAGACTCTACAGGGCATTCAAAGCGTCAAGGCCTTCACCAACGAGTTTTTCGAGATGGCGCGTTACCGGGTGAAAACGATGGATATTGCCCAGACCGGAATCAGGAATGGAAAGTTACGTGGGGCATTTTCTTCCTTTATTATTCTGGGTCTTTTTGGTGCTATGGTTGCCGTTATCTGGAAAGGCTCCACCTTACTCGCTACAGGTGAAATTGCAACCGGTGAACTATTTTCCTTTGTGATTTATACCGTTTTTATCGGAGGTACCATTGGTGGAATGGCCGATGTTTTTGCCCGTGTTCAGAAGTTTATCGGAGCAACTGAAGACCTGCTGGAAATTTTCAACGAAGTGCCTGAACCAGTAGAAGAGTTGAAAAATCTTTTACCAGAACAGATTCTGCACGGAGGAATCAGATTCGAGCAATTGTCATTCAGCTATCCAACGCGAAGTGATTTTCAGGTGCTTAACAATATTGAAGTAGAGATCAAACCCGATTCACTTGTGGCACTTGTGGGACCCAGCGGAGCCGGAAAATCTACCATGGTTGCCCTGTTGCTAAGGCTTTACGAACCAACAATGGGGCGAATACTTTTTGATGGCACTGATAATCAAGTGATTCCCCTATCCGTTCTTAGAAGTCAAATGGCTATTGTTCCACAGGATATTTTTCTTTTTGGTGGAACTATTCGCGAAAATATTGCTTATGGCAAAACCGATGCTTCAGATACCTTGATTGAGGAGGCAGCTCAAAAAGCCAATGCATGGGAATTTATCAGCAAGTTTCCAGAAGGACTTGAAACGCTTGTCGGTGAGCGGGGAACACAACTGTCAGGGGGTCAGCGGCAACGCATTGCTATTGCAAGGGCTGTGCTGAAAAATCCAAAAATTCTGATTTTAGACGAAGCAACCTCCTCTCTCGATTCGGAAAGCGAACGCCTGGTGCAGGATGCACTGGAAAAACTAATGAAAGGCCGTACTTCGATCGTGATAGCCCATCGCTTATCAACCATCCGTCAGGCCGATCAGATACTGGTTCTGGATCATGGTCGCATTGTGGAACAAGGCACACACGAAGAACTGCTGAAGGATAACGGATTGTACCGGAATCTGAGCGAATTGCAGTTCGCCGGGTGAGATTCAAATGTCGTTTATTTACTTTTTCAGCGAAGCTTTTGTAAAAATATAATCCGGTATTTTTACATCAAACTGCATTTCGGTTGCCACAAAATCTGTTCCCTTTCCCTCTTTCAGCATGTCTTTAAAATTCATTTTTGTTGGATACCAGCGGTTGCCAAATTGTTTCACCGCACTCATTTCAATTTTTTTTAGTAATTGTCCGCTTTTTGCAAACAATTCCTCTTTCAGCGGTATATACCTTTCCTGATCAACCCAGGTTTTGCGTTTCTCGTAGGTGGCATCATCCACTTTGGCAGTTAGTTCAAGTATCCAGGTTATGCGGCCGCCTATGGTTTCTTCGCCAATAACTATGGCATTGTAAATTTCGGTCATTTTGCGATCTTCCATCATATCCTCGTAAGAGAGATCGGAACCCATAACCGATTGCCTGAGCATATGGCCCGAAAGCTGTATGGTTCTGTCGGTTGATGGTGAATATATCCAAAGGCGGTCTTCAAGTTTTAGCATTTTAGTGCCCTTTTCCCTTTCCGGCGATAAATACTCTGTAAAGGATTTATCCTGACCTTCTGAGTATCCTTTTGCAATAATGGTGCGGCTGTTACGACGTCCATAAATAATCATTTCAGACTTAGAAACAAGGGTTTTTGAAGTCATATTGGCATCCAACTTTTTAAGAATAGCGTTAGCATCGGGTGAGCCTTGTGGCATGAAAAAAAAGCCTGAAGTCAATAAAATTATAAACAGGGATTTCATTTTTTAATGATTTGATTGTTAATTTTCACATGATTAAACTTCCAGTTCTTTAAACAAAGTAGCCGTTTCGCGTTTGTAAATGCCTATGCCCGAAAGCATATTGCCCAGTACCATAGCAAAAAGACCGGGAATAAAGCCCAGATAAAACAGGCTTGGGGTCAATCGCGAACGCATTACCGTTGGCATCATCATGGTTGAGTTTGACATCATTGAGCCAATATCAATACCATATACCTGAAGATATAAAGTTAGTAATAAGCCGATTATGGTTCCGATTACGGAGCCAATTGCCCCGATAAGTATGGCTTCGAGCACCATGGAACGGTAAATATGGCCCTTGTCTTCGCCCAGCGCCAGCCTGATGCCGTATTCCTGGTATCTGCGCAGGCCGCCAAGCAACCCGGTATTCCATAAAACCAGCGACATGGCAACTACAAAAACAAAAACAAACAGTGCAGCAAACCCATCTACATAGTCAAGGTAACTCGCCAGATTATTCTGATCGCGCAATGGTACCATTAAAGGCGCAAATTCATCTGCGGTGTCATTATAGTGCTGATTAAATTCATGGCTGATCTGCTGTGCTTTTTCGTCATCATACACCCCTTCATCCAGAAATCCCAACAATTCGCCGGCTCCATCCTGCATGTCGAGCATTTGCTGGGCATCGGAAATGTCAATGATAATGGCACCCTTATCCATTGATGCTGCACCAAACTTAACTGTACCACTGATAGTAAAGGTCATAAACGTCATACTGCCATTCATGGTAGAGCCAACATAGGTTACTTTATCGCCAATGCCGATTTTCAGTTTTTCAGCAAAATCGCTACCGATAATGGCTTCTCCTTTTTTTCGTGGAATCAGACCTTGCTTTAGAGAACTTTCAATATTAAGCCGCTCAATTTCGCCGCTTTTCCTATTGAACAATTCCAGAGCCATTCCTGATGCCGGGCCTTGCCCACGGGTTTCGCCGGTTGAATCGGGCACATCGAGCAATCCCCCGAAGCGAATACGTTTAACCCACTGCACTTTAGGGAATTCACTACGAAGTGTATCCAGAATTTCATTAACACCAAGCAGTGCCAAATCGTTTGGCAACTGATCCTTATCGCGGGCATAGGCGCGACTCATTACTTTCACATGGCCAGTGTCAAAGCGGGCATTCTGATCAATAATATCGCCCATAATCCCTTTCAGAAACCCGCTCAGCAGTATAGTGAGGGTTACCCCAATAGTGATAATAATGATGGGCAATAAACTGCGGTTTTTATCCCTGAGGATACCGTAAAACAAAAATTTTATCATAGCATTTTTCCTTTTAAAGCATTAACAGGGTTCATTGTTGCAATTTTACGGGCTGGTAAGAAACTGACAAGCGTTGCTGAAATCAGCAGTAAAATTACTGTACCGGCCACCAGTCCAAAGCCGAAGGTCGGATATACCCTGTTGGCAATAGAGATGCCCATTTCATCTATTCCATCAAAAAGGCCAATGCCCTGGGTAGCGGTATAAATAAAAATCGGAAGACCTATCAAACCGCCCACTACCATGGCGAAAATGCTGTACATACTTCCTTCAACCGTGAATATGCCAAGCACTTGTTTTCGCGTCATACCCAGTGCAATATAGGTGCCTATTTCTTGCTGGCGGCGGAAAATGGAAAGTACCTGGGTATCGAATATAGCGAGCAAGGCAATGCAAAGCAATACCAGGTAAATGATGGCCGAGGTTGACCGCTCCATGTTAACTGCAGCCCTCAGATCGCTCAACAGGTAATCAAGGTCTTTAAATTCCCATCCTTCTGTTGCAGTTGCCTGATAGCCAGGTTTTGCAATTAAAAACGAAGCTTCATTGGTTAAACCGGTCATTTCCCATAATTTATCGAGAGGCACCCATATTTGTCCATTATCCACGGCAGCCGAATTTGTATTGAAAATTCCGGCAACTGTAAAATTGGATGCGTCGAAGGTGCCATATTTATCACGCCAGCGAAGCAACACCTGGTCGCCTTTCTTCAGATTGGCCGCTGTTGCAAACCGCTTTCCAATAATAGCAGGTATTTGTGCTGAGCTTTCTTCCAACAGGTGTGTAGGCAACTTCAGTAATTGCTGATCTGCCCTAATTCCTTTGATCACCACGGGCATCAATCTTCCTTCGGGATAGAGTGTGGCTTGACGGATCAATACCGGAACAAGGTTTTGTTGTTCATCCTCTGGTAAAAGTGCGTGACCTTCCTGGAAAGTGAAAGGGTCCTGGGGGTCGAAACCTTCCTGCAGTAATTGCCCCTGTCCGTATTGCCAGGCAATCTCATCCTGTTCGGCCTGATCCTGCCAACCATTGATAAATCCGTTGTAAAAAACAATGAAGATAAAAGTAAAGGCCAGCACAGTAACATTTAGCCAGGTTCGGAGCCCTGCTTTTATCAGGTTTTTAAATGCCAATCTGATAGCTATTTTCATTGCAGTTTTCCTTTCAACGCGTCAATAGGGTTCATTTTTGCAATTTTGCGTGAAGGCAGGAAACTCACGATAGTGGAGGCAGCGACAACGAGGAGAACTGTTCCGAGCACAAGACCCAAACCGTAAACCGGGTGAATGCGGTCGGCAACGATAATACCCATTTCCTGCGAAGCTGCTGGCATTCCAATACCTTTCCAAGCGAGAAACAGCAGTAAAGGAATGCCATAGATGGCACCAAGGATAGTGGCCATAAAGCTATACATGCTTCCTTCCATGGTAAACAGAGAAACTACCTGCCAGCGGGTCATGCCCATGGCAATATAAGTACCTATTTCGCGCTGACGACGGAAAATGGACAAAACCTGTGTATCGAATATGGCCAGTAACGCAATGGTCATCAGCAATCCATACATAATGCTGCCGCTTACTTTTTTCATCTCTATAATATCGGTAAGCTCCTGCAAAAGAGACTTCTGGCTTTCAAACTTCCAGCCTGGGGCTGCTTTGTATTCATAACCGGCACCTGCAATGTACATGGTCGCATGGTTTTCAAGTCCGGTCATTTGCCAGAGTTCATCTATCGGTATCCAGATTTGACCGGCATCAATCGTTGGTACATGTGAATCGAAAATGCCGGCAATGGTAATATTTGCCGCGTCGAAGGTGCCGTTTTTGTCACGCCAGCGCATCAATATCTCCTCTCCTACTTCCAGATTGAGCGATGTGGCCATACGCTTTCCTATTATTGCAGGAATGTCAGCTTTGCTTTCACTAAGCAGATTGGTAGGAAGTTTAAGCGTAGCCTGTTTGGCATCAATGCCTTTGAGGGCAATCGACATCATGCGACCCTGCGGATAAATAGTAGCCTGGCTGATCAGAACAGGCGTAAGGCTTTGGCTGCTTGCACCGGGCAGCACACCATGGGCATCCTGAAGGGTAAACGGATCCATCGGATCATAATCTGCATGGCGGAGTTGACCATAGCCATACTCCCATTTAATGCCATCAACGCTTGCTTGCTTGTTCCAACCATCAATAAGGCCGTTGTAAAAAATAATCAGTACAAAAGCAAACGATAGTACGATCACATTGAGCCATGTCCGCAGTCCGGCACCCATCAGGTTTTTATAGGCCAGCTGGAATGCTAGTTTCATCGTGATTCGGTTTTGTGTGTAATCATTTCGTCCTTGACTACCTTTCCATCATCCAGATATATTATGCGGTCGAGGTAACTCATTACCTTTTCGTCATGAGTTGAAAAAAGGAAAGTGGTTTTCAATTCCTTGTTTAGATTTTTCATGGTTTGCATAATAGCATGGGCATTTTTTGCGTCAAGGTTTGCAGTTGGCTCATCGGCCAGTACAATCATCGGTTTTTTTACCATGGCACGGGCAATGGCTACCCGTTGGCCCTCGCCGCCCGAAAGTTTCGATGGTTTTTTATTCGCCATATCCTGTAAGCCTACCCATTCAAGTGCTTCCATCACCATTTTTTTGCGCTCGGGTGCTCCTATTTTTTGCAGGATGAGCGAAAACTCAACGTTTTCGTATACTGTGTAAACAGGCAGCAGGTTGTAAACCTGAAAAATGAAGCCGATGTATTTATTACGCAACATGGCCGATTCCTTATGTGATAGCTCTGAGATGCGCTTGCCCATAACAATGGCTTGTCCTTCAGATGGACTATCGAGCGAACCAATAATATTTAGCAGTGTAGTTTTGCCTGAGCCGCTCGGCCCTACGATGCCGGCAAATTCGCCCTTCTCAAACCCTAAGTTGATCTCTTTCAATGCCGTAAATTCGCCATTGCCCACGGGAAACCGTTTGGTAAGGTTTTTAATGGTGATGATGTTTTCGTTTGCCATGATTTTGTGTTTACTAGTTGAAAAAACCCACTCAAATACGTGGAGACATTATATAGTTTGATGTTTTTCTTTCCTTTATGTATTTTGAAATGGTTATTTTCAATCGTTTTCAGACAGGATTACCGGATATTCAAACCCAGGTTTCCTGATTATTGCCTATCCCCTTTTCTTCCTTTCTCAAAATCTACTCCCACTAACATTGGAAAGGCTCGACCACTGGATGGCTCTATACCCTGCGCATTGTGCCTCAGTAATTAAACACCCACATCACCCTCACTCCTGGCCCCGGAAACGTATTCACCAACTCATTTTGCTGAATGGCTTGCGATGTATCCGGGTTGTAGTACAGCATGATGTAAGCGGTTGTTTTCCTGAACTGACGTTCGTAATTCAGGAAAAATGAAATATCTTCGGTGGCCCAACTGTAATACAGCACCGCACTGATGTTTGAAAACATAGTGATGGGATAGGATACAGTTGAAGCCGTTATATTGGCAGAGTTCTCAAATCCAAATGCTTTATTGTCATTCGTCATCAACATGTGCTCGACCACCACATTCAGGCCACTACCAATGCCAAAGGTGTAATCCATGCCCAGGTTCAGTAAAGCTTGGTTATTGAGCATTCCCAGGTTTTTATATTTGTGAATGTGCACTGCTTCAAACCACAGGCCGACCTTTACATCCCATTTGCCATCTATGCTGAAGCGGTCCTCGGGAATTCTGTTGAAGTTATTTTCCCCGAAAAGAGCAGATGCATCTGCCGTACGGTGATGGAAAGAAACGGCCAGTTCGCCTTTCGGAACCGGATATTGGAATCTTCCGCCAAATTCCGGGATATCCTTATTGGTCTCCACGGCATCGTAACCGCGGGTTTTCTCATTACCGTATAGCATCCACAGCCAGATGTTGGCATTGTTCAGAAAATAATAACGTCCAAGAGCGGCATACACCCCATTGGTAAGTTTCAGGGGGTCACGCGGGTCAATCTGATTGAACCATTGGAGCGGGCGAAGAATGGTAGCGGAACCAAAGTCAATTTTCTGAAGGCCAAGCCTTATCTCATACTGCTTCCCGGAGTAACGTGCCCAAATCCGGTAAGCTTGAACACTGCCATTGCTTTTGGACTCAAAAAACGGATTAAAAGCTACCGAGCCAAACACATTCACCGAAGCCTCAAAATCGAGCGATTTAGCTGAATCAAGAGTGATGTTGTAGTTTAGTTCCGGAATATACCGGCCACCCAGCATAACATCGAACTTGCTATCAGGGCTATAGTTACCAAAGCCCGACAACTGCCCATCGAAATCAAGTTTTTGCTGGGCCGATGCAAAATTTGCCAGCAATAACAAGCCAAGCATCCCAATTATATATTCAGCAAATCTCATTTAGTCAAGGTGTTGTCAGATGTTCCCATTCCATAGAAGAAAAATGTTGTGAGTTCCATCAGCATATCATGTGAGTCGTCAAACATCGCCTTCAGCTTCTCATCAAACATACGTTCACCAATGCTGTCCATCATATACATCAGGAAGTCAATTTTCAGTTCTTTTTTTATCCAACCCTCTTTTTGGGCTTTTGCAAAATCTTCGCGTATAGTATTTTTTGATATTTCAGAATATTTTTCGATCAGACCCATTAAAGATGGCTCATCTCCACGATATACATCATCCAGAAATTCATCACTTACATCCAGGGTTCCCTGATGTTTTAGCAAAATAGTTTGCCTGATCTTTTCAGGGAACGGAATTTCGCTTTGCATAATTTTATTGTAATCCTGCAATGCACTTTCATAAATTTCAGTCAATAGCTTTTCAGCCAAAATTATTTTATTTTCATAGAAACGGTAAAAAGTCATCTTGCTTACACCGGCCTCTTTGCAGATATCTTCCACTGTGACCTTGCGTATTCCATACTTCCAGAACATTTTGCTTCCTGCTTCCAACAAAGCTGTACGTGTTTTTTGTTTGCGTGGGGAGGTCATAAAAATTACTTTAACGCCACAAAGATACGTATTAAATAATATAATACTATATTAGTAACATTTAATTATTTAGTTAACATTTATTCAAGACGGAAATTCTGGCAATAACTGACAACGCTGATGCTGTAAGCTATTTTTTTATAACTGTTTCGCGATTATTTGTAAAAATGGGAAGGAAGGAAACCAAATCGAAGATTAAGATTCAGCACAACTATAGGTTATTATTCGACAATAGAAGCAATAATCATCCTCATCAATTTACTTTTCTATGGACGAAATCTGCCACAGCAATAGCTAAGTAAAACTGGCTTCAGTGCATGACAATGATTCGTAACTTTTTCAAATCACTTCCTGAGTAGAAAAACAGGTGTAAATTGAGGATTATTCCATCGCTCTTTTAATTCGAATCTCAGAAATATACAATACTCAATCCGAAAACTCTCGTAATCGCTTCACACTTGCCAGTCAAACGCAATCCGAAATCTGCACTCTATAGCGGAATATTTCCATGCTTCCTTGGCGGATTGCTTTTCCGTTTATTGTTGCACATTTCAAGTGCCTGAATCAATTTGCGGCGGGTATGTTTGGGATAGATTATTTCGTCAATATAACCCAACTCGGCAGCTTTATAAGGGCTTGCAAATACATCGCGATAATCCTGCACGGCTTTGGCCTTGTCCTCATCGGTTAGCTTATCGCGGAATATAATATTTACCGCACCATCTGCACCCATAACAGCAATTTCGGCTGTTGGCCAGGCATAGTTTACATCGGCGCCAATGTGCTTGCTCGACATGACATCATAAGCTCCGCCGTAAGCTTTGCGGGTAATGATAGTGATTTTGGGAACAGTTGCTTCGGCATAGGCGTACAGCAGTTTTGCCCCGTGCTTGATAATGCCACCGAATTCCTGTGAAGTCCCCGGAAGGAATCCTGGTACGTCTACGAAAGTGACGATGGGAATATTAAACGCATCGCAAAAACGAACGAAACGGGCGGCTTTGATTGAGCTGTTGATATCAAGCACTCCGGCAAGAAATGCTGGCTGGTTTGCCACAATGCCAACTGGACGGCCATCGAAGCGACCGAATCCGGTGATGATATTTCCGGCATAATGCGGCATGGTTTCCATAAAGTTACCATCGTCCACTACACTGTGGATGATCTCCTTCATGTCATAGGGCTTGTTGGGATCGAAGGGTACGATTTCCTGTAACTTTTCATCCTCACGATTGGGATCGTCGGTTGACTTGATGCGTGGTGGCTCCTCCATGTTGTTGGATGGCAGAAAGCTCATCAACTCGCGGATCATCATCATGGCCTGTTCGTCGTCGTCGGCAATCAGATGAGCAACGCCGCTTTTTGCATTGTGGGTCATGGCTCCGCCGAGTTCTTCTTTGGTTACCTCTTCATGGGTAACGGTTTTTATCACATCCGGGCCGGTTACAAACATGTAACTGGTGTCCTTTGTCATTAGAATGAAATCGGTGATCGCAGGGCTATAAACTGCACCACCAGCGCAGGCGCCAAGAATGGCTGAAATCTGTGGAATCACCCCACTGCTCATCACGTTGCGGTAGAAAATATCGGCATAGCCACCGAGACTTTCAACACCTTCCTGAATGCGGGCACCACCAGAATCGTTGAGCCCAATTACAGGAGCGCCCATTTTAAGAGCTAAATCCATGATTTTGATTACCTTATCGGCATTGGCTCGGCTCAACGTACCGCCGAAAACGGTAAAATCCTGTGCAAAAACGTATACAAGGCGGCCATCTATTTTTCCGTGCCCACTTACAACGCCGTCGCCTGAGATAAGGGTTTTCTCCATATCAAAATCGCGGGCGCGGTGCACCACAAAGCGGTCAAACTCAACAAAAGTACCGGGATCGAGCAGCATTTCGATGCGTTCGCGGGCAGTCTTCCGGCCAGTACGGTGCAATTTATCAATACGTTCTTGTCCACCACCCAGCTCAGCCTGATGGTTGCGTTCTTCAAGTTTGCGGTAAATTTCATCCAGATTTGACATATTTCTTGATTTCAGATTTCGGATTTTAGATTTTTCTAGGTTGAGGTTAAAGCTGAGGTAAAGGGTTTTGAAATTAGATATTCTTGCCCCCTTATCTGCTCTATATAATCTTCTTGTCTTTAATCAACTCTGGTCTCTTCTTCAACAACAACCAACACTTTGTTTGCATCAATGGTATCGCCTTCGGCAACATGAATTGATTTAACGAATCCGGTTATTTTGGCTTTGAATTCGCTTTCCATTTTCATGGCAGAGACAATAATGAGCGTTTGTCCGATCGCGACCGGATCGCCAACCTTAACAGGAATTTTAACTACTTTGCCAGGCATTGGGGAAACAATGGTGTTTCCAGCATCGCCTGAATCACCTTTTGAGCGACTGATACGGTAACGGGTCTGGGCGTCTATCACCTCAACTTCGTAAGAGTTGTGAAAAGAATTTACGGTATAATGCCTGGGTGAGGCACTTTCAATCATCTCAATGTTGTAGGATTTACCCTTATAAATCATAGAATAAATGCCTTCGCCAACTTTAAGGGCATCCAGCTCGTAAACTTCATCATCAACCTGAATAGTTACCAGGTTACCATCACGTTTCAATTCTGTTACCTGGGCGCTGCGGCCGTCAATATTTATTTCCAAAGCCATAGTTTTGTTTTTAGATATATGCCACCCTTTGCGAATCTTTCCAACGACTTACTGCAGGTTTGCTGTTTTCGGTTGCCGTTATTTTCTCTAGTTTACTGGAATGCTCCAGAAAAGCAGCTATAAGCGCCATATCCTCGCAAATTCCATCACAATCATGCGGAGCAAACAAGAAATCCTTATTGTCTTCAATAAAATGGGTGTTGTATTTTCCCGATCGGAACGCCTCCGCTTCCATTATTCGGGCAAGAAATGGGATGGATGTTTTAACTCCGGTAATTTTATATTCGTGTAAAGCACGGCTCATGCGGTTTATCGCTTCTTCCCTGGTTGTAGCCCAAACGATCAGTTTAGAGATCATCGGATCGTAATAAATAGGGATGGTGTAGCCTTCGTAAACATAGCCATCGTGCCTGACACCCAAACCCAAAGGCTCAGAAATGTGCCGGATAGTTCCCGGGCTTGGCATAAAATTCTGATCAGGATCTTCGGCATAAATACGGCATTCAACAGCATGGCCGCTTTGCCTTAGCTCTTCCTGTTTAAATGGCAACTCAAATCCATTGGCTATATTGATCATTTCCTTAACCAGATCAACACCAACTACACGTTCGGTGATGGGATGCTCAACCTGCAAACGGGTATTCATTTCGAGGAAGTAATAGTTCAGACTATCGTCAACTATAAACTCAATAGTACCTGCACCATGGTAATTACAAGCCTTTGCAGCAGCAACAGCATAGGCTCCCATTTCAGTCCTGACTGCCTGTGTAAGCAGTGGGGAAGGTGTTTCTTCAATTACCTTTTGATGCCTGCGTTGAACCGAACATTCGCGTTCGAACAAGTGAACTGCATTGCCATGCTTATCGGCAAGAATCTGAAATTCAATATGGTGAGGCGATTCAATATACTTTTCGATGTAAACAGCATCATCACCAAATGCCGATTTGGCTTCGGATCGGGCACCGCGAAGGGAGCTCTCAATATCTTCTTCCTTTTTTACCAATCTCATACCCTTGCCACCACCACCGGCTGAGGCTTTGATCATAACTGGCAGGCCAATTTCGCGAATGGTTTTCAGGGCTTCGGCAAAATCGGTAATTTTATCTACCGTTCCCGGAACTACCGGAACCCCTGCAGCAATCATAGTTTTGCGGGCAGTTATCTTATCGCCCATTTGCCTGATGGCTTCAGGATTGGGGCCAATGAATTCAATTCCTTCCTTTTTGCAACGCTCCGAAAAATCAGCATTCTCCGAAAGGAAACCATAACCCGGATGAATAGCATCAGCCTTAGATTTTTTAGCTGCTTCAATTATCCGGTCAATATTCAGATAGCTTTCTACTGAAGGAGCCGGGCCAATATGTAATGCTTCATCGGCATAACGCACATGCATGGCAGAACGGTCGGCATCGGAAAAAACAGCAACGGTTGGAATTCCCATTTCGCGGCACGAGCGCATAATACGCACTGCTATTTCGCCACGATTGGCAACAAGGACTTTTTTTATCATACATTAATTATCAGTGAGATAGCCATAAAATACAAACAGGGCATTCTTAAAGTTGACCAATAATTAACAACAAAAAAGCGGTTTTGTTAAAATAGTGTTAAGAATTACCCCCCCCAGATGGTTTTATCGGATATCCGGTATTTTACGTATGCAAATATATACATATACACTTATAATGCTATACTCACCAGCTATAATTTGTGACAGGAATGGTAAATGAAGAATGAAGTAAAATTGCAGGAGAAAGGCAGTTTAGCCTCGTTATGGCTCAGATACAGCCATTTGCGCTTTACTCTGAAGAGGTAGTGTAAAAATAAACCGGCTTCCATGTCCAGACTCACTCTCTACTCTGATTTTACCTCCGTTTCGTTCTACAAATTCGCGGCAAAGCAGCAATCCCAGTCCGGTACCCGACTCGCCATTGGTTCCTTTGGTGCTGTGCTGCGTTTCAACCCTGAAAAGTTTGGAAAGGTCATTCTCTTTTATGCCAACCCCTGTGTCGCAAACAGAGATTTCGGCTAAATTCTCATCAACAAGCAGAACGTTGATACTTACACTTCCATTTTGCGGGGTGAATTTTATAGCATTGGAAGTAAGGTTGCGCAATACCGCTGTTATCATGTTTACATCAGCCAGAATATTGAGACCCTTTTCTATATTGCTGTTCAGTCTGATATTTTTCCCTTTGGCATTTGCCGATAAAAGGTTGATAACCGTTTCGGTTAAATCATGCAGGTCGCATTTTACTGGGCAGAATTCCATACGTCCGGTTTGTAACCGTGACCATTGAAGCAATTTCTCAAGCAGGTTAAATGTATTTCTGCTAAGGTCCCCGATAACATTAATGTATTCAAGTACCTCTTCCTTACTAAGTGAATCGTAGTCGCTAGAGAGTATATCGGAGAATGCCATCAAGCCATTGAAGGGGGTTTTCAGATCGTGAGCTATGATAGAGAACATTTTATCTTTACTGGCGTTGCTTTCCCTCAGTTCGTTTGAATATTTTTTAATTGCTTCTTCGGCTTTCTTTTTTTCAGTTATGTCTTCACAAACTTCGATATAGCCTTTACGTTGGCCATCGTCATTATAAATAGGTGATATTGTGGTAGATTCATAAAACAACTCGCCCGATTTCCTGGCATGACAGGCTGTACCATGCCATTTACCTCCATTGGCCAATGCTTCGTTAATTTCACGCAATTTCTCATCGGGGTTGTGCGTAAAATGAAGCTCAAGCAGGTTTTTGCCAAGCAATTCAGCAGGTTCGTATCCGGTAATTTCAGTTACGCGAGGATTTATATAATCAACCAATCCATTTTCATCGGTCATAAACAACATGCTCGGGCTTTGCTCAACAGCCATGCTGAGTTTCTTAATCTTGTCTTCTACCTGTTTTTTCTTGATAGAATTTTCAATAATAAAAGGCATCATTTTCAGATGTCCAAAATCAACATCTTTAATAACATAATCGCTGGCACCTAATTTTATTGCTTTTACGGCAACATCTTCATCACCGGTTCCTGTAACGAGAATAATTGGCGTGCCTGAATGGATAATCTCGGGCAAAAATTCAAATGACGTTCCATCGCCAAGAAGGAAATCAGAAATCACTATATCAAAAGAATCATTCTTCAATGACTCAAAAGCCGACTTTACAGAGTTTGCCAAAGTGATTTCATACGGCAGGCTCTGCTCTTTGACCAGCCGATTAAAAGCCATCTGGTCAACAAGGTCATCCTCGATATACAGAAGTTTGATTTTTTCGTTTTTCATTTTTTTGTTTCCCTTTTATTGATAAGGCAATTGGCTGAGCGACCAGTAGAGCTTAATGGCCTTTATAACTTCGACAAATTGCTTATAATCAACTGGTTTAACCATGTATCCCGCAACGCCAAGATTAAAGGTTTCAACCCGGTCTATTTCCTCCAATGACGTTGTAAGCACAACAACCGGAATCTGTCTGAGGTGATCGTCTTTTTTGGCTACCCGCAAAAACTCAATCCCATTCATGCGGGGCATATTGAGATCGAGAAGGATGATCCCCGGTGCTTCATTATGAGTATTGCGCAGAAAATTAAGCGCTTCTTCACCGTTTTCGACAGTTTCAACCGGATTAACAACATTCAGCTCTTTTAATGCCCGTTTCACGGTCATGGCATCAATCATGTCGTCCTCTACCAGCAATATTGGTTTATTTTTAATCATTGTCGCTGCAGATTAATATTATTTTAAGATGATAAATTCAAATTTTGTACCTTCCCCTGGTGTTGAATCAACTGTGATTCTGCCTCCGTTGTTTTCAATAATCTTTTTTACGATTGACAAACCTATTCCAGTACTTTCAAATTCATCGCGAGCCTGCAGGGTTTGAAAAATCTGGAATATTTTCTCGAAATATTTTTCTTCTATCCCCGGCCCGTTGTCTGAGACCGAGATTCGCCAATCATAGCCATTTTCGGTACATCGAATAGAGATTTCACCATTCTCTTTATTGTTGTATTTAACGGCATTGCTGATAAGATTCTCGAAAATCTGAAGTATGTGCGTCGGCCTGTAAGAAACAGTTGGCAGGTTTTCTTCAACCGAAATCTTGAATTTTTCAGGAGGGGAAACCATTTCAATTGCTTCTTTTACAGCAACATTAAGGTCAACCATCTCTTTTTCTTCTTTAACCCTTGTTACCCTTGAGTAGGATAAAATACCTTCTATCAGATTCTGCATTCGATGCACGCGGCTGAGTAGAAGGTCGAGTTGCATTTTCCCATCATCATCGAGTTTATCGCTATAATCTGCATGAATCCATTGCGAAATAGAACCAATTGCCCTCAGCGGGGCTTTCAGGTCGTGCGAAACGATATAGGCAAAATCTTTAAGCTCACGATTGGCCGTATCAAGTTCGGTAATTAGTTTTTCTTTCTGCGCTTCAGTTTCCTTTCTGACTTCAATTTCTTTTTCGAGTTTTTCCTGCTGTCCGAAATAGTCTTCTATCAATGCCCCGATTTTCTTAAACTCACTGTTCAGTGAAAGCAGCTTTTGGCGATCATCTCTACTTTTAGTGATTAAGGCATGAGATATTTTGCTTAAAGGAATATTAACCAGCACGTTGAAAGAAAGGAAGAAAATAATCAGAATAACAAAAGCCAGGGTTGCCAGAAACCAGATTGATATGGTGGAAAGCCGCTTTGAAACTGACAGGAAATCGTAAACTTTTTTTAGTTCAATCAAACCTAATGTTTTTCCGTCCCACCCCTCAAGTGGGTAAGCTGTTGTAATAGTATTGTCATCGGGTGTCCCCCGATAATTTGATTCCAGCACTAACTCAACCATTCCTCCTGTCAGGTTTTTAAGGCTTTTCAAATAGCTGCTGTCAATCAGTTTTGCCATGAAAAAGTATCCAAACGCACTTCCATTGCGGGCTTCATCTGCAGTCGAATGAATCGTTGCTCCATGTATTTCAAGGAGGCCCGCATCAGTAAGCTTGTAATATTTTATAAAGTTTGAATCTGCCAGTTTACTGAATACTTCAGGGGCTGGGATGAAAGGCAACAGCTCAACAGAATCAATTTGGAAGGCGTTAAAAACAGGCTTTTTGGAAAGGTTAAATACCCCAACATAATTTATATTGAAGGAATTGAAAAGACTGTAGAGGTTGCTTTCAGCGAATTCGTGGGTTGGTTTTTCAATATAGTTTACAAAGTCGTCCCAATAGGTATAATCGTAGGTAGTGAGGGAAATAACTTCTGATTTTGATTTAATTGCCGTTTCTAAAATTGATCTTTGTTGCTCAATTCCGGCATTAATCAGAATTTCATTCTGCTTTTCCTGAATATTGAGAAAAATCAGAAATCCTGCAAAAAACAGGACAGCAGTAATTAACAGAATAACCAGAAGTTTATGCTGAGTTTTCATTGTTGAGCAGTAAAATAATTTCTAATCCCGTCCTGGTTAATTGTTAAAATTTTTACAGTCCCGGTTTTTTATTTTCGTATTATAATGACGAAAATTACAAAAAGTAACTCATTAAAAATGAATTGGAGATAAGATATAATACAAAGTTCATTGAACATTTGTTTGGGAGTTCTGAGTTAAAGGATTTTCCATTGAAATTAAAGTTTTCATCTCTATTGAGCTTAAATTTTCATAAAGGGCGAAGTAAACCCAAACAATATTTTTAAAGTGTATGTTTTTTCTTGCTCTATTCTTGCACCAGTTCATAAAAAGCAAGAAATCGAAGGTAAAAATCAGAAAATAAAAAAGAGATACCGCGTTTTGCAATATCTCTCAGTGTTTATAAACAAGCGTTTCACATGTTTATTTGTAGTGACCCCGACAGGATTCAAACCTGTGACCTTCAGAACCGGAATCTGACGTTCTATTCAGCTGAACTACGGGGCCGGTAAGCAAAATAGAGTGCAAATTTCGTTAAAATTTGGTTACAACTGACAGTTAAGGAATTAATATTTTAGAATCGCTTAATCCCTGTGTGTGCCTATATTTGTAATTGAAAATACATACAAACAAGGCTGATCCTGAAATAAGATCAGCCTTGTAATATAAAATGCAGAAAAAATTAATGATTCATTTTTGGAGTAGAGGCTCCTTTAGCAATAATATACATATTAACAGAGAGGTTAACTGTTTGCCCCTGCGCAATTTGGAATTCGGTTAATGCAGGACTGCCAAGCCCTCCTGAGCCATACCAGCCAACATAATCTCCTGATGTCCAAGTTCCACTGTTGTCAATGTCCTTCCAAACATCAAGATAATAATTACCCGGATTTACATTGGTAAGGGTAAATGAAACTGTAGCTCCAGCGCCTGAAACAGCGCCAAACTTAATAGGTTGATTCCAGTTCCAGTTATCCAGCGTAGTGTAAAGGCTCACTTTAGCATTGGACAAATCTCCGGAAGTACCAGCCGGAAACATAGCCGAACCGGTTACCTGAGTTACTGCCTGAAGAACGGTTAATGCTCCGTTTCCGGTAGCCTGGCCACCATTACCATCAGAGACCGTTACAGTAATTGAGTGAGCACCCTCAGCTGCCGGAGCAGTCCAGGAAACAGCAGGTCCACTCCCTGTAATTGCACCACCGGTAACGGTATAAGAATAAGTAAGAGGATCATTGTCGGGATCTGATGCTGTAACTGTTACAGAAGCGATTCCATTCGCGTTAACACTTGCTGGATTTACAACCACAGAGGTTACGGTAGGGTTCTTGTTTTCTTCATCTTTCTTGCATGATGAGATACTGATTAAAATACC
>DINP01000118.1:11353-13475 GCA_002426025.1 Bacteroidales bacterium UBA5537 | reverse complement strand
TGCCATCGCCTCGCTGATTACCGCAGCAGAAAATAATCCCGAAAGCATAAAAGAATTGACCAAAGCCTTTGGGCAGGATTGCAAGGAGCAGAAAAGCCCTGTGTTGGGCATAACCGGAACCGGTGGTGCCGGAAAATCATCGCTGGTTGATGAACTGGTCAGGCGATTCCTGCAGTCAAATCCTGACAAGAAAATGGCCATCCTTTCGGTTGATCCCACCCGTCGTAAAAGTGGCGGTGCTTTATTAGGTGACCGCATCCGGATGAACGCCATCAACACCCCACGTGTTTTTATGCGTAGCATGGCGACCCGTCAGGCCAACCTTGCACTCTCCAAATACATCAGCGACGCGGTCTGCATTGTGAAAAATGCCGGTTTCGACCTGGTAATTCTCGAAAGTTCGGGCATTGGCCAGAGCGATACCGAAATTGTGGATTATGCCGATATTTCACTTTACGTGATGACCCCCGAATATGGGGCGGCATCTCAATTAGAGAAAATTGATATGCTCGATTTTGCTGATGTAATTGCCATCAACAAATCAGACAAACGCGGTGCAGCCGATGCCTTGCGCGACGTGAAAAAACAATATGCCCGCAACCACAAACTGTGGGAAGCTGAAACCGAAGAACTGCCTGTTTTCAGCACAATGGCCTCGCAATTCAATGATGCCGGTGTGAATAAGCTATATGATCACCTGATGGCTTTGATGAACAGGAAGTCAGGCTCGGATTTCAAATCCAGGGTGATTGCTCCGGATGATGAGCAATCGCGAAGCCAGATAATCCCACCTTCGCGAACCCGTTATCTGTCAGAAATTGCCGAAACGGTGCGCGGTTACAATAAGCATACGGAAAAGCTTGCCGAACAGGCCGCAGAATTGCAATCGGTTGACAAAGCATTGGAACTTCTTACAAATGAGTCTGAAAATATCCCGGAAGTATTAAAAAAGAAATCCGCATCGCTGCGGAAATCACTGGGCGAGGAAAATCTGAAAGTGCTTGAATCCTGGGATGCGAAAAAGAAGACTTATAAGGATGCGGAGTATGTGTTTTCGGTTCGTGGCAAAGAGATTAGGATTGAAACGCACACGGAATCATTGTCTCATTCAAAAATTCCCAAAATCAGCATGCCCCGTTATTATAGCTGGGGCGATATTTTGAAATGGACCCTGCGCGAAAATGTTCCCGGTGAATTTCCGTTTGCTGCCGGGGTTTATCCTTTCAAGCGCGAAAACGAAGACCCTACCCGCATGTTTGCCGGTGAGGGCGGACCNNGGGGTTTCCATCGCCTGCCTCGACGATGCTAAGAAACTTTACTCGGGTTTCAATCTGGTGGATGCCGCTACTTCAGTAAGTATGACCATCAATGGTCCGGCTCCGACACTGGTGGGCTTTTTTATGAACACGGCCATTGACCAGCAGTGCGAAGTTTACATCAAAAAGTATGGCCTGGAAGCAGAGGTTGAGAAAAAGATTGTGAAAATTTACAGGGAGCGTGGCACCAAACGGCCGGCTTATCAGGGTAAATTGCCCGAAGGCAATGATGGGCTGGGGCTGATGCTGCTGGGCGTAACCGGCGATCAGGTGTTGCGGGCGGATGTTTATCAAAAAATTAAGGCCGAAACCATTTCGAAGGTACGCGGCACCGTTCAGGCCGATATTCTGAAAGAAGACCAGGCACAAAACACCTGCATCTTTTCAACTGATTTCTCGTTGAAGGTGATGGGCGATGTACAGGAATATTTTAACATTCACAAAATCAGGAACTTCTATTCGGTTTCCATTTCGGGATACCATATTGCCGAAGCGGGAGCCAATCCCATTACCCAACTGGCACTTACATTGGCCAATGGCTTCACTTACGTGGAATATTACCTGTCACGGGGCATGAAGATTGATGACTTCGCACCCAATTTCTCCTTCTTCTTCTCCAATGGAATTGATCCTGAATATGCAGTACTTGGTCGTGTTGCACGACTAATCTGGGCAAAAGCCATGAAACTGAAGTACGGCGCCAACGAGCGGGCGCAAATGCTGAAATACCATATCCAGACTTCCGGACGCTCGCTTCATGCCCAGGAGATTGGATTTAACGATATCCGCACTACACTTCAGGCACT
>DINP01000118.1:5119-11325 GCA_002426025.1 Bacteroidales bacterium UBA5537 | reverse complement strand
TACGAAAAGCTCAAACACAGCGGCAAACTGCCCATTATGGGAGTAAATACTTTCCTTTCTTCCGAAGGTTCACCAACGGTAATTCCATCAGAAGTAATCCGCTCGACTCCAGAAGAGAAAGACTACCAGGTGAATATGCTGGAACAGTTACACAAAACCTGGCAATCCGAAGCTGAACAGGCGCTAAGAGAACTGCATCACAAAGCTGCAACAAACGGCAATGTTTTTGAATCGCTGATGGAAGCCACTAAGTTTTGCTCGTTGGGTCAGATAACCAATGAGTTGTTCAGGGTTGGAGGGCAGTATAGGAGGAGTATGTAGTTGGGATATTGGGAAGATGAGAAGAAGGTAAAAGGAGAAGAGGAGAAAGTGGGAAGACAAGGGGAGTATTAAATTCGGATTTCAGATTTCAGTNNTTATCAATAGCAAAAACCAATTGGATTTCCTTAATTGTTCTAATTGAACTTATCAGGGAGGTAAGCCGTTCATTATTAATCTGTCCTTTCAGAAACAACAGATAATCGGCTTGCTTGTATTCCGGAATCATCTTAATTCTGTCAAAATTGTTCCCAATCAGGTAATAATATAATCGCTGATCTGCTTCGAAACAAGAATAGATTGGAAATTTAATAAGCAAATCTTCTTTTTCAAAATAGATGGGAATATCGTCGAGATTTGCCAGGTTGAGATGAGTATCGCGATTCAGGAAAAAGGCCATACGGTAATCTTTCAGTTGGCTGGCGATGCCTAATATGCTCAGATCAGGAAATGAAGCTGGTTCGCTNNTGTTCGGCTCCTTTAATAGAATAATCGCGACCAGTGCCGGCAACTTCACTATTTACGACAGCATCAACCACGTACTGTTTGTGATATCCGGTGCCAACTTCCTGAACAACTAAAAATTCAATGGTTTTTTTCTCTTTTTGCGACCACTCTATCAGTTTACTCTTGTAATTTACATCGGTATTAATAAGCTCATTCAGGTCAAAATTGTTTTTAATAACCCGGTTGATCAGTACTTTTCGCGTAAAAGTATAGCCCTTGTCAAGGTACATAGCACCGATAATGGCTTCAAACGCATCCCCTTTTATTGAGCGGTAAACATTGCTGGTATCCTGGGTGTGAATGATTAGCTGATCAACGCCCAAACGAAGGGAGAGTTTATTAAGTTGGGCACGACTTACGATCTTTGACCGCATTTCAGTAAGGAAACCTTCATCTTTAAAGGGAAACATTCTGAAAAGGTAGTCGGCAACAACCGTACTTAACACGGTATCGCCCAGAAATTCGAGGCGTTCATTGCTTACTCGTACGCCATTGTACAGTTCTTCGGCTTGTGACTTGTGGCGGAAAGCAAGCTTATATAAAAAAATATTTTCGGGATAGAACCCGAAAATATTTCTTATAGCTTCATAAAAGAGCTTTTCTTTGGAAAGGTAAAACCGGATTGGTCTTAATTTCAGGGCAAACACAGCTTAATCAACAAATTTCCTGAATACAATAGAGGCATTATGACCACCAAAACCGAATGTATTGCTGATTGCAGCATTAACAACCCGTTTTACGGCTTTATCAAAGGTAAAGTTTAACGTATTGTTGATATCAGGATCATCGGTAAAATGGTTGATGGTCGGAGGAACAATATCATTTTTAATTGCCAGTATTGTAGCGATTGATTCAATGGCACCGGCTGCACCAAGAAGGTGACCAGTCATTGATTTTGTACTGTTGATATTGATTTTTGGAGCGTGATCACCAAAAAGTTTTGCAATAGCTGTGGTTTCAGCAATATCGCCTAAGGGTGTTGAAGTACCATGTGTATTGATGTGATCAATGTCGGTGAGTTGAAGACCGGCTTCATTAACAGCAATCAGCATAGCTCTTCTGGCACCGTCTCCTTCTGGGTGCGGTCCGGTCATGTGGTAAGCATCGGCGGTAAGCCCGCTTCCAACAACTTCGGCGTATATTTTAGCACCGCGGGCAACAGCATGATCCAATTCCTCAAGGATGAGGGCTCCGGCGCCTTCACCGATAACAAAACCATCGCGGTCTTTATCAAACGGACGTGATGCGGTTTTAGGGTCATCGTTGCGGGTTGAAATGGCATGCATGGCATTAAATCCACCAACTCCCGGGGCATTTACAGCTGCTTCTGAGCCACCACAAACAAACATATCGGCTTTGCCCCACTTAATGTAGTTGAAGGCATCAACAATAGCATTTGCTGAAGAGGCACACGCAGAAACTGTTGCAAAATTCGGGCCTCTGAATCCATGTTTTATAGAAATATGGCCCGCAGTAATATCTGCAATCATTTTTGGAATAAAGAACGGATTAAACCTGGGCGTACCATCGCCTCTGGCAAAATCGCTGACTTCATCCTGAAAAGTAACCAGGCCACCAATTCCTGATGCCCAGATAACACCAATACGGTCGAGGTCGAGTTTTTCCGGTATAATTCCTGCATCGGCTATGGCCTCATCAGAACTAACCATACCGTACTGGGCGTAGGGATCGTATTTACGAACTTCTTTCCTGTCGAAATACTTCAACGGATCAAAGTTCTTGACTTCGCATGCAAACTGGGTTTTAAACTTATCTGCATCGAACCGTGTAATACGGTCAGCGCCACTCACTCCATTAATCAAACTATCCCAGTACTCTGGGACAGTATTGCCTAATGGAGTAAGTGCACCAAGTCCGGTTACTACAACTCGTCTTAACTTCATTCAGGAAATTCCTTATTTGGTGTTGTTTTCGATGTAAGCAACTGCGTCGCCTACGGTACCGATTTTTTCTGCCTGATCGTCAGGAATAGCAATGTTGAATTCCTTTTCGAATTCCATGATCAGTTCAACGGTATCCAGAGAATCTGCACCTAAATCGTTGGTGAAACTTGCTTCGGGAGTAACTTCATTTTCATCAACGCCAAGCTTATCAACTATGATAGCTTTAACTCTTGTTGCAATGTCTGACATTTTTTCTCTTTTTTTGGTTTGAGGCTGCAAAGAAACAAATTATTCAAATACCAAACAAAAAAAGTATTGTATCCGGTTTTATTTACAAATCTAAATATCAGATTAACAAAGGAATGCATTAATATAAGATATATGTATGTGATTATGCAGTCGGTTACATACTGCTGAAAATCAATAAATAATAGGTCGAAATCATCAAAGCATTAAAATTGGCTTAAAAGTTTGGAATTTCGAAGCCCTGATAATTAGTTATATGAAATGCAATGGAAATAAGCCTTATTACTTTTTGGTATTTTTAACATCATATTGTAACTTGCACTCATTACAAACAGTGGGTTCAACCTGCATAACTTCAAGTATTCAGAGAAATGATTTTCTCTTTCAGATAGGTATATAGAATTGGAATTTTGCCTTTTCAGGATAAACACTATCTGATATATTTCTGCACGTTATAACATTGTAAAAATGTCTGAAAACCAATCTAATCCTACTGATACTTCTGGAAAAAAGAAGAAGAAAAGGGGCTGTTGCTTTGGCTGCCTGATGATTATTCTAGTTCTGATTGCCATACTATTAGGACTTGTCGGATACTACTGGTATCAAAGTATCCCGAAAAAATCTGCTGTTGAAAAAGAATATGAAACCATTCCGGAGTATTTTGAAAATTAGGATATTATGAGGAAAATTATACAGATTACTTTGTTATTTCTGATGGCTTCCTCCTGTTTTTCACAGCAGGCGTTCAGATTGCATGTTCAGTCCGGTAAACCTCAATTGGTCGGTGATGGCGATGATTTTACCACGCTTGTTATTACTGCCCGCGACAGCGAAGGAGAAATCATCACATCCATGAATGGGAAGGTTAAAGTTGGCGTTAGTTCTGGTTTTCCTGACCAAACGGAGGTTAGAATGGAATCGGGCGTGGCTTTGGTTAAATTTACAGCTCCCATGTTTGGAACACCGGTAAAATCATCTCAGCGCATGGTTTACTTTATGTTTCGTTTTATGCAGAAGTTTATCGGTCGGTCTTCGGGTTCAACAGATTACCAGGCCAATCAAAAAATGGCTACCGATATTGCGCTCGAAACATTTAAAGAAGGCCTGAACCCGATTACCCTGATACCGAAAGGAGATGGAGATAATTTTGTTTATATCGTTTGTGAGATAAATGGGGTAAAAGGGAAAGCTAAAATTGAAATTTCTAAAGCTGCGGATGGCCGGAATGGAAGTATAGTCCCCGGTGTTTATTATGGGCGTGATATTACCGGCCAAAGTGAATGGGTGCTTGATATTACCAGTGGAGGTGAAGGTTATTTTGGCGAGGCCAATGCTTCATCAAATGATCAGGTGGCTATTCTTTTCAGCAATGAAGATTATTCTGAATTCAACGATGCCATGGGAAAAATGGCCGGAATGACCGGGTTTAAGAAAGCTTACCTTGGACCACCTGCCAGCGAACAGAAATATTATGAAAATTATGATATCCGCACCAGCGGGATGTCATCGGCATATATGCCTATGCCAAATCACGGGGTGTTTGTTTACGTTCCGCCTATATTGTTTGAATATGTCGGAAGACGAAGTAACAATGAAAGAAGAGACGATGGTGCAGCAGCTGACAAAGAAGAGTTGAAAACGGAAAAAACAGGAATTATCCTGAGTCAGAACGAAATTATTGGGGATGGCAGGAGCAGGACGAAGGCTGTGTTTCATTTTGAAGACGAAAATGGAAAACCATTGTTAGGGAAGTCGGTTTCATGGGAAATCCCGAAGGGGCTTAAGATACTGTCGATGGAAACGGTAACAAACCCTTCTGGAAATGCTGTGGTAGAATTTGAAGCACCTGTGATAAAGGCAGCGGAAGAGAAGCGTGGAGAGAACCTCCATGGTCTTTACGACAATTATAATATTTTACTGATAAAGGCAAGTTATTCCTCACTGAATGGGAAAACCGAAAATACACAGGCACAACTTAAGGTCTATAAAACACTGGAGCAGGAAATATTTATTCTAAAGCCGGGGATGGAAATTACTCCTTATAAAGTTTTACTCCCTCAATTGGAATACTATAATCTTGAAAGTAGCATCTATGCTCTGCTTCCCGAAAGTTACATGACCATTCCCAATAGAAAGACGCCGGTAAACGATGCAGTTGTATTTTTGGCCAGCCGAAACTTTGACCGGGCAGAATTTCAAAAGAAATATGATCTGTTTTTTCTCAAGGATAGAAAGATGTTCCTTCAAATGCTCGAAAGGAAAGATGGAGGATATGCAGCCCTGACGGATGCTTCAGGCAAATACAAGTTGATTGTGAGGGATTTTGAAGGGAAAATGCGGCTTTACTCAGGCGATTATGACAGAAAACTCAATCTGGAGCCCCTTGAAGCAAAGATTGCTGATCTTACGGGCAGGCACAAGGGAGCTCTTACCGAGGCGCTGAGCCTGCTTTCGGGAGGTGACGCCGCCGTAACAGCAGCCGTTAATGCTGGAGAATCTTCACTGAATCAAAGCCTGCAAGGCCTTGCTTTTAAAGAGAAGGTTCTGGCCAAATTGCTGAACATGGAGCAGCAACTTTGTTCAGGCAATTACCAGGAAGCTTTGTATATTCAGGAAAAGCTTCACATTATTGGTATGGTCATGACCAACATTAAAGGATCATCAAGGTATGTGAGCGACTGTGCAAATGTTTTTGGTGAACAGGCTTATGAAGCCATTAAGTTTCTGGTATTCTTTGCCGCGGAAAAGTATAAGTTTAATGAGAAACTTTTCAATAAATTAGGAAATACTGAGAGTGCCCAAAAACTGAAGGCCGCTGGAATTGATTTAAGTAACTATGTTGATACCTATACCAAAGGTATTACTGAGGAAGCTGCAACAAAAAGTATTGCAAAGCGATTTTTGATTCGAATAGTTTCGGAAATTAAGCAACTTCCCGGTGATGAGTATTATAAGCTTCTGGGGCATTCAGCCAATTATGTGCTCACCGAAATAGAGAAATGGTTGCTTGATGGAGTTGTTGACGGGGCTGTTTATTATAGTCCTACCCGNNGATGATTTCAAGGCTTATACCGATCTGACTGCCGATCTGGTGGCTAAGGGTGCGGTTATTATTGTAGATGTATATTCCCAGAATTATGCAGCAATTCAAGATCATCTTAAATTTATTGATAAAGTCAAGAATGTGCTGAATGCAGCCTATCATACAGCAAGTTTAGGCAACGAGTTTGT
>DINP01000118.1:0-5051 GCA_002426025.1 Bacteroidales bacterium UBA5537 | reverse complement strand
CCGGTAACAGAAAACCGGAGTTTCACTTTTCCGATATTCCCCACGGCCATGGCGGCAAATGGATCTGGAGTGGAATTGATGAAAGGGGTTCCAGCCTTTTCGGCGAATCAGCTTAGCCTGAAAAATGGCAGGCTTCCGGCGAATGAGCTGAATCAGATGTTCAATGGATTCGGAAAGTTTAATCAGTGGTTTTCTCAGTATGAAGATGAACTTTTATGGTTATCAATTGATGCTCCGGATCTGGCAGCTCAGCTTTTTAAGGCAAGGGAAGCCTACAATGATCAACTTGAAGTGCTTACCGTTCTTTCATTGGGTATTATTGATAAACCAGAAGATGTATCTTTAAAAAACCAATGGAAAGAGGTTTCGGGGCAAATGGAAAAAACTTCAGCTGAAATTATTAAAGTCTCAGGCCAGGCCGCCGACAAAATGAAGACCATGCAGGCAAACCCACCGGTTAATATTCCCGATAAAACAGTTGACACGATTTCAGCACCAATCAGCGGGGATAAAACGATAATCTATTTGATGACTGCTGCCGGCGCATTGATCGTTATTGTTGTGTTGGGATTGTTTATCCGCAAAAAGCGAAGAGAAAAAGCAAACGCCCAGCCCCTAAAGCCAAACGCTACCAGCCAAAAATATCAGCAGTTTCAGACCAAACCTCTATCTGAAGCTGAACAGGTGCCTTTGAAAGCGAAATTTTGCACCAAATGCGGTAACCAATTAAAGCCGGATGCCAGGTATTGCGGGAAATGCGGCAATCTACTAAAATAATAGGTTGTTGTAAAAAAAACTTCATATTGTTTTGGATTTATTTTATATTGTCATAAATTTACTTGTGTTTCAAAATCACATATTTATCCATAATTAAAAGTCTGTAACCATGAAAAAGTTATTAATCCTACTGCTTAGCATTTCAATTGGGTTTCTCTGCTTTTCCTGCGAAAAAATCCTTGATAAGGAAGATGCTGATGAATTAAAGGGCGAACAGTCTCCAATGGGAGAGGTTGGGACTACGGTAACATCAAGTTCAGTTGAAATAGCAGGAGTAAGTAACTTCTCTGCAGTTGTTTCCAAACTTGAGAGTGGAATCTCAATATACACTGCAACGGCAAAGGTTACCAATACTTTGCTGAAAAATATGGTTGCGAATTTTCCAGGCGTTACAATTGACGGTGACAATGTTACAATCACCGATATGAAAATCCAACAAACTAAGGAAGGAATAAAGAGCCATACTGGCCCTGGAGCTGGCGTTTTGGTTAAGTATGATTCCGAAGTCGGCGACACTTATCCGATTGGCAATACAGGAAAAGAGAGAAAAGTCGTTAGTAAAACAGGGGTTGATGATTACTCATACGGATTTTTATTAATTAAAACCATTCAGGTGGAAATGGAACCCCTGGGATCAAAGGCTGTAGGTGTTGATAAAATTACCTTTATAGCAAATCACCGTTTTGGAATGGTTGGAGTTAAAGTAGATTTTGATGATCAAACAGATGTTACATTTCCTATTTATTCAAGTACCGAAAACTAAACTAAGTAAAAGTTTTTGAGTCGGGGAAATATTAAAAATGATTAAGTGAATAACATTCTGCTACCTTATCGCTGGAAGCTACTAGGAATAAGCCTCACAGTTATAGGAATGGTTTTAGCCATAGTTTTTTTCTCGCTTGATTTCAGGTTAAAAATACCTGTATTCGCTGTTTATTCTTCATTTCTGGAAGCCAAAATGTTTGTAACATTTCAAACAAATTTTGCAGATGAGATTATCATGATTTTACTTCTATGTGGTCTCGGTCTCATAATTTTTTCAAAAGAGAAAACAGAATATGAAGGCTATGATTTGATTCGTTTAAAAGCTTTGGCAAAGGCTGTGCTAGTAAACATATGTTTTCTTTTATTCNNCTTTAATTTAACCCATTGAAATACTATTGCCAAGAATAACTATTTTCGGACACCGATCGTTTTATTATACCGGGATTGCCTGAAACACAATACAGCTGATGTAATAAATGATAATAGCCAAAGAGAACGTGTAATTATCATTGCAACATCGTTTTGAATTCTCAATCCTGTCAGTCGGGTAAAGGTATATTGGGCATAAGTGTCAGGAAGGTTTGTTTTACCCAATTTTCCAAGTATCTGATAGTGCAGGTCGGTAAGAATACAATTTCCAATTCCGTTCACTTGCGTATATAGTAACCATGATATACCCGTTATAGTTGCCACAATAAGATGAGCATATCTAAATGATGGGTATAGCCAACCAAACAAAATGAAAAGCACAAGTGCGAAATGGGATATATCAATTACAATATCGAGAATTTGAAAAAGGCTGATTGACTCCATGTTATTGAATAAATTACATGAATCCCGGTTTATGTTTCGTTCAAATTAAAAGTAAAGGTATCAGGTTTCCATTCTAAATAGTTAACCTGATTACATAAGATAACTCAATCCATTTGCTAATTATTCTTTATCGCAAGCACTCTTGTATAAATTGAACCCAGATAATTCATCAGGCTCACATACCGGTTGGCAGCCGGAGCTATAAGTACCTTTCCGGTACCGGTAAAGGTGTTGACGATGCCTTCACCTGAAGTCCATGATGAAAACAAGCCTTTGGTGGCCTTGTTTACAGTAAACTGTACGCCGGCAGTTCGGGCAACAGCAAATGAACCGTCAACCACCAGCTTATCGTTATTCAGCACAATTTCTTCCAGTGGGCCGTTTGAAACCACAATCACTTTGCCGGTTCCCGATACCTGTGTCTGGAAAAATCCCTCGCCTGAAAACAATCCCGAAACGGCTTTGTTGGTCCACATGCCAACTTCAATGCCCATTTCAGAAGCGTAATAGGCCCCTTTATCAAGTATCCATTGCTCGTTATTTAGCTCAAGGATTGTAAACATACCAAAGCTGGGTTCGAGATACACAGTGCCGGTACCGCTGATGGTAGGTTTAAACGCAGTTTCCTTGGTAACCATTGATTTTAACAATCCTCCGGCTGTTGGCATCTTGGATTCAATCTGCAGATTGCCAAGCATATAATACATAGCCCCGGCTTCGCAGCGGATGGTCGCGTTCTGCATTTCAATTTTCACCATTTTCAACATCTCTTTTTCTTCGATGCTGAAATCTACCTTCGAGGGCAAGTTTGGTTTTGGTTGCGACTGGACAGCCTGAGGGGTATTAATTGCCTGATTCGACATAGTTTGCTTAACAGGTGGTGCAGCACCTGCGTCCTGTCTTGATCCGCATTCATGACAAAATACTGCGCCTTCCTTAAGTTGTGTTCCACAATTTCCGCAAAAAGCCATAGTTCTTAAGTTTTAGTTGTTATTCTTTGATTTTTTCTGTTTTACAATCCGTCGTATGTCCCGCGAAGTTTTTCTGCTTCGTATTGTTTATCCGGTGGAACAGGCAGGCGAATCTCCCAGCTTTCCATGCCGGTTCGGGCCGGATACGACATTACCATTTTCATAATCGTTAATGTTCCGATCTGCTCAATTGCAGTTGAATCAAGCCGGGCACCCGCCATATTCCAGGTGAAAAAAATTCCGCCGACATAAACCGAATCGGCCGAAAATACGACTAGTGGAGGGTTGTGAAGCTTTTTTTGTTTGCGGAACCAGGGAAATGCAAATGCAGGGAAAATAAGCATAACAATAATTCCCAGGCATATGTAGAGCATCAATATATCCTGTGCCCATAAACTTAAGCCAATTCCAACTACCAGACTGACAATAGAAATTAAAGTGAAGGTTCCTCTGCTGATCATCCGGTCAGCTACAAAATCGTATGCCACAAATTCCTGCCACAGCGGTTCTGAAATATCCCACCAGGCCAGATATTCGCCTCTCTTCATCATTTTATCCTGCCGCTTTGCCCTTGGAATATAAAATGCCAGCACTATAATGCTTACAATCACCAAAAAACCACAGATGGTAATAATTGCAAACCCACCATGCATGCCGTCGATTCCGGCAATTGATGGTAAAAAACAAGCTGATAGAAAGATAAGTCCGAGTAAGGTCCATAACCGGACTACCCTCCATTGTAAATTGGGCGGATGTTGTACCATAGTATTCAGGTTAATCTGCTTCGTATCCTTCAATAACAACAAAACCCTTATTACCCGACTGGCTATTGTATGACCAGGATTTTTCGTCTGAAACTATGACTTTATAATTGCCTTCTTCGAGCCGGGCATTTGGCTCACAAATCCATTTACCGTTTGGTGTTCCATCATCGCCTGCAAGGCCGCGTGCCTGCCATGGACCTTTGGTGTCTTTTCTTTTTTCAAGAGCAATCGTCCCCGGCTGTGCTCCTTTACCCCAGTTATGATGGTAAGTTGTAATTTTTGTGATGATAAAAGCTTTGTCGAGCTTGAGTTTACAATTGAACAATGGCCCCGACTTCACCTCCTTGTTATTGGTAGTGCTTAAAATGATACGCCCAGTTTTTGAGGTTTCAGGTTTTATAACAATTTTTAAAGGACCATCCTGCTTAGCCGGCTCATTCTTTTGAGGTTCGTTCTGTTTTGGCTGAGCCTGTTGCTTTTTAGGTGTGGTTTTTTTTGGAGCGGCAGGTTTAGCATCAGCAATCTGATTTCCATTTTCTTCAGGTACTGTTTCAACAGCTACTGTATCTGTTATTGGCTCTTCAATAAGTACAGGTTCTTCAGCAACTTCTGTAGCAGTCGTATCAGCTAATACGGTATCGCTTTTCTTGATGAATTTCTCATAACCAAACCAGCCTCCTGCTGCGATCACTGCCAATCCTAAAACAGCCAAGAGAATAAACAGCAGCCCTTTTTTTCTTTTTGGCGAAGTGGTTTCAACCTGAGGCATTGAAGCACCGGCTGAAGTATATGCCATTTGAGGTGTTATTGGCAATGGCTCGGTGTTTGGTTTTGAAATCGGGGTTTTAGCTTTCGCGCCTGAATGAAGGGGAGCTTCAATGATTTTATCCGGAATTTGTGTATCAGCTTTTACTTTCTCCGTTGGTTTGTCAGCGGAAGTATCGAAACCACATTCAGGACA
>DINP01000090.1:12879-13290 GCA_002426025.1 Bacteroidales bacterium UBA5537 | reverse complement strand
CTAAAACTAACAACACTAAATAATTACAATAAAAACAGGAACGCATTAACACTATAATAAACAATACCTCAATAATGGTCTAAAAATAACACAAAAACCTAAAACATATTGTATTGCATTGTAAATTTATATTAACAATATCATTAACAATCAATAAATCAATATATAAACCACCTCTCAACACGACAATTCTAAGGACCGGCCTCGTGAAAAAGGCGTTAATAAAACTGGCAGAAACGTACTTACGCGAAGAAATACCCGCGGTGAAATTCGGCAAAGACACAAGAGTAATCGTACACAACAGTCAATGGACAGAAGAAAGTAACAACATTATTTCTTCTACTCAAATCCTGCCAGCCTGCCTGATTGCTTAAGGCAGACAGGTTTTTAGCCTTTTTCACGCAGCCTTGA
>DINP01000090.1:0-12750 GCA_002426025.1 Bacteroidales bacterium UBA5537 | reverse complement strand
ACGGCCTCGCTAAGCCTTATAACCTGAAAAACATTCAGATTAATACAACATTAACGGTACATTTGTGAAACTTCCTTCTGTAAAACGCTTCATATCACCATCAAAATTATAGCCGTCGAAATAAAATGTGCCGGAAACAACATTTTGGGTGGTATCGTACTTGGTAATTTCCACACGACCAACAGGATTATCTCCCCATGAGGCCATATAACCGTTGGCACTTCCATTTATATACGCACAATCGCAGCCAAATTGCGATCCTATATCAAATGAACCAGTTTGCCTGCCTGGAAATATCACCTGGAGCTGCTCAGTTAAACCAGATATCCCGGCTACAGTAGTAGTTTCAGTTAATGCTGAGTAAACTCCCGTAATGTTTGATGCACTCCAGTTGTTCCCTTCAATTTTAACTGAGAAAGTAGGTGAATCCTTTTCAACATCTTTATCTTTTTTGCATCCTGATGCTGTAAGTAAGAAAGCAATAAATAGGCTGGTAATCAAGTACCTTGTCATGTGTTTTTCGATTTGGAAAATAAATATGAATGATGATTGTAATTAACTAAAATTATGATCTGAAAATTTGCTTATTTATGATGTCAAATATATGGAAAATGGGGTTCGGCAGGAAAAATATTCTATTTTTTAAAATACTACGGAACTCTCCGATATTACAATTGGGCATAATTCGAAAGGTAACTCCATTATTTATTCCCTGCTTTTTTCAATAATTCTTCCAACGAAAACATCTCATCACGCAACCTGGCGGCTTCAATAAAATCAAGCTCTTTGGCTGCTTTCTCCATAGATTTCCGCGCCTGGCTTATGGCTTTCTCCAACTGGGCTGCACTCATATACTGAACCACAGGATCGGCTGCCAGACTAACATTTTCGTTTTCTATATAAGCTTTTGCCGGCCTGTTAGCCGAATCGGCAACCGCGGTTTGCCCGATAATTGACATGGTGGATTTCACAATCTGCCTTGGCGTAATATTGTTTTCGGCATTATAGGCCAATTGCTTTATCCGGCGACGGTCAGTCTCATCAATGGCCCTGCGCATCGAATCGGTGATTTTGTCGGCATACATAATCACCTTGCTGTTGATATTCCGCGCGGCACGGCCTGCTGTCTGTGTCAGCGATCGTTCTGAACGAAGGAAACCTTCTTTGTCGGCATCGAGTATGGCAACCAAAGAAACCTCAGGCAGATCGAGTCCCTCTCGCAACAGGTTAACGCCAATCAGTACATCAAAAATCCCGAGACGCAGATCACGCAGAATCTCAACCCGTTCTATGGTATCAACATCTGAATGGATATAGCGGCATTTTACATCGAGTCGGGCAAGGTATTTACTCAGCTCTTCAGCCATGCGTTTGGTAAGTGTGGTGACCAGGGTGCGGCCTCCCGATTTGATATTGCGGTCAATCTCATCGAGCAAATCATCAACCTGATTCAGACTTGGCCTGATCTCTATCGGTGGATCAACCAGCCCGGTCGGGCGTATCAGTTGCTCAACCACAACCCCTTCCGATTTCTGAAGTTCAAAATCAGCAGGCGTAGCACTCACATAGATGGTTTGTCCGGTAAGGCTCTCAAACTCATCAAATTTCAATGGCCGGTTATCCATTGCCGAAGGCAGTCGGAAACCATATTCAACCAGTGTTTGCTTGCGCGAACGGTCGCCGCCATACATCGCCCTTATCTGCGAAACGGTTACATGGCTCTCGTCAATAACCATAATAAAATCATCAGGGAAATAATCGAGCAGGCAGAATGGCCGCGATCCGGTTGCCCTGCCGTCAAAATAACGCGAGTAATTCTCTATACCTGAACAGTAACCAAGTTCACGCATCATTTCCATATCATATGTCACCCTGTCTTCGAGCCGGCGCGCTTCCAGTTTTTTATCATTTTCATTGAAATATTCAACCTGTTTCATCAGGTCCGATTGTATTTCCTGGATCGAATCCTTCATCTTTTCACGCGAAGTGACAAAAATATTGGCCGGATAAATATTGATCTGATCCAGTTTCTCGATGGTCAGTCCATCGTTTGGATTAAATGATTCAATGGATTCGATATTATCGTCCCAGAAAATGATGCGAACGGCATAATCGGCATAAGCCGGAAAAATATCAACCGTATCGCCCTTTACCCTGAAATTCCCCCTGGCAAAGTCAGCTTCAGTGCGACTATATAGCCCTTCCACAAAGCTCCATAAAAGCTTGTTTCGGGGAATAACATCGCCTGATTTAAGACGGATTACGTTGTTTACGAAATCATCGGGGTTACCGATTCCATAAATGCATGAAACCGATGAAACCACTATTATGTCGCGCCTTCCCGACAATAGGGCAGAGGTAGCACTCAGCCTCAACTTTTCAATTTCATCGTTTATCGAAAGGTCTTTTTCTATATAGGTATTCGTTGAAGGCAGAAAGGCTTCGGGCTGATAATAATCGTAATAGGAAACAAAATATTCAACAGCATTATCGGGAAAGAATTGCTTAAACTCACCGTAGAGCTGAGCTGCCAGCGTTTTATTGTGGCTCAGGATTAGCATTGGCCTGTTTACCCTGGCTGCAACATTGGCAATAGTAAATGTTTTCCCCGATCCGGTAACCCCAAGCAGTACCTGCGCGGGATCCCCACGCTCAAGCCCTTCAACAAGTTGCTGTATGGCCTGTGGCTGGTCGCCGGTAGGTTCGAAGTCGGATGTAAGGTTGAAATTCATTTTAGATAGTTTGCAAAGCAAAGGTAGCTTAAATCAACTTAAATGCTTACCGCGATTGCTTAAAACTAAAGCCAGCCTCAATCGGGAAATGGTCTGACAAATAGATTTTGAATCTTTTATATCCTCCCGGATTAAGGCTGTTGTCAAGCATCACATGGTCAATACGGATAGGGTAGAGGCTCTCCACGTATGTTTTATGAAAGCCAAGTCCCCTGTTTACAGCGCCATCGNNGCAATTATCACCGGGTAGGGGCAGGTTCTGATACTTTCAGCTATCATGCTTGCCTGGTAAGCCCTTGCCGGGAAAGCAGTTTTTAATTTTGAAAAGGTACGCTTAAGGTAAGTGGTCAGGAATTTAATTGCCCCCAAATTCCGTTGCGGACGAAGCAATTTCTTCTCGTTAAGCAGCTTAACCGACTGCAGGTGAATATTATAAACCCTGATTATTCCTTCAGGAAATTGTATATCGGAAAAAATACCGCAGATATCGCTCTCCATCGTAAAGATTGTACCCTGCTGAATGACAGGATATTTACTGGCTGTCATAAAGGTGTAGGTTGTGCCTTTGAAATCGGGGTCGAATTCTGATAGGTGCTTGTACGAAAGGTTTAACCCGTAATTAAGATGGTCAATATAAAGTGCATGTTTCCTCGATTTCATCGGGTATTCCTGCATACAAACCACATCGGGGTTTAAACCATTCACAAAATCATGCACCAGTTTTTGCCGCTCATAGCTTGATTTACCGGCACCCAATCCGGCAAATCCATGCACATTATAGCTGGCTATCCTATATTCATCTTGGCCTTTTTCAGCGTTTTTCAATGGAAGTGTAAAATGCCTGAGCATCATGGGAGTGCCGGCAATCACAAAAATCAGCAGCAGCAAAAACCATTTCCGGTTGCCTATAAGCAGCAGAGTCCAAATCAGGCAAAGTATCCAAATTACTGGATAAGCCAGTCCAAAAAATGCAGCAATCAGGAAATGATAAGGGTTGACATGTGGTGAAATTAGCCCCAGAACAAGGGCAACAATCAGAACTGGAGCTGATATTTTAACTAACACAATGAAAATATTCCGAATTTTTTTTATCATTCGGTAACAGCTTTTTCGGGAAGAGAAATGCGAGTGGTAACCGGAAAATGATCGGAAAGCGGCACACGTATCCTTTTAAAGCCCGTAGCAGTTAATGCCGGATCGTGCAGAATGTAATCAATACGGAAAGACGGAAAGATTCCGGCATAGGTTTGCCCGAAACCTCTGCCCGATTCCTTAAACGAATCAATAAGTCCGTGCGACATCTGACGGTAGGTGTAAGATGAAGGCGTGTCGTTAAAATCACCGCATACAATCACCGGATAAGGCGATTTGCCAATTTGCGCTGCAACAACCCTGGACTGGGGAGCACGTGCGACAAAAGCATGCTTGAATTTGCTCAGTATTTTTCGCGAATTGGCCGAAAAAAGATCCTTGTTTTCCGCCTGATTGGATAATTCTGAAACATACAGATAATCTTCCTGGCTCAGCCGTATTGATTCGAGATGGATATTGAAAACCCTTACCGTATCGCCATAGCAAACAATATCGTTATAGATACAGAAATTTACCGGGTTCTTATCAAAATGGATAATTTTTGATGAAATAATTGGCCATCGGCTGAAAGTAGCTATTCCGAACGCTTTGGTTTTGCCTTTATAGGATGCGTATTCTATATGTTTGTATTTCAGACCTGAATATTTTGAAACCGAATCGCCCATATCCACTTTTCCTTTTCGTCCGGCGTGGAATTCCTGAATGCATAGTAAATCGGGCTTTAGCTTGTTGGTAAGTTTCAGGATTTCTTCAGCACTTGCACTGATGCCTTTCGATTTCCAGTTATACCGGTCAAAAATCCTGACATTATATGAAACAACATTGATGCTTTTTACTGGTTCTTCGGGGTTTTCTATAGCGTTAAACTGAATAAATCCGGCAAGCTGGTTCCAGCTTATCAGCAAAGCGATCAATGAAATTATAAAGTACTTTTTCCAGACAGCCATCCAGAAAAAGATAAAAACTACATTCAGCAAAGCGAGGTAAGGGAAGGCCAGTCCGGCAAAAGCAAAAATCCAGTATCTATCGGGAGGGATGTAAGCGGCCAGAAAACCGAAAGCAAGTCCGAAAATAACAAAGGCGTTGGCTGCCAGAATCATCTTCGACAGGAGTGACGGCTTGCGCTTTTTGTTATCTTGTGCCCTCATAGGGTGATATAACTATGTTTTTTTCTGACTACTCGAGAAAAGCAATGCCTTTTCCTCTTTAGTGAGGCTGTCGTATCCCGATCTTGATATTTTTTCAAGAATGGCATCAATTTTTTGCTGCCGCAAGACCTTCTGCCTGTTAAATTCATCGTCTGTTAAAGGTTTGCCTCCATGGTGGACTTTAAAACGTGTTTTCCTTCCTGTTTTTGAAAAAACGCTTTTTCGACCTGAAAAAATATTGAATATTCGGGTAGGATCGAAACCCGGAAGCATTTTAGCGTAAGCAAAACCCCACAATGCGCCTCCCAGGTGGGCAATATGCCCTCCGGCATTCCCCGAATTTAACATCAGCAAGTCAATAACAACGGTAAAAATGGCAATATATTTTATTTTCATTTTGCCCAGAAACAACATATGAACCGTATATTCAGGCACATAAAAAGCNNACACTGAAAACAGGAAAGAAATTATAGGCAGCTACATAAAGCAAAGCGCCTGCCAAACCACCAAAAAAATAGGTTCCCAGTAACTGGCGTTGAGATAAGTACTGAATAAAAATAGCGCCGAACCACCACAACCAGAGCATGTTAAAAAGAATATGGAAGAAATCCATATGCAAAAACATGTAGGAAAACAGTGTCCAGGGTTTCTCAATCAGCGCATTCAAGTTGGCCGGAACAGCAAAAGCATTCATCAGCCAGTCGGTTAGCTGTAATTTGTAGCTGCCATCCGAAGCCGATTCGGGACTGGAAAACAGGAATGCAAAATTGCGTATCAATATCGTAACCAGCCAGATAACGATGTTCACCAGAATTAATCCTGACAAATTATCGCGCCGGCTGAAGAATATTTTAATACGCTCAAATAGAGAGACCTGTTGAAACATGTTGATATTGATTAATCCCAGTTATTGAATCGGTTAAGCTTCCTGTTCCAGTATCTGATCAGGAAAAAACCAAAGATCATTCCCCCGAGGTGGGCAAAGTGGGCTACATTGTCACCGGCATTGTTAGCAAAACCAAAATAAAGCTCAGCCGCGCCGTAGAGAATTACAAACCATTTGGCCTTAATCGGGATGAAGAAGTAGAGATAAATTAAAGAATTGGGGAACATCATACCAAAGGCCAGTAAAATACCAAATACTGCGCCCGAGGCTCCAACAGTGGGAATATCCATCTGAATATTGATCAGGTCGTTCATATACGACGAAGCCTGGTTGATATATTCAGGATTGGTCGGATTGGCATTCCATGCTGTCAGAAATTCGTATAGCTGACTTTTAAAAGCAGGGAAATGGCTATTAATAAAACCGGTAAATGCAGCAGGATCAGGTGCCTGCATAACCGCAGTTGCATCAGCCTGAATACCCGAAATTGAAATCCACAATACAAACATATGTACCAGGGCAGCTCCGATGCCGGTAATCATATAATACGTCAGAAAACGCTTGCCGCCCCAAACATTCTCGAGGGTGTAGCCAAACATCCACAAGGCAAACATATTGAAAAAAATATGCGACATGCTGCCATGCAGAAACATGTAGGTTACAAGCTGAGCCGGATTGAATTTTGCCGATCCATAATAATGCATTCCCAGGTAGTCAACCAGATCAATGTGAAATACCTGCTCAACACTCAATTGGGCAAGGTAAAACAACACGTTGATAATCAGTAGGTTTTTCACCACAGGGGGCAGCATCTTGAATCCCCTTGGTGAGTATTGTTGCATATTCATTCGTGGTTTCTCTTAATTAAAACGTTTGTCAATCTCATCATCACCAATAATCACAGTGATGGTTTTTCCCGAAGGGCTGATATCAGGCACTTTACAGGCGAACAAATCATCAACCAGTGATTGCATTTCTTCAGCCATCAGCACCTTGCCCGATTTTACTGCCATATTCCTGGCCATTGCCCTGGCAAGGTTATTTTTTCTATCAAGTTTCAAGCCGAGCTGGTTCTTTTTGTAATTTTCAAGCACATTTTCAATCAATTCCTGGATATTTTCATCAGTCAGATCAGCTGGTGTGCCATTTACAATAAAGGTATTGTTCCCAAAGGGTTCAATAACAAAACCGAGGTTTGAAATCTCGCCAATCAGTTCATTTACCAGTTCCGTGTCAGAAGCTGACAGTTTAACAGTCTGAGGGAATAGTTGTTGCTGAGCCATACCTTTTTTCTGATCAATACGGTCCAGATACCGTTCAAACAACACACGCTCATGTGCAGCCTGCTGATCAATAATCATCAGCCCCGATTTTACTTTTGTAATGATGTAGCGGTTTTGAAACTGCATAAAACCTCTTTCGGTGCGGGTTTCCTGACCGAAATCGGACCCAACAATCCGGGTTTGCCTTGCTGACAGGTCTTCAGTTTCCCTGCTCCGTAAGCCTTCGTATATCTTTTCCCATTGGTTTACTCCTGGTTCATATCTTTCAGTTTTCGGTGAAAGCCTGAGCTCAGGTTGCGGATTTTTAACAAACGGATTGAATTCAGGATCAACATGAATGCCTGGCGCAACAATAGGCCTGTTTTTATGAAAATGGAGATTAAAACTCTGTTCAGCATCAAAATCTAAAGTGGAGGAGAGACTGTATTTACCAATTGCTGCCCTGACTGCAGATCTTAAGATTGCATAAATTGTCTGATGGTCCTGAAAATTTACTTCAGTTTTGGTGGGATGAATATTAATGTCAATCTGGGCCGGATCAACATCAAGATAAAGGAAATAGGAGGGGTAATATCCTTCAGGAATCAGGTCGCTGAATGCTTCTTCCACCGCATGATTTAGATAAGGATGACGTATATATCTATTGTTGGCAAAGAAATACTGTTCGCCTTTTGTTTTCCTGGCATTTTCAGGCTTCCCGATAAAACCGGATACTTTTACAACATTGGTTTCCTGCCCGACAGCTATCAGTTTTTCGAGATTTCCGGCACCCATCACATTGGCAATGCGCTGTTTAAGTCCGGCTTTAGGCAACTGTGACAAAGGTTTTCCGTTGTTGTTCAGGCTGAAAGCGATGTTGGCATTAACGAGAACCACCCGCTGATACTCTTCTATGATATGGCGCAGTTCGGCAGGATCAGATTTCAGAAAATTTCTTCTTGCCGGAACATTGTAAAACAGGTTCTTAACCATTATCGAAGTGCCGGTAGGACAAGCACATGGCTGCTGGCTTTTCACCGTTGAGCCTTCAATAATCAAATGAGACCCTAATTCATCTTCATGGCGGCGGGTTTTCATTTCAACCTGGGCAATGGCAGCTATCGAAGCAAGTGCTTCGCCCCTGAAACCAAAGGTTTTTATCCTGAAAAGGTCATCAGCCGATTTGATTTTAGAGGTTGCATGTCGCTCAAAACTCATCCGGGCATCGGTGGGCGACATGCCGCAGCCGTTGTCAATAATCTGAATCAGCGTCTTACCGGCATCTTTAATAATAAGTTCAATGCTGTCTCCACCGGCATCAATGGCATTTTCGAGTAATTCCTTTACTGCAGAAGCAGGACGCTGTATTACTTCGCCGGCTGCAATCTGGTTTGCTACTGAATCGGGCAGAAGCCTGATAATATCTGACATAATTTTAGGCAATCCGTTTGTTAACGGAAGAAGACAAAGTAAATAATTACAACAGCACCGATCAGATAGATATATAGCGTACGTTTTGAAAGTGTATGGTTTTTCGACTCTCTTACCCGCCAGGTTTCTCTGATACGGGAACGCAGGCGCTCAGATTCCTTTTCTTCGGGATCTGTGTACTTTTTCAGCCGCTCTTCCATCTCCTCTTTTTGCTGATCGTAATAAAGAGGTTTATAGTTGAATTTTTTGGCTTTGCGTATTTTAAAAGCAACTATTTTCATGATGATTTCTGTTACTTGATCAGTAATCATTGAAAGCACTGAACTTCCTCCAAATCTGAATTTGTTGGCAGTTTTGTTGAACTTTCAGTATTACAAAAGTACCATTTTTTTCAATATTTTTGCCCTGTTTAAGTCTTTTGTAACAGATGAACTAAATAGCAATAGATGAATAGGAATATAACTGAAAAGCTGGAAAAGCTCATTGTAGTTGGTGATCGCCTGTTAATTAAACCACTCTTGGAATCAAAAAAAACAAAAGGAGGTCTTTTTCTTCCTCCAGGCTATAGCGAAAAGGAGGAAATTCAATCGGGTTATGTTATTAAAGCTGGTCCGGGTTACCCGATTCCAAATCCTGATGAAACTGATGAATTGTGGAAACAGAGTAATTGTGAGCTAATCCGTTACATTCCATTACAGGCTAAAGTTGGAGATTTGGCTATTTTTCTCCAGAAGGGAGCCATCGAAATTGTGTATAACGATGAAAAATACTTTATTGTTCCCCAGCATTCGGTGCTGTTGCTCGAACGGGAAGAGGATATGGTTTTGTAAAATGAATTTCTGACTTTCCATTAGCAAAAACCCCCTCAAAGGTAATCTCTGAGGGGGTTTTTGTATAAATACTTTTATCCGTCAGGCCTTTGAAAAAGCAGGGAAGCGTTGAGTTACAAAGTAAAATCCACCGAAAAGAATGGTATTGTACATCAAATCGCCAGCAAGGCCATTGTTAAAGAATGGGATTCCGGTGATGTATGCCTGAATCAGCCCCGAAAGGTCTCTTGTATAAGGCATCATACCACTCATCCATGAAGCAAAATTGGTAATCAGGAAGAAAATAAGCGATGAAGCCACTGAAGCAAGGGCTATATTGCCAACTTTAACGCGGTTGCGCATGAACGAACCTAAGAGTACGGTAATCCCGAAGGCTGCATAAACGGCAATCATGGTTGAATGAAAACCAAGAAAGATATCGCTTATAAACATGGCTGCGAATGGGATAAGATAGGCAAACGACTTTCTGCTAATATGAGCACCACTGAAGAGTGCAATAGCAGCCACAGGCGTAAAATTAGGCCAATGCGGAACCAGACGCATAAAAGCAGCGACGAGAATAGCCGTTAAAATCAACATCATTCTGGGAGTAAAAAACTTGTTGTTCATATTGAAAGCGTTGTTTAGTTTCTGATGCCAAAATTATAAAAGGTTTTCATATAAGCAGCCATTCCCGGTGCTTAAATTATTTTTCCTGTAATTATGCTTGCAATATAACATGAACATCTCAATAAGTGAATTGTTTTCCTCACAAGAGCATTGTTTCCGACAACATGTTAATTCTCATGCGAACAATTCAAATAGTCTAAAATTTGTTGATAAGTTTTACAGATTGTCGAAAAAATGCCTTCAGAACAAAAATGCAGTTCTAAATATTGATTAAGTTTGCTGAAAATTAGCCTGCATGTTGCGAAGATTACCTCTTTTACCGGTTATTCTTATGATACTAACTTCTTGCCATGGCGACAGGGCCTCTGTTGATTTGATAATTCAAAATGCTGTGATTTATACAGCCGACAGCTCCTTTAGCATACAGTCAGCAATGGCTATTTCCGATGGGAAAATTGTGGAAGTTGGCGATAATGTTTTGATCAATGAAAAGTATCATGCTGATTCAGTGCTGGATGCTGAAGGGAAATTTATTTATCCTGGTTTTGTTGATGCCCATTGCCATTTTTATGGGTATTCTCTTTTAAGCCGGTATGCCGATTTGTCGAAGGCCAGTTCTTTCGACAATGTGCTTGAAATCCTTGAAGAACATCAACAAAATACGCAGTCAGCGTGGATTACCGGAAGAGGGTGGGACCAGAATAAATGGCCCGATCAACAGTTTCCCGATAATAAAAAGCTAAACAAATTATTTCCTGATACCCCGGTCGTACTTGTAAGGGTTGATGGCCATGCAGTAATTGTGAATGAGGCCGCTATTATTCTTTCCGGACTGACAATTGACAGCATCGCCAACAAAAAGGAAGCTGTTATAGAAAATAGTAAGTTCACGGGTGTATTCCTTGAATCGCTTGCCGACAGGTTTCGTAATTTGATTCCCGAACCGGCAGGGCAGGAGTTGTTCACATTAATTTCCACAGCAGCAGCCGATTGCTATGCTGTTGGACTTACCATGGTTGCCGATGCCGGACTCGATGCACGGATTATTGACTACATTGACAGCCTTCAATCGGAAGATCAGCTTCAAATGGCTGTGTATGCGATGCTAAATCCAAATGAAGAGAACTTTGAGCGATTTATGCGAAAAGGGGTTGTTAAAAAGCCAAAGTTAATTATCAGGTCTATAAAGCTTTATGCCGATGGAGCGCTTGGTTCGCGCGGAGCCTGCATGCTGAAACCTTACAGCGATTCTCCGGGCAATTATGGTATCCTCACTATCACACCTGAAGACCTTGGACGTTATTGTGTAATGGCCTATGATAATGGTTATCAGGTAAATACTCATGCAATTGGTGATTCTGCCGTGAGAACAGTATTGAATACTTATAGCAATTACCTGCTTCCGGGAAACGATCTCAGATGGCGGATTGAACATGCTCAGGTAGTTCATCCCGACGATTTTAAATTGTTTGGTGAGTTTGCAATTATCCCCTCGATTCAGGGCACACACGCAACTTCGGATATGGGCTGGGCGCGGCAAAGGCTTGGAGATCACCGCATCAGGAATGCTTATGCCTATAAAACCCTGATGAATCAAAACCAGTGGATTCCCAATGGCACCGATTTCCCTATTGAAAATATTAGTCCGATACTTACCTTTTATGCTTCCGTTGCCCGCAAGGATATTAAAGGAAAACCTGCAGCGGGATTTCAGAAAGAAAATGCACTTACCCGTCAGGAAGCACTCAGATCAATTACGTTATGGGCTGCAAAATCCTGCTTTGAAGAGGATAGAAGAGGTAGTATTGAGGCCGGTAAAAATGCCGATCTGGTGTTTACCGATCGCGACATAATGAATGTTCCCGAAAAGGAAATTCCCCGTACTAAAGTACTTCGAACCATTATTGACGGTAAATCGGTGTATTCTGTCAATTAATTCAGATTCTTGGTTTTTTTCGTTTTGAACAATCCATCCAAAGGTCTGTTTAGCAGTTGAATTTAATCGTATGAAACCAACTGCACTCGTTCTGTTTCTATTACTCTTGTTAACAATTCCTGTGATGTCTCAGGATGTAAAGGTTGTTGATTTTAAAGGTTTAGAGCCCGTTTTAAATCTCCGTAATGATACTACCTATGTTGTGAATTTCTGGGCTACCTGGTGTATTCCATGTATAAAAGAGTTGCCTTATTTTCAGAAAATTGACAGTAAGTATAAGGATGAGAATGTGAAAGTTTTGCTTGTTAGTCTTGATTTCTTAAAACATATTGATACCCGGCTTAGGCCATTTATTGAAAAGCACGAAATCATTGCTGATGTGATGCTCCTGAACGATCCTGATTCAAATTCTTGGATTGATAAAGTTTCACCGGATTGGTCGGGTGCACTGCCTGCAACTGTAATCTACAACCGGAATTTTCGAGCGTTTTACGAAAAGAGCTTCACTTACGAAGAACTACAATCAATTATTAACCAAAATCTTATCAAGAAATGAAAAATATCCTCTTTGCCTTTTTATTCATCGCAGCTTCTGCACTCAGCTTGTCGGCTCAGGGCTATAAAGTTGGTGACAACGCCACAGACTTCAAACTCAGAAATGTTGATAATAAGTTTGTATCAATGGCCGATTTTCCTGAAACTAAAGGGTTTATCGTCATTTTCACCTGTAATCATTGCCCGTTTTCAGTTGCCTACGAAGACAGGATCATTGCACTTGATCAGCGGTACAAGAAACTGGGTTATCCGGTAATTGCAATCAATCC
>DINP01000005.1 GCA_002426025.1 Bacteroidales bacterium UBA5537 | reverse complement strand
TTCAGGCCGTCGTTGTTGGGGGTGAAGGCGTTGGGAACATTAAAGTAGAAGGGCATATAAACATCCTTCAGGTAAGCGGAATCAATGGTGGTGCAGCCTTCCTCGGTCTGAATAATAACTGAGTAGCTGCCTTCTTCGGTGCCGGTTATGTAGTAGGTGGTATCGCCGGTATTCCATTGATAGCTGAAGTAGCCGGGTGTGGCTTCGAGGGTAAACTGTTGTTCGAAGGGAATGGTGTCGTTGATGGCGGGGAAGTGGTTTACCGGCAGGGGAATTACGGTTACTTCCACCGAATCAGTGGCCACACAATTCATCTGGTCAACCACCTTTATCCGGTACAAACCTGAGTCTTCGGGTCTTGCTACGTCAATACTGTATTCGGGGCCGGTTGCGGTTCCATGGGGTGTTTCCCAGGTTATGGTACTTGTACCTGTCCCCCCTGTCGGGAAGGCCATTTGGGAAAGGGCACCAAATTCACACACGGTTTCCTGGTAAAATCCTGTTATTTCGGGCGTTGGCGCAACTTCTACGTTTCCTGTTTCCGGAATTACCTGTACAGCAACACCATATTGATTTACAAAATTGGTTTCGCTACTCGCCATTACCCAGTCAACGGTTGACAGGCCCACATTCTTTGCCTGCATCACCAAATCCAGCATCACCGTGTTGTCGGGAAGTGTTACCGGACCAGTGCCAGTCCATTTCAGTTTAATCATCCCGGCTGAAGGATAGTTCACAGGTTCAAGTCCTGAAATTAAATCATCGTGTGCATTGATATATCCAATCGCATCAAGCAGCAGGTTATTGTAATGAAGGGTGATCTCAAAGGAAGTGATCTCCTTGAAGTTACTTACCAGCAGCGGTTCCGATGCGCGAAGCCCGTTACAAACTGCTGTATCGCCGGCAGTGGCAAACAGGGTTTGTGCTGTTATCCTATCAACTTCAACCATAAAGGTGCTATCGCATCCATGAATATCGGTTACCGTAATTGTGTAATCCCCGCTGGTAAGTGAAGTGAACTGGTTACCGGATTGTGGCGTTGCTCCGTCAAGAGAATATAGCATTGCATCCCCTGAGGCTATTATGGTTATTATGCCGTCTGCTTCGTTATCTGTTTCATGGACAATGTTTACATCCGTCACGGTCAATCCGGGCTGGTTATTTATGATGACCGGGTTACCGCTGAAGACTGCTTCGCAGCCTAAACTATCTTTTACTTTGACAAAATAAGAGTCCGGCAAAAGGTTGTTAAACTCCCTGTTGGTTTGCCAGGTTGCCCAGTCATCGATTGAATAAAAGAGCCTGTCGCTCAACCCTAGTTGAACCTCCACTTCCAATGAGCCCAATGGTTGGCTGCACCAGGTATCATTTTTGGGAACATTGGTAATGATCAGGTCGGAGTCATAGTTCTGGATATCGCACGAAAACAATTGAACCTGACAACCATGCTGGTCGGTTACCCAAAGGTAATAATTGTCAACCCCAAGGTTATAAAGGTTATTGGTTGTTCCGATAGTATCGCCGTTACTATTCACCCACCGGACATTATAAGGAGGCGAACCGCCTGTAATGGTTACTCCGGTTATTGCGCCTATACTGCTGCCGCAGGTGGTGGGGGTAACTACAGGCGCTGTGCCCAATTGGGGCGCTGCAAACCAGGCTATGTGCACGGTATCCCTGCCCATACAACCTTCGGCATTCACGGCTTCAACCCAATAATATCCGGTATCGGCCACTGTGATTATCGGCAAAATTGAACCTGTGCTCCAAAGGTAGCTTTCGAAACCGGGCAAAGCGGCCAAATCGAGGTTCCTTCCTTTGCAAATGGTCGTATCGCCCTCTGTAAAGGGGTGTGGCAGCATGGAAACAGCTACTTCGCGGGTGGCTTCACCTGGTCTTCCACCGGGATAGACTACCGAAACATGTACAGAATAAATTCCTCCTTGCTGGTAAGTATGCTGGGGATTTAGCCCGGTTGACGTGCTTCCATCTCCAAAATCCCACAAGATACTTTCAGGCACGGGGAAGAAGTTAGAGGTAAACTGGAAAGGCTGCTGGGCACATTGGCCGTTGAATAAAAACCGCTGAGCGTAGCTTGTGAGGAATTGGGGTAAATGACCGTTCATTGTACCATTCGTTTTATATGCTTTTTCCTCTGTCTCACATGCTAGTCCATGTAAATCTGGTTTATGGATACAAAATAAGGTGTCATCGCTTCTAATTCCATAGATTTTACCATCCGACCCACTTTGCATTTCCCTTAAAACCGTGCTGGAGGTCGCTGTGTAGTCACCTACAACCATCATCGAATTTTCGAATCCTACTGAATCTGTGATAGTGGCATCGAACTGCATAATTTTATCGTTCGGCAAAGAAGGGCCACATAAATAAAGGTATTGTGATGAAGGTGAAAATTCACCACCCCATATTGATGGAATTGCCGGCCAGGCAATTCCGTGATTAAAAAAAATATTCCCCGTTTCATTATCAAATGAATACATAAAACCCACAATGCCCACTCCAAGATAATCGCCAATCCTTACCACTTTTGTTCCATCCGGGGATACTTTCAGAGTGCTGTAATTCAAATTCATCTGATATCCTGTCAAATATTTCATCTGCTCATACACATTCTGTAAAAAAATTCCGGAATTGTTAATCAGATAAATATTATAATACAAATAGTCATAGTCCTGGCATTCCATAATTAGCCATATATCGTGGTTGTTTTTGTGATAGGTGGCAGTAACACTAATCATAGCGTCATCAGCCTGGTCGAGCATAATGTTTTTTGTGATTACACTGCCCAGTCCACTATTAGCCTGCAAATCAATAACCGTGTACCTTCCACCCCGGTTGATGGGATACGTCACATGAGGGGAGTCGCCTACAGTGAAGAGGTAATAATACCTTTGGGATCCCGGCTTTTTAAAAGCAATGCATGACGACCCCATCCTGCCCCCCAAAATACCGGCCCCGTTATCCATTACTTCAAAGTTGCGGTTGTACACCCTGATAGCATCGGCATAAAACAGCAGGATACCAGCCGAATCAGAAACTACAGTAGTCGGGCCTTCTTCAATTGTGGGTGCCGAATAATTAAGGGCTTCAGGCCCCCCGGAAATAAAGGTAATGCCGACATTGTCACCAAAAAGCCAGTTGCAGGCTTCGCCTTGTCCTGTAGCTGCTTTGGTCAAGAACAAAAATAATATGATTGCGATAAGTGACTTCATTTACTAAAGATAAAAAGGCAGGGGAGAGTGATCCCTTGCCAGTGGTTTCTTATTCCATTACTACATTATAATAATTACTCTCGAATAGTTCTTCACACTCTAATGGCTCGAAAATATCGGTACCTGAGCAGTATGTTTGGCCATTGCCATCTTTGAGAACAACGGAAGCATAGATATAGTAATAAAATTTTTCAGTGGATTCATTGCAATCCCATGGTGAAAGATTCACAGGTATAAAATCATAGTGTCCCCTATTAACAGTGGGGGAAGGATTATAAATAGGTGTGAAGCCGGGTACTTGGAACACATTATAAGTAACTTCATAATATGAGTTTTCTGAGTTTAGTACGCACCCTTCCCATGTAATCGTGAAGTCCTGTGCCCTAGTTGTAAGGTTTATAGAAAAAGCAAATGCAACAATTAACAACAATTTAGTTATAGGTTTCATAACAAATAGTTTTGAGTAAATATTAATTGAGTGGATTGATATATTAGCCAAAAGGCTATTGGTCCGGGGAATATTTACTCTTTACTAAGGAGGGAATCTCTTCAAATAGACCGAAAACTGCATGTCTTTACCTGTACTGCAAATGCAGTGTTTTAACAGGCTTTGGCAGCAATTAACCGGGTTGCAATACCCCCCCCCCGAATTGTTCAATTTACTGCAAACGGGCAGTAGGAAGGTAATTTCGGTTAGGTATTGCAGGTTCATAAACGGGTAAGGTTTAAAAACGTAACCCAAAAGTAATAAAAACTTTGCTGATATGCTATAATTAATCGGAAGTTGAAGTAAAAGTAATATATTGTTTGTGCCGATTTGAAGTTATACGTTGGGAAGGAGGATTAATTGGCAGATTAGCAAATTAGCTAATTCTAAACTGAAAGTTTGAGGGAAAGAGTCACGCTTCTAACCGTTGAGGAAGATCAATCGGCTAATCACCAAATCAGCAAACCACAAATTCTATACTAAACCCCTTTACATCACAAAATGCCCGATATAATTATGTGGACTTAGGGCTTTGAGTTCAGTTTTAACCTTCTCACTTACATTGAGTTTTTCAATAAAGGCTGCAATGGTGTCAGCACTCACTTTCGAATTGGTACGGGTCAATTCTTTGAGGGCTTCATAAGGCTTGGGATAGCCTTCGCGCCTGAGGATGGTTTGAATGGCTTCAGAAACCACTGCCCAGTTGTTATCCAGATCGCAGGCTATTTTTTCCTCGTTCAGTACCAGTTTTCCCAGGCCCTTTAGCAGGGATTTTATTGCTATAATAGTATGGGCAGCAGGTACACCAACATTCCGCATTACGGTTGAGTCGGTGAGGTCGCGTTGTANNTTTTCAAAATCAATAGGGTTAACTTTATGTGGCATGGCCGATGAACCAACTTCCCCGGCTTTGATTTTTTGTTTAAAGTAATCCATCGAAACATAAGCCCATACATCGCGGCTCAGGTCAATAAGTATGGTGTTGATTCGTTTGAATGCATCAAACAAGGCAGCCAGGTTGTCGTAATTCTCAATTTGAGTGGTTACTTTCTGACGTTCGAGGTTCAAATGCTCGCGTGTAAAGTGATCGGCAAATGAAATCCAGTCAATTTCAGGATAAGCAGCATAGTGCGCGTTCAGGTTACCGGTGGCCCCGCCAAACTTAGCTGTAAAGGGAACCGATTTCAATTGTTTCATTTGCTGCTTAAGCCTTTCGACAAAAACATAAAGCTCTTTCCCTACAGTAGTTGGCGACGCGGGTTGACCGTGCGTTCTGGCAAGCATGGGAATCTGTTTCCATGTTTTGGCTTTCTGGGTCAGCTTTTTCTGCAAATCTTCGAGCAGGGGAAGAATTACATCATCAATAGCCANNAGAAACTCTTTGTATTTGCCCAACCCCAGCTTGTCGAATTTCTTTTTCAGATAGTATTCAACTGCTTTAACATCGTGGTTGGTGATGTTTTCAATTTCTTTGACTTCGGCAGCATCGGTAAAGGTAAAATCGCGGCAAAGCGAACGAAGGTTTTCAAAGTCAGTATTGGTAACCCCTTTCAACTGTGGCAATGGAATCTGACAGAGGGCGATAAAGTATTCAACCTCAACAAATACCCTGTAATTGATCAAAGCTGCTTCGGAAAAGAAGTAAGCCAGCCCATCTACCTGCTTTCTATAACGACCGTCAATAGGCGAAATAGCATTCAATACTGTTAGTTCCATGGCGTTTTGATTTATGCATAAGCAATGGTCAAAAGTAAGCAAGCAATTTAAAAAAAAGCAACTTTTTTTACTTTTTTATCAGATTTAATTACCTGTTGCTCTTTTCAATCATGCGGTTGATGTGTGCAGCCAGTTTTTCGGGTTCAGCCGAACCAATAATTATACTGCGTTTGCTGTTTTTTAGTTTGCATTCCACCGCTTTCCATCCACTTACATTATAAATAGTTGTATTTAAGCCATAATGTATGCCCCAGCCTCTCAAAACAGAGTTTTTTACTGCCCTGGCACTGTCAAATTGCGATATTTTCCAGCTTTTGCGGATCAGTCCAATGCCAAACCGTATTTTCACTTCGGTATAGTCAACTATTACCGTTAACTGATAAAAGAGTAATGCAGGAACCAACAATACCGGAAAAAACAGATATAGATAAATCATTTCATGACTATTTATGTCTGCCAAAAGAGTAATACTTAGCCATGAAATCATCGTAATGGCGATTACAATTATAATCACCCACCCGGTTTGTCGTGTTTCCATTATTTGATTGATTTGGTTTTGCAGCTTGATTACTTCGTGATGGAGAGAAGTCGGAAGTCAGAAGTCAGAAGGTTGATGTCCGCAATCCGAAATTCTTCCCTTTTTACATTCCCAGACTCTCACCCACTATAATAACATCCATCGGAGTGTGGGTAGGTCTTCGCCTGATTACCGTATAAGCCCTGCAACCCCTTGATAATGATTTACAGTCGTGACAAACGGCATCGTGGGTGCAGGGGGTGTCGCGGTCGAGCCGCTTCATATTCATGGGCCCGGCAATTTTTTCGAGTCGTTCGAAAGCAGCTTTTTCGCTGTGTACAATCTTATTGATTCCGGCTACGATAATTACTTTACGTGGGCCAAAAATCATAGCGGCAACACGGTTTCCATAGCCATCAACATTTACCAGATAGCCATCAGTGGTGATGGCGTTGGTGCTGCTGATAAACAGGTCGCTGGTAAGTTCGCGGCGCATTACTTCAAGTTTTTGAGTTTCATCAAGTCCGGGTACACCATGATCAATCAGTATGGCCCCCAAAGCTTCAGCCTTCTCCCTGATTCCCAGACCTCGCACTGTAATTGATCCCCCAAAGGCGACCTGCATTCCGGCAGTTATCTGGCTGCATATATAATCAGCTGCTTCAGACTGTGTATCGAAATAGAGGGCGTTAAAAAAGTTCTGTTTAAGGTTTTCAACTACTTTTTTACCGGTAGTGCTGTTAAACCAGTTTTGATATTCGCTCATAGTTATCCTGAATGGGTTGATGCAAAGATATGGGTGAGCTATTCATAAAAAAAGAAAGCCTGAAAAAACTTCAGGCTTTATGATAAAATGAGGTAAAAATTACCTGGTTATGTTTCTGAAAACTTCACTTATTATGTCGCTGTACCGGTCGTTATAACTAACCAGGCACCACATTTGCAAAAGGATAACTTCTTCTTTCTTAAGGAAATTGATAGATTTTTTCAATTCTTTGTAAAACAGTTCGCGGCTGAAGCTAACCTTGTTCAGAATGGTTTTGGTGTATTCCAGCATAGTTCAGCAGTTTTAAGAGTGAATAAATAGTTTTAGTGCAATCGTTTGCAATATCAACGTATTTATTGCCTGACTTGTTGCATGTAATCCAGAGTTTAACAAATTTTTATAAATGATATTTTTTAAAAAGAATTTAATTGTCGGATTATCAGGGTTGTGCTATAGTATTGCTGTAAGTTACCGGATAAGCTGCAAAGAAACCAATGGCCCCGTTGCTGATATTTCCAGAAATATTAGCCGGTGGTCCACTGAAGAGTGGAGTTTGAAAACCCGACTGAATCTGAAGTTGTGTCACAAATTGATAATAGGATTCGGTAATCCTCGCGCTTTCGATGGTCAGTTGGTCGCCGGGAATAACTTTCTCGTTGGTTTTGGACTGGTTGAGGTATCCAACACCGATTCCGTTGGTATAGTTGCCATTATAAAAACGGTCGTCGGTAATAAAGACCTTGTTGAGCGAATCTGACAGAAGTGTTCCATTTTTATAAACCTTAAACATGTAAAAATCGGTTGTGGGCGGGTCAAGTGCATAGCATTTCAGTTCGTAAAAGCCATCCGATCCCCAATCTTCGTGGAAAACAGAATTGATAGAATCGAGTGTTAATCCGGGGTTCATCAGAGATTCGGCGCTGTAGTTGCTAAAGCCGCCAATGGGTGAAGCAAGGTTAATATTTAACTTGTATGTTCTTCCCGGAATTCCATAAAAATCGGGTGCTGTTTGGTAGACTCCCGGTCCGGTTTCGGTGAGTGTTGTTTCGGTTTCGCCATCATTGAGCGTAACTATAGCTCCACTCACGGTAGGTGCAGCTTCTGCATAGAAATAGCTGCTGGTTGTGGTAAGTTTTACCGTGTGGGCCATAGTGTCGGTGGTAATGATTCCGTCAACCACCAGCCGGGTAAAACCTTCATCAAGGTCAATATCTATGCGTTCGGTGCACGAAAATGCAGAAACCGAAACGGCGATTAAAACAAGCAAATGCCTGATGGTGTTATATAAGTTCTTAGATTTCATTGTGATGCAAAAATTTGATTAGAATTTGAAATTGTAGGTTATTGCCGGAATTATGCTAAACAGGTAAGTTTTTTCGGCATAAGTTGTGAGTGGGTTGTCCTGCTCTTGTGTGAAATTGATTGCCCAGGCATTTTTACGTCCGTAAGCATTATAAACCGAAAAGTTCCATTCGCCCTGCCATTTGCGGTTTTTCTTGTTTTTCTCTTTCAGGGTATAGGAAAGGTCGAGGCGGTGGTAATCGGGAAGGCGGTAGGCATTCCGGTCGCTGTAGATGGGTACAATTACATTTCCGATTACAGCCCTGCCAGTCGGGAAGGTTACCGGAGCCCCGGTAGCATAGACCCAGTTGGCTGATAAAGAAGATCGTTCTGTAAATTCATAGTTTAAAATTACTGAGATGTTGTGCGGTTTTTCATACGGAGCCCGGTACGATTGGCCATTGTTTATCCCTTCAATCTTGCGCCTGGTGGCCGACCATGTATAACTTATCCAGCCATTCAGCTTACCATTGTTCTTTTTAACCATCAGTTCAAGCCCGTACGAACGTCCTTTCCCTATCCTGAGTTCACCTTCAAGTTTTGGGTTCAGCAGTAGTTCTGCATTGTCTTTGAAGTCTATTACATCGTACATCAGCTTATAATAAACCTCGGCGGAAGTTTCTATAGTGTTATCTTTAAGGTTTTTGAAATAGCCAATAGCAAACTGATCAGCCTTTTGCGGTTTCACATTCGGACTGCTAGGAAACCAGAGATCGAGTGGGGTGCCTGCAGTCGAATTCTGTGCCAGATGCACATACTGCACCGTCCGTGAATAGCTTGCTTTTACCGATTGCGTGGTTGAAATCATATAATTCGCGCCAAGCCGAGGTTCAAGTGCATGCCAGGTATTAAAAATTTCACCTTTACTATAAATGGTAGAGTCTATCGCATTATAATCCTTATCGTAATTGTAGACTGTGGCCCGGCCAATATTCTGAAAAGCTGACAAACGAACGCCATATTTTATCAGCAGTTTGTCATTAACTTTCTGCTCATTGCTCAGATAAAGGCCATATTCAATTGCATAGTTAAGCGGAAGCTTATATTCTGTAAACAGGCTTTCGTCGCCAGTTCCTTTGGCTATGCCCGGATCAAAAGTGTGCACAATTGCTGCGGCTCCAAACCGAATTGTATTATTCGGATTAGCATACCAGGTGAAATCGCCTTTCACGCTCTGGTTTTGCATTTTCGATTTCCAGAGAAACGAGTTTGCATTCCCTTCAGGTGTGCCAAGCTGGTAGTCGTACATGCTGTGAATCAATGTAAAATTTGAAAATAGTTTTTGAGAGAAGAGGTGGTTCCACCTGAAGGTCCCGGTCTGGTTGCCGAGGCTCATCCTGGCGAAATCGTTGCTGAAAATATCGCGGCCAAAATAGCCCGACAGAAAAATACGGTTCCTGTCGTTAACCCGGTGGTTTATTTTGGCATTGAAATCGTAGAAATAGAGGATATTATCGCGGATATCCTTGTTTTTGGCGAAGGGCAGAAAAAGATCAACATAGGTTCTGCGGCCTGCAACAAGGAAGGAGGTTCTATCTTTATCCAACGGCCCTTCAAGGGTCAACCTGCTTGAGATTGTACTGATTCCTCCGGCGGCAGAAAAGTTTTTCTGATTTCCGTCTTTCATCCTGATGTCGAGCAGTGAAGATAGCCGGCCACCGCTCGAAGCGGGAATATCGCCCTTGTAGAGGGTAACATCTTTTATCGCATCATTATTGAATACAGAGAAGAATCCCAGCAGGTGCGAAGCATTGTAAACGATAGCTTCATCGAGTAAAATCAGGTTCTGATCAGGACTTCCGCCTCTTACACTAAAACCCGATGAACCTTCGGAAGTTGACTGCACTCCGGGCAGCATCTGGATAGCTTTGATAATATCCACTTCACCCATCAGTGCAGGAATTTTATTGATGGATTTGATATCCATTTTTATCACACTCATTTCTGGCTTGCGGATATTTTCATCGGGCCTTTCGCCGGTAATTACAACTTCCTTCAACTGCTGTTCGCGTGTTTGCAGGTCAATATTAAGTGTTTGATTTTCTTTAAGCTCAATTGATTTCTCTACAGAAGCGTAGCCAACAAAAGAGTAAAGAATATTGTACTGGCCTGGGTTCAGGCTGATTGAATAGAAGCCATACACGTTAGTGGTGGTTCCGGTTTTTATCTCCCTTATGTAGATGGTTGCTCCTATAAGTTCTTCACCGGTTTGCTTGTCTTTTATGTTTCCGCTGATGGTAAACCGCTTGCCTCCTGTTTCATCGGGATCAGGCAGGGCATGTAAAGGGTTAGTGGCCAAAAGTATTAGTGTAAAAAACAATATCAATAATGGTTTCATTTGGTTTTAAGGTATCGGGTTTTGGTAAATCTAAGCAGCAGTCCGCTGGCGTTTGTTCAAAAAGCAAGCCAGAAACCGGCCTGTATTTTTATAGTTCATTAATTTTTATCGAAATCTATCTGTTTCAACACTTTTACCAATATAATAGTTTCGCCTTTGTCAGTTTTCATTGATTTGTCAGCTACTTCTGTCTTATCAACTTCCTGTCCGAAAGCGAAAGCGGCAACAATAGAAATCAACAGAATAATTATAATGCTTGTGAATGTGTGGAATTTTTTCATATTGCTTCATCACATTAATTGGTTGATGAAGCAAAAGTATAGGAAGCGATTCGTCGTACTAAACGAAAATCGGTGGAAGAGCAGTTGAGAAGGGTGAATCCCCTCAAAGAGCAGATGAATTGTTTTTTTGGGATCAGATAATCAGTTATCTCAATTTGCTCCTGCGCTTGCATTCGGCCTGAAGTAGCCTGAGTTCGCGGCTGGTTTGGCCGGCAATACTGGTGTTTTCTTCGGCCCGCCTCAGCAGGTAAGGCATTACTGACTTTACCGGACCATAAGGAACATATTTAGCCACGTTAAATCCCTGACTGGCGAGGTTGTAACTAATATGATCGCTCATACCATAAAGTTGGGCGAACCATATGCGCTTATCATCTCTTGCAATGCCCCGATTATCCATTTCGCAGGCGAGCAGCAGGTTGCTTTCTTCGTTGTGCGAACCACAGAAAAGATCCATTATATCCAGATTGTCGAGCGAAATAAGCATAGCTTCGTTAAAAGCAAGATCTGTTGCCTTTTTGTCGGGCTGTATGGGTGAAGCATATCCCATAACGGCCGCACGTTCCCTTTCCTTCTCCATGTATGCGCCCCGCACAAATTTAATACCCATGCGGTAATTTCCCTTCCGGGCACGGGCAATACTGTCTTTCAGGTATTGTAACCTGTCGTGACGGTACATTTGCAGGGTGTTGAAAACGATGGCCTCCCTGGTATTGTATTTTTGCATCATGTTTTCAACGGTTTCGTCAACCAGATGCTGATACCAGCTATCTTCAGCATCAATCATTAAGGGGACTTTCAGGCGGTATGCTTCGCTGCAAAGTATTTCTATCCGCGATTTAAAGTTTTCATATTCAATGGATAACATCTCATTCAGCGGTTTTCCGGGGCTGGCATTTTCGAGTAGTACGTGAGATGCAAAAGCTGTTGGCTTGAAAACGGCAAACGGAATATTTTCATCCTGAGAAGCATTTACAATTGAACGTAATGTTTCATCAAGGGTTCTTTGTATGCCAGCAGGATCGTTGTTTCCTTCAACCGAATAATCGAGAATTGATTTTACGTTATATTGGCTCTGTTTCAACACAGCCGGAGCACATTCACCAAGACTACTACCCCCGACAAAATGATGATAGATGGTAGGTTTCACTGCCCAGTTGATCGGAAATCCCCCTTTAAGCGCAAATCCAAGCAGCTTTTTCCCCAGATTTACCAGCCAGGTAATGGCCATCATCCTGAAAAGGAAACGGGCGCGTTTCAATTCTTTGTCAGTTTTACTGATAAAAGCTATTTCGGTATCATTAAAAGCAGTCAGAAAGGTATTCATAAACAGTAGTTAAAATTCTCTTCAAAATTAGTATTTCGCAGTAAATGTGAGACCTTTGAAATACAAAAACACGATTTTTTTGTTAATGTTAAAAATCGTAAGTTTGCATTATGGCGAAGAAACTTCATACAATTGATATAGCAGGCACACCGGTCAATATTGGTGAGGGCGTTTTTGGTGAGTTGCAGGATCATCTTACCACCACTCTGGCTACCAAAGAGGTTATTTTTATCCTGGCCGATGAAAATACGATTCATCACTGTTATCCTGTGTTGATATCTATGGTTCCTCATCTCGAAAAAGCAAATAAAATAGTAATCAAGCCCGGCGAGGAAAACAAGACGATTGAAACCTGTGAAAAAATCTGGAACCAGATGGCCGTTGAAGGTGCAAACAGGCAGTCGTTGCTGATTAATCTTGGAGGGGGCGTTATTTGTGATCTTGGCGGGTTTGCTGCTTCAGTATTCCACAGGGGGATGGCATTTATCAATATTCCTACTTCGCTGATGGGGATGATAGATGCTTCATTGGGCGGGAAAACAGGGGTGGACCTTTATTCCCTTAAAAACCAGATCGGACTTTTCTCGAAGCCCGCCGGTGTTTATGTGTGGCCGGGATTTCTTTCTACTCTGCCTCACCGCCAAATGTTATCAGGCTTTGCCGAAATGATGAAACATGCCCTGATTGCCGATGCCGCATTCTGGAAAAAACTGACCAAGATACCGATGGCAGTTGTTGCTGACTGGGAAGACCATATTTTGACAGCTATTAAAATTAAAGCTAAAATTGTAAATAAAGACCCTAACGAAAATGGGATCAGGCGGCAATTGAACTTTGGCCATACGATCGGCCATGCATTTGAAACCTACTCACTCCGCAACGATGAATCACCGCTTACACACGGTGAAGCTGTTGCCATGGGGATGATCTGCGAAGCTTATATCTCTTACCGAAGCCTTGGGCTTGATCACGCGCAGCGCGATGAACTGGTTAAAAATATCCTGCTCAATTTCAGCCACTATAAAATTCCGACAGAGGCCATTGACGAGTTGGTTGAAATAACCCATTACGACAAGAAAAACCGCAAAGGCCGGCTTATGCTGACATTGATTCAGGATATTGGGAAAGCGGTTGAAGGCCAGCAATGCGAACTTGCATTGGTGCGCGAAAGTTTGTTCAGATACACCGATTTCAGCCGGCACGTTCCAAGGGAGTAGTCTTTNNTAACGGGTATCTTCGGGATTTTTGATGTCAATATTAATGGCAAATATCCAGGTTTTTTGGCCATCCTCAACAAAACCAACATACCACCCTATCTGTTTTTCAATACGGGCGGCCCAGCCTGTTTTCGCGTATAATTTTTTGCCCGGCACAGAATCGGTAAACATAATCTGTTTTACCTGTTGTTGAACCGACCTTGAAAACGGCAGCCCTTCTTGAATGAGCAAGCGGAGAAATTCTATCTGTTCGTTTGCCGAAATGGCAATTTCGCCATTTAGCCAGAAACGATCAATTTGTGGTCCCGTCTTCATATTTCCATAGCCGCATTTTTCAATCCAGTATTCAATAGCTGGGCGGCCGGTTCTGCGTGCAAGCTCCTGGTAAACCCAAACAGCCGATGCCCTGAAGGCTTCTCTAAGGCTCAGGTCCCTGTTCCATGATTCGTAAGGCCTTTGAATACTGTCCCATTTGAAAACCTCATCAATATTGCTGACAGTATTATTTTCGAGGCCAATTAGTGTGTTCATAATTTTGAAAGTAGAAGCCGGTAGATATCTGATTTCAGCCCTTTCACTGTTATAAACGGTAGATTTTCTGGTTTGTAGATTCTGTAAAACAAAGGTGCCATCAAGCCCGGCTTCGTTAAAGTAGGTTCCCCATGATTGATTTTCTGTGGAAACCGGGATTTGACAAAATGTGTTGCCGGTAAAGGAGAGGAAAGTAGTTATTGCAATCAGGAACAATGTCTTTATCACTTTCATAATATTATGTCATTATCAAATGATGCATGAGGGCTGCTCAATCCAGTTGAATTTTACGGGGAATTTGAATTTTATGCAAATATAGCGTAGGTTTGTTAAAATTTTGATCCTACATGGTTGTTGATATATTTATACCCTGTTTTATTGATCAGGCGTATCCCGAAACAGGCTTCAATATGGTGAAAGTGCTCGAAAAAGCGGGGGTAGGGGTTAGGTATAACAAAAACCAGACCTGCTGCGGACAGATAGCATTTAACAGTGGTTTCTGGGACCATGCCAAGGCGATGGGCGAGAAATTCATCCGCGATTTTAAGGATTGTCAGTATGTGGTTACCCCTTCGGCTTCATGTGCCGGTATGGTGAGGAATTATTATGATGAAATGTTCTACAATTCGGCTCTTCACAACGAATACAGGCTCTTGAAGAAGAATATTTATGAGGTTTCTGATTTTCTGGTTAATGTGCTGAATGTTAAGGATGTTGGTGCAACTTTTAAGCATAAGGTTACCTTTCACGATAGTTGTGCCGCTTTGCGCGAATATGGCCTTAAAGATGAGTCGAGGACACTCCTGAGGCATGTGCGGGGACTGGAGTTAATTGAAATGAAAGAGACAAACACCTGTTGCGGTTTTGGCGGCACTTTTTCAGTTAAACATGAGCCAATCTCAACCGCAATGGCAGAGTATAAGGTAAACAGAGCTCTTGAAACCGGAGCAGAATTTATAATTTCGACTGACTCTTCCTGTCTTATGCACCAGCAAGGGTATATTGATCAGAAAAACCTTTCTTTAAAAACCGCGCACCTGGTTGATATTCTGGCTTCAGGCTGGGAGTTGTAAAATCCTGAAAAAGATTTTATTCAGCCGGACGGGTAGTGAATTTATAAATACTTCCGACGGTATAATTGCCAACAACATCTTTGGCGCCAATCATCCAAAAATAATCTTTGTCGAATCTGAATCCTGAAAGCGTGGTTTCGTAAACTTCTACACCATTCTCAAGATTGAAAGTGTTTATACCTGACTTTGCAATATTCAACGCAGTTCTGCTCTGACCAACCCAAATGTCGAATACAAGCGGATCGTTTTCCGGGTCGGTGCAGGTCCATTTGAAAACAACTTCTCTGTCCATCCAGGTTTGCCAGTCGGGAGGCGTTACATAAAGCGGCATATCAGGCGGCTGGTTTGAGAGATCACTTACAATAACAACCATTCTTTTAATAGTATCGGTCATGCCTTCTTTATCAATCACTTCAAGCAGAGGGAAATAAATGCCAACAGCATCAAACTGGTGTGTTGCTGTCTTTATGGTGCTGTATTCTGTATCGAAGGTTTTGTCGTTGGTCCAGTCCCAGCGCACTTCAAGTGCTGAAGTGGGGTCTTCATAATCGGAAACCGAATCGGCATTAAAAAGTATCACAGAGTTTACATCACCACGATTAGGTGTAAAAGTATAAGTCGCTTTGGGTAGATGATTCTGTCTGTTTTCGCCATCCTTACTGCAACCCGAAACCAAAAGGAGAAATAAAATGGCCGGTACAGCGAGCAATATAAGTTTTAATCCTGTTTTCAATTTCATAAATCCTTGTCTTTGTAGCAAATCAGAACGCCAGCTTACTTTTACTTAACGTGAAATAGCTGATGGCATTATGCAAATTAACAAATAATTCATGATATGTGTTTGAACCCGGGTAAAATGACAGCTTCTTACAATTGCTTAAGCACTGATAATCAATCCTAACCAGGGTATCTTAAAATATTTGTATCCTTCAACCGGCTACTTTTTATTATATTTGCGAAAGTCTTGGGAGATATTACATCTAACACTCATCTGCAGAATATTTGTTCACTTTATCGGGAAAAAGATCATTACAATGAATAGTTTTACTAAAATCGCTGCGCTGATAATTTGCGTTTTACCCGTGTTTTCATTTTTTGGGGAAGCTAAAGCTCAGGTGCCAACCGTTCAGGATTGCCTTGGAGCTATTCCTGTTTGTGCATATCAGTATAATCAACCCCTTTCTTTTCAGGGAACCGGCAACTATCCCAACGAGATCAATCCATCACAAACCTGCCCGCGTAGCTGTATGGATGGCGAGAAAAATTCAGTTTGGTATGTTATATCAGTGAAGACAAGTGGTTTGTTAAGTTTTATTATTACCCCGGTGTCATCGGCAGATGATTATGACTGGGCTGTTTACAACATGAATACAATGGAGTGCAGCGATATTTATAATAATGCTATTTTTATGCAGGAGAGCTGCAACGCGGCCGGGGGGCCAGGTTTTCAGGGTGCTACCGGAATCAGTTCAGCACATGGAGGTACATTAAATTGCAACAATGGAGGAACCACCTCTAAATGGAATGCTGATCTGGCTGTAAGTGCTGGTGACACATATGTTTTATGTGTCAGCAACTGGACACAAACGCAAAGTGGTTATTTGCTCGATTTCGGTGCTTCTACAGCCGATATATTCGACGATATTCCAGCGGTTATTGCTTCGGTTAATAACGATATTGGTTGTGCCGGTGCGACTTCCCTGAGTTTTGCATTTTCTGAAAACATTAAGTGTTTGTCGGTTCAACCTTCCGATTTTTTACTGGTAGGGCCCGATGGTACCGAGCACATTGTAAATAGTGTAAACGGAGCTGGTTGTCAGGCTGGTGGTGAGCAGGAAAAGTTTTTTACCATTGATTTTTACCCACCCATGTATCTTGATGGTACCTATACCCTAAATATGGTTGGTCAGGTTACAGACCTTTGTACAAATGCCTCAGGTCCGCACAGCAAACAGTTTGATGTTGTGCTGGACCCTCTCCCTGCTGTAACAGCAGGTCCGGATGATGCACTGGTGCCTATTGGCGGCATAGCTACTTTTTCTGTTGAGACACTGGGAGATACCAGTTTTCAATGGCAGAGCAGGCCCAACTCTACTGCCTTCTGGCAGAATCTTTCTGATGGTACTCCCTTCAGCGGAACCACAACAAATACGCTCACCATCAATCCGGCTACCCTTGATTTAGGGGAATTTAAATTCCGCTGTATCGTTAGTGGAAACTGTCCACCACCCACGCAATCCACTTCAGCCACATTATTTGTGGGTGATGCACTGGCTGCATCAGCTTCGGTGTGGCCCGAGGAAATCTGTATTGGAGGTCAGGCACAGCTTAACGTTGATGCTTTCGGAGGAAATATTCTTCAACCATACACCTATAGCTGGACTTCTCCCGATGGGTTTTCATCCGATCTGCAAAGTCCTTTTGTTGAGCCCACCACCACCACCACCTATACAGTTACCGTTGATGATGGCTACAATCCTGTATCTTCGCAGGTTACAATCATTGTTAACCCCTTGCCGGTTGCTAATGCTGGTGCAGATGTAACCATTAACCATGGCACTTTTACCCAACTTAGCGGAAGTGCCACAGTCGGAGAACCTCCTTTTAACTATCAATGGCAACCATCCGACTCGCTTTGGAACCCTAATATTCAGAATCCGGTTACCCGAAAATTGAGTGGTTCTACCTTATTCAGTCTTATAGTAACCGATGGGAACAATTGTGTTAGCGAATCGGACCAGGTGCTCGTAAATGTGGTGGGCGGGCCGCTTTCGGCTTCTCCTATGGCATCGCCCGGCGCCATTTGCTTTGGGGATACAACGCAGTTGTTCGCCCTGCCAAGTGGTGGTCAATTCACTGATTACACTTACTCATGGTTGCTTAACGATGTTGAGTTTTCAACCGAAGCCGACCCGATTGTCGTGCCCGAGGAAACTTCTGAATACACCCTGCTTCTTAACGATGGCTTTAATGAAATATCAAAAACAGTTGAAGTGATTGTAAATCCTTTGCCTCTCATCAACCTGATCAGACCTGAGCATCACGTCGTGAACGGAATGATACAGACCTGTGTTTTCGACACAGTAACACTGGATGCCGGGAATCCCGGTTTTGAATACCTCTGGAAAAACGGATTAACCGATCAAACTACCATTGTCAGCACTTCAGGGCTCAGCTTTGACCTTCAGGATCACTGGGTAAGGGTTATAAACCCGACAACGGGCTGCGTAAACAGGGATACGGTGAGTATAATGTTTACTTTTGTGGAATGTACTTATGGAGTAAACGATCTGCAAAGGAATGACCTGATTAAGCTTTTTCCAAATCCTGCCGGCGATTTTGTTACCATTTCCATTGATGGACAACCCGATGATTTTCTGATTCAGTTGACGGATTTAAGCGGCCGTCTTCTCTTGCAGGATAGTTTCCGCAAGAGTATAAGCGGGGTTTCAAATCACAAAATTGACATCAGCCACTTGGCCAATACCACCTGTCTTGTAAAAATATTTTCTCCAGATGTATATGTGATCAGAAAACTCGTAATTTCGCATTAATAAAAACCACCGGATGAAAAAGGGATTTTTATCTTCTTTTAATTCATTTTCAGGAACTTGCCGTGCATTTTCCGGTATATTGTTAATGCTTGTATTGGTTGGTTTTTCTGGCACTCTTTCTGCTCAGGTGGTTGCTACTTTCAAAGACCGCAGCGATTTCCTTAAAACAGATAACGGGCAGTATCAAACCTTGTTTATGGTTGAAGCCGATAAGGAGACTTATAATCTTCTGTTTGCGAATGCGCAAACCATGCCCGAAACATTTTCGTTTACTACAAAAAAAGTTGAAAAGAATAAATACCAGTTCTCAATCCTGTTCTCTCATCCTACTGAACTTTCTTATGTTAAGAAGACCCTCCTATGTATCGGGATTGATGAATTGAAAATCAATAATCAATTATTCAAATTGCCGGAATACGATCCGGTTTATTAACGGCATTATCCCGGGAGGGGATTAATATGAAGATTTTCTTTAAAACTATCCTGGTAACAATTTTTGTTACAGGATCATTGTCAGCACTATATGCGCAGATCAACGCAGGGCCCGATATTACTATTTGTCAGGGCGAGACGATTAATTTAAACGCTGTGGCAACAGGTGGATATGGAACCGACAGCTATTCCTTCGAAGTTTTTCCTTACCAGCCAGAAACATATTCGGGCGGTACACCGGTAACATTCGGTGGTAATCAGGACGACCAGATTGCGGGTCCTTTTCAGTTGGGGTTTCAGTTTTGTTTCTTTAACACTTACTATTCTCAGTTTTACATAGGATCAAACGGCTGGGTCGGGTTTTCAACCAGCTCGTCATGGACTACCTACACCAGTCAGGCTATTCCGAGCACAGCTTCTGCAGTTCCCAAAAACTGCATTATGGCTCCCTGGCAAGATTGGCATCCCGGGGTAAGTTCATCCTTCGGTCCTCCTTATGTATTCTACAAAACAATTGGTACTGCCCCTAACCGAAAATTGGTGGTTTATTGGAACCAATGTCCTATGTTTCAATGTACCACCACACGAGGCTCATTTCAGATCGTGCTGAACGAACAGAGCAGTATTATTGAGAACCACATTACCAGCAAACCTAATTGCACAACATGGGCTGGTGGCACTGCAACCCAGGGCGTTCACAACAGTACAGGAACCATAGCTTTTACAGCAACCGGACGTAATTCGACACAATGGGTAGTTAATAATGAAAGTACCCGCTTTGTCCCAAGCGGAATTAAATGGTACACAGGGGGATATCCAAATGGCACTATTGCCGGATATGGGCCTGAATTAACGGCAACACCTGCTGTTACAACTGTTTACACGGCAGTTGTTAATATTTGTGGTGGTCAGGTTTTTACCGATGATGTTGTGGTAACCGTGGTTCCGCAGGATAATGCCAGCTTTACCTATGGTTCTTCAACCTTATGCCAGAGCGGAAACTCAGGCTTGCCAACCACTGGCTTTCCGGGCGGAAGCTATACTGCTGTACCACCAGGACTTTCAATAAATCCTACAAATGGTAATATTAACCTTGGATCGAGTACGCCAGGAGCCTATACAGTTACCCATATAACCAACGGGCTTTGTCCCGATACGGCTTCAATCGTGCTCAACGTGGTTTTATCAACGTCGGCATTGTTTGGCTATCCGCAATCAGCATATTGCGTTACAGCCAACAATCCGGTTCCGGTTTTTCCTCCCGGATCAACCGGTGGCACATTCAGTGCAACCCCTTCAGGGCTGGTATTTGTTAGTATTTATACCGGTGAAATCAATCTTTCAGCTTCTACACCCGGAGTGTATAGTATAACCAATACCATTCCACCCTCAGCGGTTTGCCCGCAAGCCTTTTATACAACGACTTTTGAAGTGTTGACGTTGCCTCCGCCTGCATCTATCCCTCAAGGAAACAGCAATCTTTGCGAAAATCCACCCAATACAGTTTATACAACTACCCCTCAGGCCAATACTATTTCCTATACCTGGACGCTGACTCCTTCTTCAGCGGGGGTTTTAACCAGCAATGGGTTAAATGCAATGGTTAACTGGAATGATTTATTTATAGGGCCTGCAGCCATCACTGTTAGTGCTACCAATGCCTGTGGAAACGGACAAAATTCGCCACCACGTATCGTTCACATCAATCCATTGCCCAAAGATGCCGGAATTCCCGAAGGTCCTGGATCTCATTGTCAGGGGCCGGGTTTATCCTTTTATGAAACATCGGGTTCTGCTTATGCAGTTTCTTATGAATGGAAATTAACACCTCCTACTGCAGGAACTGTTGGTGGTACCGGTCAAACAGCAAGTGTTTCGTGGTCTGCGGCTTTTTCCGGAGTAGCTCAGTTGTCGGTCAGGGGTATGAATGATTGCGGATATTCAATTTGGTCGCCCGTTCTCGAAATTGAGGTTTTCCCAATGCCAACTGCTGCATCACAACCAACTGGCCCAGTTCAGTTTTGCTCAGGTGCAGTTTCTGCAAATTATATAACCAATATTGTTGCGAATGCAGCCTCTTATCAGTGGGTTTTAACCCCTGCGGGTGCCGGAACTATTAACGGTAATTCTACCTCTGTCGAAGCTTTCTGGAACCCACTCTTTTCGGGTCCGGTTCAGCTAAAGGTCGCTGCCGTAAATGATTGTGGAACTGGTCCGTTTTCGCCGCCACTTGATATTTCTTTAAATGCACTGCCGGATATCAGTGCCGGTAATGATACAACTGTAACTATTGGTGCAGTGGTAGTGTTGAAAGGAAACATTAGTGGGAGTTCCTCTCCAATGTTATACCACTGGGAGCCTGCATCACTGCTTGTTAATCCGGATATACTGCAGCCAACAACTATTTCAATGGCCAACACAACTGTTTTTACTCTTACTGCAATCAATACAGAAACCGGATGTATGTCAACCGATCAGGTTTTAATTGAAGTTTCTGGTGCACCCTTGTTTGCCATTGTTACAGGGAACCCTGCATCAATCTGTATGGGAGAAACGGCAGAATTGAGTGTTCAGGCCTATGGAGGAAATAATGGTAACTATCAATACTCGTGGTACAAAAATGGAGTATTATTCAGCAATCAGCAGGTCCTTATTGTAAACCCAACCAATACAACAACTTACGTAGTTGAAGTTTGGGATGGATATAGCAATTATTCAGCAAGCATTACTACCGAAGTATGGCCATTACCACTGGCAAATGCCGGAGAAAATCTTCAGATTCCATTTAATACCCAGATACAACTCAGCGGAAGTGCAACACCAGCCGGTGACTACTCCTATCAGTGGCAGCCTTCAGATAAGCTCAATAATCCGTTGTTACAAAATCCGACAACTATACTGTTGACCGAAAGCACACTTTTTTCACTTGTGGTTACTGATCAGCATGGATGTGTAAGTCAGTCGGATGAAATGTTGGTTTTGGTTGAAGGTGGTGGTCTTACGGCCAATCCTCTGGCATTGCCCGATACGATATGCAGAGGCAATTCCACCACACTATTTGCTTTGCCTTCAGGAGGTATGCCATCTAACTACACTTATCGCTGGTTAAAAGGCACAGAAATTATTTCTTCACAGTCAACTGTTGAAGTTACTCCGCAGACAACTACAGTTTATACCCTGGAATTAAATGATGGATTTGCCAACATAATAAGGAATATTACCGTAACAGTTAATTCTAATCCTGTTGTTGAACTCATAGGCCTAAATGTGCCTCATGAAGGGAATACAATTTTGTCATGCGTTTTTGATACAGTGAGCATAACACTGCAAAACCAGCATTCTCGTTTTCTTTGGTCCGACGGTTCTATTGGCAATACGGTTTATCTGTGGACCAGCGGCTTAAGTTTTGATTACCGGACACTTTGGGTCGAGGTTACCGACACGATTACCCATTGTATGACCAGGGGAGATGTAAATGTTCTGTTTAATTTTATCAACTGCTCTTATGGAATAGATGATCAGAACGGAAAGAACGATATACTTGTTTATCCAAACCCGGCAGGCAGCAAGGTAATGATCAAATCACGTTTTTCGAACAATACAGGCTGCCTGATTCAGTTGTTTGGCATCAGGGGCGAATTGCTTGCTGAAAAAACCGGACATTGGACCTCTGAGGGTATTGAGCTTGACCTGCGGAGTATTTCTGACGGGATGTACCTGATCAGAATTATTTCAGGTAACGAAACCTCGGTTATTAAACTAGTGGTATCTAAAGGCAATTACTGAGAAATGTTCTTATTAAACAGATTCTTCTGTTTTACTCAGATGGCTGTTTCTCAATAATTTGAGACTTTTCCGGGTTTCAATTGTTATATATGTTCATGGGAGAAGATTACTAAAACCTGCAATCAGGTATTGGTCTCCCAATCTGAAAATGAGACAGATTAATTGGGAATTTCTTTTTAATATTTTTGCCAATCACGTCAGGTTTATCAATAAATTTATAATTTTGAAAACTTAACACGGCATTTATCCGGGGAAGATTCAACAGGGGTTTGGTTTGTAGTTAAAATTATCTTGGCTTACAGGCCTGTTTTTGTTATCCTATGAAGTTTTTACTGCTCTATCAGCCTTTGAATCTGATCTTTATCAACGTGGTCAGGAATCAGATGTCGCTTTCTTTTAATCAATAGCAAAAAGTTCAACAATGAAAACTTTTACCAACAGATGCAATTTGATCATTATTACGATGATAGTAATTGCAATGGCTATAAATTTGAGCCCAAAATTGGTTTTTGCTCAAGAATTCAAAACAACAGTTGACCATGAATCAGCTATAAAATCATTCATTCAGACTAAGAATTGGGATGATACAGTTGAAATAAATTTGTTGAAAATAGATGGTCTTTTTGTTAGAAATTGGTTGTATCACCAACTTAAATTACAAAAAGATATCAAAGTTGATAAAATTGGTGGAACAGGAATAATAAAAATTGCTCCAGCTATAATTAAATTGTCTCCAGGTAATCTGGAATCAATAATTGATGAATGTTACCAGGAGGCATTATCATTAGAAAATAGATATAGTAAAGATGTTAAAGGCTCATTATTGGCTTCGTGTGCTGATTTGTACGGAGATGACCTACTTGATTTTACTATGGGGAGAGATATTACTTTAACTGAGAATGATTCATGTCATAAAGCTTTGCCATTTTGTACCGGAACAATTTACTCTTTTCCTGCAGGTGTTAATTCCGGTAGTGCTCAATCTGGACCGAATTACGGCTGTTTATCTACCCGGCCTAATCCTGTTTGGTATTTCCTAAAAATTGAAGATGCCGGAAATATAACCATTAAAATGCAAGGGGTAAGAACTTCCGGTGGGTCACTTGATATTGATTTTGCTTTATGGGGTCCGTATGCAAACCCAATAACTCCATGTACCAGCCAATTAACTGCAAATTGTTCAGGTAGTGGCTGTCCAAATAATACTTCTAATCCAAATTTTTATCCATCTGGTAATCTGCATGATTGCAGCTTTGATGGATCAGCAATTGAATATGCCCATATCACCAATGGGGTAACAGGCCAGTATTACATTTTATTGATTACTAATTATGCCAATGCGCCTGGAAATATTACATTTGAGAAAATAGCTGGAAATGGAACTACTGACTGTACGATTTTGCCCCCCGCAGCCACAACCAATTCACCTATTTGTGTTGGAGAAACCATTGAGCTTCATGCTGCAAATGCGCCAGGAGCTCAATACCAATGGTCAGGGCCAGCCGGTTTCATAAGCAATCAACAGAATCCAACCATTGC
>DINP01000106.1:2442-45986 GCA_002426025.1 Bacteroidales bacterium UBA5537 | reverse complement strand
GCTTTTGTCATAGAAATCGCTCACCAACCGGCTTACCAACCGTCTCACCAACCGAAGTTCAGGCACCAATTGAGAGGGGAGCCCTGCAGTGAGATATCAGGTGTAAGAAAAAGTTTAGCAGGCATTGTTTTTCTATTAACAATAAACTACATTAGCAGCAAGAATTAGGTATAGCTTTTATGTTAAGAATAGTGCATTAAAATTATAGCAACAATGTTCCTTTCATGCCAGATTAGTGCCAAACAATATCTCGAACTTACAAAATCTGACCTATTAGCTGAACTTGCAACATCACGTTCAGATTTGCTCCAATCCTTTCAGGAAGAGAATAATTACGATAGTTTAAGGTGGGTACTTTCTTCTTTTCCTGTACCGTTATCGGAATACCAAAAAGCCTGGACATATTTTGATGAAGGCAATACAGCAAATGGAATAACTGCCCTTCAAAATCTGGATATTGAAACTGTACCAGCTCATCACAGGAGCAATCAACCGGGATATATTATGCTTGCCGGAATCTTGGATCATTTGGCAACAGACTCTTCTTATGTCTTATCACAAGATACCACAGCCATTGAAGCATTATTAACGCTTGCTGCTGAAAGTAATTCAGCAGGCGCTTCAGCCAGGGATTTGTTGTCGGCTTATCGGATAATTACTTATGAGCCTTCAGTCACCTTGCCTGACACCAGTTTAAAGTCCTCTCTTGTTGTCAACAAACCCAAAACTAAAGGAAAATCTTCACTGGAAACGCTTTATGTATTTCCAAATCCGGCTAATGACTTTATTGTCATTGCATATCGGTTGGAAAAAGAAGGTGATCTTACTATTGTATCTCAGGATGGGCGTATTGTGCACTCTCAAATCATTAACCCGGGACACAACCAGGTGGTTATTCGTGTTAATTATTTAACTTCAGGCATTTATATTGCACGAATACTTGAAGGGAAAAAAGTCCACAGTACTAAATTTTCAATTAAATAGCTATTAACCACTGAAATAATCCCACAGGCTAATTTTGCCTGTGGGATTACTTAATCTCAAATAACATGCATAAAACTATTCTTTTCTCTCTACTTTTAATTAGTAGTTTTTCCAATTTGTATTCGCAAACCTGGCCGAAAGTGTTTATCAATCCCAATAGTTTTACATCTGCATCATGTGCTTTTCAGATTTATGATAATAGTATAATAGTGCTTTCAAATCATTTTAGCGATGAAGGATTAGTTTATGCAGGCTGGCTTTTTAAGACAAGCATTAACGGAGAAATTCTATGGGAAAGAGAAATTGGCAGTCTCACTGACTATTTATCCTGGTTTAATATGATGCAGGTTACCCAAGATTCCGGACTTGTAATAGCCTTATCCACCCGTTATGCAGATCTATATCCTTTTGGCATTTACGCAGATGCGGCATTTATGAAACTAAATGCCTGCGGCGAACTGGGCTGGTGCAAGATCATCAATGAACCAGGCATTGATAACTTTGGGGCCGACGTGGTTGAAACAATTGATGGATATTTGGGACTTTATAATAATTATCACCCGGGCGGACCTCCACCACACAGCACCGAAAACCCGAATTCCCTGATAAAATTTGATTACAATGGCAATATTGAATGGAGGTTGAATTATGACGACTCATTGTTGAGGAATGAAGACTGGTGGGATATTTTAGTTTTAAAAGACAGTACATACCTCATCACAGGTTTTGGAGATTATTACGATACCAATAAGTTGCAGTGGTACGAAAAACCCTTAAAAATCAATATTGACAATGAAGGTACTATAATAGACTATTCCATTCTTTATAAAAGTATAGATTCTATTGATGGCGCCCAGGATTTCTTTACAATAGAATCAAACAGAGGACGCTTGTATTCGGCGGGCGTTACAGAACCTTTGCATAAAACCCTTAGAAAACAATCTCTTTACGAGGCAAACCCTCAGTTTTTCCCTTTAAGTGATTCTTTAAGTTATGCGTATTCTCTGAGTTGGATGCAGGATAGCACTATTGTCATTTCAGGCACTATGGAGAATCCAAATCCATGGTATGATAGAAGGGTTGAATTACAAATAGCGGATACCATGGGAACCATTTTGCGCAGCCGCCGTTTGCTCGACAATTATACCGGCCCTTATTATTTTGTTTCCACCACGAACGATAATAAGATTCTTGCCACCGGCAGTGCCGAAGCAAACCCTTACGGCCCCATGCTTAATACCATGCTTTTCAAACTCACCTCCACCCTTATGGATGATGTGTATGACCCCACGCCGAGGGTGTACGATTATGCCTGCCCCGGAGGTGTAGCTCCGCATGATACCATTGGAATGGAAGAATGCGATATTGTGGTAAGCGCTGAACAACTGGCTACCCTGCCCGATGTGGCGGTGATGGAGGCTTACCCCAACCCGGTTAGCGGTGAGTTTCAGGTGCGCCTGCCTGAGTTTGTGGCCATACGCAACAACAGCAAAGGCTTAAACACGGCGCTTTACCAAAGCAACTACCAGCAAAACAGCACCTTGCAGGTGTTTGACCTGAGCGGCCGCTTTATAACGGAACAAAAACTAACCCACGGGCAAATGCTGGCACAGTTTGATGCTTCGCGCTGGGCGCCGGGGATGTATTTGCTGCGATTGGTGTATAAGGATAAAACGGTGGGGAGCGCGAAGGTGGTGAAGTGAAAATGGAATATTGGAAGAATGGAATATTGGGATTGAAAAATCTGACCTATTAATCCTGTAAATCCTGTCGAACCCAGTATAGGCTAAATTATTTATAAATCAGTGCGACGGCCTCGCTATTGTTTGAAGCAATATGGTTGGGCAATGGATGATTTTAGGATTTTGGAAGGCTTTAAAATTCGAGGCAAAAGGAGCTCCCCTCCCCTTCGGTGCTGCTTACCACTATTTTTGCCTCTAAAATGCTGGCAAATTCGCGGCAGAGGATAAGACCCATTCCCGAACTTTTTTCTTTGTCGGTTCCCGGCCGGTTAAAATCAGCATTCAGATCAAAAAGACGCCCCAGTTTATTTTCAGGGATTCCGATACCGGAATCGGTAACACATATCTGTTGTTTGCTGTCAACAACATTAGATTTAATACTAATACTTCCTTTGCGATGCGTAAACTTAATGGCATTGTTCAAAAAATTCTGAATAATCTGTGAAAACAAAACCGGATCGGTATTCAGGCTCATATCATCCGGAATATCAATAGTCAGATTGAGTTCCTTTTGCTTAATCTGCCCTTCGAATAATTGGGCTACGGATTGTATTGCCGGTTTGACAGAAATTATCTCTTTCTGGCATTTTACAAGCCCCTGCTGGGCTTTTCCCCAACTCAGCAAATCCTGAAGCAATTTATGGGTTTTATCAGAAGTCGAGTAAAGTATATTAAGATACTCGAGCTTTTTCGTGTCATCAATCTGATACCATTGCTCCTGCAGTAGCCCGAGCAACTCCTGAAAACCGCTGATCGGCCCTTTTAAATCGTGGCCGAGGATGGCAAAGAATTTATCCTTGGTAATGTTCAGTTCCTTTAATTGCTGCTGCTGTTCGTTTAAAGTCTGGTTGCCAAGCTCCAGCTTTTTATTCATCGAAAGCAAATCGGTATTCTTTTCGGAAAGTTGCCGCAGCAGCCGGCTGATTTTTCGCCTGTTAAGAAATAGCCTGTAAATCAGAATAAGCAGAATAAAAGAGGCTGCGAGCGAAAGCCATAAAAACCATCGTTGGTTGGTAATCAATTTGCTTTTCAGATTATTCTCGTTTACCAATGCATCATTGTTAAACTTTTGTTCAACCAGAAACTGCTCAAATTCATAGATTGCAATCTTGTTATTAGCCTCGTCGGCATTCAGGCTGTCTGAAGCATTCTGATAGGCTTTGAGATAATTAAATGCTCCATAAAAATCACCTTCGATACTATCAAGCCGGTAAAGTGCGCCAAGAGCGTTTTTTTTATACAATAAAATCCCAAGGCTATCGGCAAGCGCATAACCACCCTGCAAATATTCAGAAGCCTTTCTATAATCTTTTGTCTCAAGATAATAGAGTCCAAGATTTACCAAAACGGCAGCCCGCCTATTGGGTTGAGTATAAATAAGTGGATCGTCATAAGCCGTTTGATAATATTTTTTGGCCGAGTCGAGTTGTGACCTTTGAAGGAAAACATTGCCCTGATTAATAATTGCAGCTTGTTCGATACTCCACTTATCGTGTGGTAAGACTTCGTCAATTGCCTTTCGGTAGTAAAAAAGTGCTGAATCGTAGTTTTTTCGGGAATTAAAATACAACTCTCCAATATTTAAATAATTGCTGGCTATATGATTCAATTTCATCACCTTTCGGTTAATTTCAATACTTTTAGTCAGGTATTGCAACGCGAGATCAAACTTATTCACTTTGGTATATAGCAGGCCAAAGGTGCTATAAACATAAATCAGGAAAACCGAATCCCTGGTAACTTCAGTTTCACTTCTGGCTTTAACCAGGCTTTGAGCAGCTTTTACATAATTTCCACGATCGAGATAAAAATTTGCCAAATCGAGCTGCGCTTTAGAATGAAGGTCGTTAATTTTATATTCCTCAGTATATTCCAGTGTCAGGTTCATGTAATGAACCGCGCTGTCTTGCTTATACGATTTGGAATATGCCAGACCTATATTACCAAGAATGATTGCCTTACTCCTCGGTGTTTTCAGCTTTTCAGTATATTTTAGCGATTTCTTAAACTGTACAAGTGCCTGATCAAGATCATTTGAAATTAAATGCCTGATACCATAAAGGTTGTGTGCTCTAAAAAAACCTTCGGCATAATTTCTTTTTTTTGAGAGCATAAAAATTGTATCAATATGCTTTCTGGCACTATCCGGAAATAGGTACAGCAAGTTACCCGCCAGCCTGTAATTTCTGCTGATGCTGGCAGTGTCGGCCTGAAAAGAAGTATTGTTTTTCGACTGCCCATAGGAAAGAAATTGATTTCCCAGCAGAAAAACAATGATTAGCAGATACTTATTAATATCAGGCTTAATATTCATAGAATAGCAGTTGGTTCGCTTTGACGAATCAAATTTTATACTTCTTTAGTTTTTAATTACCTAATTTGAATAATGTAACCCGGTAAAGTAATTGAAATAAAAACCGGGACAGCCAGAGTATAGATAGATAATTTTATTAAACGAGCGTTTATTAACGAGAAGATAAACCAGGTTTAATCGAAAAAAACATATTCATAGCGCAAACGGTAATGCTGCCCCATGCGCCGGGCNNGCAACCACATTATTTTCATCATCAAGCTCCTCTTGCAGAATTGTATTTCCCGCCTCGTCGTGTTGCAGCCTTATGGTTGTTTTGCCGTTTACATTTTCTTCCTCTATCAGGGTGTTGTTACCATTTTCATCAAATGTGTAGATGCTCCGGGCAACCAGACGGCCCCGCGAATCGTACCGCTTTTCAGCCTCTATATTTCCGTTTTCATCAAAAAGGGTTACCAGTCGTTTTTCTTCACCATCTATAAAGTTAAGCTCAACAATCTCCTCCGGTTTATTATCTTCAGTATATGTATAGGTTTTTGAAATCTCAAGGTTGCCAAAATCGTTATATGATTCCTCACGGGTTAATAAACCCTTGGTATAAATCCACAACTGCTTCTCTCCTTCTTCCCCATCGCTATCGGTAAGCAATCGCTTTATCATTCGGGCCTCAGCATCATATTCAAAGGAAATTTCATCGGGATCACCATCGAGATAATGCCTGAATTCCCTGATCAGTTTTCCTGAATCGTCAAATTCGCGCGTGGTGCGCTCGGCAAGTTCTCCGCCCATTTCGAGAATCTCTTCTACCGGTTTCCCGTTTTTATATACAACCAGCACCCTTTCGTCAACATTTCCATCGGCGTCAAATGTAATCCTTTCCGTTTCGTTTCCTTCGTCATCCGAAATGATAGAATTTGTGATTACTTCACCCGATAAATCACCTTGATCGGGATCAGCCACAGCCAGGTTGGTTCTGTATATGTTTATTTGTTTGATTTTTCTTTCCATGAACTGAAGGCGTTTCAAAATTGAGATACAAAGGAAATAAAAACTATGGAAATAAACCTTATTTGAAAGATTAATTGCAAACCTCGGATTTCAACTTATAGGCACAGATTGCTGGTTGTGAGACAGAACATTTCATTACCGCTCTGCGTAAGCCAAAGGTTTCATAAGGATAAAATCCGGTTTATTTCGCGGCAAGGATCAGAGCAAATCGCTATTTTTGTCGGTTCCTGACCAAATTCAGCATCCATCAAACAGCAATCCCGCATGAGAAATTTATTTTTATTACTGATAATGAGCTTTTTAATGACAAATGCATTCGCGCAGCACGATAAGATCACTTATCCCAAAGCAAAAAAAACCGAGGTTACTGATGACTATTTCGGCACCAAAGTAGCCGACCCCTATCGCTGGCTCGAAGATGATAACTCTGCAGAAACTGCAAAGTGGGTTAAAGCTGAGAATAAAGTTACCGATGCCTGGCTCGAAAAAATTCCTTTCCGGCAAGAACTCAGGAGCCGCCTCACAAAACTCTGGAACTATCCGCGTTATGGTGTTCCATTTCATAAAGGCAAATACTACTTTTTTACCAAAAATAATGGCATACAGAATCAGAGTGTTCTCTATATTCAGGATAGTCTGAATGCTGAGCCCAGGGTTTTTCTCGATCCAAATCAATTGTCGCCCGATGGCACAACGGCACTGTCAACTTATAAGGCATCACGCGATGGTAGTTATTTTGCTTATGCAATTGCCAAAGCGGGATCTGACTGGAACGAAATATACGTGATTGAAACAGCAACCGGAAAGCAACTGAGCGATAAACTCGAATGGGTGAAATTTTCAGATATTGCCTGGAAAGGGAAAGGTTTTTATTACAGCCGTTACGGTAAGCCGGGCGAAGGTGGCGAGTTATCGTCGAAAAACGAATTTAAAAAGGTTTACTATCACATAGTTGGCGACCCCCAGGAAAAGGATCAATTGGTTTATGAAAATAAAAATGAACCCCTGCGCAGCTACGGAGCCCAAACTACCTCGGATGAAAATTTTTTGTTGATTTTTGAAACCGAAAGTACAAGTGGCAATGCGCTGTTTGTAAAAGACCTTCGGAAAGAAAACGGTGAATTTGTGAAAATTGCCGATGGATTTCAATATGACTATGAGGTAATTACCAATTACAACAATCATTTTATTATCCGTACCAATGATGGAGCGCCACGCTACCGGCTAATTTCAGTTGATTTTGAAAATCCCGCGAAAGATTCATGGAAAGAGCTGGTTCCCGAAAAGGATGAAGTGTTGCAATCGGCTTATCCTGGCGGCGGCATGCTAATTTGTAAGTACATGAAAGATGCTACCAGCAAGGCTTATGTTTATCATGCAGATGGATCGCTACTGCACGAACTTCTTTTGCCCGAACCTGGAACTATCAACGATTTCGAAAGTGAACGCGAGGATGGACAGGCATTCTTTTCTTTTTCTTCATTCACTTCTCCTTCAACCATTTATAAGTTCGATATCGCCTCAAACAGGTCTGAGATTTTCCATAAATCAGAGCTTGACTTTGATGCATCGGAAATTGTTTCAGAACAGGTATTTTACACCAGCAAAGACGGCACAAGGGTGCCCATGTTCCTGGTACATCGATCCGATGTTCAGTTGGATGGCAACAACCCGGTTTTCCTTTACGGATATGGCGGGTTTAATGTCAGCCTGACACCTGGTTTTAGTGCCAGCCGTATGGTTTTTATTGAAAATGGCGGTATTTTCGCGATGGCCAACCTCCGGGGTGGCGGTGAGTATGGAGAGGAATGGCACCGTGCCGGAACCAAACTTCAAAAACAAAATGTGTTTGATGATTTTATTGCTGCTGCTGAATATCTGATTGAAAAGAAATACACCAATCCTAAAAAAATTGCCATTGCCGGCGGATCTAACGGTGGTTTGCTGGTTGGCGCCTGCATGACCCAACGCCCCGATCTGTTTGCAGTTGCTTTGCCTGCTGTTGGTGTAATGGATATGCTCAGGTTTCACAAGTTTACCATTGGCTGGGCCTGGACCGACGACTATGGCTCAAGCGATAACGAAGAGGAGTTTCGTTACCTGCTGGGCTATTCCCCGCTTCACAACCTCAAGACCGGCACATGCTACCCTGCAACGCTGGTTACAACAGCCGATCACGACGACCGCGTTGTACCTGCACACTCATTTAAATTTGCAGCTACACTTCAGGAAAAACAATCCTGTGAAAAGCCGGTGCTGATCAGAATTGAGACAAAAGCAGGACATGGCGCCGGCAAACCAATCTCAAAAATGATTGAAGAAGCAGCTGACATGTGGTCGTTTACGATGTATAATCTTGGAATGAAACCTATGGTCAGGTAAGTTTAATTTTGAAGATATTTCCCGGCAACCTGCTGATAGGTTGATCCATCAGGAAAAACAGCAGGCGGCGAAAAATCGGGATTATTAAGGAATGCTTCATCCTGCAAAGTAAAAATAAAGGCTTTCAATTCAGCTTTTTCGGTTGGGGTAAGTTGCACGCCTCCTTCACCAGCGTAATGCATCAGGGGATTTACATAAGGTGACATTTTTACCTGGTGTGAATAGAATTCAATAACCTCATCGAGGGTTTCGTAACGGCCATCGTGCATGTACGGACCCATCAGCGAAATATTCCTCAAAGTTGTTGCTTTGTAAGCTCCCTTGTCGGTAATATCACCTGTAATTGCATAGCGATCGCGAGGGTCGTTGAACTCAATATCCTTTCCGTTGTTGTAAAACAGATTGGTTGTAAACAAAGGATTNNATATTTTCCATGGTAACAGTGCCTGAACCAAACGCTTTTTCAAAAAGGTCGGGATAACCCGGAATCTGCTGAATTAAAGCTTTGGTGCGATTGGTATCGCCATTCATTTCATGCGGGGCAATAACTCCCATCCAAACAAGGTCTTCCAGCCTTCTTCTGCAGATATCCGGATTGCCTTTTCGGATCATCCCGTTCCAGAGGTAGCCATTCGGATTCCAGACAAGATTGATCAGCGGAAGCGCAACATGCGGTGTCGGGGCGCCGTTTAAGCCAAAAGTCCGGCCACCGGTAAATACCGGGTTATCAATCCCCGGCTCAAAACTATTTGCCTGAATATGACAGCTACCACAACTCATCAATGAGTCGAACTGGGTACGCCCCGACAAACGTCCGTCATAAAACAGNNATAAGGGGTTGGAATGTAAGCTTGAGGGTCTTTTTCGCCACAGGATGTTATAAACAGCATCAGTATACTGGCAAAAAGAAATATCAGGCCAAAGTGTTGCACAGGTTTCATGAGTAGTTGCTTATCGAACGATAAAGTTACGAAAAACCATTGATAGCCTCATAAAAGTATTTTAAGTCAAATGGCTAAGGCATTCAATAGACCCGTCAATTCAATATTTAATTAAAATTCAAACCACCTCTATGTCAGGTTAACGATTAATTAACGGCCAACAGCCAATCAAATTATTACCTTTGCAGCATCTAACGGGACATTAATTACTCATTTTTTCTATTCACAAACTCAAAAAAACATTTGCATTGTATGGAATTTAAACCAGGGGATAAAGTAAGGTATCTGAACGAAAAGGGGGGTGGGATTATCACCGGTATTATCAGCAGTACTATGGTAAATGTTGCCATTGAAGAGGGATTTGAAGTACCGGTTTTGATCAAGGATTTGATTTTGATTGAACCACAGGGCGCTGCCGATCGGTTTTTCGACAGGCATGTAAATGTGAATCTGCCAAAGAGCGAAGCAACACCAAATCAGCATAATCCGGGCGAACCCGCACAAGCTGGAAGCAACCAGCCAGAAGACGATAATGATGACCGCATCAGTTACCTTTTTCGTCAATCGGGAGCAAGGACCGTTGAAGGCATATATCTTGCCTATGCACCCCACGACCAGAAATGGCTAATATCGGGAAATATCGATATTTATCTGGTAAACAATACAAGGTATGATGCCGTGTTCTCTTTTTCCTTAATGGAAGACGAAAAGGGATATGCCGGTGTTGATTATGATGTAATTCCGCCTTTTTCAAAAATGCTGATTGAAACAATCAGGCGCGAAGATATCGAAGGATGGTCAGATGGCGTGGTGCAGGTAATTTTTCATAAAGATGAAATCAGTCCGTTGCTGAGCCCGCTTCATGCCGCATTCAAAATAAAGCCTGTGAGGTTTTACAAGGAAACCAGTTATCAGGATTTTCCGCTTATCGGACTAAAAGCAGTATTGATTAACCTTGGCGATCTGGCCGGACAGGTAATCGTATCTTCATCCGAAAGCATTGACAAATCAGGTGTTGATCCTGCTGCACAGCAAAAAATAGCAGCCATATCACCGGCTGCGATGATTGACCTGCACAAGGTTGCACCGCGTGAAGCTGAGGTTGATCTTCATATATCAACACTCCGCGTTGACTATTCTGAAATGCAAAGCAACGAGATTCTGAATTACCAGATTGACTACTTCAAGCGCTCGCTCGAAAGTGCTATTGCTCATAATTATACCAAAGTGACTTTTATCCACGGTATTGGCAATGGGGTATTGAAAGCCGCCATTTCTGCACATATTGCTGAATACGAAAATGTTATGTTACAAAATGCACCGTTTGCAAAATATGGTTATGGTGCCATTGAAGCCGTAATTACCTCATAATTTCGTATCTTTGCAGCAACTTAGGTCAAAGAACGGAAAAAGCAACGTGTTCTGTCGCTTCCGGCATTAATACCGGAAGAGGAAAGTCGGGGCAATACAGGGCGCCATACTTCCTAACGGGAAGGTTCCGCTGTCGGCGGAAACAGCAAGTGCCACAGAAAATAACCGTCCCGCCTCTGGCGGGATAAGGGTGAAAATGTGGGGTAAGAGCCCACAGGCAGGGTTGGCGACAGCCCGGTCGGGTAAACCTTATGGATTGAAAGGCCAAATATACCGGAAAGTGCTGCCACGTGCAGCACAAGAGCGGCCCGCTCTTCCGGGGGGTAGGTCGTTTGAGCCTTGTGGCAACGCAAGGCCTAGATAAATGACAGGAACCAACAATGATTTCATTGTAGGAACAGAACCCCGCTTACAGCGTTGTACGGCACCGTTCGTTTTTTAAAATATCCCTGCAACTCAGGGATATTTTATTTTTAGCACTGCTGTTTACATTTATTAAACATGAACGATTTTGGTTAATTTTGCTGACAAACCAAGCCTTAAATAAACATCCACAAGAAACCCTTAGTATGAACTATAATTCCAGATTGTTAACTCTCAGCTTAATTCTCCTTTCATTTTTTACACTTTCATCAAACAGTCTGGCCCAGAATCCAATTCCCAATCCGGGTTTTGAAGAGTGGAGCGGTGGCGAACCAATCGGTTGGAATACTATTAATCAAAGTGTTTTAGGAACAAGTTTTATTTGCGCTACCCGCGATCAAACCAATCCTCAAAGTGGAACTTCTTGCCTAAGGCTCGAAACAGTTACACACAATATTTTCCTTGTGGGGCCTGTTACCATGCCTGGAATTGTTTCATTGGGAGAGATCACGCTTGATATTCTGAATCAAACCGGAACGGTGGAAGGCGGTGTTCCTATTGATACGCAACCAAATATGCTTCACGGATGGTTCAGATACCAGCCATCAGCCGGGGATTCCTGCATCATGGGAATTGGTTTCACAAAGTGGAACGGTGCTTCACGCGATACCCTGGCCTATTCTTACACAGTAATTGGAGGTCAAAACCCCAATTGGCAGGAATTTTCAGTTCCTATTGAATATCTGATCTGGGAAGTCCCCGATACCATGAACATTATGTTCTTCTCATCTAATATTCTGAATGGCGACCCCATTTCAGGCAGTAAACTCTGGATAGATAANNCCGGTAATACTGATGAATTCAAAGGATGTAAAAACTGAAATCAGCATCTATAGTGCGGATGGTTCTTTTGTCAACAAACAAATGCCAAATCATGGTCAGTATGAATTCAGCCTGGAAACCAGCAATCTGAAACCAGGATTATATCTGGCCCGGGTGCATCATGACAATGGCCATTTTTCTACCTTGAAATTTATCAGGTTTTAACCATCCTGGCAGCCCTGAAATTCAACATTATATCAAAAAGAAGTAAGCAGTCGGATTGCATGACTGCTCTTTTTGCATAATAAGCGGCCCATAACTCCGTTTATCAAAAGTTTTCAAATACACACTGTTGATAAATCCACTTTCCCTGCATTAATCAGGTACTTATATAGGGCTAACTTTGAGCCCATAAATGCGATTAGCATGAAAAAAACGATTATTACCACGATTGCAACATTGACTCTCATCGTGCAGTTGAATGTCAACGCCCAGCAAACGGCTATTTACACAAGTCCTGCAAGCGATAAACTTACGGCATCCGATCTTTTTGCCAAAGAGAAATACGGGGCAGCCCGTGATTCCTACTCTGTGTTGATGCCCACCAGCGATCTGCTGATGGGTTTTGATGCTGAAAAGGATTACTATACAGCTGTAAGCGCTGCAGAGCTCCAGCATGGCGATGCCGCATCCATGCTAAAGGATTTCCTTAAAAATTATCCTGAAAATACAAGATCGAACCGGGCATGGTTCAAACTGGGTAACCTTCAGTTCAGGAACAACAGCTTCCGAAGCGCCCTTGATGCTTACAATCAGGTGAATACCTTCGACATGAGCGACGAGGAAAATGCTGAATATACCTTTAAAAAAGGCTATTGCTACTTCAAACAGGAGGACTGGGAAAAAGCCGCAGAGGCATTTTACGAAATAAAAGAAAAGCAGACAAAGTATACCGGACCTGCAAATTATTATTATGCACACATAATGTATGCAAACGGCAAATACGAAACCGCCCTCCGCGATTTTGAGAAACTAAAAACCGATGAAACTTTCAAAAAGGTTGTTCCTTATTACATTATTCAGATTTACTATATACAGGGCAGATACGATGAGATGCTTCAGTTGGCCGGCCCTTATATTGAAGGCCAGCGCATCAAAAGGACCAATGAAATTCTCAGACTGGCAGCGGACGTAAACTACCGTAAAGGCAATTACGAGGAGGCTATTGAGCTAATGGAAGAATATCGCAACATCAGCCGGAGTCAGAACAGCAGAGAGGAGAGTTACCTTTTGGGATATTCCTATTATAAAACAGGCAATTATGCCAAAGCAATCCCTGAATTTCAGTCAGTAACTTCTGACAACGACAGCATGGCGCAAAACGCCTATTATCATCTTGGCGATTGTTATCTGAAATCAGATCAAAAGAAATTTGCATCAAATTCATTTCTTTCGGCATGGAAAATTCCGGTGAAATCAGCTATTGCCGAAGATGCGCTGTTTAATTACGCCAAGCTTTCCATCGAGCTCTCATACAACCCTTACAACGAGGCAATAAAAGCACTGCAACAATACCTCGACGAGTATCCGAAATCTTCCCGCCGTGATGAGGCATACTCTTATCTGGCTGATCTTTACCTCGTTACAAAAAACTATAAAGAAGCACTCGAAACGCTTGAGAATATTAAAAAGCGCAATGCAGCCCAGAACGCCAGTTATCAGAAAATCAGCTACTTCAGAGGGCTTGAGTTGTTTACCGACAACCAATACTTCGATGCTGTCGGACAATTCAAGAAATCACTCGATAACCGCTCCGATGAAAAACTGACTGCAGCCGCCTATTTCTGGACAGCAGAATCTTACTATCGCCTTGGCCAGTTTGATATCGCTGCTGATTATTACAATAAGTTTCTGAGTTCACCCGGAGCCGAAAAGTATCCGGCTTTCAGCACGGTAAACTATAGTCTCGGATATTCGCAGTTTAAACTGAAAGATTATGCTTCTGCACGGCAATCGTTTTCAAAGTATGTTGAAAGCAGGCCATCGGATATAAAGATGATGAATGATGCCAGGCTGCGTATGGCCGATTGCTATTTTATGCAAAAGCAATACAGCGAAGCAATCAGGCAGTATGATCTTGCGATAAACGCACCCCGGGCTGCTGATGCTGACTATGCATTGTATCAGAAATCAATCGCCGTTGGCGTTACCGGAAACCTGAACCAGAAGATTAGTTCGCTGCAGAAACTCCTGAGCGACTATCCAAAGTCACCTTATTGCGATGATGCCCGCTATGAAATGGGACGCACTCTGGTATCACTGAACCGCAACGAAGAGGCATTAAGTGCTTTCCAGAAACTCATCAGCGACCATCCGAAAAGTAGCCTGGTTAAAAATGCCATGCTCAATAGTGGTCTGGTTTATTATAACACCAACCGCGACCAGAAAGCACTCGAAACATTCAAGAAGGTTGTGACTGATTACCCGGCTACTCCTGAAGCCCGTGAGGCCCTGGCTGTAATCCGAAATATTTATGTTGACCTGAACCAGGTTGATAGTTTTGTTGAATACACATCCGACATTCCTTTTGCCAATGTAACACGCTCCGAACAGGATTCGCTCACCTTCACCGCTGTCGAGAACCGCTACATGAGCGGCGATTGCGAAAAGGCGCTTCCCGGCTTCAATTCATATCTTCAGAAATTTCCAAACGGAAGTTTCTCAGTAAATGCAAATTTCTATAAAGCCGATTGTGAAACAAGGGCCGGGAAAAGCAATGAGGCACTGAAGAGTTATGAAGCTGTACTTGCCCGCCCAAAAAACCGGTTTACCGAAAAATCGGCCTTAAGAGCGTCGGATATTCTTTTCAGGATCAAAGATTACCCAAAAGCCCTTTCAATGTATCAGCAGCTTGAGGAAAATGCTGAAAACAAAGCCAATATGACCGAAGCAATTACCGGTCAGATGCGCTGTCAATATTACACCGGCAATTTCGGACTGGCCATACTCAATGGACAAAGGCTGCTGTTGCAGGATAATATTTCATCAGGGCTGGCAGCTGAATCTAACCTTATCATTGGCAATTCAGCCAAATCGCTGAAGCGTAACGATCTGGCCCGCACATCCTACAACGAAACAATCAGACTCTCACAAGGTGAAGCTGCTGCAGAAGCCCTTTACAACCTTGCCGAAATGAGTTTCGACGACAAAGATTATAAGACTTCCGAAAAGCATATTTTTAAACTGACCGGCGATTACGCATCTTATGACTACTGGGTTGCCAAAGCATTTATTCTCTTGTCAGATGTTTACATAGTGGCAGGGAATAAATTCCAGGCTAAGCAAACACTGCAAAGTATCATTGACAATTACGAAGGTCAGGACCTGAAGAAAATTGCCATTGACAAACTGGCAAAACTCGAACTGGATGAAAAGGTCAATCAAACAGGCAAACAGCAATTCGACGATGAAGAAGGAATTATCATTAAATAACAACCAACGCGTCAATCGCTTTTCAAACCCTTTAAAGGCTATGAAACCAACTATAAAATCACTTTCCTGTTCATTTACAATTATGCTGTTTTTAGCTGGATGCTTCGGGTTGCAGAGTTTGTACGCACAAGGTATCAACGAGCAGGTAACCGTAATTGCGGCCTATGAGCCAAGCATCCCCGATGCCAATAAGCTGAGCATTAATCCATCAGCTGACGAAACCGAAGTGAAACTTCCTGAAATGACTTATTCTATAAAGTCGCAGCAGATGGAAACCACCCTCACGCCAGATGATATAACGCCTGTAAAACTGGTAGGTGAACCACAAAAGAAACTTTACCGCAACTATGCCAGAGTTGGTTTTGGAAACTACACCACACCCTACGCTGAGTTTTTTGCCAATTCACTCAGGTCAAAATCCTATGCTTTTGGTGTTCACCTGAAACATCTGTCCTCTTCGGGAAAAATAGAAGATTACCCTAAAAGCAGCAACAGCCTTAACCTTGTTCAAATCAGCGGACAGAAATTCACTGACAATCACACCATCAGTTCAGGTGTCGGTTATCGCCGTAATGTAGTTCATCACTATGGCTTTATGCCTTCTGACTATAGTTTTCCGGTTAACGATGACGATCTGAAGCAGAAGTTTAACCGTATCAATGCAAATATTGGCATTAAGTCGAACTATACTGATTCCGATCAGTTGAATCATCAGATTGGTTTATCGTTCAGCAACATTTCTGACCATTTCGACACCAGGGAATCGTTAATCTCAATAAGAGCAAACGCCGACAAACGCTTTGAATTATTCGATCTTACTGATTATCAGTCGCTCGGCATAGAAACCGATCTAGACTTTACCGGATACAAAGACAGCACACTTAAGCAGAAGAGCGCTTTGTTGAGTTTCAGGCCATTTATCAGCACCGAGTTTAATGAGTACAAACTGAAATTCGGGATCAACCTGTCGTTCCAGGCTGATTCCATTTCAAAAGCCTACCTGTTTCCCTTTGCCGAAGCCCAGGTACGGGCAATGAACGAAAATCTGGTTGTAACTGCTGGCATAACGGGCAACCTTTCGCATCAGGGATTTGATAAACTCAGCGATATTAATCCTTTTATTCAATCGGTGCTTCCATTACAATATTCACGTGAGCGGTTTGCCTTTTATGCCGGGGCAAGGGCAAGAGCCGGAAACCATATAAATCTGGTGGCATCCTTCCGCAGCAGCAGTGTAGCTAATGAAGCATTTTTTGTAAACGATGAATTGGAGCCAACATTCAATCGTTTCACGGTAGTTTATGAAGAAGGAAACGTTTTAAAAGGACGCTTCGAGGCTGAATATCAGTCTGCTGAACGCATTAAAGTAAAAGCCTTTGCTGGATTTGAAAAATGGTCGCTGAAAAGCAACAGCAAGCCCTGGCACAGGCCTTCATCGCAATTTGGTTTTGAAGCTTATTACAATATTCAAAATAAAATAGTTGCGAAAGCAGGGATTACAGCCAACGGCAAGCAATTCGCCCGTATACCATCTGACTCTGAAAACGTTTACACCGAAGAAACCATTAAAGGCTATGCGGATTTAAATTTTGGAATAGAATACCGCTATACCAAGCTGTTGTCAGGCTTTATTAACTTCAGCAATCTAACCGGAGCCAGGTACTTTAACTGGTATAATTATCCGGGATATCGTTTCATGGTAATGGGTGGCGTTTCTTACTCATTTTAGGAAAAACAGTTTAACAGCGAATCATAGAACGGGCGGTTAAAATCTGCCCGTTTTTGTTAATAACTTCCATGCCTCCGATTCGTTTTCAAATGTAAAACCTAAGCAAAAAAAAACTACCTTTGCATACTTGCAAACCTATACTAGTAAACTGAATATGAGCGAATTAAACAAAGCTGCAGAATCAAACGGAAATGGTAATGGAAACGGGAATGGCAACGGCAATTATACAGCCGAAAACATTCAGGTACTTGAAGGTCTCGAAGCGGTACGCAAACGTCCTTCCATGTATATCGGGGATACAGGCTCACGTGGATTACATCATCTTGTTTATGAAGTAGTTGACAACTCAATTGACGAAGCATTGGCCGGATATTGTGACAATATTGATGTTTATATCCATGCCGACAACTCTATAACAGTAAGTGACAATGGCCGTGGAATCCCCACTGATCTTCACGAAAAAGAAAAACGCTCAGCACTTGAAGTTGTAATGACGGTGCTTCATGCCGGTGGAAAATTTGATAAAGGATCATACAAAGTTTCCGGGGGGCTTCATGGCGTTGGAGTTTCCTGTGTGAACGCACTCTCATCAAAGCTGCTGGTTACCGTTTGCCGCGAAGGCAAAATTTTTGAACAGGAATACGCCATTGGCAAACCCCAATATCCTGTAAAAGTGGTTGGTGAAACCGATATAACCGGCACCAAAGTACATTTTAAGCCCGATACTGATATTTTCACACTGGAGGAGTATGATTTTGATATCCTGGCATCACGCCTGCGCGAACTGGCATTCCTCAACAAGGGAATCAAGCTCTCGATAACTGATGAACGCGAACTTGATGATAATGGCGAACATCCGGTAGCCTCTTTCTTTTCGGAAAACGGCTTACGCGATTTTATCGAATACCTTGATGGCATGCGCGAAAAGCTGATGCCCGACCCAATCTATATTGAAGGCGAAAAGAATGGCATTCCTGTTGAAATCGCGATGCAGTATAATACCTCGTTCAGCGAAAACATCCATTCGTACGTTAATAACATCAACACCCATGAAGGTGGAACGCATCTTTCAGGCTTTCGCAGGGCTTTGACCCGCACCCTGAAATCCTATGCAGATAAATCGGGGATGCTGGCGAAGTTGAAATTTGACATCAACGGCGATGACTTCCGCGAAGGATTAACGGCCATTATTTCTGTAAAGGTTCAGGAGCCTCAGTTTGAAGGCCAGACTAAAACCAAACTCGGCAACAACGAGGTTATGGGCGCTGTGGATACACTGGTGTCGGAACTGCTTAACTATTACCTTGAAGAAAATCCCAAAGAGGCTCGTACCATTGTGAATAAGGTAATTCTTGCCGCTACAGCCCGGCACGCCGCCCGTAAAGCCCGCGAACTGGTTCAGCGCAAGAATGTATTAACAGGGTCAGGGCTACCCGGCAAACTCGCCGATTGCAGTGAACGTGATCCCGTACAGTGTGAAATATACCTCGTCGAGGGAGATTCCGCAGGAGGAACAGCCAAACAGGGCAGAGACCGACGTTTTCAGGCTATTCTGCCGCTTAGGGGAAAAATCCTGAATGTTGAAAAAGCCATGCAGCACAAAATCTTCGACAACGAAGAGATCAAGAATATATTTACTGCCCTTGGCATTTCAATTGGAACTGAAGATGATTCAAAAGCATTGAACCTCTCAAAACTCCGCTATCACAAGGTGGTAATTATGACCGATGCCGATGTTGACGGAAGCCATATCGCCACGCTGATCCTGACTTTCTTCTTCAGGTATATGAAAGAACTGATTGAAAATGGTTATGTTTACATAGCAACACCACCACTCTACCTTATCCGTAAAGGAAACAACGAACGTTATTGCTGGAACGAGGAGGAACGTCAGGCCTATGTTGCCGAGCTCAGCAATGGAAAAGAGAGCAGTGTTCATATTCAGCGCTACAAAGGTTTGGGGGAAATGAACGCCGAGCAACTCTGGCTCACCACCATGAACCCGGAATTCAGGACATTGCGTCAGGTTACTATTGAAAATGGAACCGAAGCCGACCGCATTTTCTCAATGTTGATGGGCGATGAGGTCCCACCACGCCGCGACTTTATCGAAAAGAATGCGAAATACGCGAAAATTGATGCTTAATTGTCTGTTTATTAAAATACAAACCGGTTTCAGACCGGTTTTTTTATCTCATCAATCGAGAATAATCATTCATGCCGAACTCAATATTGGCCTAAATTTTGCGTTAATAAAAATCAACCAACAAATAAATAGGAATATTATGAAACTGAAAGCGATTCTCTTTACCATACTACTTTGCGGCATAATCAATATCAGTCAGGCCCAGAATTATTCAACAGGCGCCGGTTTGAGGCTGGGCTCTTTCAGCGGAATTTCTGTTAAACACTTTATTTCGGGAACCAATGCACTCGAAGGCATTGCGTCGTTACGCTGGGGCGGATTTGCTGTAACCGGGCTGTATGAATGGCAAAAGCCAATAAAAGGAGCCCGAAACCTTGACTATTTCTTAGGATTGGGTGCTCACATTGGCTTCTGGGACAACAACAAATACTATTGGGCTGATAATAACCGTAATAACGGATCATTCGCCATCATTGGTGTTGATTTTATTGCCGGTCTGGAATACACTTTTCCTGAAGTACCTTTCAACATTGGGGTTGACTGGAAACCTGCCTTTAACCTAATTGGCGACACACACTGGTGGGGCGATGGCGTGGCTTTGTCAATCAGATACACTTTCTGATTTCAAAAAGCACTCAGACTATTACCTTTATTCAGGATCTTTCTGAAAAAGGATCAATCATAAAACATCCAGGAAATTCCGAATCTTAATCCCATATCCGGCATAGGATACCCGGGAACCATTATGTAATCATACCCGTTTAAACCACCGTTCAGATGTTTCACCATAAGGAATATCCGGGCTCTTTTCACCCTTATATTTACAAAACCATCTACATACGGATAATCACCTGTTTTTACGCTGTTCTGAAGATAGTATGACCGCAGTGCCGGCATGTAAGAATCGGCATAGAAAGCAGAATTATAGAGAACGGATAATCCTGTTCTTAAATGTAAAGCACGCTTAAACAAAGAAACAGAATAGCTTCCGGTAACGCGCCCGGCGATTTCAGGAAGATGCAATACATCTGCTTTTGAAACCTTCTGCCAGGCAGCAAATGCTTCAAAACCAAAATTGCCAAGATTCAGATTGGTTTGTCCCCATGCCTGACTTACACTGAAAGAACCACTTTCCGAAACCGGAAGGGCATCTGAACCAAAATATACCCAATCGGTAAGATTGTAATAGTTAAACCCCGCCTTCAGGTTTTGCCTTTCGTACATAGCCTTGCCACTGAAAATGGTTTGCTGGCCAAAAGTATTCTCCCATTTAAAATGATTTGAATAATGATACTGGAACAGATAATTGGGTTGAAGTGCATCAACTGAGACAGATGCTGATATATTTCCCCAGGCTGTGGAATTTTCGTAAGATGGTAAACTTAGTTTTGCAGAAATTCCCTTATCTCCGTTAAACGGATTCCCCTGCGATAGCCATATCCGACCTTCAGCGCGGGCAACTCCAAAAGCATCAGCAGAAAGGTAAGCATAGGGAGTAAACCTGAAATACTTTTTCGAGATGGTATCGTTCCGGTAAACGCTCATCGAATACTCCACCCCTGCCCGAAGCAGAATAGCTTTTCCGGTTCCACGGGCTCTGCCAATGCCTCCTTCAAACGAGAGATCATTTAATATTTCATGGTAATATACAGAATCATAGGTCGTTACAGAATCAATTAAAATCTCAGGGTAATATCCCGATTTCGGATTACTGTCTTTATACAACAATGAATTCCGTGTATAAGAGAAGGTGTGCCGGAAATAATTGGTCCGCGAGGGATCGTAATACCTGTGAGCTGTATCTGGCAGACTAGTTTTCAATGTATCTGTGACAACTTTAGTATGCCCTTTCTGACCCGGTTTGTTTCCAAAATAGTAAAACTGGCGGATAAAAAACCCGCTTTCTTTTATTTGATTATCGGCATTTTCTAAATTTATCGGAACCCGCTTACGATCTGTTTCAATGTTGTCCCTGAAAAGGCTGTCATAGGTAATTCCTCCGTTTTCGCGCCATCTCAGGCGGTTGTTCCGGTAATTTGCCAGAACAACATAGCGCTCATTATCAGATACAAACTGCCCCTGTAAGGCAACACATGAATTATCTGACTTCTGACGTTCATATAAACCCAAAGAGTTGATAATCCTCAGATCGACTCCCAGGGTAATTCCCCTTGAGATATTCTGGGCGTGTGTGACATTAAAAACCTGTTCCTTTCCCTTACCGGTAGAGTAAAAGATGTGAGAATATGGATTATGCAGATGATAAAAAGGGATATTAGAATTGTTCAGGAGATAATTGCCATAAACAGATGTTGCAAATCGAAACCCTTCAACAGATTCAGGATCGAACAACATAGGTTTATAAGCCAGCCCGGCATTCCCATTGAGCAAGTATAAATTCTGCGATGATTCTGTAGGAATATAAAACTGCAAGCTTGTAAGTGATGTATCGGCAAGCCTGATCAGTTTTTCGCCTGGCCACCTGTTGTTTAACTTTACAAAAAAAACTGAAGCAGTGTCAGGAGAAGGCAGAAATAAATCCTTCGTATCGGAAGTCTGAGCAAACAGACATCCAAAAGCAGACTGAAATATAAGAAGCAGAAAGAGTAATTGCCGCATTTGACAGAAACAGAAATAAAGTGCAAAGATAGAATTAAAACCTGAGTCATCATATTGAGTACAGGTATACCGGCAACTATCAAATGCACGACAAATAATCAACACTTAAATGAAAAGAAAATGCCAGTGTAACACTGGCATTAACGTTGAATTTGAATTTCTAGTATTCTATTAACCGTTAATTTGTTGATAATCGGTTAATGTTAGTATTACGAGTTAAAAGCTTTTTCTCTGGCTACTTTTTTTGTTTTGTAAAAGTTGACAAGTCCATAACCTATTCCCAATGAAATTAAAAAAGCGATTCCATTTCCCATCGGTGCTGTTCCACCCGAAGGTGCCTGATTTGTGGTTTGACCATGTCCGCTTCCCGGCGGTGGAGGCGGAGGCCCGGACTGAGCCAATACGTTGATATTAAACGATATAATCAAAATTAAACAGCAGATACTGGTAAAAACCTTTATACCATCTTTCATCTCAAAACTTATTTTTCTGATAAGGTGATTTTTTGTGTTGTATTGGTTTTTACTTTCTGATAACTGATTTCCGGAAATGAACCAATATCAGTTAATCAATATCAGGCATAAATGTAACCCATAAAACGAAAAAATATCTTTGGTCTATCACTAACTTTTCAACTAAATTCATAATTCAAATTGTTAATAACCTTTCGGGATAACCAATTAATAATCAGTTAATTTCAAAAATAAAAAACCCCGCTACAGGACTGTAGCAGGGGTAATTCAACTTTCAAAATAATTTATTGCTTAAACAGATTCTATTCAGAAATTGCCAGTAAGGCAAAAATAGTGGAGACCAGACTTTTGTATGTACAGATAAAAAGCTGCAAATCTGAACCTGCAAAATCAGAAATAAGAAATAAAACAAAACTTCTTTTTCGCTTTGCTTTATTTGGATAGCATCGTATTAAAACTTAACCACTTTTTGGGAATAAGTCTTTTTCGCGGCACTAATCTGCAACTGGAATATACCAGGATTTATTCCTGATAGATTCAATCTCATGGCATCAGAAAGAGATACAAACTCACGTAAAATTTGCCCGTTCATATCTATGAGCCTGACTCCATTCAGTCCGGGTACAACAACATTCAGGGCATCATAGGCCGGATTGGGATAAATCTTTGAGCCAAATGGAAGAGTTTGGGTATTTGTAACCATAGTTGTATAAGTTACAGTTCCGGAGATACTTCCATCATCCCCTACCGTCATTATCAAATTGCCACCTTCTATCAGCCAGAGGCCAAATTCGGTTCCATCGTCTTCAATTGCACCCCATTCATAGGTACCCGGCTGCAGGTCCAGGGTTTTTGTCCAGACATGGTTATCAGGAGTCATTGCAATGGTATCCCAGGATGTCATTTCCCCCTTAAGTTTTATGGCATCATGCAGCATAGTGCCATCAATTATGGTAAACAGGACCGGGAACGTCGGTTGAACTTCAGTAACAGTAAGTACACCAGAAACATTCAATGTTCCATTCCAGAAACCACCGCCTGAATCAGAATAACCGCCATAATAAAAATTACCTCCGTTTAAACTGAAACGACTCGCGTAGTAATAGATGCCTGTTTCTGTAATATTTTGTCCGAGATTAAACATATATTCATCGTTATTGCCCGAAGGTGCATTGAATGAAGCCGGGAACCATTCTGTCCATTCAGAAGGATTTGTATTGTTTAAACTATAGCCAATCCATGCTTCTATTCCGGGTGCAGGTGTCGGTTGACCAGTCACACCTTCAATTAAGACCTGGGCATATACATCCATATCTCCACCGAGTGAGATGGCTGCATTACCCGGAAATTGAAGATTAATCCAGTCAAAATCAGGACTGGTAATCGGGTCAGTAACAGTCAGCACCCCCGAAACGTTATCTGTTCCATCCCAAAATCCCCCGCCACTCTCGCTAAAACCACCATAAACAAACGGATCAGCATTTAACTGATATCTTGTAGCGTAATAGTAGGTGCCTGGTGCGGCTATCAATGAACCTATATCAGCTCTGAATTCGTCGTTGCTTCCGGCAGGTCCGTTGTGAACAGCCAATACCCAGTTTGTCCAGGTATCGGGATTACTGTTGTTTATGCTGTAACCAACCCAGGCTTGCAAGCCCGGAGCCGGATCAGGCTGTCCGGTTACACCCATGATAAATGCTTGTCCATAAACATCATAGGCTCCACCAGTTTCAATTGCTCCAGTGCCTGGCCATTGCAGGTTGGCCCAATTAATAACTGGTGGCGGCGGTGGCCCTATGGAATACATGTAGTTAAGACCGTCGTTGTTATTTAGGTGAATAGAATACAAATCGAAATCAGCAGTGAGTGCTGCAACTGTTGAAGTGAAAGCATAATAAGAAACGGTAGTTCCGGTTGGCTGGCCAGGAATCTCCACTGTTCCATTCGATCCTGCCATTGATACAGCCAGAACCTGAGAAGTAAGCCAGCTATCGTTGGTGTAACGAAGGTAAATGATCTCTTCATCAGAAGGGGAAGCTGCAGTTGCAATCTGGATTGTAACCGGCTCGTTTTCAACAACTGTCGCAGGAACCGAAACAGAAGTAATAGTAACCGGCTCCGCACTGGTTTCCATAAAAATAGCTCTTGAGTCCTGGTAACCAAGATCTTCCCAGTTTACAGTGTACCACTTTCCATTTAATAAAGTAACACTATTGTTGTTGGGGCCTTCCTTGGTATAAGTTTGTAAGGTATTCATCACTACCGTTACATTCGACCACTTATTCTGAAAGTAGTTTGAGGATGAACCACTTGTAAAAAGCCATTCATAAGTACCACCTACCAGGTCTGCACCTGAAGCTGAAACACTTAATATAGTTTGCCAACGAGTCTGCCCAAGAGAGAATTTGACAATCCGACCTCCTGCAACCTGCGTGCTGCTAGCTAAAGCAAGATTCGTCGGCGGATTTGTCCAGGTATCCCAGGCACCGGGCATATTAAGGCCTTCAGGCTCATAAATCTGAGCCTGAGCATTATTCGCTATCATTGCCTGAAATAAAAATACAATTGCAGACAATGATAATATCTTTAAACCTGAAAGTAGATTCTGTTTCATGAGCATAAAAATTTTAATAAATGATTGTTTGGAGCTTTGAGCTTTAGAAAATTACTGAACCAGCATACTAAATTACATTCATTTTAATTAGAATACAACAATTATTTTTTCGCAATCGTTTGCGATAGAATAATTTATGCTCACATTTATTAGGAATATACTTATTGACTTGCTACTTCCTGATAAATTTTCCTTCAAGTTCAATGCCATTTTTCAGAAACCTGATTATATATGCTCCGGTAGGCAGATCACCAACGGCAACTTTCTGGCCATCAAAATCCTGTATCTGCTTAACTATCTGACCATTTATAGTATAAATGCAAACTGAATCATAAGACGAGATAGGCAATCCCTGGAAAAAGAGCACATCACCAACTGGATTCGGAAAACAGATTACTGCTTTTTGACCATGAAGTTCATCCTCAACCGAAGAAGCAGAATCGAATAACCATTGATATGCTTCACGGAAGGAATTACGCCATAGGGTTTCGTTATGCTGGCCACCGGCAACAACTTTATTAAATATATTCTCTTGGTGAAATTCGGTTGCGACAAGCGAGTCGTTCATTTTGAGCATATCTGATACAGTATTACTTCCTTCGAGCGTTCCACATATCTGATAAAATCTCATATCGTATTGTTTAACAATATCGTGGGTAAATGACCAGACACTATCAGAAAACCAATACGAAGGAGAAAAGATGCCAACCTTGCTAAAAACCGACTGATAACTTAAAGCACCAAAATGAGAAATCAGTCCGCCTAATGAGCTGCCCATTATGGCTGTTGTGTTTCTGCCGGGGATGGTGCGGTAATTCGCATCAATATATGGTTTTAAGGTCTCTACAATAAAACGTATGTATAAATCACCCTCTCCTCCTCCATACTGACTATTAACCCAGGGTGTATATTCGTTGATACGGTCACTGCCACCGTTGTCGATTCCAACAACAATCGGCACGGGCTGGCCTTCAGAGGCCAGTGCATTTAAGGTTTCATCAACCTGCCATTCTCCCGAATAAGCAGTTAGATTATCAAACAGGTTTTGCCCATCGTGCATATATAGAACAGGATAGGCTATTCCCGACGTTTCGTAACCGGGTGGGAAATAAAGCCAGATTCTGCGATTGCGATTAAGTTGAGGCATATAGAAATTGTTATCCATAACCGTTACATTCGCTGCTGCAGTAGATGTTGCCCCTCCCCCATTATCAGCCCAATTCTGAATAACGACTCCAATCGTTTGCCCGTTACCGAAAGTAAACTGCCTGTCTGGCAATTCTTCACCAGCAGGCCCTTTTTCAACTGTTTCCCAAGATCCACGGGTAAATTTGAACTGAATACTGGTGCCACCTGGCTGCTGGTCAAGCGTTATTGTCCATTTATCCTGTTCATTTTTATGAAGTATATAATTTTCAGAACCGGCAGCCCAGCCATTAAAATTACCTGCAATATAAATTACATCCTGTTGCGGGGTGTAATCCGGAAGCTCATCAATGATAAATGTAACCTGGGTCAAAGCACAGAACGAAACAATAGAAAACAGGAAAGTCAATAAATAGAATCTTATTCTCATGAAGTTAAAATTAGTGGTATTTTAACGACTTTCAAACAAATCAGGAAAGCCAAATGCAAAGATAGTTTTATTGACCGGATAGGACAGAATACAGAAATTTCAGTCACTACCAATTTACAATAATAGCCCTGCTGATCCACAACATGGAACAGCAGGGCTTAAGCTACTTCTGTTGGTTAACCGGATACTATTCTGACTTCCGGCGACTATCTACCACTCGCTTAATGGCATAGCCAACACCCATTCCAACCAGCAGAATTAATCCACCTCCAACCGGAGCAGTACCACCCGGAGCGGGCTGATCACCTGACAAATTATGCTGACCGGGAGGCGGTGGCGGACCTTGTGCCATTGAAGCAAAACTAATTCCAATCAGCAGCCCAAGGCTTAACACGAGAGTGAGTAATTTCATTCCTTTTTTCATATATTTTCTATTTTACTTGTTTATATTTTTTGATTTCCTTACCAGATATAGTAAAAAAACATGACGTGCCTCACTTTTGCCGTTCAGGCACGTCATGCCGTAGTTCTATTTTTGCAGAACTACTTTTTTACTCACCACACTATTACCGCTGATGACACTCACCAGGTAAATTCCATCTGAAAGGTTGCGGGCATTAACGGTGTTTACACCATCACCGTTTATTGCAGTACTTATCATCACCTGTCCAAGGAGATTTGTAACTACAACTTCTGAACTTGCCCTAGCACCTTTAACAAAAATTACATCCTGATAACCATATATATCAATCTGGGAAATATTCGGATTGTCAATACCCACCGACGCGAAAGTAAGCAGGAAGCGATCGGTTATATCACCTTCAACTGAATTGAAGCTATACACCGGACTATCCAGAAGGTTGGTAACTGTATTTGTTTTCTTGTCAGTCAGGTAAATAATTGCACCAGGCATTGCCTGCACCAATTCGATGTTGAAATCGGTTGAACCGTTTTTAATAAACTCGAACGGAATAACCGTTTCGTTGGTTAATTGAGGCAATGTATTCAGTGCAAAACCTTCACCTGCTGATTTTGAATAGAACATAGGGGCAAAACCGGCAAGATAATGTGAATCGAAGGCTATGTCATAAGCTTCTGTAGCCTCCGGATTAAAACGGACAATGCTCAACTGTGAAGTATGTCCGGCAGGGTCATTGGCTCTCAGAAGGATTTGATCTTCTGTTGATTTAAACCAACTCACACTGCTATGCGTCCTTGAAGTTAAAGGAATAGTAAGTTCACCACTTCCGGTAGTTTCAATCATAAAACCGTTCAGGGCAGGAACTGTTGTACTGACTTCATAACTGGCAGCACCAGAATTCCATACCTGAACTGCAGTTCCCATATTGGTTCCAGTTAGTAAAGCAGCATTTATTGCACTTGTGAATGGGTTACCAACAAGATGCCATCCCGGATATGAACTGGCGGGAGTGTTAGTCAAACCACTCAGGGTAACTGCNNTGATTTTTCTGGTTCAACCAGTATTCCAGCGTCTTACTTTCGTCCAATGCATAGAAATCATAACCACCTGCAGGAGTCCAATCACCTGAAATGGGCTGGTTTATAACCGGTGAAGAGATAAGGTGCCAGCCATCGGTATCAGTTGTATAACCGGTAATGCTGCGCTCAATGGTGGTTGTTCCGTTTATTGTTAGGAACTCGCTACCTATAAAACTACCTCCTGATTGAATGGTGAAATTATTACAGGATGCTGCGGAAGTAAGGGTTGGGTAGTTGGTAGGGCCGCCGGGGATGATGACATTCGTAGCAGGAGCAGGAACATCTGTATCCCAATTTAATGTATTAAACCAATTGGTGCTTTCAGAACCATCCCAAATAGCAGTGATCGGTGGAGTAATACAGTTTAAAGCCAACTCAAAATTACCTTTACTTGTGCCATATCCATGAATTAAAATATAATAATCAGTGCCGGTTAAAGCTAACCATTTGACCTTTGATGCTGTTCCAGGAATATCGCAGCCATCATCATCTGCAGTTACACAAAATAGTGAACCACAACTTCCGGAATATACCGATAGTTTAGAATCATAGTTGGTGACAGCGCTGCATAGGCCGGCTTCAACCCAGTTATCATTACCGGCAAATTTATACCATACACCTGGAGCTGTAACAGTTATATTATTACAAGTTCCCGGTATATCAAGAGTTGCATTGGTAGTAGCACCTGTATAGGAATTTCCGCAGGTAACTTCAAGAGCACCGGCACAAAGATCGTTTGCCGGAGGAATAACATAAGTTGCTGTAACTGTAATGGTATAGGCTCCTTTTGAATTAAATGCAGCATCTAACATTACCGGATAATAATAAGTACCCGCTGGCAATCCGGTCCAGGTCATTGTCACATTTCCATCACCACATGCTGTAGAATTATAAGTCGCTGCAGCAGTAACTCCACCACAGGGACAACTAGTCATAAGATTAATCCAGGCATTGCCCCATGCTGTTCCACCTCCTGAACCACAATAATTTAGTACAACTGTTGCAGGATAGGTCAGAGTAAATGCTTCCCAAACTTCTCCATAAGAATTGAATGGTCCATCAGGGCAACTTATTGTTGCTCCTGCATTATTACCCGAAAAAACAGTTGGTGTTAAATCGACTAGTGTAACAGGGGTAACTGATTCGCATTCATCATTATCTGGAGGATTTATTGTTAATACACCCGATTCATTAGCTCCGCCCCACGAGCCTCCGCCTCCTGCATTATATCCTCCATAAGTATAAGGACCACCAGTCAATCTAAACCGGCTTGCATAATAATATGTACCAGCAGGTAATGCTTGTGCAAACCCTATGTCAGCCATATACTCATCATTATCAGGATGAACAAAGTCTGGGTTATAGGAAGCAGGCACCCAATTTGTCCATGTATTAGGATCTGAATTGGTTGTGCTATAACCAATCCAGCATTCAATCCCGGCGCCCTGACCTGCACCCGGTGTAACACCAGGTTCCCAGCAGCGGGCAAATACTGTTGTATTTTCATATCCTTCAATAGTTGCATTTGGCGGCCATTGCAGATTATTCCAGTCAACAAAGGTTTGAGGGATTTCTTCAATCAACACATCGTCAATATGTATATCATTCCCAAAATCACTTATAGCCAGAAAACCTACGTTGATAGTCCCTCCAGTATAAGCTGATATATCAACAGTATGTTCAGCCCATCCTGTAGTACCATCATATCTTGGAATTGCCGTGCCTGCATCAACCCACGAACCGCCTGTATAAACCTGAATCTGGATAACATCAAGGTTATCATATCCAACATCATGGTACATCCAAAATTTTAGTCTCACATAACTGTATGATGTTAAATCAAGATCAGGTGTTGCGAGTCTTGTTTCATTACCAGCACTGGCTGTATAGGAATTGAAATAAGCCAGGTAACTGCCACCATGCACACCTCCTGAGGAAGGATGCACAGTGTTGTTACTTCGTGCCCAATCGCCAGCCGTGCCACTGACATCAACTTCTGTCCAGCATAAAGGGGGTACTGATGTTTCAAATCCTTCAGACCAGGGTAATGAACTTATTGCCCCGCAGGAGGTATTGAAAGTATGAGGACCTGTCCATGCACTAGTGGCCTTTCCTTCGCAATCAGCCCTTACATACCAATAATAAGTTGTACTTGCAGAAAGGCCGTTTAAAGAACATGAAGTTGTAGTAGGATCGGGACTAAGCGAAGTACCTGCAACATCAGGATCAAAATTTGATCCTGAATTGTATTTAACATTGAATAATGATGCTCCCGAAGTCCAGCTTAAATCGGCTGAATTAGCCTGAACATTTGTTTCTGTTTGCGCTGTGGGAGGGGGACATGCTGGTGGAGCAGTTATTGTAACAAGATAATCTTCAGCTTCTCCGTAACTTTGGTTAGCACAGGGATCAAGCGGTGCTGCCGCATAACTGCAACGCACCCTAAGTCTTGTCGATCCTAGAGTAGCGGTTCCTGGCACTGTAACTGTGGCTGAATAAGTAGCTGGGTTTGTTCCCAAATATGTGGGACTAAACACCAATTCTGTTATATTGTCAAATATTCCGTCCTGATTCCAGTCTATCCAAGCTTTGACTCCTTCTGTATCTCCACCCGTTGTTACAGATAAGGTATATCCAACGCTTTGAGATAATGATGGATTAGGTGTCGGATAATAATTGATTCCTGTTCCATCGCAGGTGGAAGACCTGTTTATCCCATTAAAAGTAACATTCGAAATATAATCACCAGTACAGCCATTTGTTGTCGTAGGGGTGCAATAGCAATCCGTAGGACTATTCATTGTCACCTGCACTGCAGTGGATGTGCCAGTATTCCCATCGCAGGTTACTTCACAACGATAATATTTAGCCTCTGTTTGAGAAGTAATCTGTGTAGCTGAAGTACCCATATTTGTCCATGGCTCTGCACCTGTAAGTGAAGATTGCCACTGATAGGTTACGCCTGAACCTGGTGTGGTATTTTGTAATGACAAGGTAAAGTTAACACCGGAACAAACAGAACTGCTGGAAGAAATTGTGTTGCCAGGATCAGGGGTGCCTGAGCAGGGTAATGCAGAAACAAAATCCAATTGCATTTGATTGATGTAAGATGTTCTGGTACCTGTTAGTGAAATTGTAGCAGGATCAGGGTTAGTTCCATCACTTTGATAATATATACCTCTGTTCGTTACTGGTGTCGTCCAAATTCTAAAGTAATTTGTTGAACTGCCACCTCCATAACCTGCAGCATTTTCATCTACAGCTACAACTAGATTGTCTGTATTGTTATAAACAAATACCCCAGTAAGTGTAACTTCAAACCATCCGGCAGCAGGGGTTGCACTTACAGTCCCGCTATAAACTTCTGTCATGCTTCCTGAAAGTATCCAGTCAGTATTTGACGAAAAGGCCGTTTTTGCAGTATGCCCTAAATATATAGTCCAATTATTACTATTGGTCAGAGCACTACCATTGCTATAAAACCTAATTTTAGTGATTTGTCCGGCTGTAGCAATATCACTCTGCAATATTATTTGTTGAGTATAGGAATATCCATAATAAGGAACAACAGGAAATTTGTTCCCTAAATTAGTTCCGGAGCCAATTGTAATAGTTGTTTGCCCCCATGAACTTCCAGCCCAAAAGAACAATGTAATTAAAATGAGTAATAGTTTTTTCATAACGTAAAGTTTGAATTAATTAATTAATTAGATTTGAGAGGCTCTTCGGCCAATAACTATTTATTTTACAACAACTTACAAAAATTACAAAACGATAACTTTAGCCTTATTATCTTTAAGTGGCTGATAATGAGTGTAATTAACTAGTAATAAGGGATTTGGCAGGAATTCTAGTAAAGCAAATATACATACCATAAATATGGAATGGTTTTTTTAATAGGTTCTGATTTATAAATCCAAACCTATTTGCCTTTTTAAGGCATTTTTACGATTTTCAGTTTATAATTCCGAACTATATATGCACAATACTGCATTAATTGATCAGAATGCCTACTTATCCGAATAAATATTTAATAACTTCACAATCAATAGATTATAAAAATAAAAAAGAACGTATATAATGGAGATATATACGCTCTTAGCAAAAACCTTAATGTTGTTTTGCTATGGAATGAAAACCTTTTGCCTTTTTGCAGAATTTCCAGCAATCATATTAACCAGGTAAATACCTGATGCAAAGCCCTTAACGTTAACGGATTCAAGTGAATGGGCTGAAATTTCACCAGCAGCAACAGGCTTTCCTGTTATATCATAAACCTTGAAATTCCCTTTCTCAGATGAAGCAGAATGGATATACAGCCGACCATCTGAAAAATAAGCCTCAACCAAATCATTTTCGCCAGGAACAGGTGAAACCATTGGACTGAAATGCAGTACAAAACGGTTTTCTGCATCACCGATAGCCCCATGAAACGTATAGGATCCACCTGAAGTGAGAATGCTGGTATTTCCGGTCAACTTGTCTTCGAGAATAACCTGACGATTAAAGGCATAGGTTTCTGTTGCAAGTTTATATTTTGCATCTACCCCAGGTCTGAAACCCATGTCGAGCATTACCGGAAAATGCTCTGATGCCAACGTGTTTACGGCTACATTCTCGCCTTCCTGAATTGAAGTGTAAAGTTGAGGGGCAATATCACTTCCTGTTATTTTATGACTGTCGTAAGCCGGATCATAAGCTGATGTTGCATCATCTTTCATCCGGATGATGGTCTCATCAAAGGTTTCGTTTATCGAATTTGAAATCCTGAGCTTCAGGAAGTTTGAAGGTGTTTCCTTATAGAAAAACTGTGTACTATGGATTCGTGACTGAGCAGGAATGGTTATGCTGTTTGAAGCATCATCAACCTGAATAAAGAAACCCTGATTTGCAGGAATAATATCATTTGGATTTGCCAGCGAAAGATAATTCTGAGCAATCTCATTCCAGACAGAGGCGACACCACCCACATTCGATAGCGCCCAGTTGCCATCATTCCATTTAAGCGCACTCGGAAAAGGATTACCAAGCANNGTAAATCCACCATTTGCAACCAACTGATTTTCAACCGGCGAAGAAAGCAGATGCCAGCCATCCATACCATTTGTCCAGTCGGCATTAGAAAGCTGTCTTTCTACAGTTGCAGATACATCAGGAGTAGATTGGATCAATGATCCTCCATCCTGAACAACAATGCCATTTATACCGTTGGAATTGACCAAGGTATTGGTAACTGTTAAGTTAGTTCCAGTTGGAATAATGATTGATGATGCCGCTGAAATATTTATAACCGGATAAGTATAACCTCCATCGAGGGTGGCTGTTGCTTTGATGTTTGCCTCCTGGTTTACACCCGGAACAACGATATCGAGCCAGTTGGCCGGATTGCTCCAGTAACCTGAAGTCTGGAACCAGTTGGTAAGGTGTTTGCCAGTAATACCAGCAGCAATACTCCCTTCCCCGGCACCTCCTTTGTATTGTGCATACAATGAAGAACTTGCAAATATTATTGTTGCGATACTAATAATGATTCTTTTCATAACACTTTATTTTAGTTTTTCAGTATCCCCAAATGGAATTACTCAGCAGTGCGAATCCCACGTCCACCCATGCGTTCACGACGAAGAGAACCTTCGTGGGAAGCATATCCTCTTGCACTTGTGGGAAGATACGTATTTGAAAGGCCCCACCAGCCACCCCTGAAACCTCCTCCTATCGCGTCAATTCCAGGCCAGTTGGCAACATTGGCATCACCTGATGCCGATAAACTTCCATCTCCATGAAGACCGGTAAAGCTCCTACCTATAGCATTACCAACAGTTACTGGCCTTTCCCAGGCATTTCCACTCATGTCAAAAGCACCATAGTAGCATGATCCGGATTGCACCCGTGTTGAAGTAGCAGTTGAAAAAGAGCCAACCCGCATAGGCCCAGCCACTCCATTATTTGAAGAAACATTCGATCCGGCAGAACCAGACTCATTATTCTGTCCCGGATTATTGATCTGATTTGTCAATGACAAACCCGATGATGCACCCCAAACATATTCTGCAGCAACCGCAGGACCTGGTCCACGACAAATTTTCTCAAATTCGAGTTCGGTCATAGGTCTCAAAGCAGCCCAGTCGAGATAAGCGGCCAAATCAGCCCAATTGATATAGTTACAAGCAATGAATAATCCGTCGCCTGGCTCTCCACCTATACCGTTTCCATTATAATCACAATAAAATGAGATTGGATTAACTGCATTAATCGTGGCATCGCAACGAATACAATTCCTGTCTACCATTGTGGAAGTATTTGTCAGCACATACCGGTTTGTAACACTAGATATTCCAGAGGCCAGGTTGACTGTGGTCCTTGTATTTTGCTGGTCGCGGCTGAGCATATTCAGAAAATCTACATAATCCTGCTGGGTAATCTCATATTTCATGCAATACATAGCATGATACCCCTTAGGGAAAGCCGCGGGAATTGGTCCGGATTGATCACCCTGATCACTCCCACCAGAAGCATAATAAAGATATCCGGCAGTAGTACCCACCGAAATAGCACCCTCATCAACTATTGGAAAAGAACTATTTGTGGTTGGGTATGTATAGAACGGAGAAGCATAGGATGCTCCATTTCCCACATAAAAAGACCCCTGTGGCACATAAACCATTTCGATGGCAAATACTTTAACATCAACCACATCATTATCCCCTACTCCATCAACTGCATAATCCCAGCTAAGTTTTACCCCTGTCAGACTAAAGGTTCCGGTACCATTTACCGACCGGTAAATAAAAACTCCCGTTTTATCAGCAGGAGTATTAATAGTACTTCCCTCAGGAGCGAGATGGTTTGCTGAATTGAGTGTTGCATGCTTCCAGTTACCGCTACCTACACGGAATTTAATAAATACCCAGGCAGCATCCCAGTTGTTGGGTGCAGTACTGGTACGCCAGGAGTTTTCCCATGAAATATCGAACCTTACTGAAGTTGTATGGTTAACAGTGTTTTGCCCGGTTAGACTAACATTGTCAACTATGATATTATTCGCTCTTGATGCAGTTGCAAGAAAAAGAGCAAGACTTAAAAACAACAATCCAGGCTTTAAATACTTTGTTTTTTTCATAAGACCGTGATGGTTTATTTGGAGAAAAAATTCCTTCCAAAAAATTGCATAATAACACCTACTATTAATCATTTAAATCAGGAAAAGTTTTTGATTTTTGAAAATAAATATACGAGTCCTTTATTTGCTTCATAATCAGTAGTTAAGAAATAAATAACTGTTCACTAAAGGCTATTTCAAATATAAAAAAACCAATTCAGTAAGACAAACTCTAGCCAGAACTACATTTCAAGCAAAATATCAATACCGGAGCACTAATTATTTTACAAGCAGAACTTTACTTTTTTAAGATAATTAAGCCGCAGTGTATGATACTGCGGCTTAATTACAATAAGATTCTTACTGCTTAATCTCCTTTCCGACGGGCAGTATAAACCCTGCCAGCACCCCATGCAGCACCCAGACCAAGGAGCAGAGCCATGCCGCCACCCAAAGGTGCAGTCCCACCCTCGGGTGGTTGGTTGGTAGTTTGACCATGACCTCCTCCGGGAGGAGGTGGTGGTGGTCCGCCCTGTGCTTTAGCAGCCAGACTCCATCCAATAAAGAGACCAAGAATAAGTGTCACTTTTGCAAATTTTCCTATATTTTTCATTGTCCTTGTTTTTTCATTCAAATTAGAAATATGGCAACAAATGCCTACTTCCTGATTACAACCTTTTTACTCATTACCTGATCACCACTATTTACACTGACTACATAAACTCCTGAATTCAGCGCAGAAGCATTAAGTGTTGTTAATAATTTGCCGTTTGTTTTGCTTTGTAAAACAAGCTGACCGGTAAGATTATATACTTTAACAGTAGCATTTGCATTTTGTTGCAAAGATAGGTAGATGATGCCGCTGTTCGCATAAACATCAATATCAGATGATGAATTTAGGTCATCAATGCCAACTGATCCAAAATGCAAGGTGAACCGGTTTGCATCATCACCCTCCGATGCTGTGAAGTTGTAGCTTCCGGCTTCGGTAAGATTTGTGGTTATGCCTGCTTTTTTATCCGTCAGATAAATGGTTGCACCCGAAATGCTCTTAGCCAGTTCAATACTGAAGCTGGTAGAACCATTCTTTGTAAATCCAAATGGTATCGCCAGACTGTTTGAAATTTCAGGCAAAGTATTCAGCGCATAAACTTCATTTGCATTGGCAGAATAAAATGCCGGAGCAAATCCCTGCAGGAAATAGCTATCGAAATCAGCATCGTAAGTATCTGTGGCCATTGGATTGAACCTTACAATACTTGATTGAGACATACCTGTTTCGATATCTTTTGCTTTTAGTAGAATAAACTCTTCATCTGATTTGTACCAGTTTGCTGCATTGTGCGTGCGTGAATCAGCTGGTATTGTGAGAACGCCGGTACCTGATGTATGAGCCATAAATCCATTCATTGAAGGAACTATTCCGCCAACTTCCGTTGCAGTCTGATAACTTGCTGCCGCTGAATTCCATACCTGAATTTCGGCATCAATATTGGTTTTGGTCCAGGTGCCCAGATCGTAATCAATAGCACTGGCAAATGGATTGCCAACCAGGTGCCAGCCCGGGAATGCACTACCAACAGTATTGGTTAATCCACTCAGGGTAACATCCGCAACATTTACATTACCGGTAAAGGCTTTGGTTGCAGACTGCTCATAGGCTACCAGGTAACCTTTTCCTGTTTCGAAAGTGGTAATATTATTGGCTCCAACTTTCTGATTCAACCAATACTCATTCAATTTGGTTTCATCAAAGGCATACAGATCGTAGTCGTTACCGGCTCCGGCTGGGGTCCAGTCACCGCTGATACTTTGTGAAGCAACCGGTGATGAAAGCAAATGCCAGCCATCTGAAGCTGTTGCCCAGTTTGCAGCTGATACATAACGCTCAATTGTTGCAGGAACGCTGGCTGTGTTGTGTATAAGTGAACCGGTTGAAGTACCATCACTCTTAACCAGCAGACCTGTTGCACCAGCATTGTTGGTTAAAGTACCATCAACAGTTAAAGTACCATTAGGAGCAACCTCAACAATTGCAGAAGCTGCTATGGAAATATCCTTACAAATGGCAGCTGTACTAATAACAGGATCATTTGTTACATCAGGAATAATTGCATTGGTAACTATGTCTGGAACAATATTAGGATTCCAGTTTGTAGCTGTTGCCCAATCAGTATCAGTAACGCCAGTCCAGGTTATATCCAGATATGCATTTACAGCACCCGGTGTTGGGTAAGTTTGATCGTAGGTTGAGGTATTTCGTGCTCCACCAGAACCATTGGGTAAACGCTGCATAGAATGGATATCATTTGCTCCTCTCCCACCTTCATTGATCTGGGGTTCGCCATTATTGAGTAAAACAAGCAATCCTGCATCATCACCGTCATTTGTATCATAAACTAAAGCATCAAGCAGATTGGTAACTGTTACAGGAGTATTATTTGGAAAACTACTTGCATTATCAGAGTATAGTGCAACAGCATCTGCCCCGTTTTGCAGGAAATTGTTGGCAAAAACAATGCTAACACCTGGAACACTGGCATTCCCAATTAAAAAATAACCATTTCCATCTGTTGTATACCCGTCAAGATCGTAAGCAGCATATGAAAGATCATTTGATCCGTTGTATAATACAACCACAAAACCATCAAGTGGAGTATTACCAACTCCTCCGTCATATAACTCAATAAATTCAGCAGCATCAGTGCCAGGTGTATCGGAATCTACTTCGTTGATTATCATGAACGGAATCGTTATAGTCAATTCTCCAGAAACATTGGATGTACCATCCCAGAAACCACCATTAAAACCACCATAAACATAATCAGCCAGACCCAATCTGAAACGACTTGCATAATAGTATGTGCCAGGCGCAGGGATTACAGCCCCTATATTGGCTGTATATTCATCGTTGTTTCCTGCATCAGCATTAAAGGTAGCTTCAACCCAGTTTGTCCAGGTCGAAGGGTCAGTATCTGCATCACTGTAGCCTATCCAGGCGGTAATTCCAGCACCCTGACCAACTAGATTAGTAACAATAGGCTCATAAACCTGAGCATAAACATTAAAATCACCTCCAGCCGAAATGGATCCATTCTCAGGCCATTGCAAATTTGCCCAGTCTATTTGGGTAGTGGGTGCATTTACCGTTAGTGTGCCCGAAACATTGGTTGTTCCGTCCCAGAAACCACTATTATAACCACCATAAATATACGGTGCAGTGCCTAATTGGAAACGGCTGGCATAATAATAAGTTCCGGCAGACAAAATATCAGCTCCAATATTAGCTACATATTCATCGTTGCTTGGTCCATCATCACCCTGGAAGCTGGCAACTACCCAATTTGTCCAGGTTGATGGGTCTGTATTTGATGTACTATATCCAATCCAGCATGAAATTCCAGCGCCCTGCCCAACGGCATCGGTAACACCTGCAGCATAAACCCGTGCATAAACATTATAATTATCACCTAAGGTAACGGTGCCACTCGGTGGCCACTGCATGTTGGCCCAATCAATCTGATCAATGACTGAGCCGCTACAGGTGACAGTTTTTGGGGTTGCACCAGTAGATGTTAAATTAATTTCTTCGCTATTGTAATTACCTATAGCAAGACCTGATTTAAGGCGAACATACACCGTTTGAGGTGTAGCTACTTCAGCTGGTGTAAATGTAAGTGGTGTAGTATAACCCGAACCACTGGTTTTCGAAATTTCATAATTGGTTGAGGCTGCAATACTAATATCTGCAGTTAAACTTGAACCACTAACAGTAAAGGTCTGCTCCGTTGATGGACCTGAACCTTGGGCATATGTAAAACCAGATAAAGAAGTTGGGGTAAGAGATATTGTAGGAGTGGCTGCTGTGTATGATGTCCATGATATATCATCNNTATATCATCCACTTTAACCTGTGCAGCACCAGTTGATCTGATTTCTAAGATGACACTACCACTTACGTTAATTGTAGAATTAAATTGTACTATTACATCAGAATTTGGATTAACAGTAATTGTACTTCCGATCTTGACACTATTGACATAAACTTCAAGACTTCTTGCGGAGGCTCCAGTAAATGCTCTAACATAATTAAATGTCAATGTTCCCATTCCACCTGAATAACTGGGGGAAATAACATTTCGTGTGCCACTATTTCCCCAGCAAATTGCTTTCCCTGTAAGGGTTTGATCAGTCCTCGCTCCTTCAGCAGTCCAAGTAACACTATTATCACCAGTCCAAGTCCTGGCCAAGTAACTAGAGGCTGAACTAGTTGGCAAATTTGTAAATGATTCATTTCCTTGCCCCCACCCCAATCCAGGGCTTAGCAACATAGCCAATAGTGCTATTAAAGCACTTAATTTCTTCATTGTGTGTAATTTGTGTATCATGGTCGTTCTGTTTTGTTCGTTACTTACCGTGGATAACAATTTTTGAAGTCAGATAGCTTACCGGCTTCAAAAGTAAAGTAGAAATGTTAACTGTATGTTAAATGTTTTACGTTGTTTTTCAATAAGTTACAAGCAAGCCACTCTCAATTCTTAAAAGAGTTTATAATATTCAAAATCAGTACGGTGGAGTTTGGGTAGTAAACTANNGTAAAATAATTTTACGAAAAATGATACTATTAAATGACGAAATAATCAAAATAATTGAAAATAATTCGCAATTAGAGACAAATTTACATCCTATATCGCTTAATATCAGTCACATAGATAATACTCGAAATATAAATTGTTAATAACTTTCCAAAATAAATGACAAATGCACAAGTTAAAGAGTCAAAATAGCCCAGATTTACGAAAGTCAATTAAAATATTAATTTTGAGCCACAGTGTAAGGTTATCCGGTTTTATGGGGTAGTTGTCTGCTGCAACTGCGGAACNNGAGTTTGGGTAGTAAACTAGTTTATAATCGAAACACTTATTAACACGCAGTTGTTGATAAATGTTTGATCTGAAATCCTTCTTTAATAAATCGTTAAATACTAAAAAGGTAACACTAAAACGAGGTTCAAAGGTAAAATAATTTTACNNGTTGTCTGCTGCAACTGCGGAACACCTCCATCAGTTTTATACGAACGCGCAGAACCTTCACCAGTGTAACTGAAGAGTTTGAAGTAATAGGTGGTATTCGGATTCAGGCTTTTAAACCAGGTATTCTGAATTCCATATGCAATATTCTGATCTGTCAGATTATCAGGATACACAATCCCATCAACCGGATCGCTGATTGATGAAAAACCTGTGGAACTCATCCTTACTAGGTAGCCATCAGGAAGAATGTCGCCGGTAGCGTCAACCCACTGAAGCCGGATATTATGGGCCGAAAACGAAGCAGGATAGTTAGAGGGTTCGGGAAGGTAATTCGGTGCTCCAACTCCCCATATTTCATAAACATATTCAGGATGATCAATAAAAGGATTTCGGTTGCCTTGAATGCCATAAACCGTATTATTGCGGTCAATCTCTTTTTGTGAAACCGGATCATTGGTATGCCACTCGCCAAGCATGGTTAAGAACCAGGGCTCAAAGCAAGGGAAAGAAGTACCATTAAGCACTACGTCCCCATTTGCAGTATTGTTTTCCCATGATGCAATTGAGTTTTCGTAGCGTGTAGCGATATAAAAGTAATTCCTGGCAACATCGCCTTTATAGGCATCTATGGGTTCAAATACGGTTCCAGAATATCCCGGACTAATGCAGGAACCTCGTTTCGAACCATTCATTGATGTCCAGGTTGCAACACCAACCACACCGTAAGGGTAATTATTACGGTTGGTATTAACGTGACTGTCCGCAGGAATCAGATGGAAAAGATCCGTATAAATGGTATCCGTTGTTCCGCCACCGAAATAGCTTGCCGGAAAAGTATGTTCGCGGTTATAACAGGCTCCTTCATAACCTGGTGTTGTTGCACACTGGTTGGTTCCAAAAATATATTCATACGGCAGGGTCCCGCCCGGAACGTCGCTGTACATATCCCAGACCTTACCATTTGATTTATCGTCGGATGTGTAAAAAGCCGTCCATAAATAAGTGTAAGACTTAACCGTATGATTCCTCACTATCTTCTGAAGAGCGGTTTTGAGCTGTGGCCCGGTAAGGCCGGAAGCCTGATCGTAATAACCTGCTGGAATCCCTTGTGCATTTGACAAAGAACAGACACTTAACCATAAGAATATGGCTAAAATGCTACGGATTTTCATAGCTGATGACTTATTTAAGATGTCGTTTCCCCTTTAGAATTTCGTTCCCGGCGAAATGGGGATGGCAAATATAAGTAATTATTTAATCGGCGATATTTTTATTTACTTTATGGCAAGGAGCGCAGGGCGCAGAGCACAGGGCACAGAGCACAGGGCACAGAGCTCAGGGCACAGAGCTCAGGGCACAGAGCAATTGAATTTACGATTTACGATTGACGATTGACGAGTGACGAGTGACGATTGACGAATGAATTCAACTATTAACTATTAGTTTTCCACTGTTAACTACCTTAAGGATTAGTAGCCTGCTGAAGTTGTGGAACGGTTCCATCCGTTTTATAAACCCTTGCAGCGCCCGATCCTGAATAGCTGAACAGCTTGAAATAATAGGTAGTATTGGCACTCAGGTTTTTATACCATACATTCTGCACACCAAAATCTACATTTATATCGGCAACGTTGTCGGGGTAAACGGTGCCGTTTACCGGATTGCTGATTGAAGCAAATCCATCGGTACTCATCCTGACAAGGTAACCTTCAGGTAAGTTGGTACCAGTTGCGTCAACCCATTGCAAATGAATGTTATGCGCCGAGAAAGATACCGGGTAGTTGGTTGGCTCTGGCAATAAGGGTGCTGTAACAGAGCCACTACATGTTACGTTAACACCAGCAGCGCCCCCGCCTGAATTTGCTATTATGTTATCGGCATAAGCTCCCTGGGGCAAACCCGACTTCAGCCTGACATAGATGGGAGTATTAGAGAGCACTGATGATGAATAAGAAACCGTTACTGAGCTTAAGAATGTTGAATTATTTATTGAAACCTCAAAAGAACTGGTTCCGGTAACTGTTATACTCCCTGATGCCGGCGATAAGCCTGAACCGCTTAAAACGTAGCTTTGTGATGCCGAAGGGCCCATACCAGAGGCATAAGTAAATCCTGATAAAGTGCCGGGGGTGGCTGCCAAAACACCTGAAGCACCAACACTCCAGACCGCGTTAACAAATTCCGGATGATCAATATAAGGATTGCGATTCCCCTGAATGCCATAAACGGCATTGTTGCGTGCAATTTCTTTGGCAGAAACAGGATCATTAACATGCCATTGTGCAAGCATATTCAAGTACCAGGTTTCAAAAGCCGGGAATGTTGTTCCGTTGAGAATATCACCAACTGTTGCATTCGACGACCAACCTACAACCAGATTCTGATAGCGGGTAACCATATAAAAATAGGCACGGGCAAAATCACCTTTATAGGCATCTATCGGCTCAAATACCGTTCCCGAATACCCGGGAGTGGCACAACTACCCCGTTTACTTCCATTCATTGAAGTATAACTTGGAGTTGCCACCTGAGCCAGAATATAGTTTGAACGTATGCCATTTACATATCCATCAGTCGGAATCACCTGAAAAAGATCGGTGTACATTGGCGAAGCGTCGCCAAACCAGCTCGATGGCCATGAATGCTCACGATTATAACAATCACCTTCAGTTGAATAGTTTCCGCATTGATCACTGATAAAAGTATATTCGTAGGGCGGAGTTCCATCAGGAATATCAGAATACATATCCCAGACTTTTCCATTTGGCTTTACATCTGTTGTCTGAAAAGCATTCCATAAGTTATCATAACTTATTGGTGAGTGCCCCGATGAAATTATAGTGTATAACTGAGTTTTGAGTGTAGCGCCAGTACCTGTAGCTGTGTTGTAATATCCAGCAGGTTGTGAAATTGCAGAAAATGAAATAAAACAAGTCAGGAAGATCAGGCTGAAAGCAGTTCGCATACCAGAAGGTTTTAGAAAAAAAAGATTTGCAAATTTAATCTGATAATGGAATAAAAGTAATCTTATTTCGAGCATTTTTGATTTGAGTGATCGGCTAACCGCAACAAACAATTACATCTATTTCAGATATTGCATACGTTTTACCTAGGTTATTAAGAATACTTTGGTTTTAAATCTCTCATAAACAGCTTGCTACAAAAACATGCAGTGTTTACAAATGCATTTCCAAAATTAAGCGATTAAATAGATAACGAACTGATAATAAAAGTGACCAAACAGGGAATTAAGTCTGGGCCTCATCCATAAGATAAAATATTATTTTGCGGGAGTGAATAAACCGGATAATTTACTTTTCAGCAATTTTAAATTTTCAA
>DINP01000106.1:0-2289 GCA_002426025.1 Bacteroidales bacterium UBA5537 | reverse complement strand
AGGAGAGATTTAAAAGAAATGGACAAAAGAGAATTTCTATAATTGGTAATAATCTATACGATTCCTTTCAGGGAACCTGAAATTCGGGTTGACTTAATATCTAATAACATCTTATCTAAAACCCAAATATCCTTGAACCAAGGTTATCTTTCTTTGATTTTTTATTATCGTCAACTTCGTCCGTAGAGTCCTGTTTGGTTGACACAATATCAAAACTTTGGAAGTTAAGTGGCTGAACAACCTGAATATCAACACGCTGAACCTTACAATAGGGCAAGCCCTTTGCGCACCAATCAGTAAACTGTTTTACAGCAGTTTCATCACCTTCAGCATGGATAGAAACATCTCCATATTCGCCATGGTAAGAAATTGTTCCAAAAAGCCCAAGTTCAATCCCTTTTTTCTGGGCATAGAAGCGGAAGCCTGATTTATAAAGGCTTCCAACAACAATAAGATTTACAGCAGTCTTCATAAGATTCCCGGCTTATCGACTTCTTTAAATTGGTAATTTGAAAACTAATTTATCACTCTGGTATTTGTGTTACATAAAACCACAAACCAGAGGATTTTTATCAATCAGTCTGATCTATATTATTAAAAGTGGCATCAGCCAACTTTTTTACACCATAAAGGGCAAGTAGTCCGAGTAGTAGGGCTATACCTCCAAAAGAGGTTTCACTGGTGTAAGGCTTAGCAACCTGGTCACTGACTTGTTTAACTTGCTTAAATTCAACGGAATAAGCCGAAGAATTTGAATCAGAGATTGGGTTACAATGGCCATTGGTATTCACACCCAAATAGAGAGTGCAATATAATAATAATAGAATAACATGATGCTTATTTTTCATAATATTTACTTAGATTATTATCTGAATGATTATATGAGTCTGATTTTCAACATCTTTAGAATTAATGAAACTTTAATTAATGATAACAGTATTTTGTGCTGACACCTCCTTCATATTTTCCAGAGATTAAAATAGAGCTCTCCTGAACACTACCTCAGTATCGACTATAGGAATTTTAACTCAGCAGCAAATCACAAATTCAACATTCCAATTGTTTATAAAACAATAAAATTCAAATATAGAGCTTCAAATAGGGTAAATCAATACGTGAAAATACCTCTTTTTGGCCATTATTTATCCATCATGCACAGAAGAATCGTTGATTTAATAAATTACGAAATCCTGTCGAAGTCTCCAAAAATGGATTCTCTGACAGGATTCGCTAAAATCGTACTTCTGTGTTTCAAGCAGGTATTGGCTACCATGCTTTATCCCCAAAACTTCAGATTTACGATTTTTCTCTTTTTAACCCCGATTCATGATAATGTTTAATTGCATATCCAATCCCCAGTGCTATCAGTAAAGAAAGGCCACCGCCAAGTGGAGTTGTTCCTCCAGCACCACCTGAAGCACAGATACCCCAGGGTACTACCAGAAAGAAAAAGACCAATATCAACATACCACTTTTTATTTTAATACAATCTCCTTCCATTGTGCAAAAATTTTTCAATCAATTGAATTTCTGAAATTATAAGTTGTGATCTCGCATGTTCAATATTGACCTGCTTACTATTTTAGTTTAAGGAGTTATACTGCCAATAAAATTGGCAGCATTGTTATCAATTGTCGTCATATCTGCTGTATCGGTCATGCCATCACCATTTATATCTGTTGCCAGATAACCACTGGCAAAATTACTGGCGTCATTATCAACAGGAGACATATCCCCAGTATCAATAAAACCATCCTGGTTAACGTCTCCACCATAAAGAGCCCATTTCCCGTCACTCATTTGCAGCATGTTATTGCCATAAGCCATAGAAGCCTGATTGGTAAAGTTGTAATTCAATAAAGTCCCTGATAAAGAAACAGGTATTGCACTAACCGTTGCAATAGAATTTCGGTGTCTGACAGTAATATAGTAGGAGCCATTCAGTGCGGGTGGAATCAGAATTGTTGCGGTTCCATTAACCGAAAGTTCGTAATCGGGAGATGAAAATTCAATTATTGAATAGTCTGCTGCATTGTGCAATTCAAGCTGAATATAGTCAGACCTTCCAATTGTACAAGGCCCGGCAAATGACTCAATTGCAGAGCTCATCTGGTGGGTAACCGGATTGTATAGCCCCTCAAGAAGTACTGTAAGGTTGAGCCTTTTTGATGAGCTTACAATACCATTCTGGTAATGGCAGGCTGTTGGCAGATCGGTCAGGGCATTATAGGACCCATCCGTATATTCGCAGGATGCTCCGTCATCAAACCAGATCAGGTTGGTTGTACC
>DINP01000088.1 GCA_002426025.1 Bacteroidales bacterium UBA5537 | reverse complement strand
CCAAGCCCTGCAGAAAGTATATTTCCAATGATGGATTCTGAGATTTCATCAGGACTGATTCCAGCTCTGCGGATTGCTTCCCTGGCTGCAGTTATTCCCAACTCTGTTGCCGAGACACCGGCCAATGCACCGCCAAAGTTGCCGATTGCGGTACGAACTGCTGATACAATTACTACTTCTTTCATAAGAATTGATTTTCAATAATTTCCACGAAGTAACACTAAACAAAGCGTAAATACATATCCCAATTTTATTTCCTTTGGGTTGACACAAATAGGTTTACGATCATAATAATAGATTTATAAAACTATATTTCAGCACATTAGTTCATGTATTGCAATCATGGACTTAATATTAACAAAACGAAGGAATCAATCCTTGAATTCGTAGAAATGTATATTGTGAACGCTATTAAGGAAATAAAGTGTTTATTGAATATCTGATTTTGAACCAAGTACATGAAATAACCTAACACCTGACAAAATCGCCATAAATGGAATCAGCCAGATCATTTTGCAACCCAAGCGGTCAATTGCATTTGCAAATGTGCCGCAATCCCAGGCATTCAGTAAAATGCCAGTCAATAAAACAATAAGTACAAGTTTAAAATGTCCGTTAAATTGATTCCAAAACCTGATTTGCAGAAAAACCAGTATTATTAAACTCAGAATAATCACTGCAGAAAATAATGAATTGAATACATCTAAAAATCCAAGTTGTGATTGATTTTGCCTTGAATTGGCATATTGATCCAAATCATTGGGGAAATATTTGTGAATTCTCGAATGCAATTGTGTTCCTTCAGGAAAACTCCCATTCCCATCACCAATTTTAAATAAAACGAGTTGCTGAAAAGTTGCTTTTAGCGATTCTTTAATGTGCAACCCGATATACTTAGGAGTTGTAAGGGTTTCAAAAATAATTTCATTAAACTCCGGCTTGCTTTCTTTCCAACCACCGATTTTATAAAACGGGCTATCTTCATCCCAAACAAACTGGTAAGCTTTTTCGGGCAAGGAATTTCTGTAAACGCATAGTTTATAATCTGTGGTATTGCATTTCTCATCAAGAAATTGTTGAAGTATTCCATGCTCAACCATAGCACCCATAAAGAAAACATGCTTCGATTTTGAGATAGCCGAGCCCATAGTCACAATGGCTACAAGTGTTAATGCTAACAGAATCCCTATCTGACTGTTACGGACAGATTGAAAAATATCCGAAAGGAAAAATCTTTTTACAATAAATGCTGCAATCAATATCAGGCCAAACAACAGAATATGAGAAATATGCATGGCAACAGACAAAAGGAAAAGCACATAAAGAAGAACCAATTTCCCTCGTTTGAATTCGCCTGAAAAAATCAAAACAATACAAAGCAGGGCAATGGGAGTAAAAATATCAGGCATTAACTGACTTACGGTCCACGATAGTCCGGTAAANNTAAGGAAAATCAGGGTTGAGGTAATTGCCGCCTGCGCGAAAACAACAAGCCATGTTGATAAACCATTCAGGCTGAATATCCTAAGAAAGAGGCCATAAGTTATCGGACGGTCAAAAGGAGTTTCGAGTTGAAACCCTGAGGCTAAATATGTTGAAGTATCGGAGTAAACTATTGGAAAGCCATTGATAAATGCATCGGTCATTAATGCCAGGGCTCCAAGAACAATACAAAATAGAAATCTGAAATTATCTTTCACTGCTGATTGGAATTACAATTCACCTAATAATTTTGCTCCATAATAGAACCATTTCATTTACAAATTATTGATTTAGTAACAATTATCGTTTACAGTTCGTTAGTTTGCTTTCATCAATAACTCAATAATTATTGCAATAGCATCTGCGGTTAGAATTACCAGGAATCCTGCCTCATTTTTAAGTCTTTTTCTGAAAAGAATGCCCACTAAAGCAGTTATCAAGGTTATAACCGGCAGAAAAACAACATTTCCATGCCAGTGATTAAAAACCCATAGCCAGTAAGCAAATATTGATGCAGACATCAGGCAGATTATTATCCTTGATAGTATACCTAATTCTTTGAATATCAGTCCATAAAAGAAGGAAAGCGCAACGAAGCCCAAATAAATGTAATAACCCGATTTCCCAACCAAACCAGAAAGAAAAATTGCAGGCAGAATACCGGTAATCATCCCTGAAGTAATTAAACCTGAAAGGAGATTTTTACTCCGGAATGTCAGATAAACCGCGAAGGCTGAAGCAAGCAAAAGGATTAAATCAAGCAGCATTATAAGTCAATTCAGGTTAACCAATCTTTGAATTTTTGACTAAAATCATTAGTTATGATAAGCTTCATCCGGTTGCTTTTCCAGGAATCCCCTGATACAACTTTCTGCTAAAATACTAAATCCAAGCATTCATAAGTTTCTGAAGCAATTTTTAATACTATTCCGGCCTAATCCCTGTAAAATAAGTATAAATTTGCAATAGCTACTGCTCTGAATATGGAAATACTTACCGAACACATCAATAATGTACTGCAACACTTGCCTGATAATATTACTCTGGTTGCCGTTACCAAAACCCGTCCGGTTGAAATTCTGAAACAAACCTACGAATTTGGCCTGCGCGATTTTGGCGAAAACAGGGTTCAGGAAATGATTGTGAAGCAAGCTGAACTCCCNNCCATTTGTTCATCTCGTTCACAGTGTCGAAAGTTTAAAATTACTCGAAGAAATTAACAAACAAGCTAAAAAAAACAACAGAGTAATTGATTGTTTGCTACAGGTTTATATCGCCACAGAAGAATCAAAATTTGGCCTTGACGAAACAGAGATTCATCAGATTCTGGAGTCTGACAAATATAAAAGTCTTGAAAATATCCGCGTTCGCGGACTAATGGGTATGGCTACTTTCACCGATGATTTATCTGTTGTGAGACGCGAATTTGCCGGACTCAAGGCATTATTCGACAATATCAAACATCAGTATTTTACTTCCTCTGATTCATTTTCCATACTGTCAATGGGCATGTCGGGCGATTATCAGATTGCTATAGAAGAAGGCAGCACCATGGTAAGGGTTGGAACGGCACTCTTCGGTGAAAGGTAGAATTTATCCATCATTGATGTCCTTATTTCAAAAATTCGGGATATAAATCCTCCTTTGAAATATTTTTTGCTAACGAATAGGGGTAAAACCAGTATTAATTGTCTTAGATACAACACAACGACAGTGTACTGAGGAGGATAAGTCATCCGGCAAACCCAAATTGCATGAAAAAACTTATCCGATTGCGCTTACTAAGCGTTTTATTGACAGTTTTGCTGGTACATCCGGCAATTAACTCCTATTCCCAATTCTCAACGCAAGGCAACCTTAAATCCGTTCCCNNGTGAATGCTGTTCCCTGGCTGCCTTTCAGCGAAGATTGGAGTACAGGCTTGTTTGAAACCAATCAATGGGTCGTAGTGGAAAATAACAATTGGCGAATTGCCGGTCAGGTGGGAAATCCGGCTCCCTCAGCTGAGTTTTATTACAACCCAGCAGCCACCAACTACCAGAAAGCACTTACTTCCCGATGGTTAAGCGGCAGAGATTTGATTGATGGCAACATTTATCTTTCATTCAAATTAAAGCATACGCTTGTCAACGCTACAGGTCATGAGTATTTGAAAGTGCAGATTTGCACCGATACAGTGTGGCATACAGTTTCGGTTGATTCAAATGCTGTAAGTTTCAACTGGACCGAAAGAAAAGTAAACCTTACTGAATTTGCTAAAGGCTATGCATTCAAATTCCGTTTCCTTGCCGAAGGACAGAATAGTATGGATATTTTTGATTGGCTGATTGACAATATTTCGGTTTACCGGAAGTGTAACGCACCAACCAACCTCGACGCTAATATTAACTTCCCAAGTATGACTGGATTCAAGCTTGTCTGGGACCCTCCTTCTGGTGGTACAGGAAATAGTGCCTTTCTTGCTTGGGATAATGGTATTAACAATGACGCAATCGGGCTGCAAGGTGGAGGTACATTTAGCGTTGCTGTAAGGTTCACCCCTGCTCAACTTACAGAATATGCAGGAACTTATCTGACTAAAATCCGTATGTTTCCATATGGTCCAAATGGGATCATAACACTAAAAGTCTGGAATGGTGCAAATGCAAGCCAGCTTGTGCTGACTCAATCAGTAAACTCTTATACAGCAGGTGAATGGAATGTGTTTACACTCAATACTCCTGTTCTGGTAACCGGCACAAGCGAGCTATGGTTTGGTTATACTGTTACACATACAGCAACTGATTATATAGCTGGTTGTGATAATGGACCTGCAGTTTCCCCTTTTGGTGATATGATTTCACTTGATGGATCCGTATGGGAATCAATGTCGGTTACTTATGGATTAAATTACAACTGGAACTTGCAAGGATTTGTTGAACCTCAAAATTTAAGCCAGAAGAAAACCAGCAAACAATTGTTCATTCGGCAGAATAATGATGTTGAATACATAGATGGGAAGGATTTACAGCCAAGTAGGGAAATTAAGAATGGAAGGGGTCTGTCGCACTATGACATTTACAGGAATGGTGAATTTCTAGCAGCAGTTGACACTACAATGTACATTGATCTAGTAACTACAATTTGGCCTTGGCTATGCTATACTGTGAGGGCAGTTTATTCTGATTGTGAAAGTGACCTGTCAAACGAAGTGTGCATACTATGTGAGGAGTGCCCAAAAAATTCACGACAAATGGAGTATTACCCTGTACCGGCCGATCAAACCTTGACAATCCAAATCAAATACAAAACGAATTCACTCAAAATATCTGACTTTTATTATCGAACTGTTTATGGTGCTACAAACCTTAATCCGGGGGCACATTCGGTTAATACATCTTCATTCAAGGATGGTATCTATTTTATTCAAACGGTTGATGAAACCGGAAATATACAGTCTTCAAAATTTATAGTAAGTCATTAAGCAAAATCTGTAGTATGAAAGCTTCAAGAAACACTTCATGCATAATTATTTCAATAATAATCATGCTTCTATCACAAAGCGTACATGCTCAGCAAGATAATGACAGTTTTAAAAACCTCCCCGATAAACCCTGGGCACTTGATGTGAATGCTGTTCCCTGGCTGCCATTCAGCGAAGATTGGAGCAGCGGCCTGTTTGAAACCAATCTTTGGGATACCAACGAAAGTAGCAATTGGCGCATCGCCGGGCAAGTGGGCAGCCCAGCTCCTGCTGCTGAGTTTTATTCCATTCCTGCGGTTGGCAATTATCAGGAAGCTCTTACTTCAAACTGGTTAAGTGGCAGGGATTTGATTGATGGAAATATCTATCTATCCTTCGATCTGAAACATTCCCTTGTAAATGTAACAGGTACTGAATTTTTAAAAGTTCAGATTTGTAGTGATACTATCTGGAATACGGTAAGCTATTTTTCAAATATTTCGGACTTTGATTGGATCTCCCAAAAGTTAAACCTTACCGAATTTGCAAAAGGAAGTATTTTCAAAGTTCGATTTATGGCCGAAGGAGTCAACAGCGCAGATATAAATAACTGGTTGATTGATAATATTTTGATCTCCCGCGAATGTCTTCCCCCATTAAATCTGACAGGCTCGGTTAATTTTCCAAATATTTATGAAGTATTGCTTAGCTGGGAAGCTCCCGGAACGGCTCACTCTGACTGGATACAATGGGATAACGGCATAAACAATGATGCAATCGGGCTAACAGGAGGAGGAACATTTAGTGTGGCCAGCAGATTTACTTCCGGACAATTAATAGAGTATGCAGGTAGCAATCTGACAAGAATAAAAATGTTTCCATATGGACCTAATGGAACTATTGTACTTAAGGTCTGGCAGGGAGCAAATGCAGAACAACTGCTTTTAAGCCAGCCAGTTGAGTCCTATATTGCAGGCGAGTGGAATGAATTTACATTAAATACGCCAGTTCCGGTTAGCGGTACAACTGAGCTTTGGTTTGGTTATACTATTACCCATAATGCCACTGATTATGTTGCCGGGTGTGATGTTGGACCCGCCATTGCAGGTTTTGGGGATATGATCTCTTTGGATGGAACAGTCTGGGAGTCAATGTCAAATGCTTATGGGCTGAACTATAACTGGAATCTGCATGGGTTGATAGAATCACAGGATGGATCAAAAACTACACAGCTTATTCTTATGAATACTACTGAAGAAAATTTCCAGAAACATGGCAAACCCAGAGCAGGCAATTTACCCTTACTTCCCGGAAGATTCTCCAATGAACATAAAGTGAACGGAAACCGGGAACTATTAAGGTATGATATTTATGATTGTTATTATAATGAGCCTGTTTTCATTGGATCAACTACTGAAACAAGCTATGTTTTTGAGGCCGAAGACCATATATACGGATTCTTCCATGTAGTTTCGGCAGTTTATACTGATTGCGTTGCATTTTCAAATGACATGAGCCTGTTCTTTCCTAAAGCAGATAAAAAAGAGAATAACCTCCTTGTTTTTCCGGTACCAGCAGATAATGAAATTAGTATCAGGATTCCGACAACGCTTTCCTCACTCGAAATATTCAATTTCAGCAACATTTCAATTCTGAAAATGAACACGCTCAGCCTAGGTGAAACATTGATTAATGTTTCCCTGATGCAAAATGGCCTCTATTTTATCAGAGGAATAACCACTGAAGGCACTGTGTATAAAGGAAAATTTGTGGTTAGTCATTAAACACATACCTTTTCATTTTTTGGGCAAAATCAAACTTAACATTGATTTAACATTGGCTTAACTTTCAGGTAACGATGCCAGACTATTTTTGCATCATCACAAAAAGATAAGCCATGAAAACAATCTTCAGAATAGCAACAATTGCCTCCTTTGCACTGATTTTCAACTCTTTTGCTTCAGCAGAAGGAAATCCAACCAACGTACCGGCCGCAACAGCTTCGGTTAGCGGTAAGGTGCTTGATATTAACTCCGGCGAAACCCTGGCGGGTGTGGCTGTCACTGTTGAAGGCACCGACCTGAAAGTTTATACCGATCTCGATGGACATTTCACCATCAATAACCTGGAGCCCGGCACTTACAATCTTATACTGTCGATGATTTCTTACAACAACAGCCTCGTTGAAAACGTACAGCTAAATGCCAACGAAAAAGAAGAAATGGACATTAAGCTTGGAAATAAATAGTAGTGTGTTTTATAGATAATCCCAGGCCTTGCAATTGCAGGGCCTTTTTTTTGTGGTTTTAAATCGAAATCAGCGCTGGAAAGATGTTTCTATTTCTGACTCTTTTAACTCAGACCTGAAATTTTAAGTAGTTATAAGAATATCTGACAGGACTAACAAACTATACTATATTGAAACCTAACAGCTTAATAGAAAACCTGTTAGGTTACATTTAATTCACAACGAAGGATCCCTTTTAAAACTATTAACTATTAGTTCTTAACTGTTAACTATCAATTTCCTTCCTCATAATTCCGCTCCATAATCAGATTTCCATTTTCATCCCATTGATACCAGACTCCTGATCTTTTGCCCATAGTGTAGTGCATTTCATAAAGTAAGGTGCCTTTGTTGTCCCATACAAACCAATTGCCATCTTTAATGTCATTCTTGTAAGCGGCTTCGGCTGTTTTTATTCCTTCCTCGCTCCAGTTAATCCAGGTGCCGGTTTTTTTGCCTTCAATATATTCCCGCTGCTCCTGCTCCTGGCCATTGTTATAATACAGAACCATTTTGCCATCAACCAGTCCGTCTTTAATATTCTGCTCAAGCTGAATCTTCCCGTTGCTGTAGTATTCAATATTCTGACCGGTAAACAGCATTCCTTTTTTATAGTAGAGTCCATTCTGGTAATCGAGATTTTGTGCCCAGATGAAGATGCTGAAAAAGAGAAAGAGAAAAGTAATTGATATTTTTTTCATGAAAAGTGGTTTGCGTTAGTAGAAATTATGTTGTTAACATCAAACGATGCATTAAAGATAAATAAAATCTGTTTCCTATGGCGAAGCAACAATCTGATAGCAAAACCATTAAGAATAATCAGAAAAATTTGTAGCCAAAACGAACCTGAAATGTTGTACCCTGATTCAATTTTGTAAAGTATTGGTCTTGTGCTTCATAAGAAACAAATACCGATTCTTTCTTTGCATTCAGCAGGTTATCTATTTTTAAACCTATCTGCATCCGCTTATCCTTACCAAAACTCTTATTGGCATTGATATTCAGACTATGAAACGGTTTTGAATAGATATCGGGGCGATCTACAATTCCAACAATTTCGAGCGTCTGTCCCTGCACATTATAGTAGATTCCGGCTTCCAGACCATTCCAAAAACCATTCTCACCACCGTTGTACGAAATTCCTCCGTTAACAATATAGGGAGCCTGTCCGGCCATATCGCGGTAGTTTTCTATGTTCTGACCTGTACGGGCATTTTTAAGCCGCGATGCATACTCGGTATTGCTGAGCTTTATTCTTGATTGGGTGAGTGTCAGGTTGGATGAAAAGGTAAAGTTTTTCATCGAAGTGCTAAGAAAATCAAGGTTCTTGCGCAATTCGAGTTCGATACCACTAACCTTTCCATCACCAACATTACGTGGCTGGAAAGCGCCTACCAGGGTAACAAACGGAACGATTTCAATTGGCTTACTGAATGATTTGTAGAACACGCCCAATGAAAGTGTCTGAGCTTTTTGTCCGAACAGCTCCCAGCGGATATCATAATTCTGAATATCGGTAGTCTGCAAATTGCCATCCCAGTATTCAATCCCTGCAAAATCGTCGGCATCGCGGAAAAGGCCCCCGATAAATGTTCGGCCGGTAATCGGGTCAAATATTTCGGCATACGACAATTCCTTAAACGATGGCCGGGCTATTGTCTTGGCATAGGATACCCTGATATTCTGCTTTTCGGCAAGATTATAAATCAGGTTCACAGTCGGGAAGAAATCCAACTGATCAATAACGACTTCATTGTCGAGCACATTGGTGGCAAGCTGATCCTGACCGGTATAGCGCTGCACAAAATTTTCGCCCCTCAAACCAACAATGGCTCTTAAATTCTTAACCGGGCTGAGCTCCCAGGACAGAAATGCAGCTGAATTAAAGTTATTGGCGTCAAATTGGTTGGGATTGTTAGGAATAAATGGGGCTTCGTAGGTTGTACCCTTTCCGGATGAGCCGCCCATTGGCCATAGATTTTCAGGACTGAATATTTCGTTTGGATCTCCGAAAAGCTCAACATTCCTGATATTGATAGCAAAATTCAGAATGCTGTAAGTGCGCTGTTTGTAAGTAGATGCACCGCCAAACATCAGCTTTGATTTGTTTCCGAATATCTCAAAATCCCTGGTTACGTTCAGGATTCCGGCAATATTCTCTTCATCCAGATTTCGCCAGATGCGCTCCGGGAAACCGGATTCAGTGCTGATAGAGTAAGCACCATTGCGAATTTCGTAGCGGGTAAAGCGCACATCGGGATCTTTGATTTTGGCAAAAGTCGGGGATATCTTCCACTCTATCTCCCAGTTATTGAAAAAGTGATTTCCGCTGACAAGCAGATTCGTCAACGAGCGCTGGCTATATTCAAGATTGTGTTGAATCCCTTCAAAAACAGTTCCCTGATTTGATTTCTGATAATTGAATACGCCCGCTTTCGACTCTCCGTTCTGAAGTCGCAGAAAATTAATCCTTATCTTGGTCTTATTGGTTTTAAGCGCGATTCCGGCCAAACCGCTGAGCAAAACATTGTTTACACCAAAGTCNNCATTCCATAACGCCCGTATTGGGCATTCTCATAAAATTCGGTATTATTTTTATACGAAATGGCTGCATTGTAACCCCAGGTTATTTTTTTGCCCGATATCTGATTCCCAACCGAAGCTCCAAGACTGTAATCCATAAAACTGTTTTGTTTCATGGTAGCCAGCGTAGGATTAAATGATTCGAGAATCTGGCGATAACGCTGCCCTTTTTCACCGTCAGGATTGCCAACCACTTCTGAGAATAACGGAATATCAGTGGTAGCGGGAATATCTCTTGTTCCATCATCAAAACCCAGAAAATCTGTTTTTCCGCCTTTATAGGTCAGATAATTGCTGTTGAAGTGCATTTGAGGATCATACCCTAAACTAACAGAAAAACTACCTGTTTTCACTTCGGGAAAATCCTTTGTTTCAATATCAATAACACCTCCGGTAAAATCGGCCGGCAAATCGGCGCTGAACGACTTATGCACCACTATATTATCAATCACATTGGTGGGGAAAATATCCATTTGAAGGGTATTCCTGTCGGGATCGAGTCCGGGAATATCTACGCCATTAAGAATTGTCTTGGTGTAACGATCGCCCAGGCCACGGACAAATACATACTTTCCACCTTCAACTGAAACACCGGAGACCCGCTTCATCGAGGAAGCCGCGTCAGAATCACCAATCTTTCTGAAATTTACTGCNNTCAAATTAAACTTCCCGTCAAAGTCTGTCATTGTTCCGATGGTGGTTCCCTCGGCAAAAATGGTTACTCCCGGAAGCGATTCGCCTGTAGCATCGTCGAACACAGTGCCCCTGATAATACCTGACTGGGCATTGGATAGCAGAGACAAGAACAGGAAAAGGATAAGGATGGATATTTTTTTAAATAAAAGCATCTGTTGAAATTGAGTTTCTACAATCAGTAAAATAAGCTCACAGGCATTGAAACCTGCGAGCTTACATTAATTTGTTATCTGTTTTCGGGTTTAAAAACCATTCAGCGCTCCTGAAACAACAGCCCATGACCATGTCTGGAATTTCGATACATCGGCACCAACAGTATTGCTGCCAAGAGGCACTGCGGTTACAAAAGCATCTGAACCATCTTTAAAGAAATCGGTAAGAACCGAACCTTCTGGCAAGGTTACCTGTAGATTCTGGAACACACAGGTGTANNTCAACAGCATCGTCGCCTGCATTCCAGATTATAGCATTTTTAACCGAAACGGTTCCACCAAACCACTCGATACCATCATCCTGGTTTGCAACAATTTCAATATTCTCGATAATAGTACCTGAACCAACACCGCCCAGGGTTAAGCCATTGATTTCATTGCCTTCACCAATATTAGCACCGCCATGGCGAATAGAAACGTAACGGATAATGCCTGAATTATCGAGTCCATCAGAACCTCCGTAAAGTCCATTCTGATCTGATGGTGGAATTCCTTCAATTTGAACAGAAGCGGCATCGGCTGAAATAGGAGCATTCCCCAACACGATCAAACCTCCCCACAAACCATTCAGGTCGGGGTCGAGATTTGGGCTGACAATCTGGCCGGGCATAATCTGATCGGCAAACGAAGTGAAAATGATTGGCGAATCAGCAGTTCCATCAGCGATAAGCTTACCACCGCGTGCAATAAGAAGCGCTGTTGCATTGGCTCCTGTTCCGGCCTGTCCTTTTACAACTACACCAGGTTGAATGGTAAGTGTAACACCTGATACAACAGCAATCCGGCTTTCAAGAATATAAACCTTACCGGTTTCCCAGGTTGTATTTGAGGTGATATTGCCTGTTACAGAAATTTCAAGTTGATCTTCAACAACGTTGATAACGGCTGTTGCTGTGCTGTTTTTATTTTCTGAATCGGTTACGGTTAAAACAACGGATCCTGCACCAGAAGTATTTGCTGCAGTAAAGCCAACAACAATGCTTCCCGATTTCGCGCCTACGGTGCCATCGCTTGTAATGCTTGCTGTTCCATTTGTTGCTGAAACAGACGATGAACTGAAACCAGCATCAGCCGTAAAGCTGAATGTTAGGTCAACCGCGCTGCCACTTTCTACTGATTGGTTAGCCGGCGCAGTTGCTGTTGGAGCATTGAATGTTTCAGAATCCTTTTTACAGGAATAAAAAACTGCCATTGATAGGATCATGGCAAACATCATAAATTTTTTCATTGGTTCTGTTTTTGGGTTGAGATTCGATTGCAAAGTAACCCAAACGGTTTCTGAACCAGATTAAGCCAGTTTTAACATTACATTAAGTTAATGTTAACCACCGGCTTTGTTTAAGATGTTTAAGATTGGATTTGAAAATCAATGATTTATAATCATCCATCTAAATATAATATCCTTACCTGCAGTGGTGTGTGCGGTGTTTAACGTCAGTTAAGGGTGGAATGGTTTTATACAATTACCGCCTGTTCGTTTTTATCTCTTTGTCAATAAATTAAATAATTCCTCGTTTATATAATAATTCCCGGTCCCTAATTTTTCTTTTCTCAACATTTTATCATCAGCCAATTTATTTAGATAATTTGCAGCTGTTAATCTTGATACTCCTAGATCATTTACAACAAATTCAATTTTTGTATAGGGATGTTTGAATAAGTTATTTAACAAATCCTGACTGTAAAATTTGTAATTATCACGGAGTCTGTGCTTATAATCAAGCATTAGCTCCTTAATTTTAATAATCAATTCAATGGTCTCTTTGGCAGTTTCTTCAACTCCTTTTATCATAAACAACAACCAATCCTCCCATAAATTCTCATCCCGAACTTTTTGCAAGAGTTGGTAATAATCAGACTTGTGTTTTATTATAAAATTGCTCAGATATAAAAAAGGCAAAGATTGAAGCTCTTCTAAAATCAAGTAAAGAATGTTTATTATCCTTCCAGTCCTTCCATTACCGTCATAAAATGGATGAATACTCTCAAATTGAAAATGAATAATTGCCATCTTAATTAATGGGTCGCAATCCTGCATTTCTGAATCATTTATATATCGTTCCAGATTTGCCATAAGGCCCATTATTTGGTCATAATCTTGAGGCGGTGTATAAATTGTGTCACCAGTTGCTTCATTTTTTAATGCAGTACCAGGTAATTTTCTGAATCCAGCCTTATTATCCTCTAATACTTCTTGAATTTGCAGAATACTATTATTCGTCAGTAGTCCAGTCTTTGTGATTAGCTCATATCCTTTTTTTAGTGCTGAAATATAGTTCTGAACCTCCTTTGCCTGAAGAGATTTAAAAGCGTCAAGATTTAATTCCGATTTGTATAATTCATCATGAGTCGTAATTATATTTTCAATTGCAGAACTGTCTTTTGCTTCTTGNNGAAGGTAAAGCTTTTAATACCCTTTTAGTTTCTAAGTCAATGTTTAAAGGTAATTCTATTAATCCCCAAGGTGTCATTTGTAAAGAATTCTTAAATTTCTATACAAAGATAATGTCTTTTGTATAGAAACCGATAAAATTTATACATTTAAAAATCAGTCTGCATAGAAAATGCTCAAATCTATGCATGATGGTTTTAT
>DINP01000073.1 GCA_002426025.1 Bacteroidales bacterium UBA5537 | reverse complement strand
CATCATTCCATAATCGTAACCTCCGAAACATCGCCACTCACGCCTACCTCTGTATCCCCCTTATCAGGTGCTTTGCGTTTCAGGTCATCAATCAGCCTCAGGTTTTTATACTCCCTGTAAAACAGTGGATCGGTAGTATTGATAATTTCCATCAGCACATCAATCTTTTTCAGCAACAGATTGACTTCGCCAAACAGCTTTTGCAATTTGTCTGTGGCTGTCTTACGGCTGGCAATCACTCGTTTGGTGCCTGGCAGGGTTGCGGTATAGGCATTAAGTTTCTTTTCTACCTGCAGCTGCATTTCGTCGTTAAGCCCGTAAGCAGCCAGATCGGAAATATATGGCTTGCAGGTATTTATTATACTCTTCACTGCTCCGGCAAGGCTCGCCTGGGGCAGGCGTCGTAGTTTGGTATAGGAGAAGTTAACCGCCTCAAATAGAACCTTGTTATCCGTAACCACGGCAAAGGCTTTTGCCCGTTTTACCAGTTCCAGAATACTGGCAATCAACTGATGTCGCAGGGCTTCTTTGGTTTTGGTATGTCCTTCCGATGTGGCAAGTTGGGCCTCAAGCATGGTACTAATCTGTGAAAGGGTATCCTGAAGCGCGTCAACATAGGCAGGCAGGGCCGGGGCAAAATCAAGTCTGGTTTTGTTCTTATCCAGAAAATCCACAACGGCAATGTACATCCGGCGTTTGTTAATCATACGTTTTTGCATAAAAAATAGATGTTAAATAAATACCATAATTCCTTAAACCTGATGCGCTTGCTGCTGATATGCCTTTATTCGCTAACTACCCTAATAAACCATCAATCTAAAATATCAGACATATCACCAACCAAATTTACGGCTTAATCTAATAAGAGCTAACTACTTCGCTTAAATTTTATCTAATAATTCTCAACATTAAAATCGTAATTCGTTTATGTAATTAAGGTTCAATTCAATGTCATTTCATATTACTACATTGACAGACTGCAATGCTTTATCGGTAATCTGCTATGCTTCATTTATAGACTAATATATATCACTATCAGAACGATATGCTGCACTGTAAGATTACTATGTTTAACTGACGGTACATTATGCTTTGCTGCTAATCCTTTATGCTTAATTGTAAAACAGTTATGCGATATTACTAAATCGTTATGCTTCACTTTAAGACGGCTTTGCTTGATCGTAAGAGACCTGTAGCTATTTTATCAGATATTTTATTGCATTTAGAAGGCATGGAGGCAGGGTTCTAGCCCTTCGGGTCTGATATGTATTTATGGCTGGTTTTATCTTGGTTTCCTTTTCACTCCTTCCATGGTTGTTTTATATCTAGCATCTTCGGCGCTCTATTCATTATATTTAATGCATTGTGCCTGTCCCCGCAGGGAGCGAACAAAATAAGACCATCAACCCATCCTCACCCAAAAACTTAATCTGCCCGTAGCGCTTTTTTTTCGATATTTGCAGGCTGATTATAAAGTAGAAAAGGAAAATGGCATTTCGGAAAGCAGTCGCTGACCCCGATTCAGAAAAGAAAGTACGTTGGTACCATAAGCTAAGGGATAAATACCGGCTTATTATCCTAAACGAAGACACCTTCGAGGAAAAGCTCTCGTTCCGTCTGTCGCGCCTCAACGTATTCGTGGTTACGGGTATGCTTGCCATTATCCTCATATTTCTGACAACCTATCTTATCGCTTTTACGCCCTTGCGTGAATATATCCCTGGTTATAAGGATACCAATATTCAAAACGACTTGTATGAATTGCAGCTCAGGGCCGATTCTATTGAGGATGCCGTTAAAAGCAAGGACCTTTTTATCCGTAATATGAAAAAGGTATTGGCGGGCGAAGATTTCGAAACCGAAATGGCAAATGAGTTACCCGATTCAGCCGGAAGGGCTAAATATGCCGGTATAAACAATACCCGCAGCAAGGAAGACTCCATTTTAAGGGCCGATTACGAAGCCCAGAACCTTTATAATCTTAAGGTTGGCGAAAAGGAGACCGAAAGGAAAAACCTGCCATTGAGCAAACTCCGTTTCTTTACACCTCTTAAGGGAATCATATCGAACCGTTTCAATCCTTCGCAGCAACATTTCGGACTTGATGTGGCTGCTGCAAGCAACGAAGCCATAAAGTCGGCCTACGATGGCACAGTTATCTTTTCGGAATGGACAGCCGAAACCGGCTATGTAATTGCCATTCAGCACCCCGGAAATGTTATTTCGGTTTACAAGCACAATTCGGTTTTATTGCGCAAGCAGGGTGCATTTGTAAGGGCTGGTGAAACCATTGCCATAGTGGGCGATTCAGGTGAGTTTTCAACTGGTCCCCATCTGCATTTTGAATTATGGATAAACGGAAAGGCCGTAAATCCCGAAGACTACATCAAGTTCTGATTAATCCTGACCAGCAATTGAAAAAACGCATCGCCATACTTGGTTCAACAGGTTCAATCGGAACGCAGGCACTTGAGGTTATCCGTGAGCAGGCCGAACATTTTGAGGTGGAAGTACTGTCGGCCAACAGCAATGCAGGTCTGCTGATCAGCCAGGCCATCGAATTCAGGCCAAACGCGGTGGTAATAGGCGCTGAACACCTCTATCAAAAAGTCGCCAAGGCCCTTGAGCCATATAATATTAAGGTGTACGCCGGCGAAGAAGCCCTTTGCCAGATAATTGAAATGGAAACCATTGATATGGTTTTAGTCGCCCTTGTCGGATATGCCGGGCTACGGCCTACCCTTAGTGCAATTAAAGCCGGGCGGCAGATAGCAATAGCCAATAAAGAAACTTTTGTGGTTGCCGGCGAACTGGTTACCCGTTTGGCGAAGCAGAAAGGGGTCAATCTTTTTCCTGTTGATTCCGAACATTCGGCAATCTTTCAATGTCTTGCCGGAGAGTATCACAACAAGGTCGAAAAGATTTATCTCACAGCCTCCGGTGGGCCATTCCTGGGAAAGGACAGCGAATTTCTGAAAAAAGCTACCAAAACAGAAGCTCTTAGACATCCAAACTGGAACATGGGCTGCAAAATTACAATTGATTCAGCCACGCTGATGAACAAAGGGCTCGAAGTGATAGAAGCTAAATGGCTTTTTGGCCTTTCGGCTGATCAGATTGACGTAATTGTGCATCCTCAGTCGGTTATCCACAGCATGGTTCAGTTTGAAGACGGATCAATAAAAGCCCAGATGGGACTGGCCGATATGAAACTGCCGATTCAATACGCGCTTTCTTATCCCAACCGTTTGAAGTCGCCTTCCCCCCGCTTCAACTTTGCCGATTACCCCGAACTGACCTTCGGAAAACCCGATTATGAAAACTTCCGTTGTCTGGCACTGGCTTATGAAGCACTTAAAATGGGTGGCAATATGCCTTGTATATTGAATGCCGCCAACGAAGTGGCCGTAAATGCCTTTTTAAAAGACAAAATAGGGTTTGCCGATATTCCAGGGATAATCGAATCGTGTATGGAAAAGGTTGATTTTATCGAGCAGCCTGATTATGCTGCATTGGCCGAAACAGACAGGATTTCAAGAATACTCGCTATGGAAATAGCGGGCTGATTTTCACATGATCAAAAACCATAACAATAGAATGTTGTTTAGTAAGTTCAATTTTAATACTTCAAAATAAAGATGGAAATTCTTATCAAGGCTGCACAATTACTGCTTAGCTTATCAATATTGGTTATTTTTCATGAGTTTGGCCACTTTATCACAGCCAAGCTATTTAAAACCCGTGTCGAAAAGTTTTACCTGTTTTTCAATCCATGGTTCTCGCTGTTTAAATTCAAAAAAGGGGAAACCGAGTATGGCCTTGGCTGGCTTCCTTTGGGAGGTTATGTTAAAATATCGGGTATGATTGATGAATCAATGGACAAAGAGCAGATGATGCTGCCACCCGAGCCATGGGAATTCAGGAGTAAACCATCGTGGCAGCGGTTGATTATTATGCTGGGAGGTGTTACAGTAAATATCCTGCTTGCCATTGCCATATATATTGGTATGCTTTGGGCCTGGGGTGAGCAGTATTTACCAACTTCTGAAGTAAAATATGGTATCGTAGCCGATTCGGTTGCTCAGGAAATGGGCTTGCGCAATGGCGATATTATTTTAACTGTTGATAATGAGCAGGTCGAAGATTTCCTTAAAATCCCTGGTCGTATCATTCTCGATAATGCTAAAACCATTCAGGTTGTTCGCAACGGTGAACCTGTTACAGTTACTATTCCTGCAGGCTTTCTTGCTAAACTACTTAAGCATCAGTCACCTGATTTTATTAGTCCCCGTATGCCTTTTGTAATTGAAGGTTTTTCGAAAGGTTCGGTTGCTGAAGAAGCTGGATTACAAAAAGGTGATCGGATTGTTGGAATCAATGATTCTGTGGTTGAATATTTCGATCAGTTCAGAGCGCTGCTTCCTGCTTATAAATCGAAAGAAATCAATCTGAAGGTGTTGCGAGGCCCCGATTCACTATCTTACAAAGTTATGGTTCCTGAAACCGGATTAATTGGAGCTTATACCAATCCGGCCAGCCATTTTAAATTCAGCGAAAAAGAATATTCATTTTTAGCTGCTATTCCTGCCGGATTTGCCCGCACATGGCGGGGAGTGGGAAATTACCTGAAACAGTTGAAGTTACTATTCTCACCAGAAGTTAAAGCTTACGAATCGGTTGGTGGATTTATTACCATTGGAAATATATTCCCATCACAATGGGATTGGTCGGCTTTCTGGGGCTTAACTGCTTTCCTCTCTATCATGCTGGCTATCCTTAATGTGCTTCCAATCCCTGCACTTGATGGCGGGCATGTAATGTTTCTGCTTTACGAGATCGTAACCGGCCGCAAACCTTCTGATAAATTCCTTGAATATGCCCAGATTGTAGGAATGATCCTCCTTTTTGGATTGCTGATTTTTGCCAACGGGAATGATATTATCAAACTCTTCAGGTAATTATTGAGATATTTCTGGATTGTACTTTTGACATGGGCTGTTTTCTACGCAACTTCAAACGGGCTGTGATTTGGTTAGAAGTCGGAGGTCGGAAGTCTGAAACGAGCGGGCATTCGTCTGAATGAAAAATGAATAACCTAACCCCGGAACATACCTCGTAAAGGTGCGAGGCCACGTATATCTGCCATTATGATAATAAATACCCAAAAACAAAGAACATACCCTGTAGAGACGCGAAGCATCGCGTCTCTGCCATAATGAATAACAAGGCATCCAGAACATAATACTCAGAACACTGAACTACGAGCCCATCGCCTTTTTTCGCTCCCTCGCTCATTTTCGCTCCCTCTTTTTTTGAAAGCAGAACGCCTAGTCCTCAAGTTTATCCTTCAGCGATTTAAATCCCTGGCCTAGAATCTCATTGGCATCCATCACCGTTAGGAAGGCTTTCGGGTCAACGATATTTATAAACTCTTCGAGCATAGCCAGTTCGCGGCGGTTCACCACGGTAAAAATTACTTTTTTTTCACTGCCATTAAACATGCCTTCTCCATGAAGAAACGTTCCTCCACGATTCAGGTCTTTGATTATTTTTTCGCGGATAATTTCATACTGATCTGATACAATAAAGATTGTTTTCTCGTACGAAACGCCCGATAATACTGCGTCAATCACTTTTCCCATCACAAAAATGGTAATCCATGAATAGAGTGGAATGCGCCAATCGCCAAAAGCAACAAATCCAACAAGAACAATTACAGAGTCAACGCCCATCATAAGCTGCCCAAGTGGTAAGCGGGTATACCGGGCAATAATCATGGCAATAACGTCAGAACCACCCGAAGTTGCTTTCGATTTAAAAATCAGGCCAACTCCGGCTCCAACCAAAGCCCCTCCGAAGATGGATGAAAGCAGTGGGTCGCTGTCAACCAGCGGTTTATACTGAGAATAATAGGAGAGCAAATCAACAAAAACAGAGGTTAGTATAAATCCAACAACGGTTTTTGTGCCGAATCTAGGCCCTAAAACCCTGGTTCCGATAATGGTAAGTGGTATGTTGAAAGCCAAAGCAGTGGCGCCAATTGGCAATCCGAAAAGGTGGTGAAGAACAATAGAAATGCCGTAAATCCCACCCGGCACAATTTTATACGGGGCGATGAAATAGACATAGCCCAGAGAAACCAGGAATGTGCCCGTAATAATCAAGGCATAAGACGTAAACCACTTTCGTGTAAAGAGCTTCTCTTTCTGAAGGAATGCCATATTGTTTCAGGGCTTATGCATTGAAAAGATCAAAAATATTTTCGGTTCTACTCGGTAATTTTATCATGCAGCGATTTAAACCCATTACCAAGTATCTCATTGGCTTCCATCACGGTAACGAAAGCTTTCGGGTCAACCTGGTGAATGTATTCTTCGAGGATGGCCAGTTCACGCCTGTTGAGTACGGTAAAAATAATGGTCTTTTCAGAATTGTTAAACATCCCCTTTCCGGGAATAAAGGTACCTCCACGGTTCAGGTCGTTGATAATCTTATCCCTTATCAGTTCAAACTGATTAGATACAATAAAAAGGGTTTTATCATAGCTAACGCCTTGCATGGTAATATCAATAACCTTACCTGTAACAAAAATCACTATCCATGAATAAAGTGGAATATGCCAGTCGCGGAAGACTGCCAGGCCAAACAGCACAATTACAGAATCAACATAAATCATCAACTGACCAAGGGGCAGGCGGGTGTATTTCGCGATGATCATTGCTACAATATCCGATCCTCCAGAGGTTGCTTTTGACTTAAAAATAAGCCCAAGACCAAAACCAATCAGCACACCTCCAAAAATACAAGCCATCAGAATATCGTTGCCCAACCCCAGCGGATCAACTTCGCCAACAATCATGGTCAGCATATCCATAAAAACAGAAGTCAGCACAAAGCCAACCACTGTCTTAACGCCAAACCTGGGCCCCAGCAATTTTATACCGATAATTGTAAGCGGTATATTCAGTACCAGCCCAAAAAGGCCGATGGGTATTCCGGTTGGCCAGAATGAGAACAATCCGGCTGTGAGGCTATGAACAACAATCCCGATACCATAAACGCCGCCGGGTACAATGTTATATGGATTGATAAACAAAACAAAACCTGCAGCCAGTATAAATGAACCGATGACAATCAGGGAATAAGCGATAAACCATTTTTTCGAGAAAAGTTTTTCGTTTTGCAGAAAAGCCATGTTATTGTATTGTTAATGAATGAAATAAAGATTCTGGTTATGGGACTGCAAAGCTATAGAGATTTTAAGAAATAAAAAGCCCCACATTGTTTATTTTATGAAGGTTTATGTCATACTCGATTCCCTGGCTTTGCAAAACAAATTTGTTGATAATTATGTAAGTCCGCAATGTTTTTTATCAGCCGTAAACTGACGGTCAGTTATTTCCAAAACCAATAAATCTGGCCTTTGGCAGAGACCTGAATGTTGAAATGTTTAATCAAATCATCTACTTTTTAAATTTGTTTATCATCTTTTTTGCCTCACTAAATACATTGAATGCGGAAAGTATTATCTTTGTCAGTGAAAATGAATAAAAAACGGCAGTAACATAATAAATCGGGATTTTTTGGGTTATTAGTTTTACTGCCTTCCCAAATAAGGGAAAAATGGTAAATACAAGGGGATAATACCATAAAAATCAGGTAAATTGATCTGTTCAGGCTTTTTTTTCAATGGTTGAATTTACTAAAATGATGCAAATTTTTACGCATTTATTCATGAGGCGTANNCCTGGTTATGCTGGTTTGCGCGATGCAATATGTGTAACAGGAATAGTAAGGAACCAGTGGGTTGGAATCGAGGATACTGAAGGAAATAAAGTTTCGCCACAAACATTTGTTATATCAGGCGATTCTCCAATTAGATTGCTCAGGGGCGGTATTTCGGCCACTGTGATGCAGGACAAAATTGGCTACTTTAAAGATGTGTATGTAAAAATTGGATACTCTTATAACCGTCCGATGGGCAATGGCGAACTGGGAATAGGCTTTAACGTTGGCTTTTTAAATAAATCGCTCGATTTTTCAAAATTTAAACCTGTTGATGGTGGAGACCCGCTGCTTACCGGTGGAAATGAAAGTACTATGTTTACCGATCTGTCAGTTGGTGCATTTTATCTTGAACCCAATGGATTGTACCTGGGGCTTTCGTCAACGCAGATACTTGAAGGATCGCGTCAGTTGGGTTCAAGTAGTACCGGAACCGAGTTTAAGCTACGCAGGCATTATTATGCAACAGCAGGTTATGAAATCTCGTGGATCAGAAATCCCGCTTTCGTGCTGGTTCCCGGCGCTTTCGCGAAGTATGACGGTACAACATTTCAAATTGATTTGAATACAATTGTTGAATATAATCGTAAGTTTTGGGGTGGCTTAACCTATCGTTTTCAGGAAACAGCTGCTGTAATGATGGGAATGAGCATTAAAGATCTCAGTTTCGGGTATGCTTACGATATACCATTATCACGGATTGGTGGTGCCGGTAGTCATGAGGTAATGGTTCGCTATTGCTTCAAACTTGAGCTTGAAAAAGCAAAAAGAAGTTTCAGAAATACCCGCTTCTTATAAAAGAAATTTGCTTGGAATAATTATATTGCTATTTTTGTCGGTTCAAAAAATCGGGGGAACCTTATACTAAACATCTGGTCAAACCGTTATTTGCATTAAAATCAATTACAAACATGAAAAGACTCTTCAACTACATTATTGCTGCCCTTATCCTGAGTAGCTGCGGAAATTCAGGGAACGGCGAGCTTGTAGGTGTATCAAAGCGAGAAAAATTCTATCAGCCCGATCCGTTTGGTATGGCTTACATTCCTATGGGAAGTTTTACCATGGGTGTCGGCGATCAGGATGTGCCCTATGCACATATCAACGACCCTCGGACAGTTTCTGTCAGCGCTTTCTACATGGACGAAACCGAAATCACCAACAATGAATACCGTCAGTTCGTTTTCTGGGTAAGGGATTCAATTGCCCGTCGCAAGTTGGGTGATGTAAAACCCGAGGATTATCTGGTTGAGGAGAATAAAAAGACCGGTGAAACTTATGATCCGCCTTTCCTAAATTGGAAAACAGAGATCAAATGGAATGGGGAGGAAGAGCGCGATGCCCTTTCCGATATGTTCCTGCCTGAGCATGAGCGTTATTTCCGTCGCAAGGAGATTGATACCCGTAAACTCTTCTATGAGTACTACTGGGTTGATTTTAAAGCAGCCGCCGGAAAAGACTATTCAGCCGGAGATCCTATCAATGCTGGTCTTGCCAACCGTCCGCAGGGTTTAAAAGATCGTTCGCTTTATGTTCGCAAAGAAGTTATCAATGTTTATCCCGATACGCTCTCATGGATTCACGATTATGCTTATGCATACAATGATCCTATGACCGAGCGCTATTTCTGGCATCCTGCTTATGACAATTATCCGGTTGTTGGGGTTAACTGGAAACAGGCCAAAGCATTTGCCATCTGGCGTACCGAACTGCTTCGTGCATATCTGAGCAGCAAAGGAAATGCGGTAGTTAATGAATTCAGGTTGCCGACCGAAGCCGAATGGGAATGGGCTGCACGTGGTGGTAATTCATTTAGTCCATATCCATGGGGAGGACCATACACCCGTAACGAAAAGGGTTGCTTCCTGGCCAACTTCAAACCACTTCGCGGAAATTATGTTGATGATGGCGGGCTTACACCAGTTATCGTAGCCCACTATCCTGCCAATGATTTTGGTTTATACGATATGGCCGGAAACGTGGCCGAATGGACCAACGATGCTTTTGATGAATCATCATACAATTTTACCTGGGACATGAACCCGGCCTATAGCTATAATGCCAAGGAGAGTGATCCTCCTGCGCTGAAACGCAAAGTGGTTCGTGGTGGTTCATGGAAAGATATTTCCTACTATCTTCAGGTAAACGCCCGTGCTTACGAATTCCAGGACACTTCAAAGTGTTATATTGGATTCCGTTGTGTTCAGAACTATATGGGTCGTCAGAAAGATGATAATCCTGCACGCGCATCGAAAATTTACAACTAACAACAAGAAAGTCAATCAATTCACTTAAATCAACAATTAACACTCAACAATCATGGGATTGAATAATTTAGTCAGAGGAAAAGGGTTTAGAAACTTCATGGCAAAGCTTTATGGATGGGGTGCTGCTATAGTTATTCTTGGAGCGCTATTTAAAATCAACCATTATCCCTATGCTAATGAAATGCTTATCGTGGGATTGGGGACAGAGGCCATTATCTTCTTTTTCTCTGCTTTCGAACCCCCGCACGTAGAACCGGACTGGAGTCTGGTTTATCCTGAACTGGCCGGAATGTATCATAGTGGTGACCCTAAAGCACCCAAAGGAAAAACTCCTACCCAGGAGTTGGATGGTATGCTCGAAAAAGCTAAAATTGGCCCAGAGTTATTGCAGAGTCTTGGCAATGGTTTAAGAACGCTTAGCGAGAATGCCGGTAAAATGGCCGATATGTCGAGTGCAGCGGTTGCCACAAACGATTATACAAAAAACTTAACCAATGCATCAAAATCGGTGAATGATCTCTCACTGAATATTGCTAAAGCTACTGAATCAACTGTACAATTAACCGGTTCTTATCAGCAATCAGCCCAGGCACTGGCTAAATCAGTTGAGAAATTCGATTTTTCAGGACTTGACAACAAAGCTTACAGTGAACAATTGCAGAAAATCTCCAGCAACCTTGCTGCTTTGAACGCTGTATATGAGCTTCAGCTTAAGAGTTCAAATACCAATGTTGAGGATGCTAATAAACTGCACACTACAGTTAACCAGTATCTCGGTCATATCAATGAATCAAGCCAGGAGATGAACCGCTACAAACAGGAGCTCGACAACCTTACCAAAAAGGTTTCTGCCCTTAACAATGTTTATGGCAACATGCTTGCAGCCATGAATGTGAATTTGAAGTAAGCTGGTTTTTCACGGATTTTTTAACAATACAATTTAATTAAAAATTATGGCTGGATACAAGGAGACACCGCGTCAAAAAATGATCGCGATGATGTACCTGGTGTTAACTGCGCTGCTTGCTTTAAATGTTTCTGTTGAGATCATCGAGGCTTTTGTGGTTGTAAACAAAAGTATCGAAGGTACCAACGTCAACCTCAAGTCTAAGAATGAGGAAACGTATGCGCGTTTTGAACAGCAGAACCTTTTAAATAGTAAAAAAGTTGGCCCCTACTGGGATAAAGCTCAGGAAGCAAAAAGAATGTCGGATGACCTTATCAACTTTATTGAACAGGCTAAGTTCGAAGCTATATCGCGTGCTGAAGGTATTACAATTGAGCAGGCAAGTCAAACCCCGCTTAAAGATATTGCGGCTAAAGATAAATACGATGTAACGACCAACTACTTTATCGGTAATTCACAGGACGGTTCAAAAGGCAAATCAAAAGAACTGAAAGATAGAATTGAACTGTACAAGAGAGATATAGTAAAGCTTCTTGACGATAGAGGCAGAGCTACCATTAAACTTGGTCTCGATACCGAAGGTCCTTTCAGAGATGCAAGTGGAGCCAAGCAGAATTGGGAAATGCACAACTTTTACCATATTATACTTGCTGCCAATGTTACTTTCTTGAATAAGCTTATTGCTGATGTTAGATCAGTTGAAGGCGATGTGGTTACCAAACTGTTCAACTCAGTTTCTGCTGACGACTATAAATTTGATATGGTTGCTGCAAGGGTTATCCCTAACTCCCGTTTGGTATTTCAGGGCGATAAATACGAATCTGAAATCCTGGTGGCCGCACTTGATTCAAAACAAGATCCGAATGTTGTAATCAATGGTCGTCAAATCCCTGCCGAAGCAGGTATTGCAAAATATTCTGTTGCTGCAGGTGCTACCGGGCTGCAAACCTATAAAGGTACCATTACTGTAAAAGGACCTGAAGGCGAAGAGAAATCTTATCCTTTTGAGGAATCTTATTTTGTAATGACTCCTTCATTAACGGTTGCTCCAACCAAGATGAACGTGTTTTATGCCAATGTTGATAATCCTGTTTCAATCGCTGCTTCAGGTATTCCTGAATCACAGATTTCTGCAAATATCAGCACCGGTACAATAAAACGTGCAGCAGATGGTAAAACATGGGTTGTGAGAGTTCCACTTGGTCAGAAAGCGGTAGTTACTGTTATGCACAATGATGGTAAAACTACCCGGAACATGGGTAGCGCTGATTTCCGTATTAAAAGGGTTCCTGATCCCAAGGCTTATATAGCCAACACCGATGGTGGACCTGTTCAAAAAAATATGTTGCTGGCATCCAGGGCTATTATCCCAAAAATGCCTGATGATTTTGACTTTGACCTAAACTTTGATATTGTCTCTTTCAAATTTGTCGGTGTTCGTGGTGGTGATATTTACGACCGCGATGGTACCGGAAACATGCTAACCCAGGAAATGCAGACATTTATCTCAAACAGTAAGCGTGGTCAGAGAATCTGGATTGAAGATATTATGGCCAAGGGGCCTGATGGTAACCGTAAACTAGGCACCATCAGTCTTATTGTACAATAATTGCTTCACTGGAAGCGTTGTTAAAATGCTGTATCTTAAATAGCTGTTGGTATTTAAGGTGCAGAGTTGTAATAAAAGTCGAATTATCCGGATTATCGGAAAAATTGAATACAAAACACAGTGGATTTTGTAAAACACCGCTGCAAACAAATCAGTATAGGATGAAAAAAGTATTTGGTTTCCTTGCCATTGTATTATTAATGGCCGGTTTTGCAAAAACAGCCGCTTCACAGGTGCTCGATAGCCCACCACGTGATGGGATATACGATAAAAAAGTTACCATCGAAAAGAAACCCATTACTTATCCGTGGGTCCGTGAAGCCGATGTTACCTGGGGAAAACGTATCTGGCGTGTCATTGACTTACGTGAGAAGATGAACCAGGCGTTCTATTATCCAGAAATTCCTCATAATGACCTTCGAAGTCTTATGCAGGTATTGATGGATGCACTTAAAGAAGGCACTATTACAGCTTATGATGCATCTTCAACTACCGATGAATTTCTGGTGCCACTGACCTACCAGGAAATTATGGGCAGGCTTGAAAGTGCTGACTCTGTACCAATGCAGCGCCCATACCCGCCTTACGAATGGTATGATACCGTGCTTACAGTTAAATTTAATGCTGCTGATGTAAAACGCTTCAGGATAAAAGAAGACTGGTTCTTCGACAAACAGCGCTCGGTTATGGAAGTGCGTATTCTTGGTATTTGCCCGGTGCGTGATAACTTCGACGAAAACGGACTTTTCAGGGCTTATGATCCTCTTTTCTGGATATATTTCCCTGAAGCACGGCCTGTTCTTGCGAAAGCTGAAGTCTTTAACAGAAACAACAGTACTGCCCGTAAAACATATGATGATATTTTCTGGAAGCGGATGTTCACCAGCTATATCTATAAGGAAGATAATGTTTACGACCGCCGTATTTCTGACTATGCCGCTGGTATAGATGCGTTAATGGAGGCCGAAAGGGTTAAAAACGACTTGTTTATGTTTGAGCACAATCTCTGGGAATTTTAGGAGAATTGGAAATATTTTTGCAAACGCCCTGCCCTGTAAGCAGGGCGTTTGTTTTTTTATCATAACCTGCTATATTGTATCTTTGCTATATAGCATTGCATGCATTCTGAATGGTACAGAATATACTCGATACACCCATTGAATACCTGAAAGGCATTGGACCGACCCGGGCCGAGATGCTTCGCAAGGAGTTGGATGTTAGTACTTTCGGTGAATTTTTGCATTACTACCCTTTCAGGTATGTTGACCGGAGCAAGTTTTACACCGTAAGGGAGATTAATTCGGATGCAGCCTGGTTGCAATTGAAAGGCAAAATAACCGGGATGCAGACTATTGGAGCCGGGCGGGCTGCCCGTCTTGTGATGACTTTCCGAGATCAGACGGGTGAAATTGAACTGATCTGGTTTCAGGGAAGTAAATGGATTAAGGAAAAGATAGCTGTTGGACGTGAATATATTATTTTCGGGAAACCCAACCTTTTTAATGGTCGCTATAACTTCACCCACCCCGATATTGAGCCGGCAGAAGATGAAGAACAATTAAATAATGAGCCGCTTCAGCCCTATTATTCCACTTCTGAAAAACTGAAAAGCAGGGGGTTTACTCCTAAGAATTTTGTCCGCATTATGCGGAACCTCATCAGTCAGGTGCAGTACGCGATCCCGGAAACACTCAGCCAGTCACTGATTAAGGCTGTTAAACTTATGCCCCGTGCCGAGGCTCTTATCAATATTCATTTTCCCCGCAACCCTCAATTGCTGCAAAAAGCTCAGGAACGAATCAAATTTGATGAACTTTTTTTTATTCAACTCCAACTTCTCCGGATGAAATATGTGAGAATGGAGAAGGTCAGGGGCAGGGTATTTGCACAGATTGGTTCAAATTTCAATACTTTTTATCATCAGAATCTTCCTTTTGAACTGACTAATGCCCAAAAGAAGGTAATCAAAGAGATCAGGGCTGATTTGGGAAGTGGTAAACAGATGAACCGACTTCTTCAGGGAGATGTTGGCAGCGGAAAGACCCTAGTTGCCCTAATGTCAATGCTGATTGCACTTGATAATGGTTGCCAGGCCTGCCTGATGGCGCCAACTGAAATTCTTGCTACCCAGCATTTCAAAACCATTAGCAAAATGCTGCATGGCTTGCCAGTAGAGGTTGCTTTGCTAACGGGTTCAACCAAAAAGGCGAAGCGGACGGAACTTCATAAAAAACTGGAAGATGGCAGCCTGCAGATTTTGATTGGAACACATGCATTGATCGAAGATAAAGTACAATTCTCAAATCTTGGACTGGTTGTGATTGATGAACAGCATCGTTTTGGAGTTGCACAACGCGCGAGGCTTTGGGAAAAGAGTGAGATACCCTTGCATGTTCTGGTTATGACAGCAACGCCCATTCCTCGGACACTTGCTATGACCCTTTATGGCGATCTTGATATTTCAGTTATTGATGAATTACCTCCAGGCAGGAAGCCGGTTAAAACCTATCATTTTTATGAAAAGGATCGCTTGAAGGTATTCAGGTTTATGAAAAACCAGATTGGCCTCGGAAGACAAATTTACGTGGTTTACCCGATTATTAACGAATCTGACAAGCTTGAACTTCAGGATCTTATGGATGGATTTGACACTGTTTCCCGTTATTTTCCGCTACCCGAATACCAGATCAGCATTGTGCATGGTCAGTTAAAGGCGGCTGAAAAAGAGAGCGAAATGAAGCGCTTTCTTGAAAAGAAGACCCAGATTATGGTTGCCACAACGGTTATTGAAGTAGGAGTTGATGTTCCCAATGCCTCGGTAATGGTAATTGAAAATGCCGAGCGGTTCGGGCTCTCTCAATTGCATCAGCTTAGGGGCAGGGTAGGGCGTGGGGCCGACCAATCGCATTGTATCCTTATGAGCAGCTATAAGCTTACTACCGATGGCCGTAAGCGCCTCGAAACCATGGTAAGAACTACTGATGGCTTTGAAATTGCTGAAGTTGACCTTCACCTGCGTGGACCTGGCGACCTTCAGGGAACCCAGCAAAGCGGTCTTGTCGGGCTTAAACTGGCCAGCCTGGTGAAAGATGAAAAGCTGCTTAAGATAGCAAGGGAATTCGCCCACCGCGTGCTAACCGATGATCCTGAACTAAGAAAAGAAGAAAACCTGCCAATGCAAAGATATCTCCAGCTAAATGCGAAGAATTGGGGAATGATCAGTTAAGGATGAATTCCCGTTTATTGAAATAGAAAATGTTGAAATAGAGCGCATTATATCCAGAAAAGTGCTCTGATCCTCCCACCCTGAGCCATTCATTATTTGTCTTATCCCTGCATTCTGAACTCCTGGCCCTGGGCCATTCGTCATTCGTCATTCGTCATTCGTCATTCGTCATTCGTCATTTGCCATAGCCCCATGCCCTGTGCCCCATGCCATGAGCATAATCGAAAACCGTAAATCCAATAAGTCTTCCATAACTCGTTTTACATCCTTATTTATCCTTAAATTTGCTCCTTCTAAAAATTAAACTGATGAAGATTTCGTATAACTGGCTCAGGGATTACATTGATACAAAATTAAGTGTTGAAGAAATATCGCTTTTACTTACTGATATTGGTCTTGAAGTTGAAGCCATTGATGAGTTTGAATCGCTGAAAGGTGGTTTAAAAGGAGTGGTAACTGGCGAGGTTAAAACCTGCGAACGTCATCCGAATGCTGATAAACTCAGTATTACTACGGTTGATGTTGGTGCTTCAGAATTGCTGAATGTGGTATGTGGAGCCCCCAATGTTGCTGCCGGGCAGAAAGTGGTGGTTGCTACTGTCGGAACGGTTATTTATAAGGGCGAGGAGTCATTTGAGATTAAGAAATCGAAAATACGGGGCGAATTGTCAGAAGGGATGATTTGTGCCGAAGATGAACTGGGACTTGGAACTTCACACGAGGGTATTATGGTGCTTCCCCCCGATGTAGCCGTTGGTATTCCAGCTGCGAACTATTTTGGAATTACCCATGATGTGGTTTTTGAAATTGGCCTCACACCTAACCGGGCCGACGCTGCATCACATATTGGGGTGGCCCGCGATCTGGCTGCGGCTATTACAGCCCGTGGTCTTGATGCTGGAAAAGTCAGCATAAATTTGCCTAATATTTCTGCATTTAAAGTTGATAATCACAAGCTTGAGATAGACGTTAAAGTTGAAGATACAATTGCCTGCCCACGATATTCCGGTATTACAGTTAGTGGAATCAAAGTCGGCCCATCACCTGCATGGCTCACCGACAGGCTTAAAGCAATCGGGATAAGGCCTATAAATAATGTAGTTGATATTACCAATTATGTGCTTTTCGAGTATGGGCAGCCGCTTCATGCTTTTGATGCTAAAGCTGTTACTGGTAATACTGTAGTTGTGAAAAAGATGACAGAAGGAACCCCCTTTCTGACCCTCGATCAGGTTGATCGTAAACTCGGGGCTAGCGATCTGATGATATGCAATACCGCTGAGCCGATGTGTATAGCTGGTGTATTTGGCGGGGCAAAATCAGGAGTTGCAGAATCAACAACCTCCATCTTTCTTGAAAGTGCCTGTTTTAACCCTGTTTCTGTGCGTAAGACTTCCCGTTTGCACGTGTTAAAGACAGATGCCTCGTTCCGGTTTGAACGTGGTACAGATCCTGAAATCACGGTTACAGCACTAAAGCGAGCCGCTATGCTGATAAAAGAAATTGCTGGAGGTGAAATTTCATCAGAAATCGTTGATATTTATCCGGTGCCGGTCGAGTATAAACAGATCAGCCTGACTTATGAACATATTAACCGGTTTATCGGCCAGGTAATTCCCGAAAAGGATATTCGCATAATTCTGGAAGGCCTTGGAATTAAGATACATGAAGCAACTGAAAAGGGGCTTGAAATTGCAGTGCCACCTTTTAAAGTGGATGTTACAGGGGTTGCCGATGTTATTGAAGAGATACTCCGAATTTACGGCTATAATAAAATAAAAGCCGGCGATGGGTTGCATTCCAGTATTTCTTATAACCAAAGGCCTGATCGCGAAAAGCTTCAGAATATGGTTGCCGATTTTTTAAGCAATAATGGGTTCAATGAAATTCTTACCAATTCATTGAGTAGCTCAGCGCATTATGAAGGCGGCAATTGGTTTGATCCGGAAAAGAATGTTAAAATTCTCAACCCGCTTTCGCGCGAACTTGATGTGATGCGCCAGACCTTGCTTTTTAGCGGACTTGAGTCATTAGCCTATAATCTGAATCGTAAACAGCAAAATCTGCGGTTATACGAGTTTGGGTTTGTTTATGAATTGACTGGGGCCAATGAAAAAGGTAACGTCAATAAAAATTACCATGAAACAAAGATTCTTTCGCTTTTCGCGACTGGGAATTTATTGCCTGAAAGCTGGAATAACGATGATCGGAAAACCGATTATTATTCTTTAAAGTCCTATGTTATTGGTATCCTGAAAAAGACAGGACTTGACCTTAACCTTACAAAGCCAGCTGAAAGCATCCCACCCTTCTTTACTTCGGGCGAGGTTTATCTTGTAAATGGCAAGCCGGTTTGCTGTATGGGCCGCTTAAGTGATAAGTTGCTGAAGCAGTTCGGAGTCAATCAGGCTGTCTATTATTCAGGCATTCATTGGGATAATCTGGTTCAGGTTATCAAAAAGCATACGATTACTCATCGTGAAGTAGCAAAATTCCCCGAAGTTCGCCGTGATCTGGCACTATTGCTCGATCAATCAGTTAAATATGCTGATATAGAAGCAATTGCATTCAAGTCGGGCAAGCAGTTGTTGAAGCGTGTAAATCTCTTTGATGTTTATGAAGGTGATAAAATTGAGGCTGGCAAGAAATCCTATGCAATTAGTTTTATCCTGCAGGATGAAAATAAAACACTGACCGATAAGGAGATTGACAAATTTATGGATCGACTTGCAGAGGTTTTCGAGAAGCAGGCTGGGGCTAAAGTTCGCAGGTAGCTGGAGGGGATCCAATAAGTATTTACAATTTCGTTCCACATTTTCCGCAGAATTTTGCACCAGGTTTCAGGGAGCTTCCACACATGGGGCAAAACTTTGGATTTTCAGAAGATATTGTTACCCGATTTATTACATCAGCAGTTTTTATCTGTGCAGTTGTAGGTTCATTTTGAGTAATTATTGCCGGCGACTGACTTTTTCTTCGTTTTCTCTTTTTCAGGGCGATGAACAGAATAGTCAGAAATATTAATCCAAGTGCAATGCATCCAGCAATAATGCCAGCTTTTATATATTTATTGCCTGTTGCAGAAGTGTCTGAAAATATATTTATGGTCATCTTTTCAGATTGCTCAGGAATTTTCTGCCATTTCCGGATTTCTGCCTGAAAGCTGAAATCGCGGATTGTGGATATTCCTTTAATGGTTGAAGCAACAGCCGAGCCTTCAGATACAATTCTTTCCTGATTGCCGGAAGCTATTCTTACTTTGCCTTTTGCTACTGCCAGAATAGTTTTTGTATCAGAAACTTCGAGGGTGAAACGGGTTCCGGCGGGTTCAATGGTTTCCCTGTCAGTGACAATAACGATGTGGTCTTTGCCTCCGATATCAGCACCAATGTAACTAAGCATTCCCTGCTCAAGTTTCACCTTTGGTGGAGGGTCATCATTTTTTTCAATCACCATGATAGATCCGGGCGCGAGGGTAAAGAAAGCGCCCGGGCCAGCCTGTATAACACACATGCCTTTTTCTCCGGTTTCAATACGGGTGCCTTCCTTCAAAGCTCTTTTATGAAAATCAGATTCTTCATTACTGATTTTAACAGAACTGCTTTTCGAAATTATCAACATTCGATTAGTTGTGCCATTTTCAACGATTCTGCCGGCACCTCCACAGTGCCTGGTTACACTTCCCAATATGGCCACAGGTTTTCCAAATAGTTTTACATCCGGGTCTCCCTCGGCAATTATAAATTGGTTAGGCCCCACACAGGCGGAATGGTAACCACTGTCCCCAACACATGCTACCGGCATGCCATCAAGCAGCAGTTCCTGGTTTCCTGATTCAACCATGCCAACGACCGGAAGGGGGCAGGCCGGCCCTCCGTGTCCATCAGCCGGGCAGTAAACCAGGCTTCCTATACGTGCATATTTAGCTGATGGCTCTGCATAAATGGTAAATTCTTTAACAATCTCATTCTCACCATCCACAACCCTCAACCGGATGGTGTTCTTCCCAGGTGCTGTGAAGTATGCTCTGGCTTTCGGGCCTTTTACCGGGTCAAACTGTCCCGTACCACTCCATTCAACATTTTCAGACAGATCACGTTCGTCATCGGTTCCGGCACCGAGCAGGCAACGGGCGCCAAAAAGCCAGCCTTTATCAATAACTTTCGGGCTATCACCAAATGGAAATAGCAAGATTAACCCTTCTGTGATCTCTTCGCCGGTATATTGAGCAGAGAATTCAAATACCGGGCTTAACCCGGTATCATCACTCACAGAGTTCCCAACCTTAAATTTCCCTGAAACTGAGGGAGGTGAGCCTGGCTGAAGGGTTGCATTCAGAACGGAGGCGACATCTTTGGAGCCGGTCCTGCCAAAATAAAGCATCTCAACATTTGATTCTCCGTTTAAGATGATTGAATTTCCTTCCATTTTTCCGGTTAAAGAGGCGGAAATTTTTACATAATCCCCTTTCTTTGATGGAGGTCCGAATTTTATACGGGCAGTAAAAATAACCATGCCGTCATTATCAATAATAATCCTCAAGCTGTTCATTGAAAATACTGCAGGATTCCCCGGAGGCATGATAAACCTTCCTTCATATACACCATTCTTTAAATTTTGCCCAACAACAGCAGTTGTTGTAAAAACAATCAGTAAGATCAAAACCCTTTTCATGTGCGACTGATTTTGTTCGAAGATAGATTTGTTTTTTCTGATCGTAAATTTAGTTGCATAAAAATCAATAATTCAATTAACTGTTCGAAGATATAAATATAACTAAAATTGAATTATTCAGAAAGGGAAAAAGCGAAGTTGAAATACTTCTTGACTTATTCAGCATCAATTATCATAAATCACTTGGCAAAAGAGAAACGATTATCAGTAATGAACTCATTGTGTGGTTTATATGTTAATATAAATCAATTCAAGAGGAGTAGATTTAACTTTAAAAATATAGCCATGGAAAAACAATTCGGATTCTATTTAATGGACATTGATGAATTTGCCAACTGGCTTGCTGCTGAGCATGTGAGCAGGGTTATTAATCTGATACAAAACCACCACACTTTTCTGCCTGATTACACCCATTTTACAGGTAGCAATCACTTTGCGAGGCTGAAATCAATGAGAGATTATCATATGGTAAACAATGGGTGGAGTAATATCGCCCAAACCCTTACCACTTTTCCCGATGGAAAAGTTGCAGTTTGCAGACCATTTAACGATGTGCCTGTAGGCATAAAAGGACATAATTCCAAAGGTATTTGTATTGAACACTTTGGTAATTTCGATTTGGGAAAAGATCAGATGTTGCCAGCCCATCGTAACACCATTCTTAAACTAAATGCGCTGCTTTGCCGGAAATTTAACCTTGCGGTTGATGCCGAACACATTGTTTATCATCATTGGTACGATCTTAACAATGGACTCAGGCTGAATGGTAAAGGAAGTACCAAGAGTTGTCCCGGAACTGCTTTTTTTGGCGGAAATAAAGTTGAAGATGCTGAAGCTGGTTTCATCCCATTGATCAAAAAGGAAATGCTTGTTCTGGGTGCACAAACTCCTGCCCCGGATGTAGTGGTTGAGGTGAAGCCCGCTACTGCAGAAATAGGAATCGTTACAGCTACATCGCTCAATGTAAGAAAAGGGCCGGGAACAGCTTTTGCAATTGCTGCAAGCCTTAGTGCCGGGGCAAATGTAAATATTTATGAATCTGTGAATGGATGGCTGCGAATCAGTGATAAAAGTGAATGGCTTTCGGAAAGGTATGTGATTAAGGCCCGCAAGGCCCGTGTTACTGCCGAATCTCTGAATATCCGTTCAGGTCCTGCTTCAGGGTTTTCTACACTTGGTTCGCTGGCAAAAGACACTTCCGTTTTGGTTTATGAAACCAGGAATGGCTGGAGCCGGATTGATATCAACGAAAAATGGGTTTCTTCGCAGTATTTGAGTTAAAATGGGGAATTATCATACAATTAAATTCTACATCTGACAGGTGTAACTGGCCTGATTTCATAATTTCTAAAATCAGGTCTACACATCGAACTATTTAGATACAATATATATTACGTGTTTTTTGTCATTTAAGTCATCTCCGACTTGATAACAGCCGTGGCATGGATGTACCTTTGTGTAATTATTAACCACAAAACCAATATATTATGATAAAAAGATGGCCGATTTTACTTGTGATGGTAATGTTCCCGCTTCTATTCGCTGGAATTTTGAGCGATGAATATATTGTGATTAGTTGGAATGATCTCGGGATGCATTGCTCAAATAAGGACTTTTCTAAGTTTTCAGTATTACCTCCATACAACAATCTTAAAGCTCAGGTTATTAAGAAAGGTACAGCTACCACTCTGCCAGAGATTGTTACAACTGGCTACAGTGTTGAATATTCGGTTCCCGGAAACACATACTCCATCGGGAAAACCAATTTCTGGACTTATGCTCAGCAATTATTCGGGGTTTCATTGGCTCCAAATATTGGATTAACTGGCGTAGGACTCACTGGAACTATGAACATTGAAGAGAACTATTTTTATGTTGATGGCGTTCCGGTAACACCTTACACAGATGCTAACCTGCTGACGGAAAGTCCTTACCAGCTTGCAATGGTTCAGGTGAGGAATAGCAGTAATATTTTGCTTGGAAGTACTCAGCCTGTGATTCCTGTTTCAAATGAACTTAATTGTGTTAGCAGCGGTTGTCACAACAGTGAGCAAGCGATCCTTAATCAGCACAGCGACGATGGTGGCTTCAATCCGAACAATACTCCCATTCTTTGCGCTTCATGCCATGCTGATAATGCGCTAGGAATGCCTGGCGTTCCCGGAATAAAATCCTTTTCTTTTGTAATGCACGATAAGCATAAAGATAAAACGAATGATTGTTATAAATGTCATCCCGGTCCAAATACTCAGTGTTTTCGTGGTGTAATGTACTCGGCAGGGATGACTTGCCAGAATTGCCACGGCAATATGTCAACCGTGGCCCAATCAATTGAAAACGGTCGTCAACCATGGCTTCAGGAGCCATCCTGCGGTTCTTCCAATTGCCATGGAGCTAATTTTGCTGAAGAGCCTGGAAAACTATTCAGGCAATCAAGGGGACATGGAGGCTTATTCTGCAGCGCTTGCCATGGCTCACCACATTCAATTCAACCTACAGTGCAACCGAATGATAATTTACAGAATATAACCTTGCAGGGTTTCTCAGGAACCTTACGTAGATGTGAAGTCTGCCATGGTGTTGTTCCAAATTTGCCCGGACCTCATGGATATGTGCCTTCTACCCTGAATATCACTATTTTTCTCGAAAGTCTGTTTAATGGAATAACCATGAATAAAGCGCAAAATGAGACAGGGAATCAATTTCCTGGCACTGTTGCAGACCGGATCACGGTAGAACTTCATCACGCTACACCGCCTTATTCAATTGCTTCTGGACCGTTTACCATAGATGTAAACACAAATGGCACAGCAGCAATTAGCTTGCCTGCATCTCTGGCTGATAGCTATTACATTGTTATTAAGCATCGCAATAGCATAGAGACCTGGAATGGTAGTCCAGTTTCGTTTGGGGTAGGTAGTGTAAACTATAATTTCACATCTGCTGCTGCTCAGGCTTTTGGCAGCAATCTTAAGCAAATATCCGATAAATATGTGATTTATGGTGGGGATGTTAACCAGGATGGAGTTATTGATACTGGTGACATGACACCTGTTGATAATGACTCTTTTGGTTTCGTATCGGGCTATTTTAATACCGATGTAAATGGAGATGGGATCATTGATACCGGCGATATGACCATTCTTGATAACAATGCTGCCATTTTTATTGGAAAAATTGTTCCCTGATTGTATTGAGAAATTACAATCGCGCGATACCAGACACTGGTTTCTTTTGCCGATTAACGGTGCAATCATAAAATGATTATTACCGGCTACGTTAAAAATTGTGGATGTTAGCGTTGCAGGCTGGATATGTATGTCCTTTTCAGGCTGTGTTTATTAAATATTGCCAAAATGTCAGTTTTTTATTCTTTTAGTGGCATTTACAGTATGCGATTTGTTAATTTTGCAATACAATTTTACTGAAAGCGTTATCATATAAATGGATATTCAATCAATAAAACAGCGGTTTGGCATTATTGGCCATTCCCCTTTGCTCGACAGGGCCATAGATATTGCCCGCCAGGTTGCCCCGACAGATATTACCGTTCTCATCAATGGTGAAAGCGGCGTGGGAAAGGAGGTATTTCCACAGATCATTCACAATCTGAGTGCCCGTAAGCATGGTCCTTACATTGCGGTTAACTGTGGAGCAATTCCCGAGGGCACAATTGATTCCGAATTGTTTGGTCACGAAAAAGGCTCATTCACCGGTGCTCACGAATCCCGCAAAGGTTACTTTGAGGTTGTGAATGGTGGTACTATTTTTCTTGATGAAGTTGCCGAGTTGCCTTTATCCACTCAGGTCAGGCTGCTGAGAGTGCTTGAAACAGGTGAATTTATGCGCGTGGGTTCTTCGAAGGTTATTAAAACTGATGTTAGGGTGGTTGCTGCCACCAATGTGGATATTCCCGGCGCTATCAGCAAGGGGAAATTCAGGCAGGATTTGTATTACCGCCTGAACACAGTTCCGATATTTGTTCCGGCATTGCGCGAAAGGAAAGATGATATTGTGTTACTTTTCAGGAAATTTGCTAGCGATTTTGCCGAAAAGTATCGTATGCCTCCACTTGAAATTGATGAATCGGCAAAAAAAATGCTGATGAATTATAGGTGGCAGGGGAATGTAAGGCAACTAAAAAACATTACGGAACAAATTTCAATTATCGAAGAGAGCCGGATGATTACTTCGGCCAACCTCGAACGATACCTGCCGTCAGAAAACCGCGATCTGCCGGTTCTTTATCATAAGGAAAATGCCGGCAGTGAATTTTCAGAACGGGAAATTCTGTACAAAGTGCTGTTCGATATGAAGCGCGATATTGGAGAACTTAAAAAACTGGTGGTTGATATTATTGACCAGGGCGGATTAAGTAATGAACTTCAGCGCGAACACAAACCGATCCTGAC
>DINP01000037.1 GCA_002426025.1 Bacteroidales bacterium UBA5537 | reverse complement strand
TAAATAATCCTTGTTCTTGTTATAAGATGCCTTGCCTGCAGGCCTGTATTCCGGCAATCTGCCTACAAATTGTGATTTAAGACTGTCTTCTTCCATCAGCATATATACATAACCCAGATCAATGATAGCGAAAATGCTGTCGGCGGGCGATTCAGGGTTCAAAATACGGTTTTCATACCAGTTTATGGCGCCAGGCCAAAAGAATGGATAAGTCTGAAGGTGTATTGATAATTTCCCAGAAATCCTGGGCTTTGATGCTTCTGTGCAACAAGAGAAGTGAAAAATAGAGCGAGGAAGTAAAATTTTTTCATGGACGGAGTTATAACCTAACGAATATATGGAATAATATCTGGAAATGTTTTCATGGATGAAGATTTTTGGTGAATAAATAATATCAGGGTTTAATGAATTTTGCAGAATAATATTCGTTGCCAATTTTTACTGTTAATATATACATCCCGGGTCTCAACCTGCTAACATCCGTTTCGAAGTATTTATTGGCGAAATCGAATAGCCCATTTATAAAAGCCCTGCCTGCTAAATCGCTGATAATAAAGTTGCCTGTGCCATGCATATCATCTGGACCGATTATTCTCACCCAGAATTTATCAGTAACAGGGTTTTGAGCTGACTCAAATTTAAGAATTTCAGGACCGGAAAAAGCTGTTACCGAAGTAACCGTGGGTTCAATGGTCCTGTTAACTTTATTATTTCCATACGCTGATGCATTGTACACATAATCCTGGTTATCAATAGCCATATGTCCTGATCCAATTAACCCCTGGTTGACAAACTCAAAAGTCTGTCCCAAATCCAACGTCCTCATTACATAACCACCATCAATTGCAAAATAAATATCATCATCAGAGTTAATCACAAGGTCCCATACAGCCGGCCCGTAATAAAGATCATGTATTACACTTTCTCCGTTATAAATCACATATAGCCCTCCGCTGATATCATAAAAACCAGCCCAAACCCCTATAAGCAGGTCATCATAATTATTAAACCCCAGAGCCTTTACCTGGTAGTTAAACAGCCCGGCACATTCCCAGGTCTGGCCATTGTCGGTTGATCGGTAAACCCCTCCCATTTCGAAAAAGAACCCATCAAGACTAATATATATAACACCGGTTGAAGAAATGGCAATATCCGAAACATATTCGCTTACATGATCCGAAGTATAGATTGTGTCCCATGTGGCACCACTATCGGCGCTTCTTAGCAAAAAGGCCCCACCCTCAATCCACTGGCTCACATACACTGTATCTGTTGAAATGCAGAGTATTTTAACAACATTGTCAGTAGTTGGCAATATCAGTTCTTCCCAACCTGAACCATTATTAAATGAAACAAATAAGGGAGTTTCTCCTCTATTTGTCCCGGCATAGATGGTTCCCTGTTCATTAATATCAATGGATAATACTGCTCCACTATACATATCGAGTACTAATTCCCATGTCTGCCCGTTATTAATGGAACGGTAAACTCCACCATTATCAACATCATACCCTGCTCCAACAAAAATACCTCCTTGCTCATTGGTGGCGATACACATTATGGATACTTCATAAGGAAATGGCAACTGCTCCCAGAAATCCTGGGCTGAAACGCCGAAATTAATTAAGAATAGTGGGAGAATCAGTAAAGTGTTAAGTTTTTTCATAGTCGGAGTTATTACCCAACGAATATAATGAAATTAAATAAGAAATTCAAAAAAGGCTAATGAAATTAAAATCACTGATTAAATTCGGATTGTAGTGTCACGATATATCGTGACACTACAATCCGTCAAAAAAAAGCATAAAAAAACCGGACTTTCATCCGGTTTTTAAATTATCAACGATCTTTATGCGGGTGTGGTTACTTGCGGCCCAGTTTTTCGAGAACTTTGTTAGCTTCCTTGTTGTGGTAGTTTTTCTGGTCGGCCGCGATTTTACGGAATTGTTCAACGGCAAAGTCAATCTGCTCGTTTTTTAGGTAGCACAGCCCGAGATACCATTCGGCATGTTCTACATAGAGGTTGTTCTTATCGTCAACAATGTACCGGAATGCTTTTACAGCATCATCAATACGGTTGGTTTCGATGTAAGAAATGCCATTGTAGAACCATACTGCGATATTGGAGCTATCCCTATCAAGAATCTCGGCAAAGAGCAGGGAAGCTCCCTGGAAATCTTTTTGCTGAAATTTAAGAATAGCCTCCACAATGTTCGCATTGCCCGAACGGGTTAGTTCAATCGTACGATCTGTATCGTAGTACATACTGAACAATTTCTCTGCCGTGTAGGAGCGTTGCTGAGTGAGCAAAATGGCACCTCCGGCAATCATCAAAACCGCGATAGCTGCAGCAGCAACTAACTGCCACCTGCGTGGCTGCATTCTGACAATCTTCGTTGTTGCCTCTTTNNTGGGAATACTTGAGTTTTCTAGTCATCGGACAGGAATTTATGGCACTTGGGATCATTGATAATTCTCTTTTTTAATTCCTCCTTGCAGAGGTATTTGCGTGTTTTCGCGTATTTTTCAGTTTTATAACCCATTTCAACAGCAATTTCTTTCAAAGATAGTTTTTTCATAAACAATAAGAGCACTTTCTGGCAATCATCATTCAAGGTTAAAAAATGATGTTGGTACAACCTGTACTTTTCAACTTCTTCGTCATAAATATCCTCCATCACCTTATCGGGAAGCTGGACAAATGACTCAATATCGCTGAATTCGCGGGAAAATTGTTTGCGCTTGCTCAATTTTTGCAACCATAGATTCCTGCTGACAGAATACAGGTAAGTACGAAAAGAACTACTTAATTCAAGCTGATTGTCCCTGATCTTTTTAAAAATTATAATCAGGCTATCCTGGAAGATGTCTTCAGCATCTTCCTCATTTCCACTATTCTTCACAATCAGGTACTTTATCGTAGGGAAAAGCTCCTGATAAATATGCTTTATGATGAAATCACTCCTCAAGCGAAGACCTTCAACTATAGCTTCATCCGAATAGTGGATCATGTTCTGTTTCTTTATCCGATTTTATCAAAAAGGTAATATCATTTCCAGAAAAAAAATAATTTTACCCATTCTCATGCTTTGTAAAAAAGATTTATTATAAATTGCAGTAAAAAAATCACTTTTTTTCACTTTTTTATTTGTTTGATCAACTGCATGTTATATATTTGTTGAAAAAATTTTGACATCTTTGAAAATACTTTCGTATAACCTTTCACTTTTTTGGTATAAAAAAGGTAAAAGGTTGTTACAAAATAAGAACTGAAAGGGACAGGCATAATAAACTTTTTACACACTGGCCGGGCAAAAGCTGAAAATATTGCCTCATTTTTATGAGCTGTTTTTTTTACATCTGATCTGGAAGTTGTTTTTTAGTAAACTGGAGTACCACATTGTTAAAAAAAGAGACCTTTTCAACAGTGTTAATGTCAATAACCAATAAAAGTAACTTGCTTTTTTGAGTATAACCATAAAACCACATAACCACCTGATGATTATTAACCAAAACCCCGTGAAAAATGAAAACCAAAACAATGCTGTGGTTGGCTACCATGGCAGCTCTAATGCTGCTATGTGGCCAGGTATATGCCCGATCTGACGTTGGAAGACAGGCATACCATATTGATTTGAATAAACCAATCCCAACGGAACTTGCCACCAACCTTCCTACTGTTGGTGGGTCTAGCGCCGGCGATGTTAACGGCACCTTTGTTCCGTCAACCCGCTACAATGAGACTCAGCTAATTGCAACCAATCTTCCAACTGTTGGAGGGTCGAGTGCTGGTGATGTTAATGGTACTTTTGTTCCATCAACCCGCTACAATGAGACTCAGTTAATTGCAACCAATCTTCCTACTGTTGGAGGATCAAGTGCTGGCGATGTTAACGGTACTTTTGTTCCGTCAACCCGCTATTATGATGCCACTTAGGCAGTTTAACCACCTAACAGAAGTTATTCGTTTTATGGTAATCGAACAGGAGGCTTTTTAGTCTCCTGTTTTTTATTGCCTATCAGATGAACAATTTGCGTAGTTTATTATTACATTTGTACCGAACGACATTCATTTCTTACTTCAGGTCTTGCTATGAGTCAGGCTAAAAAGTGCCACCTGAAATATTCATTATACCTCTGTTTATCAGTGCTTACCGGCCTGTTTCTGTTTAGTGCCTGTTCTGAACAGCACAACAAAACCGAACCTGTTTCAAATAATTTGCGCAGTGGTACCAATTACAGGGATATTTTGCGGAAGGCCGATGATTTCATGAATAAGTCCGAGTTTGACAGTGCCCTGAAATATTATTCCCAGGCTAATGATATGCTGAAGGCTGAAAATAATCAACGGGAATACTTAAAAGTCCTGATAAAACAATTTGATGCGTTCAGGTTTAAAGGCAATCCAACTGAAGCATCACGGATTATTGAACAGGCGCAGCAACTTTTAGTAAGGGAGTTTCCGGGAGATCATGTATTACAAGCCGACATCCTTCACCGCAAAGGGCTTCTTTTATTGGACCGTGGCAGTTTTGACAGTTCGGCAATGGTTTTCAACCAAAGTATTGAGAGCAGAATAAAAGCCTCGAATGACACAGATACTTCTCTCGCTCTGACATATAACGGTTTGGGTACCATTTTTTTCTTTAAACGCGATTACGATGAAGCGTTAAATTTTTACTCAAAAGCTTATTCGCTTGCCTTAAAACGAAAAATACCCGAAGATGCCGACCTGGCTCGCTATCAGCAGAATATGGGAATAATCTATGCACAAAAAGGAGATTATACCCGTGCAGAAGAAGCAATGTCAACTTCATTAAAAATTATTGAGAAGATTTCGCACCCAAACGACCCTGAACTTGCCAACCGCTATCTGAATATGGGCAGATACCTCGCTCTGGAGTACAATCTGGCTGAAGCGCTCGCGTATTACGAGAAAGCCGAGGCCATACTGATAAAAAAAGTAGGACCGAATCATCCCGATATTGGAAGCCTCTATCAGAACATGGGTCAGGCTTACATTCATACAGCCGATTATGAAAAAGCATTGATCTTCTTCAATAAAGCGCTTGCCATCGCCACGGTTAACTATGAACCCGGACACCCCTCAATACTTTCGATTAATATGAATATCGGCTACGTATATGAGAAAAAAAAGGATTATAAAAATGCTTTGGATTATTATGAGCGCAGCCTGCCAAAGGATATCAATAATCAGGCAGCGATTAAGACATATACCAATATGGCAAGTCTCTACAGTGTGATGAACCAAACTGAAAAGGCAAATGAATACTATAGCAAATCGCTTGAGCTTGCATTGAAACTTTTAGGTGAAGACCATCCTGAAACCGGCCTACTATATACCAGATATGGCTATTTTCTTTTACAAATTGATCAAATAGAAAAAGGGCTTGAAATGATTAAAAAAGCACTTAAAATCAGCATTAAAAATTATGGCCCTAAAAGTCGGGAAGTCTCAAATAACCTTTACTATATAGGAAATTATCACATGCTGATAAAGAATGACCCAACTATGGCACTCAAGTATTATCAGGATGCCATTATTGCCTATGTACAGGGATTTAACGATCACAATATTTCATCAAATCCGGATTTTAACGCAATTGAGCCTGACCGATATTTGGTAAATGCCCTCAATGGCAAGGCTGAAGCATTAAGCCTTGCAGGCAACCAGGATAATCTGAAAAATAGTCTTGAAACCTTCAAACTTGCAATTAAAGTTGTTGAGAAGCTACGTTCAACTTACCAAAATGAGGAGAGCAAACTACTCCTTTCGGAAGATGAGCGAAAAACATTTCTGAATACAGTAAAAGTTGCAACTATCTTATACCAGCAAACTGGTAAAAAAGAGTACTTTGAAGAAGCCTTCAGGTATTCAGACAAGGGCAAATCGGCGGTTTTGTTTGCTTCCCTTCAGGATATCGAAGCACGACAGTT
>DINP01000111.1 GCA_002426025.1 Bacteroidales bacterium UBA5537 | reverse complement strand
TATGCTGTGAAACAAGCATGTAAGAATGAGATTATTAATGTAGTCGTTGAAAACGGCAGACTGAAAATTTACGGAGTTTCTGATCTTCCTGATAAAACACCCGCCATTCTGCGCCTGAACCTGATGGATTTTAACGGGCTGTCAATCTGGAACAGATCGGTAAAAGCCAACTTGCCAGCAAATGGTTCTGCATTGATTTTTGATATCGACCAGAAAGACCTGCCACTGAATTTCANNTGATCAGCGATAATACCGATGTTCAGTTTTCTGATAACTTTTTCGATATGATGCCCGGCGAAACCAGATTGGTTACTTGTCCGGCTACCATTCGTTGGGAAGATTTTGAAAAGGGATTCCGGACGCTGAGTTTGGAGCAGGCGATGAAGTAGGCGAAAGAGCGAAGGAGCGAAGGGGCGAGGGAGTGAAAGGGCGAGGGGCGCAGGGCTCATTGCTCAGTGCACAGTGCACAGGGCTCAGTGCATGGGGCTCAGTGCATGGGGAGCGGGGTAAAAATTTGTGTAAATCAGCGTTCGCAGATCAGCGTCATCCCTGTCTGCCGACAGGCAGGAGCGTTCTATAAATACCAGAGTTTAGTGTTTGGAAGTCCTGGCTCAAAGCGTTTGCTTCCAATTCAAACCTACAACTTCACCAGTTTCTTTGTAATCACCATGCTATCGGTTGAGAACCGGAGCAGGTAGTTGCCTTTTTTCAGATGCTGTATATCTATCGTATTGTTTTTTCCGGTCAACGTATATTCGGCTAATTTCAGTCCCGATATATCGGTAACAAGAAGCCTGACTTTGCTGAAATTTCTTGTGAAGCCAATGTTTATTGTCCCTTCAGTTACCGGATTTGGAAAAACAGAAATAAATTCAGGGTTTGCTGCATTTGGTTGCAGGTTTGCATTCACGGTGAATTCAAGCGGGGTGCCCCATTCGAGCCCATCTTTTTTGTAATAGACCAGTTCCCTGATGTTTGACTCTATACCCATATTGCAATAATAATATGGCCCTGCTAAGCCCTGGTAGTAAACGTTTTCGGAAACACATCCGCAAATTATCATCGGCGTATAGCAGGTGTCGCCAAGATAAGTCCAGGTACCTTTATTGTAAATATGCAGACTTCCGTCTGTTTTTGTCAATCCAAGTTCATTCTGCCCCATTAGGTTTACTGTTGAAGCATCACCCCAATAATCTGATGTCCAGGAAACTCCTGAAAGATTGTCGAAATTTGGATCGGAAGTGATGTTAACACCAATTGTATCAATTATGGCGGTGAAAGTGTTGCTGTCAGGTGAAAAATAGCTTGTTTTTATCTTGTTTTCCCAGGTGTATTTTATGGTATCTCCGCTTATTTCTTTGTCAAGTACAAGAGCAATGGTTTCAATATATTTTGAGAAACCTACCCCGGTTTCGGTTGCCCTGGTATGAAGTTCATCGCCGGGATTGTGATCATTAACCTGTTTCCATGTCAGATTCTGAACACCAACTTCAGGGTTAGTGTAACCACAGAGTGATAGTTCAGTCAACGACAATAGTATAGTCCCAAAGTTGGAGTCAGGGAAATCATGAAAATTCAGGGTTTTAACCAATCCGTAATTTTTTGAAAGCGTAAGGTTCATGCCATTTACTTCATGGCTAATATTTTGTCCATCAGCATTCTTTGCCTGAAATGAAACCGTCTTTATAGAATCCTGAATTCCAAGTACATCATTAATACCCACAGAACTGATACTGGCGCTAATACTGAGATCAGGCCTTGAATAGCATATCCATTCTTCATTTAGCAGTGCCTGGGTTTTTATCAATACTGGTTGATCAGAAACATTGTAAAAAAAGGTGCTTCCATCGGGTTGGATTGCTACTCTGTCGCCCATCCACGAGGGGCCCAAAACATGAAAGCAATTCCAATCCATCTGCTGCAGATTTTTTATAAGATAATAAGTTGTAACAGTGCTATCTGTATCAATAGAATCAACGTGCATGCTTAATATGTCGGTGTAACTGCTGTATTGATAGGTTCTTTCTGGTTGCAGAACCCGATAATCCTGAGCATAAATGCCATTTGCGAATAATAATCCGGCTAAAACCAGGTTAACATGTAGGATAAATCTTGTTTTCATAACGATAGCTATTATAGTATCAAATATAAGAAATTATTAGGTTTAAATAACTCTTGAAATTATTTCTAAACAGGTATATTTTTTTTGATGATTTCACTTAGCGAGGCCGTTGCTCTGAGAGATGACCATGCTCATATTATATGTTTGTTAAAGTTATGTTAATGCTTCAGGCATATCAATTCAGTGGCTATCTTTGTTCGGAAGGCAAAAATTATCTCTCCTTACCGGCATCCTTTTACAGAGGTTGCCGGTTTGTTTTGGTGATTGCTGCTCATGAAAAGCGTTGATTATTACCCTGATATTGTTTAACTTTGTTAAAAAAAATATGCATCCTGAAAAATCCGATAGCGGCTCAAATAAGTCGCTGATAAAACTTATATCGAACTATAAGATACCTTCTGTTAAAAGCAGTGTCTGGCAACTGATAAATACCCTTGTTCCCTATATTGGCCTTTGGTTTCTGATGGCCTGGGCGATTACAATATCGTATTGGCTGGTGTTGCCACTTACTATATTGGCGGCAGGGTTTACAGTGAGGCTGTTTATTATTTTCCATGATTGTGGCCACGGCGCATTTTTTAAATCGAAACGTGCCAACGAAATAGTAGGTATAATTACCGGCATCCTCGCATTTACGCCTTATCACCGCTGGCATCATGCCCACCTTATTCACCACCGCACGGCAGGTAACCTCGACAAAAGAGGCGTAGGCGATGTGTGGACACTTACCGTTGATGAATATAAAAGTAGCTCGCGTGGTAAGCGGTTTATGTACCGGGTTTACCGCAACCCATTTATTATGTTTGGCATTGGTGCAGCACTCGTGTTTCTGATTATGAATCGTTTTACGCGAAAAGGTTTCAGCCGCAAAGAGCGCATTAGTGTTTATGTTGCAAACCTTGGCCTGGCTGTGCTTGCAACCGGCATCAGTTTGCTGATTGGTTTTAAATCTTACCTGCTGATTCAATTACCTGTAATGTATTTTGCTGCGACCGCCGGGGTGTTTCTGTTTTATGTGCAGCATCAGTTTCCCGATGTGCATTGGTACCGCAACGAGGATTGGGATTACAGTACAGTGGCCATTAATGGTGCCTCCTACCTAAAACTGCCGAAGCTGTTGCAATGGTTCTCGGGCAATATCGGTTTTCATCATATTCATCACCTTAGCTCAAAGATCCCCAATTACAAGCTGGAGAAATGCCACAAGGAGAATGAGGCTTTTCACCAGGTGATACCGGTTACTTTTATCAGCAGTATGAAGTCGCTGAGCTTACGCCTGTGGGATGAAGAGCGCAGGCAACTGGTTTCTTACCGACAAGCGGCAGGGTAAGGGCGTTTTGTGTTCTGCGTTCTGAGTTCTGGGCTCAAAAATGAGAGGGAGCGATGGAGCGAAAAAAGGCGATGGTTCGACAAGCTCACCACAAGTGGAGCGAAAAAACGTTCTGTGTTTAGTTCTTACGCCGATTTTGGAACGCGCCTGCCAGTCGGCAGACAGGGATGACACGCCTGCCTGACTGCTGTTACAAACAAGTAGGCAGGGATTTATACAGGGATTTTTAAGGCGCCCAACCAGCAGTCCAGATTAGGCTGCCTATATGTAACAGCCTGTTTTATGGCATAGTAAAAAACGACACCTATATAAAACATTTGTCGCATGGCATAGTAAAAAACGACACCTATATAAAACATTTGT
>DINP01000131.1 GCA_002426025.1 Bacteroidales bacterium UBA5537 | reverse complement strand
AGCAAATGTCTTACAATCGCTGTGGAAACAGCGGATTGAAACTTCCTGAAATTTCATTGGGCTTATGGCATAACTTCGGTGGTGTTGATATTTTTCAGGTTAGCCGAAGCTTGATTCTTCATGCCTTCGACAAAGGTATAACCCATTTCGATCTGGCAAACAATTATGGTCCGCCACCGGGTTCGGCTGAGGAGACTATGGGGCAGATTCTACGCACCGATCTGGGCCGCTATCGCGATGAACTGGTTATTTCTACCAAGGCCGGTTACAATATGTGGGATGGCCCTTATGGTGAAATGGGTTCAAAAAAACACATGATTTCAAGCCTCGACCAGAGTCTAAAACGCCTCGGTCTGGAGTATGTTGATATTTTCTATTCACACAGACCGGATACAGAAACGCCAATGACTGAAACCATGGCTGCCCTCGAACAGATTGTTAGACAAGGCAAGGCATTGTATGTTGGGCTGTCCAATTATTCAGCATCACAAACCAAAGAGGCTGTTGAAATTCTTAAATCGTTCAACATTCATTGTCTTATTCATCAGCCGCGCTATTCTATGTTTGATCGCTGGGCTGAAAAAGACTTGCTCGGTTTACTCGAAACCGAAGGAGTGGGATGTATTGCTTATTCTCCGCTGGCGCAGGGTCTGTTAACAGATAAATATCTGGATGGCATTCCTTCGGGCTCCAGAGCTGCCAAAGAACATGGGTTTCTTCAGGCCGATCAGGTAACTACTGAAAAAGTTGAAAAAGCAAGGACGTTAAACGAAATTGCGCTAGGGCGAAATCAAAATCTTGCCCAAATGGCACTTGCCTGGATTCTGAAAGACAAAAGAGTAACTTCAGTATTGTTAGGAGCCAGTAGCGAAGAGCAACTTGATGAGAGTTTGAATGCATTAAGTAACATGGGTTTTACTCCGGATGAACTCAAAGCAATTGGAGAAATATTGATATCCTGATAATGAATAGATTGTAGAATCTGATTTAATGGTTGGGCCCTTTATCGTAATTTTCAGAGATGGCATTAATGAATTTCAATATTCACCGTTTGATGTAAGCAAATTTTAATCTGCTTACACTTTTAAAAACTATATCCACATCTATTTAATACGTTTTGTCTGTATCTTGAATTATAAAAGCGCCTTTACCTCACAAGGCAGTTGGTACAACATATAATACAACGACCTGTAAAGCCTATTTTATTACTTTTGCAAAAATTTGAACAGTATGCCCTTTAAATTGATGGAGAATAAGCAGATCAGTTCTATTTTCCGAATAGCCGGCTATTTTATCCTGTTTATCATTCCGCTGATTTTATTTATTTCATCACTCAATACTATTACCGACCGCGATAAAGCATGGTATGGTGGAGGTTACGACCCCGAATATGCCTACCTTTTCAATTCGCTGAATATGGCTGAGTTCAGGTTGGCAGGCCATATTGACCATCCGGGAACAACCATGCAGGTAGCCGGAGGAGTGGTGCTCAGAGTGGCCTGGCTGATAGACCCAAGAGGAGATGACCTTACGAAAGCAGTTTTGTCCGACCCGGAACATTACATCAGAATACTGAATATAACGGTTGCCGTAATCGGCTCTTTGGTTCTTTTGCTGCTCGGGTGGTTTGTAACCTCCTCAACTGGAATTGTTTGGTATGGGCTATTATTGCAACTAACACCTTTTATTTCCGGATACGTTCTATTCAACGGATTTACACGGGTTACCCAGGAAGTTATGCAGATGTCGGCTGCTTTTGCCATGTCTGCCCTGGTTTTACACTGGTACTTTAAGCGAAATGAGGGAAGTAAATTAAATTATACCATCTGGTTTGCAGCAATTTCAGGCTTTGGACTTGCTTCAAAAATTATTTTCTTTCCACTGCTTGTAATTCCCCTTCTTCTGATTGATGGCTGGAAGCAGAAATTCAGATTTATCGTTTTTTCTGTACTGGCTTTTATCATCTTTACCCTTCCGGTTATCCGCATGTATCCATCCATGTTTAAATGGATTTATAAGCTTTTTATGCATTCAGGGCAATATGGTTCAGGGAGTGCTGAAGTTATTGACTCCTCTAAATATTTTGGTGATCTTGTAAATCTGATAGCTGTAAATCCATATTTTTCTGGCCTGGTTTTACTGAGCATAGCAATACTTTTGATTTTTCCCATAATCCGGCTGTTTAAAAAAAGTTGTCCCAATCCGGCGGCAACACGTGTATTGGCTGCTGTTGTAGTTGCCCAGGTTGTGGGTTACCTACTCGTGGCCAAGCAGCCAAAAGCTGCATATCTGTTGTCTTATGAGTGTGTTTCTGCAGTAAATACAGTCATTATATTCCATCTGGCCGTTTCGCTAATCAGTTTTAAGCAGCTCAGGTTATGGGTTCTTGGTTTGTTAACGATTCCTTTGTCCTTTGCCACTATCACAAACGGACTTGCTCTTAAAAACGGGCTTTACGGAACTGACTCAAATCGAGATTATATCGAATTATGGGGTGCCACTACCGGATCAAACCAAACCTATGGCATCGTTTTTACTAATCCCGGTGCTTCACCAATGGCAGGCCTGTTCTTTGGAAATGCATACAGCCTGAATCGATATGTATCAGATTTACAGGCTATTTACCCAGATTATTATATTCTCGATGCATACACAAGCAAAATAAATCACTGGGGCGGCAATCCTGTTTCAACAGAAGAACTATTTGAAAAATATAAAGGCAATATGCTGATTATGCACACCCCAAACTGGGTGGAACCCGATGTCGATTTGATGAATCTTCCCGATTCAACCGGATGGAAAATGGTTGAAGTTTACAATAAAAGAGGCAAAATACTTGCCCCGGTTAAGTTTGAGTCTGATGGCATTTCAGCAAACAGAAAAATTGTTTTTAGCAGTGCTGAATTGCCTAATCAGCAGCAGGTTGAAAAGAAAAATCGTAATACCCTGGTTCAAAGCAATGTGGGTTTATTAACTTATGAAAATGCACATACTGGCCGTAGTTGTGTGGTTGCAACTGCTGAACAACCGTACGTTTTTGGTTTTGAAGAGAACGGAATAATGCCGGGAGAAAAATTTTCTGCTGGTGTTTGGGTTTATGGTGAGGCCGGGAATATAGCTTTGGTAGGATCCGGAATTGAAAGAAATGATTTCTATGTTTCATCAAATAAGGTGATTGCTGAGGAAGCATCGGGTTGGAAAAAGATCGCACTCGAATTTATGGTTGACAAATTTGTAGATGGCGGTATTATTAAAATATATGTCTGGAATAAAGGGCAAAAACCGGTTTTTCTGGATGATTTCCGATTCGACAGGATATCACCATTGACCAACAAAAAAATTACTAATGAATAGTATTTCTGAGAATAAACAAAGGGTGCTTGATGGCGTTGAACAAATTGCGCATCGCCGCTATAAATTTATCAGGCAAAACCTTTATTACTATAAAAACCTGATTAGTTTCTGCCGGTTTAATATCCCTGAAGGATCAAGAGTACTGGAAGTAGGGTGTGGTACAGGATACCTGCTTAATGCCATCAAGCCATCTTATGGCATGGGTATTGATTTTTCGCCTTCAATGATTAATCTGGCGAAGGAGAAATATCCGCACCTGAATTTTAAAGTGATGGATGCAGAGAATATCAGCCTAACTGAGGCCTTTGATTACATAGTAATTTCCGATACGCTTGGATATCTCGAAGATATTCAGCAGGCATTCAAAGAACTGAAAAAGGTTATTCATCCGGGAACGCGGATAATAATCACCTACCATAGTTTTTTGTGGGAGCCGCTGCTTTGGCTGGCCCAGAAACTCGGGCTTAAAATGCCCCATCGCAGGCTCAACTGGCTCAACAGGGGCGATGTAATCAATTTGCTTGAACTCGAAAATTATGATGTTGTAAAATCAGGGCGAAGATTTCTTTTTCCGATTTTTATTCCAATCCTGTCGTGGTTTCTGAATAAATATATAGCCAATCTGCCGCTATTCAACAGCCTTTGCCTTACCGGCTTTATTATTGGCCGTTTGCCGGATGTCCGTCCACATGCCAACCGCGATTTCAGCGTTAGCGTAATTATCCCGGCAAGGAACGAAATGGGAAATATTGAGGATGCTGTTATCCGCACTCCCGATATGGGAAAACACACCGAAATTATTTTTGTAGAAGGCAATTCGACCGATGAAACCCTTAAGGAGATAAAGCGGGTTTGCGAAGCATACAAAGATAAGCGTGATGTAAAATGGATGGTTCAGGAAGGAAAAGGGAAAGGTGATGCCGTTAGAAAAGGCTACGATCATGCTACTGGCGATATTCTGATGATACTTGATGCCGACCTTACTGTTCCACCCGAAGATCTGCCGAAGTTTTACGATGCCATAGCCACTGGAAAGGGTGAATATATCAATGGTACCCGTCTGGTTTACCCCATGGAAGATGAGGCCATGCGTACGCTGAATATGATGGGCAATAAGTTCTTTTCAGTGATGTTCTCTTGGCTGCTTGGGCAACGGCTGAAGGATACGCTCTGCGGAACCAAGGTGCTGACAGCCGAAAATTACAGGAAACTGGCGGCAAACCGTTCCTATTTTGGCAACTTTGATCCTTTCGGTGATTTTGACCTTATTTTTGGTTCAGCAAAACTCAATCTGAAACTTGTTGAAGTGCCTATCCGTTATCGCGCCCGCAAATACGGCGATACAAATATCTCACGGTTTAAACATGGCTGGCTCCTGCTCAAAATGGTCGCCTATGCCATGAATAAGATAAAGTTTGTGAAGTAAAGAAAGGCTAAAAATTCTTTTGCCTGATAATGTAATTAGGCCTCCGTTTATTCTCGATAAAAAGCTTGCCGAGGTAAATCCCGATAATGCCAAGCATAATAAGCTGTATTCCACCAATAAACAGAATGCTTGCCGTGGTGGATGTCCATCCGGGCATTGTAGCATTGGTAAAGAGATACATGTAAAGCGCATAAATACCATAGAGGAATGCCAGACCGGCAATAACAGTTCCCAATATTATAGATAAATACAAAGGCCTGCTGCTGAACGATGTAATGCCATCGAGAGCAAACCGCAACATGCGAGAAAAGGAATATTTGGTCTTGCCCGAAAGCCTGTCAGCAGGCTCAAAATGGATTGAGGTCTGTTTAAATCCCAGCCAGGGAATCAAGCCGCGGAGAAACAGGAAATTTTCATTGAACTGAGCCAATGCATCTACCACTTTGCGGTCGAGCAAGCGGAAATCAGCGACTCCGGGTTTAATTTCGACCGATGAAAGTTTATTAACAAAGTGATAAAAAAGTCCTGATGAAACCTTCTTTGAAGTTGAAAGCGACTTTTGTTCACCACGAATGGTGTTCACCACTTCGAATCCTTCCTGCCATTTTTCGATCAGTTTCGGAATTAATTCAGGTGGGTGCTGCATATCGGCATCGAGGCTGATAACACAATCGCCGGTGGCGTGGTCGAGGCCGGCTTTCAGTGCATGTTGGTGGCCAAAATTCCGCGAAAGCGAAATGTAGCGGACCTTGGTATCTGATGCAGCAATTGATTCTATGACATCGAGGCTTGAATCGCTACTGCCATCATCTACAAATAATAAATCGTAATCATAAGGGCTTAGAGCCCTTGACAGACTTTGGTAAAGCGTTAAAATGTTACTGTTTTCGTTGAAGCAGGGAATAACAACTGAAACTGAAAAACTCATTGTCGGTAGTTTGCTATATCAGTGGCTAAGATAGCGATATTTTGCCCCGATTGGTTCAGGAATTTCTCCTTACATTCGCTAAAGTAAACTGATCAGCAAAGGATGTTACAGAAAAGACCACATACTATTTTCGTTTTTCTTGCATTTGTGGCTCTTACCATAGTTGCTTACTGGCAGGTTGCGTTATTGCAAAACAGCCTGAAATGGGATATGATAGATTGCTATCTGCCCTGGCGGTATCATGTTGGTGAATGCCTGCAAAACGGAGTTTTCCCTTACTGGAACCCTTATACACATTGTGGTTATCCCATTCATGCTGATCTGCGTTCGGTTTGGTATCCCGAAACCTTCCTGATCGGGCTCACAACCGGTTATTCAAATCTGACGCTCCATTTGCTTTTTATAATTCATCTTTCGTTGGCCGGATTGGGTATGTACTTATTGAGCCGGCATTTTACCAGCGACTGGTATGCAGGGGCAATAGCCGGGGCAGCTTATATTTTATCGGGCTTTTTTGTTGGACACGGCCAGGAGATGTTCGGAATTATTGCTGCTACCTGGATTCCCTATGTCCTTTACTATTTTATCCGGCTGCAACAGAATCAGAAGCCTTTTGATATAATTCCTGCTTCACTTTTTGCTTTTCTGCTGGTTACCGGCGGGTATCAGGCAATGTGGGCGATTTTACTTTACCTCTTGCTCGCAATTTTTATCGTCTATTTTATTAAGTATTTGAGAGAGCAGAATTTGAAAGAAGCCTTACGGTTGCTAAAACTCAATTTGCTTCTTGGTTTTGTTACAGGTCTCAGCCTAATGGTAATAGCAGTGACATTAATCCAGGTTTCACCTCATCTCGGTCGCCTTGGCGGAGTTTCTCTTGAAGATGCCTGGTTTATGCCTTTTTCACCCAGGTCAGCTATTTCGTTTCTTTTGCCATTTGCCAGTGTTAAAGATGCTGCTTTTTATGATACAGATATCTCTATGAATAATGCTTATGCAGGGATGATTATGCTTATTTTTTTTATATCATCTCTAATCACAAAGCGTAAAATGCTGATGAACCTTTTCATTGTTTTTGGTTTGGTTTCATTGGTTGCATCCTTTGGGAAATATACGCCGGTGAGAGGAATACTCTACCATCTTTTTCCATTAATGGACCTTTTCCGGCACTCAAGTTTCTTCAGTTATTTTACAGTTTTAGCTATTATTTTGGGTGCTTCAGCTGGTCTGGGAGATTTCTTTGCCAGACCATTACTGTTTAGAAAAAAAATAATCTGGATATCAGGTGCAATCGGGTCAGTAATTATTGTTTTATTGGCCAGTTCCCTGATAAAGATGAATCAGGCTGATTTTTTATTTTTTAAACCATCAACCGATTTTGCTGCCTGGCTCGCTGCTCCCGATCGGCATGAGCATATTATTTTCCATGCCATTTTGCAGCTTGTTTTCCTGACTGTTTTCTTATTGCTGATCCGAAAATCGTCATCGAGCAGGAAATTATTGATTGCAGCACTTATTCTCGTTGAAATGGTAGTTTCGGTTCAGCTGAATATTTATTTTACCGTTGCATCGCCTGGCGTATCCCCCAAAGAAATTGCTTCAAATATAAGTAGAAGAGCGCCCGGCTTTCCGTTGCCTCCGGCCAATGTTCCGGTTTCTTTAAACACAGAGCAGAATGCATCCTACTCGGTGCTCTGGCGTAATACTAATATTTTCAATAAAACAGTATCATTCGAGGGATTTAACTCATTCAGACTGAAAGGATGCGAAGTACTTGCCGACTCTTTTCCGCAACTGGCCCAATTCGCAATAAATAATGCACCGGTCTATCTTTCCGATCAGATACTTTCCCATTATCCATCTGATCTGCCAATCATTTCAGAAGATAATACAGCTCTTTTTGCTGATGAAAAAAGTTTTCCGGATGGTTTTCCGGAACTGTCAAAAACAAGTTCCGATTCATTGCACATTACAGGGTTTTCACCAGGAAATGTGGTGGTAAATGTGAGATGCAAAGATTCTGTTGCTGTTACTCTGTTACAGGCCTGGTATCCTGGCTGGAAAGTTTTTATTGATGGTGTTGAAACAAAACATTTTATTTCAAACAAGATGTTTATTAGTACAATATGTACACCCGGTAACCATATTATTGAGTTCAGCTATTCAAATCTCTGGCTTATGGCCGGTTTTGGATTTTCCTGCTTTGTGATAATCGCCCTGATATCTTTTCTTATTTATTATTCATTGGCAAAACGAAATAAGGTGGTTCGCCTTTCTGTTCTTATTTTGGGATGGATTTTTTTGACATTGCTGGTATTGAACCGTTTTAATCCTTTTTTATCATATGAACAGCAACGCACAGATCAATTTAGGGAAATAGCTGACCGGATTGTTAAATCTGGTGTTTCAGTGGCTGTGTTCAATACCGATGATGATATCCAGATGTTGTCTACACTCAAGGGAGTCGGCTATAGTGGTGCATGTTGTTTCCAGAATCTGACGTATCAAAGTGGGCTCAGCGACCTGATAAGTTGCCTTGACAGCTTAAAGGTGGGTAAAATTGCCAGGGTAAATTTATTTGCACCGGTGCCTGCTGAAGCAGATGCAGTATTCTATCACAAATGGCCTGTTGAATTAAAAAAGTATTACCTGAAGTCAGGAAGTGTCTCCGTTCTTTCTGAGGGAACCGCTCCTTCTGGCATAGAATCAATTAACGGATTTGAAAAATCAGTTTCAGGTTGGAATGGAAATCCTGACGCATTGGATAGCCTCATTGTTGCGGAAGGTAAGTATTCTAACAGAGTTGATAGTCTGAACCAGGGAAGTTATGCATTCAAATGGACTCCCGATTTACATCAATACAACAAACCATTCGAAGTTTTTATAAAAGCACAGGTGAGCGGTGATTTTATCGGTTCATCAATGTTTATTCAACAGCGAAGGGGGACTAAAATTGTTAGGTCATATTCTGCCGGTTCCGGCACATATGGAGTATCACCCGGTAAATGGACCAATATTTCTAAAGTGGGTAATTTCCCTCAAGGATTGAGAAAAGACGATGAATTAACCGCGTTTTTCTGGGGCAATGGCAGAAATGTGTTTTATGTTGATAATTTCAGTATTGCAATCCGTTTTCTTGCCGATTAGTTGTTGCTGGTTTTAAATACCTGCCTGTCGAAAAGATTGTATTTCAGAATACAGTAGATCGCCCTGAATCCATCGCGGGCGCCAATTTTTTTGCCTTCATCGTAAGTCCGGCCATAATAGCTGATGCCAACCTCATAAATCCTGATATTTTTAATTCTTGAAATACGGGCAGTTACTTCCGGCTCAAAACCAAACCTGTTTTCCTTCAATTTCACTTTTTTAATAATATCAGCCCTGAACATTTTATAACAGGTTTCCATATCGGTAAGGTTCAGGTTGGTCAGCATGTTTGAAAAGAATGTAAGAAACTGGTTGCCAATTGAATGCCAGAAAAACAAGATGCGATGCGGACCAATTCCCATAAACCTCGAACCGTAAACCACATCAGCAACATCCTCCATAAAAGGTTTTAAAAGCATATTGTAATCTGCCGGATCATATTCGAGATCAGCATCCTGAATAACTATAAGATCTCCTGTTGCCAGATCTATTCCTTTGTGGATTGCAGCCCCTTTACCCTGGTTGGTTTCCTGATTATGGATAATCATTGCAAGGCCGGGATGATCTTTCTGATATGATAGCAATGCTTCAGCGGTGCCGTCTTTTGAGCAGTCGTTCACAACAACCAGCTCATAATTAATCTCGTATTTGAACTTTACCTCTGTTATCTTATTCAGAATCAGATGGATGGTGGCTGCTTCGTTATAAGCAGGAATTACGATGGATAACTTCTTCATTATGATACAGCGGTTTTAATGGCAAAAGTATTGAATCTATAGCGATAAAATACTTGAATAAGTTGATTATATTCATGAACAAGGCAGTTATTCCTGGAAATAAATCCGTTTTACCCTGCGCGAGATGCTGGTCAATATTTCATAAGGAATGGTATTCATTGCTTCTGCTAATTTACTAATTGACAATCCCTCTCCGAAAACAATTACTTCGTCACCTTCTTTTGCTTCTATTCCGGTAATGTCGAGCATGGTCATATCCATACAAATATTACCCGCAACAGGCGCCAGTTGGCCGTTTACCAACATTTTACCACGGCTGTTACTTAGTTGTCGGCTCAACCCATCAGCATACCCGATCGGAATGGTTGCGATTTTTGTTGTAATAGTAGCTTTCCAGGCACGATTGTATCCGACAGATTCACCGGGCTCAATTATTTTAATCTGTGAAATGCTTGTCTTTAGACTAGTTACTGTTTCCAGCATTTTTTGCTCTTCCTGATCTGAGGAAATCCCGTAAAGGGAAATGCCAAGCCGGACCATGTCGAACCGCGCTTCAGGAAAGCGCGATATTCCGGCAGAATTCAGGATATGCCTTATAAATGAATAACCTAAGGCTTTCTCTATTTTTTTCGACATTTCAGTAAATAAACCAATCTGCTGTCTTGTAAATGAGTCAAGTTCCGGATTATCGCTACCAACGAGATGCGAGAATACAGATTGTACGCTGATTTGAGGTGACATTTTTATCCGCTCGCAAAGGTTTATCAAATCTGAGTTTTCGAAACCCAATCTCCGCATTCCGGTATCAATCTTAAGATGGATCGGTATCTGGCTATCAGATTGTGTTTTATATGATTTCAATGCTTTCTCAAGCATTTGCAGCGTCCTGAAGTTGTAGATTTCGGGTTCGAGGTTATATTGCAGAATGGCTTCCATGCCGCTTTCTTCGGGATTCATTACCATAATCGGAAGGCTGATTCCGGCTTTACGCAACTCAACGCCTTCGTCGGCATAAGCAACTGCCAGATAATCGGCCCGGTGAAACTGCAGGGCATTTGCTATTTCAAAACTGCCACTGCCATAGGAAAATGCTTTCACCATAGCCATCAGTTTTGTACCGGGCTTTAGCAGTGACCGGTAATAATTCAGGTTGTGAACCAGGGCGTTGAGGTTAACTTCTAGAACGGTTTCGTGCGATTTTTGCTGAAGAAGCTGGTTGATGCGTTCAAACTCAAATATCCGGGCACCTTTCAGCAAAATGCTCTCATTCCTAAAAAATCCGGGTCTGTAAGCAGCAAGAAATGCCTCGGTTGAGGTATAAAAAGATTTCTCCATGCCGAAGAATCTGCTGCATCTTTCTATTGCCGGGCCAATGCCTATTAGTTTTGATACGCCTTTGTCGTTTAGCAGGCCGGCGATGGTTTTGTAAAGCAATTCCTCGTCAGCGTTTGCCTGCAACATGTCACTCAATATAACGGTACGCTTGTCGTGCTGCTTCTGCTGTACCATAAAATCGAGCGCAATTGCCAGGGAATCAGGATCGGAGCTGTATGCATCATCAATTATCGAACAGCCGTTTATTCCCTCTTTCATCTCAAGCCGCATGGCAACCCGGGTGAGCTTTTTCATGCGGCTGGCTGTAACGTCGGGGCCGTAACCCAGTGCAAGCATCACGGCCCAACAATGAATTGCATTTTCAATGGATGCTTCGTCGGTAAACGGGATGCTGATTTTTAATGCCCTGCCCTGGTAAATTCCAGAAATTGCAGTGCTGGCTTTATCAATGAAGATGTTCTCTATCCGTAAGCATGGTTTCCCGGTTTTCCCCCAACTGAAAAACTTTTTCTCATTTATGCCCGACTTCACAATACATTCTGATATAATCGGTTTGTCACTGCAAAAAATGAGAAGGTCGGAGTTGGCGAATAATTTCAACTTCTCTGTAGTTTTCTGCTCCGGGGAAATAAAAAACTGGTCGTGGGCGTGACCGATGTTGGTCAGGATCCCGATCGAAGGTTTTATAATGCACTCAAGGCGATCCATTTCGCCGGGTTGTGAAATTCCGGCTTCGATAATAGCAAGGTT
>DINP01000091.1 GCA_002426025.1 Bacteroidales bacterium UBA5537 | reverse complement strand
ACACAGTTCATTGAACACTCCCCATAGGGCACAGAGCAAGTCGGAGGTCAGAGGTCGGAAGTCAGAGGTCTGCTCCGATTTCTCACTTTCTCCCATCTTCCCATCTTCTCAGCGCTCCTCTTCCCCTTTTCCCATCTTCTCATTTCTCCTTTTCCCCTTTTCTCCCCGTCTCCTGGTCTCCTGGTCTGTTGATGAAAAGACCCAACTCCCTCAACTCCTGTTTTGTTGATGAAAAGACCCAATTCCTCAATTACCTGGTGTAAATCTCGAGCATATCCCTGATGGCTTTCTGGCAAACAGGACAGAAATTATTGTATGACAAGGACTTCATGGTGCAGTCATACGATGGCCGGTAAACGCCTTTGGCCATGTAACCACCGCCTTCATAAGCCCCTACGGCATATTTTTCATTGTCATCAGCAGGTGTAGGTATGGGCGCATCCGGGGTAACCATGTCTTTCCACTTGGAACTAAAATCTACCAGAGTGGTAAGGTTAGGTTCCCAGGGTTCAACCTTAAGATTATAGAAATCTTCGTATGCCACATCCGAATTGTAATACTCATCGCCCAGGCCGGCAAAACTATGTCCGAATTCATGCACAAAAACATAATTGGCATAAGGATTATCGCTGGTAAACAAGGCATAGTGATTATAAATTCCGCCCCCACCATAAACTTTAGAATTGGCAACAATACAAATCTGATCGTAAGGCACGTTGGCCGCCACATCGCGCACGCTTTTCATATCGTACGTTGTGAGGTAGCGCTCAACATCGAAGGTGTAGAAAGAGCTGTTCAGAATGGTTTTCTTCCAGATATCCTTTCCGGGAATATCAGCGCCCGACTCCAGCGAAGGAGCTTCAACGCCAACAATATTAATTTTGCTGCTGTACTCGCTGAATGGAACACATTTCAGCAGATAATCGGCCAAACGGGCACAATCGGCCTTGAATTTATCCATCTCAGTGACAGTATATCCTTCCGGAATAAAAACAATATCAAGGCAAACTGCCGGATCGCCAGCCTGGTTAACTGTAAAAGAGGGATACTCATGGCGGCGTTCCTTTTTGATAAAATAGTTTTTAGGGTCAAGACTGTAACTGAACTTCTTTATCCACTCCCCGTCGCGGGAACGATTATAAAAGTCGAGCATCACCTCTTTTCTCGGATACGGAATCACAACATTTTCAGGAAATGCCCTGTAAGTCGACTTTGCTTCGGGAGTTGTCTGCCATTCCGAAAACAGGCTCGAATAGCAATGGGTATAAATAAGTGTGCCTGATTTGCTGTCGGTTACCGTAACTTTATAGTTTCCGTAATCCACGGTATTCACCAGATTCACCTTCGATCCGCCCCAGTATGGCTCTTCTATCAGTTCATCAATGGCATAAGCATCGGTCGTATCGTTGCCGGTATGCACATAGTCGAGCCGTAGTGTTTTGTTGTAGAAGTAATTGTCGAACTGAGCCTGGGCAGCTGCTGAAAAAACAAGCAACAGCATTATCAGATTTATTTTCATAGATGTGATTTTTGTGAGATGAAGAATACAAAAATAGGTAAAATGAGGCTTGGGTATTGCAATGTTGTTGTAGAGACGCCCCGTTTATGTAGATACGCCCCGTTAATGTAGATACGCCCCGTTAGTGTAGATACGCCAGGCATGGCGTATCTACACAACACAACACAACACAACATAACACAATAAAAACATATTGTTTCAACAACAGAAATATCAATAAACGCCTTACATTTGATAATTGAATTTATCGTTGAATTAAACGATTGGGTATTCCATATAGTTAGAAATGGAAAAATTCAGAAACAAATATAAATCCGGTAGCACACGATTAAGCGGATATGATTATCATCGACAGGGTATATATTTTATAACAGTAGTGGCCAAAAACCGGGAGCATTATTTTGGTGAGATTAAAGAGGGAGAATTCTATCCTAACGAACTCGGTATTGTTGTTAAAAGAGAATGGCTTAAGACTCCGGAAATCAGACCCGAAATGAACATAAATCTTGATGAATTCTGTGTAATGCCAAATCATTTTCATGGGTTGGTAGAAATTGGAGAAAATATATACAACCACAATTCACAAGAAGGAAACCAGTTTGGTCCGCAATTAAATAACCTGCCGTCAATTATCCGGGGATTTAAATCTGCAGTTACAATTTTTGCAAGAAATAACAACATCCTGTTTGATTGGCAGAACCGATACCATGACCATATTGTCAGAAACGATTCTGACCTCGAAAGAATCCGTTCTTACATTCTGAATAACCCCGCGAAATGGGATGAAGATGATTTGTTTTAAGAAAATACAAATCAATTGTAAATAAATACCCCGACGCAAATATATGTGATGCGTATATCGAGATGCGTGCTTAGTATTGGTAGATACGCCGCGATGTAGATGCACCCCAATGTAGATATGCCCCAATGTAGATACGCCAGGCATGGCGTATCTACATTTAATGCATTTGGCGTATTTACAACCGGCATGGCGTATATACATTCAATACGTTTGTGTATTTACATCATAATGTTATGCCAATGGTAAAAATGCAGGTATGCAAGCATGGCTTTTCAATTGGCGCATTATGATTAGACGTTTCCCCGTTTTGCAGATAAGCCACGTTTTAGAGACACCCCGATGCAGATATGCCCCAATGTAGAAATGCCCCAATGTAGATACGCCAGGCATGGCGTATCTACATTTAATACATTTGGCGTATTTACAACCGGCATGGCGAATATACATTCAATACGTTTGGTGTATTTACATCATAATGTTATGCCAATGGTAGAAATGCAGGTATGCAAGCATGGCTTTTCAATTGGCGCATTATGTTTAGACGTTTTCCCGTTTTGCAGATAAGCCACGTTTTAGAGACACCCCGATGCAGATATGCCCCAATGTAGGAATGCCCCAATGTAGATACGCCAGGCATGGCGTATCTACATTTAATACATTTGGCGTATCTACATTCAACACTCATGCGTATCTAAATACCCCGGTTCTCTGCATTTCCTTTCAACATTAACATCTGTTTTAATCGTAACCATAATACTTCGGATGCAATTTGTGTAATCCCAGAGAATTATATATTTTTGCAGCCCGTAAAAAACTATGGCCTCGTAGTTCAACGGATAGAACGGAAGTTTCCTAAACTTTAGATACAGGTTCGATTCCTGTCGAGGCTACTGAAAACGTCTGATAGAAATGTCAGGCGTTTTTTTTAACACATAATTTCCATCTTTATGCTATAGTTCAACGGATAGTCTCGTCACGGGTGACGAGATCCTAAACTTTAGATACAGCTTCCCCGCCGGAAATAAGACTGGCAGGGATTGTCTGTCGAAGCTACAAAATAAAAACGCCTGGCTGCAAAGTCAGGCGTCATTTGTTTTTTAAATCTGAGTATAGGTAATTAAGTGACCTAAGTTGCTGGTGATAATGTGCCGGGTTTCCTGCCAATTTGCTTCAGCGAAGCAGATACTTCAGCACCGACTTCCAATCAGGAAACTGCTCCGACCCAAAGCGTATCAGTTCGCCTCTGAATTCTCCGGCCCCGTTTTTCTCGCGGTCATCAATCAGGTAATCGCCCCGGTTCAGGTTCTTGTGGTGACTTATAATCAGGCGCTTGTGTGCCGCTTCTCCCAGATGTTTTTGCACCCAAAGCAGTTTATCGGTCCATGCCGATGGATTTCGCCAGGGAGCCGTGGAAAGGATATAGGTATCGTATTTTTCAGCCAGCAGAATAAAGGCTTCAATTGCTCCTTCCAGTGGCTCCATCCCGCTGAAGATGCCGGGCACCTCATCATACCTGCCCGAATAGGTCTCAAGGGTATCCTTATCGAGGCGGGCGATTCCCGAGGGGAAATCAACCAGCACATTATCCATATCAACATAGAGAACCTTTTTCATTTGCTGTATTTTACAGTTTCCGTTAATACCTGATTCTGATTAATCAAGTGGGAAATAGGTATCATAATTCGCAATGTGTTCTTTCAGGCGTTCTGAAAGACAGCGGTTTCCTTCTCCAAGGTATTGATGTATCGCTTTTGCTTCGGCCAGGTAAGCAATGCATTTATCACGGTTCCAGCTAACCGGTGGTGGCTGCAGGTTGGTGATGCGGTCGGCCAGCTTTACCGCCCACACCTCTTTGGGCTGAAGCCTGATACGATTCAGGCTGTCGGCCATTTGCTCTTCCTTTGGCAGCTCCTTATTTTTGGTCAAAGCCTTTACGCCATGGCAAATAGCTTTGCCGAACTGAAATTCTACCTCCTCGGGGGCAGTTGCAGTATCTTCCAGCACATCATGCAGCAGCGCCAGTTGCATGGCGAAGGCGGTGTCGAAGTCAGGGGTTTGCTGTCCGGCAAGAATAACCTCCATGGCCACATTGCTGAGGTGCAATACATAGGGTAAATCAGAACCTGGTATTTTCTGTAATCCGTGTTTTGTGGCGGCAAAACGAATGGCCTGTTGATATAATGGTTGAATGTTCATATTTAATTTATCTGGTAAACAGAAAATCCCTTTAATTAAGCCTTTCCGGGATCTGTGTCTTTATCCTCTTTGCCATAGAAATCCTCGCGCAAATCTTCTTTATTCCTGATTTTTTGACTGTAGCTAAAGCGCGATGATTTCTCTTTTGCAAACATGGCTTGTACATCAGCATCGTTCGCGTTAAACTTCATGGTGTTGGTGATGGAGATGGTTGCGGCCACCCTTTCTACATCCTGGTTGGCACCGATATAGGTAAATGTCCAGCCAGCCTCCTTCTGCTCATCAATTATTTTTTTAATCTGCTGTCCGTTAAATTCTTTGGATGCATTTTCTTCTCCATCTGTTAAAATAGTAACCAGTATGCTGGTGTTTTCCTGCCCGGCAAGGTCAACCTTAAGTTTAAGCACACTCAGCCCTATGGCATCATACAAAGGGGTCATTGCGTTGGGCTGATAGGATTTTACATCAATGGGCGACAGGCTTTTTACCGCTTCTTTATCGAGGTGGGTTTTAATGCCCAGGCCATTAAAGGTGACAAACGTGATAAAATGCTGCTGTTCGGGAAACTGTTTTTCTATGCCTTTTATGGTCTGCACCAGCTCGTTGAATCCGCTGATGGTGGCATTCTTAATAGAATCCATTGATCCACTCTCGTCGAGGATAATAAGGTTGTAAACTTTGTCGGTTGCCATGGGATGATAAATTTATTGGTTGAAACTGATTTTTTAATTTGATTGTCAGGCCTTGTCTCTGCCTTTTTTATTATCAATCCTGAACCTGATCTGAGCGTGTGCATCTTTAAATGCTTCGGGGGCATAGGGATCATCTCCGTATTCCCTTACTATCTTTTCAGCCAGCCAGCCCGAGAGGATCTTCTTCTGATCAAGATCGTAAAGCCCGGCCAGTTTCAGCACCTGTTCCCTGGTGGGCAGGCGGTCGTTGTTCTCAATACGGCTGATAATGGCCTGATCCACTTCAATAACAGCAGCTACCTGCCTCACCAGCAGGCCTTTCTCTTCGCGTTTCTGGCGAAAGAAGGTTCCAATAGGTAGTTTATTTTCTGTTTTGGACATGGTTTATTGTGTCATGACGGTTTATGTCATGTTATACGATGGAAAACTTTTTTAGTTACATCCGGAACGAAATATTTAATGAAAGCTTAACAATAACGCATCAATAATAATATAAACGGTGATCCATGAAGGGCATTTAAGGAAATTCTATCTTGGATTTGTACGGTTTCTAAAGGTCATGTACTCACCGTTTAAACAGCTGTTTTTCACTTCCCGGTAAAAGTAGTTGCTGTCAGCCAGACAGGCCTCAGTGAATATTTATGAATAAACCGGTAAAGGCAGAACACTAATACAGGAGCCATAAACAGCAATCCAATTAAAATCAAATAGATTTTTATAAAACGCTGCTCAATAAATTAGGAATTTAATTGAATTATTAACAAATTCGCAATGATTTTTATTATAACCAGTTTATTAAAGAGTGTTTTGATCCGTTGAATATATGTAACCCTATGTTTCATTTTAAGCCCTTTTGATATGAAAACAACACAATTCAATTGCAAAATCATAGCATTGCTAATGGCGTTACTTCCGGTTATTGCCTTTGGACAGCAGGCTGTTGAATGGTCATTCAATTACGGAGGCTCTGGCAGCGATTATCTGACCCGGATTATAAAAAGCAGTTCAGGAGGCTTTTTGGCTGGAGGTAATTCAACGTCCTCTGATATTGATTTACCTTCAAATGCCGGGAGCTCCGATGCATGGGTAATTAAAATCAATGATCAGGGCGAAAAGGAGTTTGTAAGCGTTTTGGGAGGCAGTTCAGAAGATATTTTCAAGGATGCCCTTGAGGTTGACAACGCTTACTTTTTGACGCTGATCAATTCCTACTCTTCAAATGGCGATTTCCCCACCAATTCCGGAGACCTTGACATCTGGCTGAAAAGTATAACTTATGACGGACAGATTGGTGGTTCTTTACATTTTGGAGGCAGTGGAACAGATGCTGCCGTTAAACTGGCACAGGCTCCCGCCGGGGGGCATCTGATTGTGGGGCAGACCAACAGCAACGACGGAACTTTCGGCAGCGGATTGGGCGGTAAAGATGCTTTCTGCATCAGGCTTTCTTCTACATCACAGATAACCTGGGTTAAAAAATTTGGCACCAAAGACAATGATGGATTTGTAGATGCACTTGCCTTTCCCGATGGCAATCTCCTCTTTCTGGGCAGCAAATTCCAGTCCGCGTCAAACACCGGCTGGCTGTTGAAAACCAACTCGCTTGGCGATTTTCTGGATGAAGCCGACATAGAGAAATCTACCGGAGTCTTTCCGGTATGTATGATGCAGCATGCAGGCTATATTTATGTTGCCGCCAACACCAATAACCTGGTTTCCAGAATTACCGACCGGCATATGATGATCTATAAATTTGATGAAAACCTGGATTATGTTTCAATGATCGAAACCGGCGGCGGTGGCGGCAGCGACATCATTCTGGATATGAAACCTTACGATGACAACCATATCCTGTGCCTTGTTGCCTCAAATACCAATTCATGGCCCTTTAACGGAAACCATGGGAATTATGATCTTTTTTATCTGCTCCTTACCAATGATTTTGACCTGATATACAACAATCCTTTTGGGGGAACAAACCGCGACGGATCCTATGAAAATGGAGGTAATTTTGTTTTGGATGGTTCTATGGCTGTAAGCGCCAGCTTATCGCTTTCATCCGACGGCGATCTCCCCGGCAACTATGGATCAGCGGATGGCTGGATATATAAGGCAAACCCTGCCTATGCGCTCGCAGTAAACAATACAATCTCCACAACATTGCTAAACCTGCATCCTAATCCTGCTGTTAATTTTACTAAGGTTTCAGGAATTGCTGCCGGAACCAGCGTAATCATTTGCAACCCTGGCGGTCAGGTAATCGCCATTGAACAGGCCGGCGAGGATGGAATAATAAATATCAGTAACCTGAACCAGGGCATTTACTTTATCAAAACCATGACTTCATCGGGCAACTTTATGTGTGGTAAGCTTATCAAGCAGTAAGTGGAATTCTAACCTTCCAATTGCCAATACTATGAGGCATTTACAATGTCAATTAATATTGGAATAGGAAATAAAACTGAAATTTAAAATGGTGGGTCACGGGATGCCGTGTACCGGTTAAAACAGATTAACGTTAATACCTGGCTTTATCCATCTTGTGAAGCAAACGATCTATTCAATGCCGCTTTCAGCAATGTAAGCGGCATTTTTCATATATTCTTCTGAATCTGAGATTATTCATGATTACAAAAAAAACTTAACCAAATGATTTGCAACATTGTCTATTGTTTTTGTCACATGTTCATCTTTGAATCCAGGAATCCACCCCTCCGGTAAAACCAAATCACCTATAACCATTACAGCAGCTACTTCAACATTTCTGAATCTACCTAGTGTAAAGAGTGCTGAAGCCTCCATTTCGACAGTTTGTATGCCTTCTTCCCAATGCTTCAATACCTTTTCCCTGGTTTCACGATAGGGAGCATCGGTAGTCCAGGTTTTACCGGTTCTCAGTTCTGGAAATTCTTTTCGAAGATATCTTTCAATATCACTGGTAAGATCAGGGTCTGGGAAACTATAGCTTTCATCGGGAATATAATGTGCTGATGTTCCTTCATCCTTTAAGGCACCATCACAAACCATAATATCACCGAGTTTGATATCCGGGGCAATCCCACCGGCTGACCCAAAGGAGATAAACCGTGTGACCCCTGCAGCGATCAACTCTTCTACGGCAGCCACTGCAGCCGGACTTCCAATTCCAAAGCCACAACACAACAACACCCTGTTATTAATAATCGCTACAGATGTTGTAAAACCTTCAACTTTAACACCTTTAAATTTCTCTTTCAGCTGCTTAAACAGCAGATAATCATATAGCAATACGGCTACACTTAAATGCGACAAATCGGGGCAGTGGCCATTGTTGAGGTAAGTCAGGAAGGCTTTTGGGCTTATGGTTTGCATTTTAGCAATTCATTTTATAATTGGCTTTTAATCGAGGTTCAATAATTCACTGTTACTCTTAACTCTCTCCTTTTCAGCAGCACTCAAATGTTTCTTATCCCATTGCTCAATATCGGTATAATACCTGTAAAAAGCACCTTTGAAATCATTATCCTGAGACTTGGAAAGCCCATGCCTGAATGTCTTATATATCTTAGCATTCTGTTTTTTCAAGGAGGGGACAAGCCCAAATTTGTTGTGAATTTCAGCAACTGGATTCATTTTTCGGAATATCATCTCCAAAACTCTTTTCGGACCATTGATGAACTCATTATCGGACTTAATACCTCTTAAAAGAATCCCACCATCGCTGTCTTCAGTAGTAGAAAACTCAATATCAAGCCCCTGTGGGTGGAATCTCCAACTACCCTGCGTGGTTTCATGTTTGCGTTCATGTGTAGCATTATCCTCATGGATCTCGTACTTAAAAAAGTAAAATTCCAGCTCTGTGAATGTGAATAGGGAGTCATTGATTTTCAGGTTCCAGTTTGTTATAAGGTTCTCTGCAATACGGTCAAATGAAGCCTGAATTGACAAAACATTGTCTGAAACAATGGTGAGGTCTAGTTTTTTCATACTATTCTGTTTTTTTTATGTTACTTATCCATTCCTGATGCAAATCATACCATTTCTTACTTGATGCCCCTAACCGCTGCGCCTGGCGTGGGTGGCACAGTGGAAGAACCTTGAATGACTTACCAGCAATAGCCAATTTGTGCAATTTACCATAAAAAGATCCGGGTTCAGAAATAAAAGAAGATAGCTTATTATGCTTTGTATCACAATAGTAATACAGGAAATAATTAATTGGCATATCACCTAATAAAATTAAAAACTCAGCTTTCGATTCTAATAACTCTGTCAGCACCCGCTCCCGAAGCTCCTCTGAGTTTAAATCTGACTTCCTGAAATGAGGCATTGTTGCTGCGGGCAGATTATATAGTTCAGCAGCAGGTTTATAATGATTATTAATGGCTTCAAATTGTTTCAGATTTAATCTTGACTCAGGTATCAAGTCACATAGCCAGGTATCAGACCTTTTTAATCCCAATGGTTCAAGGTACAATCGATCAAGCGCAGAACCGGAAGGCCCGTTTAGCGTTGCAGGCTCTAAATAGCCTGCTTCTTTGGGAATGCTGATTTTTTTAATGATTTCTTCAGCATTATTACCAGTCCAAAAGATCTCAGGCTCGCTGGCAACAGCCAGAGCAGCCACGATCGTTTTACCATCTGGGCCGATCCAACGAGCATGCACGGCACTGGCATAAACTCCAAGAATAAAAACCCGTTTTGATGTGCGATCGATTTGGACTACTTTTTTTAATAGTTCACCGAATGGGAAATAATGATTTTGTGCCACCATAAATATAGGGTTTATAACAACAGGAAAATTATTTTCTTAAAACAACCCATAGTAGATTTCAGATAACATATTATCTTCCTACCTGCCTATGAAGGCATTCATGCTGGCTATTGTATGCAAAACATTTGGGTTTCATATTAAGGCATTTGGAAATCAATCATAAATTATAGCTCTTAAACCTGTTTTTTATCGCATAAATTTCGACTATTGTAATATTCTCTCCCAGAAAGGTGGCCGCAACAGCACAACCTTTGCCTATGTTTGGTCTGGACCGAAGCTGGAGCAATCTGGTATTTTCTGAAGATAAATTCTGCTTAACATTTCAGTCATTTATATACAGAAAGTATGGATTTCTTAATTGATATTCCTGAATACCTTCCAACGTATTATTTGCCTTAAACGATTCAATAAAAAGCTGTTTTGACACTTTTGATGTAATTTGAAAATCCATATTTTGCTGGTAAACACCTAATGTTGATCTTGTTATCAGGCCGGCCTCAACGAACATTGGCACTACGCTATCCAGCGCGTTTTCAGTTGATCTATTGCTGCCATAAATATTCGCAAGAGATTTCTTGATGGTTTCTCTACTTACTAAATCTTGCACAGTAAGGTACTTTCCAAGATATTGAAGGGTGTCAAAGGCAAATGTAAAAGTACTATTGAGCAAAGCAATCAGAATCATATTCCTGTCGTATTTCTTTTTTATTGCCTGTTTTATTTCGTCTTTATTTTCTTCAATGAATTCATTAAGAGGGTTTCGTAAAATAATCTTGTTTACTATCCGCAAAGATTTTTTCAATCTGTTTTCGCCTTTAAATTCGAGTCTTAATTGCTCCAAAATATAGTCTTCACTGTAAGTGCCGTTTAAAGAGCTCTCCAATGCTGCATATAAAGTATCCAACGGGATACGCTGATTTATGTCGATTGATTTATGATTCATTCTTTATTTCTATAAAAGGGATTAATACTTCAAGTAAGTGAGCACCGCCATGAGTAACCAATGAGTCTTTATTAGAAAAGCTTAAATCTGTTTTAAAATAAATCGCTTGTTCTTCCATGACAACTGAGCTTTCCATTTCCGGATTGTTCTCCATGAATTCATCAGACAACCATTTTTCCGAATATTCGATATGTCTTTCACTTCTGCTTCCGGATTTATTGGTTCCTAATTTTTCCCGGCCTTTCAGTCCTCTCCAACCTTTTGCCTGGATGTTACCGTGATCTGTCGTTAAGAAAACTTTAAACCCTTTTGAAATCAATTCCTCCATTACTTGAATAATTTTGCTTCGTTCAATCCAGTTTTTTGTAAGTATGAGTAAATCTACATAGTCTGTTGAACTATGCATTTTATCGTCTAAATCTTTATACACGATTGCCAGCTTGCTTATCGAATCAATAGTTGAAAGGTCAATTTTCTCATGCTGGTAAAGCACTTCAAATTCATGGCATCCGATGCCGGTCCAGAATGCTTTCCAAAGTTTTTCTTCACTAGCAGGACCTTGTCTGTAATTAATTTGCGGTAAGTCACCACGAAATATGGCTTGTCGTGATAGTTGCGTAATGGATGGTAACCATGAATAAATTACCTCTTCATGTTTATTTCCGGGTAAGCGGGCTTTTAATAACTCATATTGCCATAAGGCCATGCCATCAACCACAATAAGAGCAATCTTCTTTTCACGAAAGTTAAAGTTGAGATAATCCAGAATCTTTGATACAATTCGGGGCTTTTTTACGGCACTTGAGTTTATGGTTTGATGGTAATTCGTTTGCAAAGTCTCCTGAAAGACCGCATTGACCTTATTAATTTGGCTGTATACCTCATCAAATTGTGGTTTATTAATACTTTTCAAAATGCCCTCTGCAATTAACCGACTCACAACGGACCAATTGATAATCTCTTCCTCCAGCAATGAATTTAATTCTTCCGAAAATTCATCCAGATTTAAATAGGACTCAGGAGATGTGAATTCATCTTTTAATTGCTTCAGATAATCCTGAGTTCCTATTCTGTTTAGCCCAACTAAAGGTTGATTTCTAAATAGTTTGTCGAGAATAGATAAATCTAATTCAATGAGAGATGGGATGTGATAAACCTGTAAATAATTGGCAAGACTGAGTTCAATAGGTACTGCTTTTGCTTTGATGTCTTCAAGATACGTGGAATTGTCTTGACAAAGCAGAACGAGTAACCCATCGGGTTCCCTCATTTCAAACCGAATGCGTTGCTCCAGGTTAGAACCAATTACAATTTCAATTCCCAGCGCTCCAAAAGCATCCTGAACATCTCTTCGGTATAGGAAACGATCATTATTCTCCACCAAAAATACTTTTACCGGATAGCTTTTCAGGCTTTCTGTGATATGTTGGATAAGCCCTTTAGCCATTGATTCGGATCGTTAACAGTTGTTTTACTCCGGGTATTATTTTACTGCCCGATTTAAATTCCTTAAGCCATGCTTTATGCTCATTTTCGAGTCTTAGCAACTTGGATTGCCGGATATTTTCAATCCCGATTTTTCCGATTCTCGATTTTTGAAAATTATAAGAGTTAATCCTGTTTTCTTTTTTGGTTTTCATTCGTGTGGTTAAATCTGCTTCCAGATTCTGAAACGTAAGAAACAAGGCTTGATTTAGTTCTTTTTGAACAGACCCGGAATTGCTCATAACCTGTGAGCCTTTCATAGTAAATTTTCCGGATTCATCAACCAATCGGTTCCAGATGTCGTTGGCATAGGCACTGTATTGCTTGCCATTGTCTGCAACAAAATAGCATTGATACTGAATCTTGCTTTCCATAGTATTGCGGGCACTTATCTGCCACAAACTCCAAAAACCGGGCGTTTCCTCTCCGGTACTTGATAGAATTACAGGAATGCCGTTTGATGAGTCAAACTCTCCTAAATCATTCAAAAGTTTTCTTATCCAATCGTGTTGAAGGGTGATGTGTTCAACGCCCGGATTGCCCAAAGAAACTTCGGCATCAAAAATGATTTTTCTGCTCTCTCCCTGAATTTTTATTTCAGAAAAGCCCAATAGATTTTTAGACAGAGAACCATTATTTACCATAATATATTGCTGCACCAGGGTTTCTAACCAGAAAGGAAGCGGGCTGTGTTTTACGTCTGCTGCTTTTTTATATTCGATTTCAGATTCTGCCACATGTGGCAATATACCTTCGGTACTCTTATATTCCCGAAGCTTGTCTTTTATTTCATTTAACCATCGCTCACCGGCAAATTCAAACTTTTCAGGGTCTAACAAACTCTGCAGGTAAAGCTTATTCACTTTCTTCATATCAATGGTTGAATCCAGCACATCAGAGGTTTTATCAATACCCAATTGATCTATAATGTTGTTGAGTTTTTCTTCAATCACTTCATACACACGTAAGTCAACACTGTTGTTGGTAAGCATGTTGTAAGCTTCCACAGGAAATTTTTGACCAATCCTATCTACACGACCAATTCGCTGTTCTATCATCATTGGATTCCAGGGCAAGTCATAATTAAATACAATATGGCAAAACTGCATGTTCAACGATTCCCCGGCAGCATCAGTAGCAACCAGGATTTGCGCTTCGTTTTTGAAATGTGACAAGGCTCTTTTTCGCTCGTCCAAATCCTGCCCACCATGAATAAAGGAAACAGTGTAGCCTTTGCGTTTGAAATAGTCGACCAACATTCTTTGTGTGGTTCTAAACTCTGTAAAGACCAGTATTTTCAGTTCATTATTTACCTGAACTTGCCTTAATTTCTGGATTTTATTCAAAAGGGCATCTGCTTTGGCATCTGTTTCCGATGCCATGCACTCTTTTGCCTGCTCAATCAGTTGCGACAACAGCTTTTCTTCATTCGCTAAACCAGATGTGTCGCTTTGAAAGATACCTTCAAAATCAATTTCCTCTCCATTTTCATCAAAACCATGATCCACTTCCTGTGCAAAGTCATCCATGCCTGACTCTTCATCTGATGTCAATCGTTCTAACCTTCCATTCATGGCAGAAAGAATAGCCGCAGTAGAACTACTCACCAACCGCTGAAACAATATCATGATTAATCCTTTTGCAGGATTGTTTGCTCTTTTTGCAGAATTGAAGCCTTTGCGAACATAATCTGTTACAGCGGCATATAAAGCCAGTTGTTTTTGGTGTTTGTTGATATCCAAAATGACATCAAAGCGATGTGTTCGTCTTTCATTGAATAGTTTTTTGCCTTCATAATCTACAGCATAACGTTTCTCTGTTCGGATCACATAAGGTTCTAATTCTTCTATATCAGGCAACCCTTCTCCGGCAAAAGCATCCGGGTCCAATAGCTGCAATATTCTTCTGAAATGGTCAGCCTTACCTCTATGGGGTGTGGCAGTAAGCAACAGTACATTAGGAACGGAATTGCATAATTCCTGCGCAAGTATGTAGCGGGAAACGGTTGGTGTCGCTCCACCCATTTTATGGGCTTCATCCATAATGACCAGGTCGAAATCTGCTTCTAAAACCGCCTGCATGCGGTATTTGTTGTATTCATCTACGCGCTCTTTTGGCCAGCCCTGTCGCTTTTCCAAGGGCTTCAATGCATCGGTAGAGACGATGATTTGATTGTGCTGCGTCCAAAAATTGAATTCTTCATCGGCATTGATGTTGGCAAAGGTGCGCGCCATGGAAGTAATCATTTCTGAATCATAGAGATGAAAGACTTCATTGAAATGCTCTTTCAACTCACTTTGCCATTGTAACATGGCAGATTTGGGAACTATGGTTAATATCCGCTTAATATCGCCCCTAATTTTAAGTTCTTTCAAAATCAAGCCGGTTTCTATAGTTTTACCCATTCCCACTTCATCGGCCAGCATAAAGCGATTTTGATTGGACTGCATTACTTTTTCCAGAACCAGTATCTGATGCGGCAAAGGAATCAAACTACTCTCATAGGGAGCCAGGATGTTTTTACGGGCAACTTCGTCTTTGATTTTTGCGGCAATAGATACAAATCGTAAATAGGGCATGGAAAATTCTGTAGCTGGTTTTTCCAACTCATCATAGGGTACTTCATGGAAACTTCCGTCTTCCATCAGACGTATCCAGGCAATACGTTGCCCGAATACTTCCTTTTCGCCTACTATTTCACATGCTCTTCCTTTATACCTCATGCGTTATCCCTTTTTGAAATGCACTGAGTAAATCAAAAGCATACTCAATGTCTGAATCTAACTTTCTCGCCCATTCTTTGGCAATAGCTGATTTGGTTGCAACCTGCACGTTGTTTTCCAATACCTTCAATATCCTTGTTGAAATGACTTCCGATTTTTGAAGATATAATCTTGAGTTTCTGCCCAACACCTCCGCTGAAATCAGCAACTGGTCGAATGGCTCTATAACTAAAGTGTCATAATGCTGTTCTACAATTTCATCCCATTTCAAAGTATAGTAGTGCTGGATAATTCTTAGTATATCCGAAAGGTCATTCTCACGTTCTTCCGGACGATCACTCCAGGCTATCAACTTCAAAATTACCATACCGGGCAGGGGCGGTATATTGGCAATTTTTTCTTCAATTTCCACCTGCACTGCTTCTTCCATGACTTCACGAAACCCAAGTACATGCAAATCGGTATAACGATCGTTGAAGTTAACCGTATAGTTTTCTTCTATTTCGCCAAAGGGAAGTACATCAATCGCTACCTTGAATACATCTGAGTAAAAAGTCCAGGGAGCAGCAACTTTCTTAAAGCCTCTTGCTACTAATGCTTCACTGATTTTTTCATACTCATTTATGCCGGAAATCATCACCGCAAAATCTATATCCTTGGTACCTCTGCCTGGTTTAATGCCATCCTTTAGTAATTCAAGGGCAATGGCACTCACACCTATCAGATAATAGGGGATTTGCAATTCCTGCATGACTTCATCAATACAATCAAACGATTCTTTGAAGTAAGGAATGGCTAATTCTTTATAGGTTTGGTTGGATGTACTCATTGTAAATTTTTTCTGCGGTTTCCTTATTTCGCTTTCCGCCCTCCAACATCAGGTCGGCATACACCAGTAGCGGTGGAGCGGTTTTGCTTTCGTTTTGTTGCCAAAACATATCCAGCACCTCTATTTCACCATTTTTATCAGGAATGAGCCTATAGTTTTTGATTAGATCCATCCGGTTTTCCCGGGTATAAATCAAAAACTTTTCAGGCCTTAAATGATTCGTAAGTATATCTGCTGCCGGTTCACCTCCCCAAACGGTTTTCTGGTTATCGAACGGTATTTCCTGCCAATTTCCTTTTAGCGCGTATCGTTCTTTCACCAGCTTAGGGCGTAAAACCGTGATATACTCCGCTATCCATCTATCCAGCAGCGCTTTTCTGTTTTCCCATAAATATGTTTTGTTGTTCAAGGGAATCAAATAGCCTGTTTCTTTTAAGCCGTCTATTACTTGTGGTATGTTTCCTAATCCCACATCGGCTTTCTCTGCTAATTCTCTCTGGTTAAGGTTGATGGCCTCTTTGAATTGCAGCATATAAAATAGCACTTTAAGCCCTGTTTTGGTGAATGCCCGGTTGCCTTTGTTTTTTTCTATGTCCAAAGGCTTTTGGGTATCTACAAAAAGAAACAGCCCCTCCTTTTTCAGGAAGATATTTCCGTTGGCTTCCAGATACGGAATCTCTTTTTGCCTGAGTTCTTCTTTTATTTTTGGGAAAATGCGGTTAGCCACCAGCATTAGGTTGTTATAATGCTCAATATAATCTTCAATTTGCCGAAGCTGATGTGTTCTTACTTCTCGCTTGATTTCAATCACAAAGGTGTGATTCTGCCCATTAACGGCAAGGTTTAACACACCGTCCAGCGGACCTTTTTCCTGCCAATAGGCTTCAATACCAGTAATTTGGCGAAGGTTTTCAAGAGCAATATGTATGATTTCCTGTTCCATTGTGTGCTTAATTTGTTCACAAATATACAATGTTCACGTAACGTGAACAAGATAATTTCGTGAACAAGTTATTTATAGGCATACGTACCATCAGGTTTTTTAAATGCTTTGGCCACATTATCAGCATCGGCAGGTCTGCCAGTTGACATTAACCAATCATAGATAGCATGAATCAGGGTGTAGGTGCCCCTGCCACCTTTAAAGGGTTGGTCGTAATTAGTGACAAACCCATTCCAGTTGAGTAATCCGGCCAATTCTTTAACGTGCATAGTTGTTCCGGTGCTGATTAAAAACCCGGCTAATCTCCGGATGTATTCTCTCTTGTCCATTTTTTAAAAATATTCGTTAAACCCTGGAACTCGCAATATCATAAAACTGCAGCAGCACCTCATCTTCCATCAACAGGTTATTCGGAATGCGGTCACCTACCTGAACAATAGTTTTGAAATCTTTCTCCTGATAGCATTGCTTGAAACCTGCTCGTAAAGCCTCCACACGAACGTCATTAAGTTTTAAACGTGGATTTTGACATATTTCTTTATACGACTCAAAATCTTTCAATAGCTTTCTTGATCTAATTTTTTCTAAGTGTGCTTCATTTTCAGCATCGGGTGCAAACCATTGATTATTCTCATTTTTTAGGAAATGCTCCTCTAACATTATGATTAATTCTGGAAGGATATCTCCTTTTCGAAGCCCAGCCAATGCTTGCATCCAGAGAGGCTGTATTTGTTGATATGTGTATGATTTCTTCTCTAGCATGTTCTTTAACCAAATTACACCATCTTCTTCAGTTGAAATTAATAAAGACAATTGGACAAATCCTGTATTTTCTTTTTTACGCTTATCATATTCATGAGATTGTTCAACTGTAAAAAACATTGAATCTCTTTCAACGAAATTTTCTTTTAACCCAAGCCTAAATAAACCTGCATCAATAGGCACCATTTGTCCTCTCTGAATATAAAATGCAACCAATCTATCAAAAAGAATTTTAGAGGTTCTCTCCGTGTTTGCATAGATAGATTTTTCCTTAGAAATTATAATTGGCAGATGGTTAAGATGTTCTTTCACAAACTCCCATACTCCAACAATATTATTATTTAGTTTTTTGAATTTGTTATCAAATTCTGATGTAGGTTTGTAACATGATATTATTAAATCTTGAACTGCTGCTCCTGGCCTAATGTCAGCTAAAATAGTTGTAGACCCTTTGTCTAATTTGTTGACTTGTGCTACTACAAAACCAGATTCTGAAATTGATGTCTGGATTAAATTCCAAATTGCAGCTTTAGTATTATGAAATTCAACTGACATCCAATGCCCAGGTTTTAAGACTCTAAAACACTCACTAAAACAACGATTCATTAATCTTCCATAATCAAAGAAATTCTTATTTTTTGATTCATTAATTACAGATTCGTCATTTTCATTAGTTTTTACTTTCAACCACCCTTCAAGCAATAGATTCATTTCACTGTAAATAATATTCGCTCCGAAAGGAGGATCAGTGTATATATAGTCAATACTATTGGTTAGTATATTGCTTAAATCAGTTGATGATTGATTTGTAATGAAATGTTCAAAATTCTTTTTTGGCTTTTTTAATTCTGAATCTTTATATTTCTTCAACTTTCTTTTGAAAGAGTCGAATACATTTTTTTCCATTCTAACAACTGGCATATAGAGGTTGCCAGACATTCCTCCACCACCACCGAAATAACCTTGCCGTTCTGAAATTACAGTAAAAATTGAGGTCAGTATAGATTTTACACCATTTCTGATAGTAGTATCTTCTATTTTTGACATTCTATCCCATAAATCAGAATAAACAATTAAGTTTCTAGTAGATAAAAATTTGCTAACATCATTGATGCTCTTATTCCCAAGCTGAGCAAGTTTCGCTGAGTATCCATTGGGGTCAATATTGTCTATAGGATACCATTTTTTGTAGTTAAAAAAATAATTTTCAATTTTTTCTGCAAGTTCAATGTCGAATGAATCAGCCTCTCTGTTTATTCTATTGCGCCCAGAACCAGCATTAATCCATACAACACATTTCTTCTTGCCAAAATGATTTTTTACTCTTTCAATTTTTCGAATATTTAGTTTAATGTCACAATTAGGACAATTAAATTCCTTCCTGGTTTCAACTTTATTTCCGTGATGAATAACACCGTGAGGAAAAAAAGGGAATTCATGTGTGCAATTTGGACACGAAAAGACATCACACCAAACAGAATAGTTTAAATCAACGGAGCGATTCCCATGTTTGATTTTATACATCCAAGAATATTCAAGTAAAGATTCAGAAAGAATTCTTTCAGCTGAATTAATCACCTCTAGTGCTGGCTGAGTAATAGTATTTACGCCTGAAATAAATGATGCGACAGTCGAGAGGTCATTGGAAATAACTCGCCTATTTGCTTCTCGAGCTGCAACTGCAGTCATTCCTGAACCACCAAAAATATCTAAAACTACATTACCTTCTTTTGTATAGTATTCTATTAAGGTTTTAATAATACTAGGTGGTACCTTCGTATGGTATGGATGGAATAAATAAATTGGATGCCTTTGATCAACTGTAAAATCGTTTGCATATGGCAAATCAACTCTATCCTCATTTACAGGGTTATTTTCAATTTCTAATAACCAAGGATTCGGACAGGCAGTATAATATGGCGGGTCGCTCAGGTTGAGAATGTCTTCGTCTTCGCCAATGGGGAAGCCTTCCATTTTTTTGAGTTCGGGCAGTTTTTTGCGCAGCACTTCGCGGAAGTAGTTTCTTCGCTCTACTTCGGTGTGGAAGGTTTTTCCTAATACGGTGATTTTATTTTCTTTACTCATATCAGCTTAAATCTTTAATGATTCTATCAATGTCGTGACTCAGGGTTCCTCTTTCATATGTGGTCAGCAATTTGCCAGGGAAGTGCTTATCGTACCATAGCTTTTTCTTTTCCCAATGGGCTTTGTAATCAGGAAGGTCTAATCGGCCCACATGCTCCAAATAGTATTCTTCGCCTTGCAGCATTAAGGTAAAGTCGGGCAGGTAAAATGAGCCATCGGGTGCAAATAATGGCTTCTCGTACCAGAAAGGAACCTGCCGTTCGCTCAGCATATTGGCAATAATCACTTCCGATTTGGAGCGTACCATATACTCAGACAGGGTTTGGTGTATTTTGCCTTCTTCGTACCATTCGTGCATAATCAACCATTCCTTAGGCAAGGGCTTAAAATCAAACAGAGAAGCGTTGATTTTAGAAAGCTTGTTGGCTTCAGGTCGTGTTAATTGCAAAAAGGCCGAAATATCCTGCTCAGCAAATACAGTCAATTTGGTTTTTGCCCGGGTCACTGCCGTATAGATCAATTCCTTAGATAGCAAGGACTTTTTGTTTTTGGGCAGTACCAGAAACACATGATCAAATTCACTGCCTTGAGATTTATGCACAGAGATAGCATAGGCCAGTTCAAGGTTGTCAATGGGCTTTTCCTGTGGTAAATCATTCCAATATCCCTTTTTATTTTGGAATTTCCCTATTTCACTGCCAAAAGGGATATGTGCGTCTCTTCCTTCAAGATTTACAACAAATCGCTGAATACGATAGAAAGGAGCTGTATGTCTTGGGTTATACCAACTACCGTTAGCTTCATCTTTGATAGCCTTGTTGTCATAGCCATGAGGCCGAGTAAAACCTAATTCGCCATTATAAATATTTATCTGTTCATTAGATTTTGATCTTGGCAGATATGCATAAATAGGATTAGACTTAGGACGATTTCTGATTTGAATTACCTTATCGTAAATGCATATTCCATCCACGAATTGCTGCATTTCAAATTTTGTTTTGTTGAGCTTGCTTTGAAAAAAAGTATTCAAAGCATCTGTGCCAAACAATTCTGATCTATAAGGAGAAATGACTTGAAACCTATTCGCTCTTTTCACCTTAGGGTTTTCTTTATCTTGAAATACCCTACCTAATAATTCCCACGACTTTTCTTCATTATACGCTAAGCCTGAATTTTCTTCCAGATCTTTTATCAAAGTACTGAACATGAGATCATTCAACTCCTTTTCTGTATCCCAAAAGTGTACTTGCAAATCTTTTAGGTCATCGGTAAAGTCCAGTTCCTGAATCCGTTTCAGCAAATCGGTTTGTTGGGCTTTTTTGGTGCCTGTTTCTTTCAGGTCTTCATCTGCAGCTTTGCTTTGAATAAAGACAGAAGCCAGGTCGAGAATACCTGTACCTCTGCCTTCCAACTTGTTTTCACGCTGGCGCAGGTTTTCTTTAAGTTCGCCCTTGTTTTCTTCGGGCAGCCATGCTATCAGGTCGGCAAATACTTTGGCATAGCCAATGGGTGGTAACTGATTGGGGTCACCCACAAAAATGATGCGTTGTACCGTGTTCCAGTTGATGGCTCGAAAAAGCGTAGCCATCAACGATTGGTCAATCATGGAAGACTCATCAATGATGAAAATCCGAACATTTTCTTCCTTTTTTCCGCCTTCACGCTTATAGGTGAAGTTGTCGTTCATCCAGCCACGTTCTGCCAGGAAAGAATGAATGGTTTTGGCTTCTTTGCCTGAACGCTCACGCAGGCGGTCGGCTGCCTTGCCTGTAGGTGCCAACAACAAAAAGGAAGTGCCGGCACCATGGGCTTTTTCAATACCACTGATGATGGATTTAACCACCGTGGTTTTACCTGTGCCTGCGCCACCCGAAATTACGCTTAAGCCTTTGTCGAAAATAGACGCACATACAGCAGCCTGGGCAGCTACAGCTTCCTTGTATTCCGTTGGGTTTAGTTCAGCAATTTTTGACGTACCATCGTATAAAAAGCTCTCCCAATTCTGCTGGGTTACCGGGCTTTTAAAATTAGAAATCTGTCTGTTGGCCAACAGTCTGACTTTTTCTTCAATCAAACGCTCATCTTCAAAAATTTCACGAAGGTACAGGTATAGATTTCCGTCACTGTCCTTTCGCAATACCAAGGCTTCCTTCAAAGTATCTGAATAAGAATCAAAATTCTTTATTTTGAATTCAAATTGTCGCCAATCGCTCAGATAAGAAACGTATTTGTTCACTCCGTTCAGGATGATTTCAGCCGCAGAAAAGGTATGCGGAGCAATAGTTTTTAGTTTATTTACACACAAAGCCCTGAATCGGATGTTGCTGCCTTTAGTGGTCAATGCTGCCAATCCCAAATCAGGTGAAGGCAACATTCCATGATCTATTTTTGCAAAGGCGATCTGGTCGTCAGGGCCATTTCCAACATACTTCTCACAAAGCAGGTATGGATTTTCGCAAAGTGTTTTTATGGCAATATTCAAACCGTTTTGTTGCCTGTCCTCAGCAAGGATTTGAGAGATTTGCTTGAGTCTGCCGGATTCTTCAATTTCAAATCGAGGCAATATATCCAGCAAAAATTTGATTTCCTCATCATCTTTGGAGGCGAACTCATATCTTACATTTCCTAGTCGGATAACATCTACATCTAATCCCTTGATGTTTTTGCCTTCTGTCAAAAAAGACATGATGTTTTCAAAGGCAATTTCTTCATTTCCTTTTGATGTCTCAGTTTTAAAATAAGCATTGACTTCCGGCAAATCCAAATAATTCAGTACTTGTGGTAACCCAGGATATTTCCCTCTGTTTTTCCAAAGCTCTGCAACAAGTTCATGCAACCATTTCCTGCGGGCATCCCAATCTTCGGAAGTGTCCTGTAATTCATTTTGTAGAACATCAATAATTTCCAAAGCACGTTCAACAATTTCCAGGGCATCATCATCTGAGATATGACGCATAGCGTATTTGAAGTTTCTGGAATTTTCAGGATAAAAAGCAATCTTTTCCAGAATCTCAGGCTGGTCTTTGTACTTGTGATAAGGGATTCGAAACCCTTGCTCCGGATAATGCGAAGTGATGGGTATTTGCCAAACGAAGGCTCCGGCATATCGTTTCCGTTCTTCGGGTGTAGCTTGTAAGTATTCCATGTATTCATGGATCTTCTTAACCCTGCCAAACCCAACGATTACATACTTTCTATCATCTTCGTTGGATAAAGGATTGCTGTAATTGGTATAGTAGAATATCAGCGAAGCATCTTCCTTCACCTCATTCATAAAGGCCTTTACATTGGCAATTCGTTTGTCATAGTTAAAAGTGCCATCCTCATTCTTGTCATTTTCAAAGTACATTTCCTCATACGGCCAAAGACTTACCGTATTGGGAGGCATTTTCCATTGCCTGATTTCTTTGTTTTTATACCATGCCGGGGAATTTACTTCAGCAACGGTGGTGTCCTTGCCAAAGGCATTTATGCTAAAACTGCAGGGTGGCACATAATCATCAGTAATTTTACCACATGCGCATCCTGCATATTTTTCTGCCTCAATTTGCTGCAGTGGTTTTTTTTCATACATCTCGCCCGGATAAGAAAACTGCCCGGTGCAATAGGGATTGGATTCCGGATCTTTACAAATTGTACCATCCCAACCATCAGCATGCCAGGTTAATCGGGCGGATATATGTTTCGGCTTATTCATAGGTGTTATTTTAAAATAATTCTGATTTTATCCCGCTCTTTGCCTTTAGCTATTTGGTCTATATACGTTTTAAAGGCTTCTATGGCTTCATCGGGTGTAAGCGGTTTGTTGAAAGTGGTTTTCATGTTCTCAATACTCAGTTCCACTTTTTCCAAACCTTTATGCAAGTCCATGATTGCATTGCGGATGCGCAGGGCATTGTCTTTGGTTAATGATACTGCTCCGGATTTAAAATCGGAAAGCAATTTTTGAGTGCTATCATCCAACAGGTTCATTTTCTTTTTCACCATTGGGTCGTCCAGGGTGTCTTTGAGTGTATCTGTCCATTGAATAAGCAAATCTTCCAAATCGTTTTTCAGCTGCTTTACACTAAGCACTTCGGCATCTTCAAAATCAGCCGGGTTAAAGTCCTGATAAGGAGCGGTTAGAATCAAATGCTTGTTTACCTTGCTGTCAGCCGGTTGCAATTTGTTGATTTTATTGAGCCATTGCATAAACTGTCCGGAAGACAGAAAATCAGCATCTTTCAAAATATCGCAAATCGCTTTGTCATCTGAGTCGAGCAAGGCTATTTTTTGGGTGTGATCTTTTTCACTGACGCGGTGTTTCAGGTACAAGTTCAGATACCAATCGGCATAGCGGTCCTTGAGTTTTTGAAGTTGCTTTTTATATTTTTCAAGTTCAGCTTCATCATCTTTGCCCAATACCTGAGCCAGTTGATTAATGGCTTCTGACACCTCATCTTTGAATGTACTTTCTATGATGAATTGTTTGCATTGCTGCAGATATGAAATGTCTTCATTCAATAAATTCAATTCAGCTAATTGCTTTTCCAAATGCTCTACTTCTGCTTTTACTGGCAGAATGCGGTTCAGGTCTTCCACAGAAAAAGCAAAATTTTTAATTTTCGCTTCCGTAGTATAGTTGGCTAGTTTATCGCAGAATCCGGAGAAGGCTGTAAAATGCTGGCGGTATTTGATCGCCTGGTCAGTACTTACAATTTCAATTCCCTTAAAAATGTATCCTCCCTGAATTTTGCTGAGCAAGGTAACCGTGCGTTTAGCCCAGTCATTGGCCGCACTTACCAGATGCGTATAAGTAGATGGATCTTTAAGTTGATTGCTTAAATCCCTTCCCAACAAGCCGATGAACATGGTTTTAAGCGCAGCCAGGTTTAATCCTTTTGGTGGCTTTATGTGGGTAAAGGAGAAAAAGTCTTGTTTTTGAATTTCTTTCAACTCATTCAGATTGGTGGAGTTAATGGACTTGCCTGAATTCAGGGTGATTTCAATTTCACCCAGGGCAGCCAGTGTAGCCATCACCACAAATTCCAGTTCTGCTTCAACTTGAAAATCTCTGGTGATCCACAGGTTATCACTTCTATCCAAAAATTCAATGATCTCATCTCTGTTCAATACTTTGCCTTCTCCTTTGGCGGTCAGCATTTTTAACAAGCTTTTGGCATAGGGGGAATGGCTATAGTCCAGCATGCCCGGCACCCAACAACCCAGCCCCGATAAGATACCTTCACCATCCCTGTTTGCAAGTTCGGGGTTAGCTACCTTGATCAATGCCTGCTTAGTCAGTCGGTCAAAATTATCCTTTGCTACCGGTGAATTTAATTGAGTGAACTTTGGGTAATTAGGACGTTCATCTTCAAACCAAGCTTCAAATACATTGGAAGCCACCGTCGAGAAGATTTGCTCTTTTGTAGCACCAGCTCCCGGCAAAGGGTATCCGCTTAAGGGAAGTTCTTTACCCTGATAATCAACCTGCGTTATTTGAACATACTCCTGGTCAAAAAGTGCTCTTGCTTTTTTGTTTAGTTCGTCAATTTTCTGACGGTAAATGGGCTTTTGAGAACTATCTGCACGCACTTCCAAAGCCAGGGCCGAACCGTAAAACGTCACCGCTTCCTTGAATTCTTTGGATAGGCCATCAAAAACAAAATAGATTTCATCCTCTTCGTGATTGCGACTTTTCTTGCTATCATCGAAGATTGGCATGAAATACATGTAAAAGTGCTGTCGTGGTTGCGTGGTGGATTTTTCGTTGGGATTGCCAAAGAAGATATAACCATCACGATAGGTTTTGTGTGACTTCCAGTCTATGCTGTGTTCCCAAATACGGAAGCCTGTGCGATACGTGTCATGATCAAGTGGCAGGTTTACTTCTAAAAACTTAAAGAAGTATTCATCCTTTTGGGAATCGGCCATAGTCGCTGCATAATCCTTAATTTTCTGGTCAAAGTTGATACCTCCTTCAATCCGTAAGTGGTATTCGGCATTTTCCGCATTTTTATCAAAATACTGTCCGGATGTAGCTGTGATAATTTGTTGTGCAGCTGAATCAATGATGTCTATTAAGAAATCTCGGTCAGTGGCCAGCTTATCAGTAAGGCACAAGTCATCGACCAAATGTTCAGTATTGGTACCGTTTTGTTTTTGCAGTTCATGTTGCAGGCTTTTTATGGCACAAGCATTTACAATACGTTTAGCTACCGGCTTTTTAGAAGCCCTTGCACCAATGAAGTATGAGTCGATTTTATCCTGAATGGTGTCAGTGATCTCTTTCACCTTTCGCACATCAGGAATCGCCATCAAGTCCTGACTTTTTTGCACATCCTCCCAATAGCGTTCGTAGGTAAGCAACCCGGGATTGTCTTTGGGTACATCCTGCTCCAATATTTCCGAGAACTGATTGGAAAGTGTTTTAAGGATTTCACGTTGGCTTTTACCGATTCTGATTTTCTCAAAGTTTTCAAAGTAAGTAGGGTGCACAGGATAGAGGTCAACATAGTCCTGTGTTCGTCCGTGCATATCTGTGAAAAGGTTTAAAAAAGGATCAAGGTGTGATTTGATTTTCTGTTTTTGGTGTTCGTCCTTTCGTAGCAAGCGATTTTTTACGATAAAGGCCACATCTTCTTTGGTGATCATGATGTCTTTATAGCGGTCGTTCACATGCTGTAGCATATCGGCAGCAAATTGAAATTCAGGTGAATGGTAAATCATTTCCTGTACGCCAAAAATGAATTTGAATTTAGATTTGTCACAAGCCTGCCCTAATGCCTGCAATACTGACAAATCCTGATTTAATTTGTCTGCTGCGCTGCGGCCTTTCAAATATGCCAACATTTCATCAATTACGATAAGAAACCCTTTATCTGGAAATTTATCTTCGAATTCCGCCATCATCAAAAGCAGCTTATCGAAATAGGGCTTAGGCCCATGTCCATCAAACGAGAAATTTATGCCTAGGCCCTTGAGATAATTTTCCATTTGGAACGTAATCACCTCCCATAGGCTTTCTGTATTGCCCAGCTCAAACCGCAATACCTTGAACTTACCCGCAATAGTTTTTAAGTCATTTTTCGGTTTTTCGTCATTCACCAGATCAATCAATGTTGCATCCTCCGCAAGCAAGGAAACCAAAGACATCAAGTGCGATTTACCCGTACCGTAATTACCGACTACCTGCAAACCGAATGATTCACCGGTATAGTTGAAATCGAGGTTTCGAATCATCAAGGGTATTAGATGATTCTTGAAAGTGTCTGAGAACACAAAAGTTTTTATCAGTGATTTCTGATAGTCCGACTCACTTGTTCTGCTAAATTTCACTATTTCGGTAATGGGTTCAAAGTTCAAAAGTTCATTATACTTCATATTGCAATATGGCTTAAGTTCTTAATGTTTGTTTTTTTTCCTTTTTCTTTGGTTAAGAAATAGAGGTTGTCTGCATCTATTTCACCTTCCCACTTAACGAAAAGCACGTTGTTTTGAGAGTATTTGTCAAGTGATCACAATATGA
>DINP01000110.1:23564-26557 GCA_002426025.1 Bacteroidales bacterium UBA5537 | reverse complement strand
GCAACAGTAACCTGGACAGCAACCGATGATTGCGGCAACGCAGTTACAACTACGGCAACCTTTACGATTGTTGATACTCAGGCTCCGGCCTTAACATGCCCACAAAGCATAACTGTAGATACAGAAGCTGGTATGTGTGCAGCGTATGTTCAGATTCCTGTTCCAATTCATGGGGATACCTGTGGTGATGTTACGCTTGTTAACAGTATCAATGGAACGGCCAATGCCAGTGGATCTTATCCGTTAGGGATAACTACTATCGTTTGGACTGCAACTGATGAATGCGGAAATACAACAAACTGCCAGATGACGGTGACTGTTGTGGATACCGAAGACCCACATATCATATGTCCTCAGCATATTACTGTGAACAATGATCCTGGCGTCTGTGAAGCATATGTAAATGTGCCACAGCCTATCGTAAGCGATAATTGCGAAATACGAACCATTACAAATTCATACACAAATACAGACGATGCTTCAGCCATTTATCCGGTTGGTGTTACAGTTGTCTGGTGGACTGTTGTTGATATGAGTGGTAATCTTAGCAATTGCTACATGAATATTACGGTTATCGATGCCGAAAATCCGGTAATTGAATGTCCCGATAATATTACTTCAAATACTGACCCTGGCGTTTGCGAAGCAAATGTTATTATCCCACAACCTGTAGTTTCAGATAATTGCGGAATTGCAAATCTGGTCAACAGTTTTAACGGAACAGATAATGCCAGTGGAATTTATCCTGTCGGGACAACTACGATTACCTGGACAGTAACAGACATTAGCGGACATTCTGCTGAGTGCAGTATGACAGTTACTGTAGTTGATAATGAGCTTCCGGTGATTATTTGTCCTGAAAGTACTGCAGTTATTACCGATCCGGCTGTATGTGGCGCTGATGTCAGCATACCACAACCAGAGGTTTCTGATAATTGCGGTATTGCAAGTCTGGTAAATAGTTACAACGGAACAGACGATGCCAGCGGTTTCTATCCTGTCGGTATTACCGAAATTGAATGGACTATCACTGATATACATGGCAATGAGGCGACCTGCACGATGACAGTTACGGTTACTGATAACGAAGCACCGGCAATAGAATGCCCTGAAAACATCGTTGTAAACACAGATCCGGGAGTTTGCGAATCCAATGTTACAGTTCCTCAACCAGTCGTGTCAGACAATTGTGGTATAGATACATTGATAAACAATATAACCGGAACCAATGATGCCAGCGGAATCTACCCGGTTGGTACAACCACAATTATATGGACAGTTACTGATATTCACGGGCTGACTGCTGACTGCGAAATGACAGTCACAATTTCAGATAATGAGAATCCAACAATTGTTTGTCCAGAGGATATTACTGTGACGGGCGGAGCGGATTGTAATGCAATCCTTGAAATACCTGTACCGGTTGTATCTGATAATTGTGGTGTTGAATCGCTGATAAACAGCTACAACAATACAGGCAATGCCAGTGGTGTTTATCCTGTTGGAACTACCGAAATCACCTGGACAGTAACTGATATTCATGGCAATGTTGCCACATGCAGCATGATTGTAACCGTAATTGCCGGGCCAGTCGCTGTAGATGATTCAGCAATAACGCAGATGAACGTTCCGGTATCTATCGCGGTAGTTGCCAATGATACAGATTGTGATAACAATATTGATCCGTCAACGGTAACTATTATTACCGATCCGGCAAACGGATTTACCATGGTTGATCCCCAAACCGGAAATGTATTATATACGCCAAATACAGGGTATCACGGTACAGATAACTTTATCTATCGTGTATGCGACCTGAGTGGTATGTGTGATGAAGCAAATGTTACCATTATCATTGAAGGTGAAGATCCTCCATTGCCGATCCTTTTAATCGCGATGAGCGATTTGGATACCACGCTAATCAATACTCCGCGCCTGATCCTCAATATGGCGAATGACATCATACCTGAAGGAATAACAGCCGGAATACAGATTCTGACCCAGCCTTCAAACGGTGTACTTGAGCTTCACAGCGATATGACAGTAACCTACACTCCGCACACCGATTATACAGGAACTGATGCATTTACTTATCGTCTGTACGATGTAAACGGAGTGGCAATTGCCGATACCGCTACCTCAACTATTGTGATTGTTCCTGATCCAGGACGTAATCCGCTTATTATTTATAATGCCATTACACCAAATAATGACGGCAGAAATGATACCTGGGTTATTGATGGAATCGAAGAATATCCCGATAATGAAGTGCTGCTCTTTAACCGCTGGAGCGATCAGATCAGATACTTCGAAAACTACAACAATACAACTGTTGTATGGGATGGAACCAACAAAGACGGGAAAAAATTACCTGCCGGAACCTATTACTACATATTGAAGCTGAGAACAATAGGTGAAATATATAAAGGTTGGGTAATCATTCACGGCGACTAAACGATACGGAAAAAACCGGCTGTCAGTAAAGGATTTGGGGTTTGAATCTTATGACAGCCGGTAGTTACTGGCAATCGGAAGACAAGACAGAAAGAAATAAGGATTCACATTGAAATATTCAGAAAAATGAAAAAAATAGCTATCATCCTCGGCCTGTTTCTGGCAACCATAAGCGTAGAGGCCCAGCGCGATGCACTTTATAGCCAGTTTATGTTCAACCGTCTGGTAATAAATCCGGGCTACTCAGGTAGCCGTGATATGCTTACTATGACATTGCTAAACAGATATCAGATGGTCGGCTTTGGTCAGGGCACACCTCGTACCTTGACCTTCAGCGCTCATACGCCCTTAAGGAACGAAAAGGTCGGGTTGGGATTCTATGTATATGCCGATCAGACCGGTCCTTTTACTGATGTTGGTTTTATGGGAAACTATGCCTATCGTGTCAGACTCTTTAGAGGAACACTTTCTATGGGACTGCAGGCTGGTTTCAACCAGGTTAATGTTGATTGGGACGCTGTTGAAATGCGCGATGGAGA
>DINP01000110.1:0-23444 GCA_002426025.1 Bacteroidales bacterium UBA5537 | reverse complement strand
GAAAACTGGCGGCTGGGATATTCTTATGATGCTTACCTCAACGAATTGAAAACATACAGTCAGGGTTCTCACGAAGTAATGATTTCTTATGACCTTAATCTGTTTCAGCCAAGGGTTTTAACACCCAGATATTTCTGACAATTATCCAATTTGGGTTAAAATGAAGTTTTAGGTTACTAGTTTTTTAAGCGATACGTTATGAAAGCAAAATATTTGATCCTGTTGATTACAATCACCTCATTGACAAGTACTGAGGTTTTTGGTCAGAAATTAAAAGCTGGCAGGCTGTTTACCAGATATGAGTATGCCAAGGCAATTCCTTACTATGAGAAGGTTGCGAATAAAAACAACCGAAACTCTGTTGAGGCTATGGGCCGTCTTGGCGACTGCTACCGGCTCACCAGTAATTTTGAGGAATCGGCGAAATGGTATAGCAAAGCCATTGAAAATGAAACCACCGATGCATCGGTGTATTTGAATTACGGACAAGCGCTCCGCAGCCTGGGCCGCTACGAAGAGGCTTCCGCTCAATTCAGGCACTATGCTGAGATAAATCCCGATGACCCGAGAGGGAACCTATTTGCTAAATTCAGCAACGAAATTAAAACCTGGCAACAACCCGAGTTTGATTATGAACTTACCAACGCTGGGGCAATCAATACTCCTTTTTCAGATTTTTCGCCGGTATATTTCAAAAATGGTATCATATTTACCAGCGACCGTCTGTCTCGTTCCGGCGAAAAACGTTATGGATGGACAGGGGCATTTTATCTCGACCTGTTTTCTGCTGAACTGAAAAAAAATGCCGATGGGAAAATGCTTTTACCTGAAAACCCCTCAGTATATTCAACTAGAATTAACCAGGCTTATCACGATGGGCCGGCAACTTTTTCCCGCGATTTTAAAACAATCTACTTTACCAGGGTTACCCGAAAAACAGGTGAAATTGATTCAACGCGGTTTTACACAAACAAATTGAAGATTTTCTCAAGCACATTGGAAGATAGCGTATGGAGCAAGCCCAGTCCTTTTTTCCTCAATAGCGACGCCTATTCGGTAGGACATCCGACTTTGTCAGATGATGGAAATACACTATATTTTGTTTCGGATATGCCTGGTGGTTATGGCGGTACCGATATTTACCGCGTTCAGCGTCAGGGTGATAAATGGGGGTCAGCCGAAAATCTTGGATCTGTTATCAATACTTTTGGTAACGAAATGTTCCCTTATTTCCACAAAGACAGTGTGCTCTATTTTTCATCTGATGGCCTTCCGGGATTGGGAAGCCTCGATGTATTTAAATCGGTTAAATCGGGCAGTGGCTGGACTGTTCCCGAGAATATGAACTCACCCATAAACTCACCTGCCGATGATTTTGGCATTGTTATCTGTCAGAATGAGAAGGCAGGAATGATAAGCTCTAACCGAAGCGGCGGGAAAGGCGAAGATGATATTTACATGATCTCCATTATGGAGCGCCTGCCCGATTCCGTTTTAATTACAGGTCTGGTAAAAGATAAGGAGTCTCTCGCAATTCTGCCAAACAGTACCGTTTTCGGATGGGATGTTATTACAAATAAGGTTACCGTGTTGAAAACAGATGCCAATGGGAAATATGAGATGTGGGTAAAACCAGGCGCTTCACTCGTTATGAAAGGAATGAAAAACGGCTTTTCGCCCGACTGTCTTAGTTTGATAGTTGAGCCTGAAACAAAAATAACCAATCTTGAAAACCGTGATCTTCTGCTGGGAAAATATAAGATTGACCAGATATTCAAGCTTGAAAATATTTATTACGATTTTGATAAATGGAATATCAGACCCGATGCAGCTATTGAGCTTGATAAGGTAGTAACATTCCTCAACGACAATCCTGAAATAATCGTTGAACTTGGCTCTCATACCGACTCGAGGGGAAGCTTTAAATACAATGAGCGACTATCTGAGCGTAGAGCACAATCGGCAGTAGAGTATATCATCGCAAATGGGATTGCCAAAATCCGGATTACTGCCAAGGGTTACGGCGAATATAAACTGGTAAATGAATGCTCTGATGGTGTTAAATGCACCGATCAGCAACATCAGGATAACAGGCGCACCGAAATTAAAATTACCGGCCTTATTGAACCGGATTCTTCAAAAGCACAGCAACCATTGGATGTGTATAAAAAAGGCCAGGTACTTGATTTAAATGATCTTAAAGAAGGTTTCTTTAATCCCTGCAAGAGCAATGATGAAACAAGTTCATTATAATCCAATCCATTTGAAATTCATTAACCTCATTACACATGAAATGAAAGCCTAGCTTCATTTTTACTTGCCCCCAAGTTTCCTTTTATATTTGTTTTCCAGCGATAGGGTCGGTTATTCCGGCCCTGTCGCATTTTTAATAATAAGCAGGTTCTTTAATAATTAGATATCTGAATAAATTTGAATTTCTGCACTTAAGGATAAATAAATTGAATGCCAACCTAATAATTGACCAGACTCAAATACAGGACCAAAAAAAATCCCGTGCCTATTGACACGGGATTTTTTTTACAATAACAATTATTTATCCGGCAAGGGTAAACTTAATAGGCATGTTAAACTGAACACGCACAGCTTTTCCTCTTTGCTTTCCAGGGCTCCATTTGGGCATAGCTTTAATAACCCTGACAGCTTCCTCATCGCAGCCTCCGCCAATACCCCTGAGCACTCTTACGTCAGTAACATTGCCATTTTTCTCAACAACAAAGGTTACATATACCGTTCCCTGAATACTGCTTTCACGGGCTATTTGCGGGTACTTCATATTATCCATAAGGAATTTGATACGGGCTGCATCTCCTCCCGGGAAACTTGGTGATTCTTCAACAACAGTAAAGATCTCAGCTTCAGCAACCTCTTCCTCTTCGTTTGAAACGATGGGCTTGTACTCCGGAATTGAAGTCAGGGCTGTAGCTTCAGCATCAATACTGAGATCATCCTCTACCTCAACATCATCCTGCACAATATTGATAAGGGTAGTTGTTGGTGGCGGGGCAGGAGGTGGTGGAGGTTTATTCTGGTTGGTGATTTCAATCATGTCCTCTTCAACCTGCTCAGCCTGACGGGCTCCAAGGTCTATCTGCTCCCGGTCGTATGACTTCCATTCGAAAGCTACCAGCATTCCGGCAAGAGCAACGATTAATCCGATCTGAACAAAGAGAGTCCGTTTGGGCTCAAGGTCAGCTTTCGGTGTTTTTTTTGCTTCCATATTGTTAACTGATAATTAGTTATGCAATTTCTTTTCCCTTTTCAGGGAGTGTGCTAAATTAGTCATTTTTTCGTTCAACCCGTAATTCTGCCCTTTTTATTTTTAAAAAGAGTAAAACTGTAATACCCGATAATACAGCCGGCAAAATTTGCAATTGTATCGTAAATACTAGCTTCTCTGCCTATTGTCAGATATGCCTGAAGCACTTCTGTAACTATTCCTGTTAATAAGGTGGCTGCCAGCGGGGCTACAATAAGATAACGTTTTGAACGCCTAAAATATTGTTTTAAAGCACCGAGCAACAAAAGGAATGCCAAAACCCCGAATATAAACAGATGGATCAGCTTATCGGGTTGAAACAGGTTTAGAAAGCTGCCAACCCTGGGAAAATAATTTCCGGGAGCCAAGGTAAGGGCCATTACAAAACCCCACCAGATAATCCCCGGCCAGAAGTTTTTCAGAAATAACTGCAATCCTGAATCAGTTGCTGTTTTTGCCTTATCCAAATTAAGCGCCGATCAGATTACCATAGGCTTCAGCATCGAGTAAATGTGTCAGTTGAGCCGGATCAGACAATTTGATTTTGATAATCCAGCCTTCGCCGTAAGGATCTTTATTTATCATTTCCGGGCTGCTGTTGAGTGCTTCATTAAACTCAAGTACTTCACCAGCTACCGGCATAAACATATCACTAACTGTCTTAACTGCTTCAATGGTTCCGAAAGTTTCGCCTTCATCAAGTGTTTCACCAAGAGTTTCAACTTCGATAAATACGATATCGCCCAATTCGCCCTGGGCAAACTCGGTAACACCGATTTTCGCGGTATCGCCTTCCACACTAATCCATTCGTGATCTTTTGTGTACTTTAAACTGGCAGGAATGTTCATGATTTTTTGGTTTTAAATTTTATTGAAGATGAGGGCAAAATTAGTAAAAGGCATCTAATAATATCTCTATTTTTATCTGGAATAGTTCTATATTAATTTCGAAGATTCTATTGATTGATTTTCCATAAGTTGTTGAACATAATGTGCTGATAATAAATTGTTGCTTGGCATAATTGTTTTACTTTTAGTCCTTGATAGTTTTTGCAGGGCCATTTTCATGAAAAAGTTTTCCGTAAAAAACGAAGTAAGATGTATGTAACTTCAATTTATAGTATAAAAGGGGGTGTAGGCAAAACGGCAACTGCCGTTAACCTTGCTGCACTTGCTTCATTCGAAGGAGAAAAAACCCTGCTTATCGACTTTGACCCACAGGCATCTTCTACTTTTTATCTGAAAGTTAAACCGAAGATTAAAACTACCGTAAAAAAATTGCTCAAAGGGAAATCGCCCATTGCGAACCAGATAAAAGCTACCGATTATATCCATCTTGATATGTTACCGGCTTCCGCCGCATTCCGCGATATTGAACTGCTGCTGAGCCAGCACAAACGCCCTGCTGACATGATAAGGGAAATGATAAAACCTTTGAAAAATGATTATCAGTGGGTATTTATTGATAGCCCACCGGGCTTGACCTTGCTGGCCGAAGCGATTTTTAATGCCAGTAACCTGGTGCTGGTTCCGGTTGTCCCGACTACCTTGTCTGTCAGAACTTACAATGATTTCAAGAAATTTATTGCCGATCATCCACTAAGGCCAAAAAGCAATTACAAGGGCTTTTTCTCTATGGTTGAACGCAGGAAAAGCCTTCAGCGCGATATAATGAATGACTGGAATTTTAAGAAAGAGCAGTTTTTAGAAACCTACATTCCTTACCTGAGTGATGTTGAGAAGATGGGTGTTTACCAGAAACCTTTGCTTGGTTTTAAGCCGACTTCTGATGCCGCAACCGCTTTTGCCAATTTATGGGCGGAAATAAAAAAAGCTGCCGTTATTTGACGACAGCTTTTTTTAAAATAGTGGGCTACTATTGAGCCAGTGTAAACCTCAGGCTTATCCCGGCTTTCGTGTCGGAACGATAAAACTGTGATGAAACAAAAGGATTGGTAATTGTTTTGTCGAAGAACAGTCTTAGATTAAACCGCTGGTTAATCACGTAATCTGCGGAGGTGTTAATTGAAACAACTCTGTTTCCTACTGAAATCTGATTAATGTCTTCGTCGAGCCTGCGCAATAAGGTTTTATTATCGCGCACCGAGAGGTCCATTTTTACATTCAGGTCGCTTTTTAACTGCTGTTTTTTACCACCCGACGACATATTCAGTTTCACATCCTTAAACCGGTAACCCAATCCGATCACCAACTCTTTGCTTGAAACCTCGGTAAGCTGGTTGTTTACAAAACTCAGCGAAAGATTTCGCGAACGTTTATATTCGATTTTAGTAATCAGGCTATTTGTCCAGGTCATATCAACACCCAGGAATGGACTAAATTGCTCGGTAAGGGTTACAAGTTCTATTCTGTTTTTGGGAATAAAATTCCCGGCATAATCAATAGCTGACGGGAATCCCATTTCATCAAGATAATCAATGTTTGAAACGTAATTTCCTACAGCGTAAGTAGATCGGTAAGAATGGGCCAGATTAATCGTTTTGAAATACTTTTTAAAGAAATCAAGTTTCGATAGTCCTCCATATCTGAAAGTCCAGTTTGGAACCGGAATTTTTGGGAATGGTGAAAGTGCAACTTTTTTAGGGTCGCGGCCCGAATAAGCAGCAATGAAGGCTGGTATTAAAACATCCTGTGAGCCGTCGCCATATCCGACCGGATATCCTGTGGAATCTATGCCTGTTGAGAAAGGGTTTTCAGCACTCAAGCGGGCTGCGATCACCCGGCGGTTTTCCTTAAATTCCTCGAAAGTCTGTGAAAGGTTGTCTTTTGCATCTTTTCGGAAAGTAGTTTTCCATGCGAGGAAAGAAATGCTGTATGATCCACGATCCTGCGGGGAAGATGAAGTAAATTCACCATTACTATTGGCTTTAAAATACTCCTGATGGCCAAACGATTCTGTTTTATCGGCGGTAAATTCAATCCTGAACTCAGGGAACGGCTCGTACGTTGATCTGATATTAAAGTTTCTGGTTAATCGGGTAACGTAAGCATTATTAAGCAGCGTATCAGTTGTCAGCCAGTCATTATCCACGGCCTGCCCCCGGATATCGCGCTGGCTGCCAAATGCGAATCCCATTCCCGGAGCCATATCAGAAAGTCTGTTTCCAAGGATATCTGGTTTTGGGGTAAAACCTGGGAGTAGAATACCGTTCGATTCGGTATAGTTAAGCTGAACGTCTTTAAATCCAATCAGCAGTTTAACTGCACCTATTCCTAGAGTCTTGAATATTAGCGAAGGCTTTTTGGCAGATGCCGTGCTGTCAGCTGCCAGATCAACAATTGGTTCTTCTTTTTTTTCGTTTGGAGCCTGTCGGCCACCAGGTCCAGGCCTTGGTGGGGTAGGCGATTTGCCTTTTTGTGAAATTTTGCGCAGGAACCCAACTTTATTGTAAAGGTTTGTAAGCCTGGCGCCGCCATTCAGGTTTATGGTATTTGAGTTTTCAATCGTATTCCCCATTATTTCCTGAATGGATCTGGGCGAAGCTTCCCATCGGAAGGTACTTGCATATCTGGCATTCAGGTTAACCCAGTTGAATAGTGGTATCTTGTTGATAGGAACAGCATAGTTCAAACTCATATTCTGGGTAAATCGGTTCATGGTTCCGAAATTCAAAATTTCATCCCAGATAGAATCGCGCATTGCCTGATAGTCATCTGCGCCTTTGTCAATTCTTCCTGGAGGTTCCTGAACATAGGCATTAGCATTTGACTGGTATTCAAGTTTGAGTGATTGGGCCAGGTCAAATTTCAGATCGAAAAGCCTGTTCCAATCCCAGCTTTTAATATAGGTAGGTTCAATCAGTATAAGTGCATCGCTCTTGTTCCGCAACAGGCGTTCGCTGTATTGCCGGTTCATGTCGGTCCGGAATGAAAATACCTTCGGCAAATAGTAAAAGTTGAAATCCTTTATCAAGGCAAGTGATTTGCTTTGGAACAATTTCACGTTTGACAATGGTTTTACAATTTTAGGATTATTGATAAAGTTGTAGCCAATTCCTCCACGATATTGCTTTCGGCTATCATATTCTATATCAATATTCTGATGATAGATATGCGAATAGGCATAACTGAAATCGAAGTTTTCAATATCGTAAATTCGTGGTTTACCTTTCGCTCCAACCTTTTCTTTACGCATATTCACAAAATTGATATTGGTTCGCCGGGTTAAATCCTGCACTTTATTGCGTACCGAATCTTTCTCAGCCTTATCAAGATCGTTGATTACATCATTATAAAGAATATCTGGATCAAGCGGGTTGTACTTGGGTGCCATCTTCATTTGTGAGTAATCAATATGCATGGGTATTTTTAAGCCTGTCTTCTCTGAGAAAAACTTGCCGAGCTGCAGGTTGGTAGCAACATCGAGCTGACTTACAGCTTCCTGTTGACGCTCGTTTACTTTTTTCTCTATACTTCCGAATCCGGGTGTAGAATAGCTCCCCGATACAACAACATTACCCAGATCGGCAAGGTTGGCAGCAACACGCGCAGTAGCGGCAAATCCGCTTTTCTCGTCAAAGTCGGTTAGTCTTAACTCATTTACCCATATCTCAGCGCACTTGCTTTGGGCGTCATCGTTGTCTTCGGCATATTGTTTTTTCGGGTTCCGAACACCGATCATAAATGCCTTTATATCGCTCAGGCTGGGCATCCCAACTACAGTAATTCTGTTTTCACCGTCAAACACTTCAAAAGGCGTCAATACGGTTATCATCGAGCCGGGTTGACCCATGGCATCATTGCGCTTTTGTTTGGCTTCAACTAGTTTCTCAAGCTCAATTTCCATGCGGTTTGCATCGGGCCAAATCAGCCTGTCGTTCTGGCTGGTTGTGTACCAGGGCGTAAACTCAACCGGCACCTCGTACTCGTAGTAGTTTTCGGTAAAGTCAGATCCAACCCTGACAAAAACAGTAACATCGCCTTTTTTAAGTTCCTGTGTTTCAATTGATTTTTCGGCATGAATGTACATTTTCAGTTTTTTGTACTGCCTGAAATCAAAGTCGGTAGTTTTATAGGTTCCCCGTGCATCACCATCAAGCAGATTNNCGCTCTATATCCGGAGGCAGAACGTATGGTATTGGGTCTCTGCTTCCGTTTTCTTCTATGCTTACCGTTGAAATATCAAAATCTGTTTCACTTTGGTTAGGATCGGGAATATATTCACCTGGCTGAAGCAGGTTGCTGTAGTATTTGCGCCATTCGCCCCTTACCAGTTCAAGCGTTGCCAGCCTGATAACTACTGGTTGGTCAAAATTTTTCAGAAACATACGCATAAACCGGATGCTTTTGAAATCCTGTATGTTGCCAACAACCTGATCGGGGCTCTGCACTGGAACCTTAAACTGGTACCATTTTACTTTACCACGTTTTCCGTTTTCCAGCGGAATATCGGTAGCTTCATAAACATCGGTTATATAATTTTCCCCAACATTCATGCGATCGGGGTTCAACCTCACTTTGTACTGAAAGTATCTTTCTTGTTCATTCAGGGTGTTATCACGGTTGATATCTTCAACATTGGGTAGGGTGGTTGCCTGGGTCTGGAATTGTTCACCCGATTGCTCAGATGCCGGTGAGTTCCCTTCTACACCGTTAAACATTTTGTAACGCTGGGTAACACTGCTGAATTGTTGGTCCAGATCATAATCGGCACCTCTGAAGTAATGATAATTGTCGCTCGCCGGATCGTTAAATGCTTTTTGAAATGCTTCCGAGGATGTTCCGTAGGTGTTTGCTATCCGGTTAAGGTATTCACTTTCAAAAAATGTCCGTTCATCATCATCGCGCAATCCATCGTAACCTACATCCTGAAATGGGCGGGCTGCAACATCGTTATCGAAAGCATTTACTAGCGCTTGAAGAGTTGGTACACGACCCCAAATGGTGGTATCCACATTCTTAACTTCTGCAGATGTCGGGAGCCCGTTTTCGTAGCTTTTCCGGCTGTCGCGCAGAATGTCTTCTGAAATATCGCCAAGGTTAAAATAGAGATCGCCACCGTTATGTATAGAATCTTCTGAGAATGGATCCATCATCCAGAATTCGATGTACTCTACATTGGCAGCTTCAAAATCGGTTGATTCAATTTTACGCATAATACCACCCCATCGGGTTTTTGGCATCAGCAGACTGCCGTCTTCAGCAATTCCTTTCGAATTTCCTGAAGGGAATACATCAAAATTATAAGGCCCTTTTTCTTCGGGGAAGAAAGCAAGGTTTAATACCGACAGATTCATCGGCTGACCATTGGGCGGGTCTGCATTGGGAAAAACTTCGGTTTCTCTTACCAGCCTGACTGAGTTGCGCGACAATTCATCCTTGCTTACATTTTGTGGCCTCAGGTTGCTGTTGCGGTCATAGAATAGGGGATCTATGGTGTACCACGCCAGTTTTGCACGGTTAAAACCGTAAGCAAGCCCTGAACCTGGCGCTGCTTCGGGAAACATATCGCGCGAAATCTGACCCTGAGGCGTGCTTGCCAGAAACCAGGTCCCAATATTCTTAAGGTCGATGGATGATTTGGCTCCTTCAAAATCATCAATATATGAGGTTCCGGTTTTGCCGACTGCACGGGAATGGCCGGGTATAAAATGCGCGAATTCGCCGTTAACCTGAATTCTAGATGGTGTTTTTGTGCTGTAGAATGGCAGTTTATCGACCAGTTTGGTCAGCAGCATTGATTCAGTCTGGTAACTGAAATCTAAACCCCACATTGTGTTGGAGATAGGCTCCTGACCGAAATTTGTCTTTTGTGTCAGCGGTCTTTCATGCAGGTTTAGCAAAGTTGCTCCGATGAGGAAATCCTTGTTGACTTTATAATCTACATGCATTCCCATCATGGTTTGGGTTTGCAGGTTAAAGGTTGCATTGTTTTCAAGTGAAATGCTCACCGGTGTTCCTGAATTGAGGATCCCTTCGTTGATGATTTTTACACGCCCTAGCGTATAATCAACCGTGTAGTCCACATTTTCGGTAAGGGGAATTCCCCCTGCGGTTACCCTTACTGATCCCTGGGGAACATTTAGTGCATTGAGTGAAATTTCTGACCCGCCCGATGATTTGTACTGGCCTTCAAGGATATAACGGTTTTTATCGGGATACTGCTGTGCTCCACTTTTTGTAAGAGTGTAGAGCGAATCATAGCAATACTTGTCGGCCAGGTTCTCATCGTTTAGTTTTTCGCGCAGGAAGCTGCCGAATGGTTCACGAATTGTAAAGAATACCCTTCCGTTTGATGCCTGTATGGTTCCTCCCTGCCGTGCAGCATTGTCAATAAAGTCGAACATGCCATCATGTGGCGGATTTTGCTGAGGGTCGAGGTTGTCAAAATTAAACACTCTGATCAAAGGTATCCCTTTCACTCCATCGGGTCCTTCGGTAAAGTAGCCTGTAGGAACAGTGTTTTCGTTTCCCGAATAAAGAATGTTCAGGATAAAATCTTCCCGGTTAAGCTGGAAAGCACCAATGTTATAAACGTTTTTCATCATCAGGTTCCAGAGCGGGACCCGGGTGTTTAAAGCGGTACTCTTCAGAAGCTTGACCATAAGACTTTTTGGTGGAGTAATTCCCTGATCTGAAAATTCTCCGACCTGATAGATTTTATCCTGTCCAATAACCTGGTATTGATAAGCAACTGCCAGAACCTGATCTGGGTTTAGCGTTGAATTGAGCGAAATGAAACCAAGCTTTGAATTGAATGTGTATTCATTTGCGTTCAGTTTACGGGCGTTTTCAATTTTTTCATAATCAAGCCCCGAAACATATCCAAAAGGCGCACCACTCAGGTAATCTGTTACCCGGTTGATGTTTCGGATAATGGTGGTGTCGAACTTTGATATAAGGTCATTTGACGTATTATCGGGATAGGTTTGGGCTGCATTGGGTAAAATAGTCTGATTGTATGGGTTCTTTTCACCCAGGTCCATAAAGGCGACAATATTCCTGTTTCCAGTAACTGCCGGCCCTATGTTGGTTAGCCAGACTTCAATTTTTGTAATGTTGATGTTCGAGTTTACAAGCGGCAGGTTTTTGAGGGCATTATCATAATTGTCGACAAAATGCTGGGCCAGAAAAAAGTGTTTGTTGTCTTCATAATCGAGTGCCTTAACGCTGAATTTGCTGGTTTGGGCACCTCCCTGAACTGTAATGGTGGAGGTTTCACTTTTTTGTTGTGAAAAAACTCCTGTTACCGTAGCCTTACCGAATTGCAGTTGTGTTTTTAATCCGAAAAGGCTCTGGCTTCCTGTAATCAGCGTGCTATTGAGCGGAAAAGTTACATCGCCGGCTTCAATCAGTTTTATAATTTCGTCTTCTTTGCCTTCGTATTTTAATTTGAGTTTGTTTTCAAATTCAAAAGTGGCCTCGGTATTATAGTTGGTATTAAATTCTATTTTATCACCGATTTTGGCCATAACACTCATCTGAATGCGCTGCTGGAAATCGAAGTTTGTGGTGCGGCGCTGCCTCAGGTCGCGGGCGGGGTCGTCAACCCGGTTTGAAATTATGCCAAAAGTAACTTCAGCACTTCCCTGCGGTCGGATATCAATGGTATTTCCACCAAAAATCCGGTCGAAAACCTCCCCGCCTATGTGTATTTGCGGAATAATGCCCGTTCGGCTTGCCCCTCCGGCTGTAACGGCCCTGTCGCGCCAGTAGCCCTGCAGCGAACGATCGAGGTCAAGTTCTTTGTACTCATCAAAATTATAAGGCGTAGGTGAAGTAATATTCAGATTGCCTACTTTTTTGACATAGGTATATGTTTGCGTAACAGGGTCATACACAAACTCTTCTGTAAAATTTGAAGGGTTACCTAAAAACAGTTTGTTCTTATCGGTTGGGGTGGTTGTTGTACCTGGATCAGGTTCAGGCAGGGGATAAGGTAAATCTCCACCCGGACGTGTAGTGTCAGGTGGAGTATCTGGTCTGCCTTGCGCTTCTGCATATTGGTAAAGATCAGGCGTTGCCGGAATACCCCAGGCTATAGAAACAACAAATATCAGTACAAAAAACCGTAACGAAAATTTTACAATGCGCTCCAAGGAACTTCAGTGTTTTATGTGTGTTTAACCAAATTATGACAGCGGATAATTAACAATTTTTTTCAGGACCCACTTCAAAAAAACTGCCTGATATTTTCCACATTCATATTTTATAATATCTTTAAAGCGCTCTTAATCAGTAGTTCAACTGAAATAGAAGCGCTTTCTTCTTTCATTATTTTATCAATGGTCTTTTCGGCTAGGGCTTTGTTGAAGCCGAGCATAGACAAAGCAGATAACGCCTCTTCTTTCTTTGTATTGTATGCCGAGCCCAAAATTTCGCTGAAACTGTGATCTTTACCCAGCTTGTCTTTAAGGTCAATTATTATCCGCTGGGCTGTTTTTCCGCCTATGCCTTTAACCCTTTGAAGCAGGCCCACATTAGACGAAACAATAGCCTCGGTAACTTCATCTGGTGAAAGTGATGAGAGAATCAAACGTGCAGTGCCGGCTCCTACACCCGAAACCGAAATCAGTTGTCTGAAAAGCACACGTTCTTTATCATGTGCAAACCCAAACAAAACCATTGCATCCTCACGCACGGCCAGATGAGTGAGTAAGCGGCAGTTTTCCTGATCTTTTATTTGGGAATATGTATTAACTGAAATGGAAATATCATAGCCTATGCCATTGCAATCAATAACCACTGATGCAGGGTTTATAGTGCTGATTTTGCCTTCAATAAATGCGTACATAAGCAGGTTTTATTCCTGTTAACCGACAAAAATAGGGATAATTGTTGATTTCACAGATTTTTCTGTTGAAAACATTGTAACATATACGATGCCTTCATTTTTAGGTACTAGCTTATTCTGGTTTTGCTTCATAAACTATTATAAAAGTAAACCTGAAAAGGTTTTTTATTTCAGCTTTGCTTTCATACATTTGTTTGATTCAATTATCGCAGAAATTCTTCGCTGATAACCTTTTAAACCTGATTATATGAAAGTTCCTTTAAGTCGTAAAAACGCGCTTGCCTACCACTCAGAGGGTCGCCCCGGCAAGATAGAAGTAATCCCTACAAAACCTTACCAGTCGCAATACGACCTCTCTTTAGCATACAGCCCGGGAGTAGCTGAACCTTGCCTCGAAATAAAAGCAAACCCCGAAGATGTTTATAAATATACGGCCAAAGGCAATCTGGTTGCAGTTATTTCAAATGGCACTGCTGTGCTCGGATTGGGCGATATCGGCCCCGAAGCAGGTAAACCGGTTATGGAAGGCAAAGGCTTGCTGTTTAAAATTTATGCAGATATTGATGTTTTTGACATCGAAATAAGTGATAAAACCATTGAAGGTGTTGTTAATACTGTTAAAGCTATTGCCCCTACTTTTGGCGGAATTAACCTTGAGGATATAAAAGCACCGGAATGTTTTGAAATTGAGGACCAACTGAAAGCAGCACTTGATATTCCAATAATGCATGACGACCAGCATGGAACCGCAATTATTACCTCGGCGGGCCTACTCAATGCCCTGCAGATTAATGGGAAAGAAATTGATAAAATCAAAGTTGTGGTAAACGGTGCCGGGGCATCGGCCATTTCGTGTTCAAGATTATACCTTTCACTAGGAGTGAAACCTGAGAATCTTGTTATGGTAGATTCAAAGGGGGTGCTCAATAAATCGAGAACCGACCTGAATACAGCTAAACAAAGATTTGTAACCGACCGAAACATCACAACACTGGCTGAAGCAATCAAGGGTGCAGATATGTTCCTTGGATTATCGGTTGCTGGGGTGGTTACACCCGAAATGCTATTGAGTATGAATGACCACCCGATTGTTTTTGCACTGGCAAATCCCAATCCTGAAATTACCTACGATCTAGCGGTATCAACCCGAAGCGATATTATTATGGGAACCGGTCGGTCTGATTTTCCCAATCAGGTGAACAATGTACTTGGTTTTCCTTATATTTTCAGGGGTGCACTTGATGTAAGATCAACTGCCATTAATGAAGAGATGAAACTGGCAGCAGCCCATGCACTTGCTGATCTGGCCAAGCAACCTGTTCCTGAAGAGGTAAATATTGCCTACCAGGTAACCAACCTGAAGTTTGGCAAAGATTATATTATTCCCAAACCAAGCGATCCACGACTCATTACACACATTGCACCTGCAGTAGCAAAGGCCGCGATGGATACCGGCATTGCCCGCAAACCTATCCACGATTGGGATGCTTATCGCGAAGAGCTGAGCAAACGTCTGGGGCTCACCAATCCGCTTATCAGGCAGATAAAAGCCCGGGCTATGAAAAATCCGAAAAGGGTTGTTTTTGCTGAAGCCGAAAATTACAAAATTCTGAAAGCTGCTGAAATTGTACTTGATGATGGTGTTGCCATTCCCATTTTACTTGGGAACAGGGAAATAATTCTGGATATGATCCAGTCGCACGAACTTGAATTGGATGGAGTTCAGATTATTGATCCAAAATCGTCTGAAGAACTGGAGCGAAGGGAGATTTTTGCAAATCAATATTACGAAAAACGAAAAAGACGTGGGGTAAATATTGGCGCTGCCCGCGATATGATGACCCATCGCAACTATTTTGGCCCAAGCCTGGTCGAGAACGGCTATGCTGATGCAATGATTTCGGGACTTACCAGTAGTTATCCTGTCACAATAAGGCCTGCCCTGAGGATTATCGGAAAGAAAAAAGGAACAAACATTGTTTCCGGAATGTACATTATGCTAACCAAGAAGGGACCATTTTTCTTCGCTGATACCACCATCAATATGAATCCTAATGTTGATCAGCTTGTTGAAATTACCCTGCAAACTGCCGCTGCAGTCAAGCGTTTCAATGTTGAGCCCCGTATTGCGATGCTTTCGTATTCAAATTTCGGATCAGTTGAGGGGAATATCCCTGTTCTTGTGCGCACGGCTGTTGCGCGAATGCACCGCGAACATCCCGAACTTATTGTTGATGGGGATATGCAGGCCAACTTCGCGCTGAACAATGAAATCCTACGCGAAAATTTCCCTTTCTCAAAACTGGTTGACGGACCGGCCAACACCTTGGTATTTCCATATCTTACGGCAGGTAATATTGCCTATAAGCTGGTTCAGGAAATGGGTAATGCCGAGGCCATAGGTCCTATCCTAATGGGTTTAAATAAATCTATTCATGTGCTGCAAATGGGATCAAGCGTGGCTGAGATAGTCAATATGGTTACTATTGCCGTAATAGATGCACAATGTCTTGAAGAGGATGAACAGGGTTGAGAATCAAGTGGTAAAAATAAAGTTTAGTCAGGAAAAACTTTCTGAAAAGCAGTAAAAGTATTTCTTGAAAAAAACATATTTTTATATCTAAATTTCTACCTTTGTAATTATTATTTAAGCTGAAATGGGAAAAATCTCTGCCAGGTAATTGAATTATGAACAATAATTTTATTGTAAAATGAAGAAAATCACTGTAATTGGTGCCGGTAATGTAGGCGCAACCTGTGCAAATGTAATTGCACATAAAGATCTTACCCGCGAAGTTGTGCTTGTTGATATAAAAGAGGGCGTTGCCGAAGGTAAAGCTCTCGATATATGGCAAACTTCGTCAATCAACAATTTTAACACCCGTGTAATTGGGGTAACCAACGACTATTTGAAAACCAAAGGTTCATCCATAGTTGTAATAACATCTGGTTTGCCCCGTAAGCCCGGCATGAGCCGTGATGATCTAATTAAAACCAATGCTTCCATCGTAAAAGAGGTTACAGAAAAGGTAGTAAAATACTCTCCTGAAGCTATTATTATTGTGGTTTCAAACCCGTTGGATGTTATGACTTATGCTGCTTACAGGGCAGCCCGCAAACATTCGAGCAGGGTATTTGGCATGGCAGGAATCCTAGATACAGGCCGTTACAAAGCTTTTCTTGCCGATGCATTAGGTGTTTCCCCAAAAGATATTCACTCATTGCTGCTTGGAGGTCACGGCGATACTATGGTTCCGCTTCCCAGATACACATCGGTTTCAGGGATTCCTGTTACTGAATTGTTGAACAAAGAGGAAATTGATAAAATTGTTGAAAGAACTAAAAAAGGCGGTGGTGAACTGGTTAACCTGATGGGGACCTCAGCCTGGTATGCTCCTGGTGCTGCTGCCGCACAAATGGTTGAAGCCATTGTTGATGATCAGAAACGTATTTTCCCTGTGTGTACTTTGCTCGATGGAGAATATGGCCTGAAAAACGTATATATGGGTGTTCCTGTTAAACTCGGATCAAAAGGTATTGAGGAAATTATCGAACTCAATCTTAACAAAGAAGAGAAAAGGATGCTTGATGAATCGGCCAAGTCAGTTAAGAGTGTGATGAAAGTGCTCGATGACATGAACCTCTTCGACGATTAATGCGTAGCATGAATTTATTCTGGATCTGCTGTTTTGTATTCAGAACAGCAGATTTTTTTGTTTAGTATGATTGAAAACCGATGCTCCGGTTTATTAATTTTGCTCCAAACCACTCTTATGAAAAAGAAAATAGTTGTTCTGACCGGAGCAGGAATTAGTGCTGAAAGCGGACTCAAAACTTTCCGCGATACTGATGGGCTTTGGGAAGAGTATCACATTGAGGATGTGGCCACTTACGAAGCATGGTTTCGCAATCAGGAACTTGTCATAGAGTTTTACAACAAACGCCGGATGCAATTGGCAACAGTAGTTCCGAATCCGGCGCATTATGCGCTTGTTAAGCTGGAGCAAAAATACAATGTTACCATCGTAACGCAGAATGTAGATGATTTGCATGAAAGGGCTGGTTCTTCAGATATTTTACATCTTCATGGTGAACTTACAAAAGTTCGAAGTTCCAAATATCCCGGATTAATCAAAGATATTGGTTACAGCGAAATTCACCCCGGCGATATGTGTGAAAAAGGTGCGCAACTCAGGCCACATATCGTTTGGTTTGGTGAGCCGGTTCCCCTTATAGGAGAGGCTGCCAGGCTTGCCATGCAGGCTGAAATCCTGCTGGTTATTGGCACGTCAATGGCTGTATATCCAGCTGCCGGGCTTGTAAATTACGTACCCTCGCATTGTAGAATTTTTTTGGTTGATCCGGGCGATATTCAGGTGCAGGGTATAAAGAATCTGAAATTTATCCGCGAAAAAGCCGGCATTGGTGTACCGGTACTTGTTGAACAGCTTTTAGCTGAAACTGAAAATGAATAAATTAAACTTAATAATGAAAATTACACACACTCGCACATTCAGTATTATAGCAATTTCCTTATTATTTGTACTGATAAACTCTTGTACCAAGGATAATGATTTCACCGAAAAGGATGATAACAGTATCAGGGAGTACCTTCAGAAAAATGATCTTTCAGCCCAAAAAACAGGGTCAGGCCTTTATTATATTGTTAAAGAGCCAGGCAGCAGCCAGAAACCAAATGTTGCATCAAGAGTAACAGTTCATTACAAAGGTTATCTGCTCGACGGATCCGAATTTGAATGCTCCTATGCGTCAAGCCCGCTGACCTTTTTTCTAAGAGACGTTATTACAGGCTGGCAGGAAGGATTGCAGTTGTATGGTGAAGGAGGCGAAGGTACATTGCTCATTCCCTCACATTTGGCATACGGAAATACTCAAAGAACAGGTATTCCGGCAAACTCTGTACTCATATTCGATATTCATCTGATTAATATAGAATAGAAATTTTCTGAACTTTCCCTTTTTGCAGTACTTTCCGGACTTTTTTTTTGATTTTTTCGTTTGGAATAGTATATTTGCATCCAAAATAAATGTTTAAACAATATAGATATGAGTGAATTTGGAAAACATTTGGCAAAAATCCGCCGTTGGACCGCTATGCAGGAACGTTGTATAGTTGAAGTTAAAATTCATTGCCGCGCACTTGGTATAGCAGATAAAGATGCCGACAAGATTATCAGCCATCTGCAGGAAGAGGGTTTTATTGATGAAGAGCGTTTCGCGAAGCTTTATGCCGGCGGAAAATTCCGCAACAAAAAATGGGGCCGCGATCGTATTATCGGTGAACTCGGTGCCCGTCAGATTTCTGATGAAAACATCAGGACCGGCCTTGGTGAAATTGATGAGGAGGAATACCGCAAATTGATTGTTAGTATGTTGGAACACAAAATTTCAATCACTGACAATACAAATATGTTGCTGTTTAAACATCGTCTGGCCAAACCTGCAATCACAAAAGGTTTTGAACCTGAGCTGGTGAATGAAATTATTGACGAGCTCATGAAAAAGAAAGGCATCAAATAATGGTGCAGAAAGAGCAATTGAATGACCTCCAGAAAAGGCTTGATGCTTTAAGGAGGTTCCTTTGACATTGATGCCAAAATTGAACAGATAAAGGAAGAGGAGGCATTAAGCCATCAGCCCGGATTTTGGGACGAACCCAAAAAGGCCGAATTGTTGCTCAAAACCATTCAGGAGAAAAAACGCTGGACCGTTGACTACGAATCAGCCACTGTTGCTATTGAAGATCTGCTTGTGATTTATGAGTTTTACAATAACGACGAGGCCTCTGAGGAGGAACTTGATAATCAGTATGCATCAGCACTTTCAAAGGTCGAAAAGCTTGAATTGCGCAATATGCTCAGCAACGAGGAAGACCGCCTGAATGCTATCTTGCAGATTAATGCCGGAGCAGGTGGTACCGAAAGCAACGATTGGGCCGAAATGCTTATGCGCATGTATGTGCGTTACGGCGAGCGCAACAACTATAAGGTTAAAGAACTCGATATGCATGAGGGAGATGTTGCCGGCATCAAATCGGTTGTACTCGAATTTGAAGGTGACAACGCATTTGGTTACCTGAAAAGTGAAAATGGCGTACATCGCCTGGTAAGGCTTTCGCCCTTCGATTCAGCCAATAAGAGGCATACTTCCTTTGCTTCTGTTTACGTTTATCCTGTTGTTGACGATAATATTGATATTCAGATCAATCCATCGGAAATTACCTGGGATACCTTCCGTTCGAGTGGTCCGGGAGGGCAAAACGTAAATAAGGTCGAAACAGCAGTCAGGCTGAAGCATGAGCCATCGGGTATTATTGTTGAATGCCAGGAAACACGCTCACAGGGCCAAAACCGGGAAAAAGCCATACAGATGCTTAAATCGCAGTTGTATGAAATTGAGCTGCGCAAACAAAAAGAGGCTATAGCAGTGATCGAAGGTAAAAAGAAAAAGATTGAGTGGGGTTCGCAAATCAGGAGTTATACCTTACATCCCTATAAACTAGTTAAAGATGTTCGCACCGACTTTGAAACCAGCGACACGGCAGGTGTTCTGGATGGTGACCTCAACGATTTTATCAAGGCTTACCTGATGGAATTCGGCAGAGACGCTTTATAACCTCTGAACTACTTATTTTTGAATGGCCGGGCAGTGATTTGTCCGGCCATTTTTTATACTTTTACATTTCTGTTAAACAATTTAAGCCAAAATCAGCGCATGATTAGTATTTATCACAATCCCAAATGCCGCAAATCACGGGCAGGTCTCGAATATGTGAAAACCCGGTATCCTGCTGTTGATGTCAGGGAATATATCCGCGAAGGAATTTCACCCGATGAAATACAGAAACTGGTTCAGATGCTGGGTATTTCACCGATAGAGTTGGTGAGAACACAGGAAGAATACTATAAGGAAAACCTGAAAGGGAAAGATTTCACGGATGAGCAGTGGTTTGGCATCCTTTCGGAGAATCCCCAGCTGATCCGCCGCCCGATTGTAGTAAGCAATGGCAGAGCCGTTCATGCTGATCCTCCCGAAAAGGCCGACGCAGTTATCAAATAGCAAAATAGATTCATCAAAAACACTATAAAACAATGAAAACCAGAACAGAACACGACACTATGGGGAACGTTGAAGTTCCTGCCGACAAATACTGGGGAGCACAAACACAACGATCGCTGCAGAATTTTAAAATTGGCGATGGCACTATGCCCATCGAAATTATCAGGGCATTTGCCATTTTGAAAAAAGCCGCTGCCTTTACCAACCGTGATTTGGGTGTGCTTTCTGCCGAAAAAGCTGAACTAATTGGCAAAGTTTGCGATGAAATCCTGGAAGGGAAATTAGACGATCAATTTCCCTTGGTGGTGTGGCAAACCGGTTCGGGCACCCAGTCGAACATGAATGTGAACGAGGTGGTTTCAAACCGCGCCCATGTTTTGGCAGGAGGCGCACTGGGCGAAGGTAAAAGCCCGGTGCATCCCAACGACGATGTGAACAAGTCGCAGTCGTCCAACGATACTTTCCCCACAGCAATGAGCATCGCAGCCTATAAAATGGTGGTAGAAGTTACCATACCCGGTGTACAGAAACTGCGCGACACGCTTTACGCCAAGGCAGAAGCTTTTAAAAATATCGTGAAAATTGGCCGCACCCACCTGATGGACGCCACCCCTCTCACATTGGGGCAGGAATTTTCGGGATATGTGTCCCAGCTTGATCATGGAATCAAAGCCTTGAAAAATACGCTTCCACACCTTGCCGAACTGGCATTAGGAGGCACGGCTGTTGGTACCGGTATCAATACACCCAAAGGTTATTCAGAAAAAGTAGCGGCTAAGATTGCTGAATTATCGGGATTCCCGTTTGTAACGGCTCCTAATAAATTTGAATCACTGGCTGCCCACGATGCGATGGTTGAAACATCAGGTGCGCTCAAAACACTGGCAGTAAGCCTGATGAAGATTGGCAACGATACACGACTTTTAGCTTCCGGGCCCCGTTGTGGTATTGGCGAAATTATCCTACCGGCCAACGAACCCGGTTCATCTATAATGCCTGGTAAGGTAAATCCCACACAAAATGAAGCCTTGACCATGGTCTGTGCCCAGGTAATCGGTTGCGATGCGGCCATTACCACTGGAGCCATGCAAGGACATTTCCAGTTAAACGTGTTCAAGCCGGTGATTATTTATAACCTGTTGATTGCTTCCCGTTTGCTGGGTGATGCCTGTGTTTCCTTCAACGACAATTGTGCCATCGGAATTGAAGCCAACGAACCGTTTATCAAGCGAAACCTCGAAAATTCGCTGATGCTGGTTACTGCACTCAATACGCACATTGGCTATGAAAATGCTGCCAAAATTGCCAAAAAAGCACATGCCGAAGGCTCTACTTTGCGTGAGGCTGCCATATCACTGAATTTACTAACCAGCAAGCAGTTTGATGAATGGGTGGATCCCTCGAAGATGATTTAAAGGGTTAAGATGGTTGAAAGGTTTAGGCGGACAAGATACGAGGGGATATGGAGACAAGGGGACTGGGAGACTTGGTGACTGGCAAAAAGAAATTCTAATGTCTAATAACAAAATACTAAAGCACTGATAAGGAAGAACTTGGCGATTTTAAGGCAAATTAAGTAATGAATGTTAATTGGAAATTCATTATTTTCAATCCGCAATCTAAAATCTGAACCGGAGCGAAGCGGAGCTCACCGAAGGTAAATCTGCAGTTTTCTTCATACTTTTCAGCCGCCACACATAGTGATATTCAATCAGTAACCCATTGCGGTAAACCGGAATGGTATCAGGTGTATCGATTGCTGTAAAATAATCTTTGTAGAGGCCATTTGGGTCTGAGAAATCATAGCTTGAAGAGAAGTAATAAGCATCCATTCCTAAATGGAAGCCGCCACGGTATTGAGTAATCCACGCATATTTATGGGTGCGCTCAATGTCCGCGAGGGTTAATAGTTTGATGCCTAATGGCCTGGCCACATAATAATCGAGGTTGGCAGCCGGGAACCAGCGCTGCTGAAGAATCACAGCATCCTTCCCCATACGACCAGAGACAGTATCCTGCTCATAAACTAACTTAAAACCATCGTACAACTGCTCCCAGCCATACATGTCGAGGGTAATGTCCTTGATGCCCAGGCGTTTGCCGGTTTCAGGATTGATGCCCTTGTTCAGGAACCAGCCCTGACTGAATTGAAGCAAGGCGACCATAATAAGTAAAATCAAGAATCCAAGTGCACCTTTAACTATGGGTGGAATCAGCCTGCCTTCCCTGCCTTTAAGTGTAGATTCACGCAAATAAAGTGCTGCCAGAGGAATTAATGTCATGTATGCCGGGCCGGTCCAATGAGGCAGGGTGCGGCGGAACAGAGAAAATCCCAGAAAAAGCACAATAACAGGAAGAGCGGTCGTAAGAAGTAGCCTTATTTCGGGTTTATTTTCTGAAAAACGGCCTTTTCGGAAACCTATCAGACCTGCTATCACCACTACAAAAACAAAAGGATTGCTGTAAAAAATCTGCCCGCCCAGTTCAATGGCAAAAAGGTCGGGCCGCAGCAGGGTTTGTATTACTTCAACTCTTTCACTGTGAAACGTAAAGCTGATAAAATCGTAGCGGATATTCCAAATGATCACGGGTAGAAAAAGCACCCCGGCAATGAGGACAGCAACATACACCTGCCACTTCTTCAACCATTTACGATCGAATAATAGGAAATAAAGCCCAAGGCCAGAAAACAGAAATACCGAAGTATATTTAGAGAGTAGTGCCAGGCCTGCAGTTATCCCGGCAAGGAGCATTAATTTTCCGGCTGCTTTGCTGTCCGGCCCCGCTTTCACCAATCTGATCATCAGATAAATGCTGCCCAGCCAGAAAAACGTTTGCGGTGCATCGGGCATCATAAAGGTGCCTGCAATAATAAAGCAATAGATGGAGGCAGTACAAAGCAGGGCGGCATACCAGCCAGTGAGTTCATCTTTTAACTGCTTGCCAATCAGGTAAATAATCCAGGTGTTCAGGGTGCCAGCTACTATCGCACCCAAGCGAATGAAAGCCTCGGAATCAAAAAGCAGGTTCAGGCTGAACAACTGAATAAACCAACCCACCATGGGTGGATGATCAAAATGGCTGAGGTCGGGGAAGAGCGCGTAGTTGATGTAATAAACCTCATCATTGCCCAATTCAATAAATGCAGCCAGAAAAAGGCGGATAGCGGCTGAAACAATCAGCAATAAAGCCAGGCGGTGTTTATGAAAAAGTGCAGCGTTCATTGTAGGGGGAATAGAATTGCGAAAGTACGAAAAGATGGGGAGGGGGAAATTGGAAAATTGATGTTGCTGAGATGAAGTCTAATATGGGGCCCGATGGGCGTATAATTGT
>DINP01000004.1:7921-28578 GCA_002426025.1 Bacteroidales bacterium UBA5537 | reverse complement strand
TCGTAAATCAAAGCCCTCTCCCTACCTAAACAATTCTTCAATTTCCTTAACCAAAGGTCGTATAATCCCTTTTTCGGTAATGATACCGGTAATAAAGCTGGCAGGGGTTACATCAAACGCCGGATTAAAGGCATTGGAGCCGGGGTTGCTGACGCGAATGGTATGTATCCGGCCTTCGCTGTCGGGGCCTGTCTGGTAGTTTACCTCATCGGCACTACGTTCTTCAATCACTATATCATCACCAGATGCTGCCGAAAGGTCGAAGGTTGACAATGGGGCTGCTACGAAAAACGGAATTCCAAATTGCTTTGCGACAATGGCTTTCTCAAAAGTCCCTATTTTATTGGCAGCATCTCCATTGCCTACAATGCGGTCCGCCCCAACAATTACCATATCAACCATTCCTTTCGACATAAGGTAAGCGCCTGCATTGTCGGGCACAATGCTGTGATTAATGCCCTCGTTGGATAGTTCCCAGGCCGTTAAGCGGGCGCCTTGACTTCGTGGACGGGTTTCGTCGGCATAAACAAACAGGGATTTGCCTCCGCGGTGAGCCATATAAATTGGCGACAGCGCACTGCCATAATCAACAAACCCAAGCCAGCCGGCATTGCAATGGGTCAGAATTCTTGATCCATCAGCAATAAGTGCTTCGCCCCATTTCCCGATATTTTTCGCAGCTTCAACATTATTAATTGCAATATTCTGTGCTTCATCAACAGCGGCTTGCACCGATATTAATCCGGCAGCATATACTTTTTCAGCTGCAAAAAAGAGGTCACGTGCCGTAGGCCGGGTTGCCTTTATCCTTTCAAGAGCACTTTCGGAATTATCGCTGGCCATATATGCCTGGGCCATGGCAAATCCGGCCGAAGCGCCAATAGCGCCTGCACCCCTTACGGTCATATTTTTAATCGCGATACAGGTATCTCCCCAGGTTTTGCATTCCTTAACCGAAAATTCAAAAGGTAGCAGATTCTGATCAACCATAAAAACCGATTCACCTTCCATGCGCACTGTCAGATATTCTTTTCCGGCTACTCTCATTTGCTTGGTTTCAATTTTATCATGAACAAAGATAATCAATCAGGAATTTTACGATTCAATGAAAGTTCAATTGTTGATAATCACAAAAAAAGCCACCCCGAAGAGTGGCTTTGTCTTCAAATATTATTAAGATTAGAATTTAAGGGCAACACCAAGGTTGAGCCAGGCAATTCCGTATCCGATTTCAGCCATAGCTGCAAAATTATCGCTGAAATAGTAGCGACCACCGGCATACCATGACCAGATTACACCACTGGAAGATGCGTTGTAATTGTACAATGGGTCAATATCGCCGGTTTCTTTAGCTGAAACAACGTTCATACCGATCATTATACCAGTATAAGTATCAAGTTTATCGATAAGTGGATAGTGAAATGAACCGCGTGCACCTATAATAAAGTTGGTATATTTATAACCCCAGTTGCCCCCAAAGTAAGTGTATTCCCATTTGTTGGCAGCATAGCCGAGGTATCCTCCAACACCAATAGATCCGATATCAAGTACATCATCTTTAACTCCGATTTCAAACGAAGCTGAAATGGGTGGTATTGTCGAAGTATAACCAGATCCTGTGTAAAGTGTACTACCGAGTCCGATTCCAAGATTTAACACCTTCTCGCCTTTTGTAAGCATATTGTCCTGGGCTGAGAGGTTAAACGCCAAAAAAGCAGCAAAAAGAGTAATTGCGATTTTTTTCATGTTAAAATGATTTAAGTTAAACGTTGAATTAATGGTCTGTTTATGTGTTGGTAAATTAAAAAATTTACAATAAAAATGTCGGCTTGTTTTTGAGTATTCTGTAAAAATACTTGTGTTGAGTTAATATAGTAGGTATAGTATCGCCTGACAGCACAAATATAGGGCAATATCAGGCAAAATGAATAAGTATTCTTAGGTATTTTATCAGGAATTTATGAACTATAACTTTCGGAATACTACATAATAGACTCATTGCATTGTTGAAAACTAAGCTAACATGTTGTAATTCAACTTATACAGTTACTTACTTTATTGACTTTTTCAAGATCATTTCTATCTCATAATAGTAATAAAACAATATATAATCCGAACAATTAATCTGCTTTCAACAGAATATCAGAAGATAAATTCCGAATAAAAAGGCAGAATTTTGCATATCAGAGTTCAAATAAACAAAAAACCTTCCGCATTTAACTGATACAATCTTACACAATGGCAAAATCAAATCAGTAAATGAAATACGAAAGGCTTATCAAAAAGGGGAAAAAGTTACCTTACAACTTTAACTTCGTAAGCGTTCAGCCCTTTGGGGCCACGTTCCACCTTATAGGTAACCTTATTGTTTTCTTTAATCGGCTCGGCCAGCTCTTTAATATGAACGAAAATGCTTTCTTGTGTCTGAAGGTCTTTGATAAAACCAAAACCTTTTGAATCGTTGAAAAAGGTAACAATACCGGTTCTTAATTCATCAACTGCATCGGCATCGTCCTGTTTTCTGACTCCGATTTCAATATCTTCGGCTTTAATCACACTCTTTTTAACTGTAGGATCGGGAGGAGTGGAGGTTATGTTGCCATATTCGTCCACGTATGCAATCATATCGTCAAGGCTATTGCCATCCTTGGTGTTGGCGGCTCTTTCTACCTTTTTTGCTGCCTTTTCTTTTTTCTTTTTAAGCTTTTTTTTCTCGTTTTCCTGCTTGTTCCACGTTTGTTGTGATCTTGCCATAGTTTACCTTTTCGGGATTATCCTGTTTTTGGGAGGGTGATTAAATAGTCAGGCAAGCAATCTGTTGAAATATCAGGGGAACTCGCGCAACTTTGATTTTGCAAAGATACAATAATTATCGGGTGTTGTGACTTATTGTAAATCAAAGCAAAAGAGGTAGATATTATTTCACCTCAGGAGGTAATTTTAAAATTCAGAACCGTAAAAGCAGGGGTATTAATAGCTCAATGTAAATTTAACTGGCATATAACACCTGATATAGTCATTTTCCCCATCAATTTTGCCGGGTATCCAGGAAGGCATAGTTTTTACAACCCTGAGTGCTTCAGCATCCAAAAGTGGGTGTGCACTCTTAAAAACCTCAACTCCTTCAACTTCACCATCTTTACCAACTACAAAAGTCAAATAAACCATTCCCATTATCAAGCGCCTTCTTGCCTTCTTTGGATATATAATGTTATCAATAAGAAACTGAATTCTGGCTTCCTCACCACCAATATAAACTGGGTTTTGATAAAACGGAGTATAAACATCAAGGCTACCGTCAGTTTTGTAACATTTACTGCTTATTAGTTTGTTATCCTCGAATGACTCTTCCCGTTTTAGGTATCCGTTCTCATAATAGACCAATCTTTTTCCGTGTAACATGCCATTACTATAGTATTGGGAAAAATGCAACATACCCGATTCGTAATACTTTTTATTTTCGCCATCGTCTTTTCCTTCAGTATAATTGCACTCTTCCATGATGTTTCCATTTTCATAATAATATTTAGCCGGGCCATCCGGAATTATGGTTTCCCCTATAAGGAAATAACCTTCCATTTGCAGTTGCCCGCTTTTATAATAATTTTTTAGAAAATATCCATTTTCTGTTGATGTTTTTATTCGGAAATAGGTGTAATTTTCCCGGCTGCACTCGTTCCATTTATAATCCAGAAATACTGTATCGTGCACTTTTTGACTTTGAACAGATAAAGCAATCAGAATTAAAATTATTGATATAAGTATAGTTCGTTTCATAAAAATTAGATGTATTGAAGTTGGACGTCCTATCTTTTTTCGATCCTACTTCCGGTCGGACAAAGCAAATATAGATATTTTGAGTCCTGATCTACTCAAATAATCACAAGCTTTATATGCTATTTTCACATCACTATAGCTGCTTTCGAAAAACCAAGCTGCATTGTAAATCAAAGCAAAACGGGTGTAGATATTGTTGAAAATATGGGATATTACCGCTTTTTTTTATCAAAAGAAAAATCTGTCAGTTTTCACTTATCTGGTAAGTGTAAATTTTAAGGGCATATTAAACTGTATTCGCGCATTTTCACCATCTATTTTACCCGGAATCCAGGAGGGCATTTTCGAAACAACTCTGATCGCTTCATTATCGAGCAGCGGATGCACCCCCTTTAGTATTGAAACATCCTGAACAGTTCCTTCCTCATCAACAAAAAAAGTTACATAAACCATCCCACTTATGTTTTTCTGTCTCGCCTTTCTGGGATAAACTATGTTGTCCACTAGAAACTGAATTCTGGCTTTATCACCACCAATAAACTCCGGGTATTGCGTAAATGGAGTATAAGCATCAGGGCTACCGTCAATTTTGTAACATATACTGCTTGTCAAATTGCCATCCTTGTATAATTCTTCCCGTTTTGGGTTTCCATTTTCGTAATATACTTTTAATGTTCCATTTAATTCATAAGCGGTGAAATATTGCGAATAATGTAACTGGCCTGATGGGTAATAGGTTTTCCATTCGCCTTCCAGTTCCCCTTTGTTATAATTACATTCAATCTTAATATTGCCATTATCATAATAGTATTTGAAAGGGCCTTCCTTTGTATCGTCTTTATCTTTTAAGTAATAACCTTCGGATTGCAATTGTCCGCTTTTATAATAATCTTTCAAAAAGTAGCCATCTTTTGTTTCGTTTTTTATCCTGAAATAGGTATAGTTTTCCCTGCTACACTCGGTCCAGTTTTTATCCATAAATACTGTATCGTGTACCTTTTGACTTTGAACAGACAAGGCAATCAGAATTAAGATGATTGATGTAAGTATAGTTCGTTTCATAAAAATTGAATTTCAAAGGATGGATATTATATCTTTTTTTGATTAGAGATGATCTCAGACAGATATAAGCAAATATAGAAATTTTGAGTATTAACCTGCTCAAATATTTACATGATTTTTATACTTATTTTCGCATCACTTTGACAGCCCCTCCCAAAATATACTTTGCCCCTTTTCAGGGGATTACCACTCAGGTGTTCCGCGCGGTATATGCCCGCCACTTTATTGGTGTGGATAAGCTCTTTACGCCCTATTTCTCCAACTTTGAACCGGGCTGCAAGCTGCCGCCCCGTAAACTGACTGCATTGAAAAACCAGTTTGAGAACGGAGTGGAAGTGGTGCCACAGGTCTTGAGCAAGAATGCCGATGAAATCCTGTGGCTGGCAAAGAACTGCGAACAAATGGGGTTCAATGAGCTGAACTGGAATCTGGGCTGTCCTTATCCTCAGGTGGCAAGCAAAAAACGGGGAGCCGGACTACTGCCTTATCCCGTATTGCTGGATGAAGTCCTCGAAAAGGTTTTTAGTGAAATAAACATTGCCTTTTCTGTCAAGTGTCGCCTGGGCTATGCTTCCGCGGATGAACAGAAAGCTTTTGTACCGGTGTTTAACCGCTATCCCATCAGTGAACTAACTTTACATGCGCGCATCGGAAAGCAACTCTATTCGGGTCAACCCGATATGGAAGCTTTCGCGGAAGCGCTTACATTGATAAAGCAGCCTCTTGTCTATAATGGCGATATATTCAGTCGGGAGGACTACAATCAGTTTACCAGCCGGTTTCCATCAATAAACTTGCTGATGCTTGGGCGGGGCGTACTTCGCAATCCGTTTCTGCCCATGCTGATTAAGGGAATAGAGTTGCCCGAAGACCCGAAAACACAAATAAGGCAGTTTGTAGATGAGCTTTATCTCGCTTACCGCGAAGAGCGCGACGATAATCCATCGGTGCTAAACGCAATGAAGGAATACTGGGCTTACCTGGCCGAATCGTTTGATGACCCCCTGCGGGTTTTCAGAAAAATAAGGAAAGCGAAGAAGTTTACTGATTATGAGGAAGCTGTGGCGGATATTTTTGATACCTTTAAGTGGGAGGAGTCAGACTCATCAAGCCCACAAAAGCACTAAGCAGCACCAAGAATTTGTAAACCAATAATTCTATGCGTCTTCACACATCCCCGTGCTTGAACGCAGGCTGGTCATTGCAGGATATTCGAAAGAACATCAAAACCCTCTCAGTGCAGCTTCGTGTTAAGCTCTCTTTGAAGCTCAAACATATTCCGAACTGAACAATCCCGTCCCCCACAGGGTTTATATTTAATTATCTGCATATCTGCCTCAAACAGGGTTTTCCCTGAACTTGTACGTACCTGTCGCGCTTACATTCCCTGCACTACGCCTGCCCGGCCCTGGAAAATGGCATCCTTAGCCTGGTTGTATTTAAAAAAACAGCCACATTTCAAATCCATCCGGTGCTTTCAATGCCGGTTTTATTTTATGTTATCCTCATTCTGAAATATGAAAAACCTGCTGAAGACCCTTTCAATCGTTCTGCTGATGTTCAGCACTGCCCTTTTNNGATTCGGCCATAAAGTTCAACCTGAAAATACTGGAAGAATCAAAGCGGATTAATTATAAGCTCGGGCAAGAGGAGGTGAGGGCTAAGTTGGTTCACACCTATTCCTATCAGGGCAATTCAAAAGCTGCGCTTAAACAACTAAGCGAGTTCAAACAGTTGGCAGAGCAAATGAAGGACTCCGGCACTTTTGCCAATTATTATAACACCGCCGGCTTGTATTACGGAATGCAGAGCAAATATGATTCGTCCATCTATTTTTATGAAAAGGCCATTCCGCTATATGAAAAAATCGGTAACCGGATGCGCACGGGGCAGGGTGCTTCAAACCTGGCCATTGCCTATCAACAGCAATCCAACTATTCGAAGGCGCTGTTTTATCAGCAAAAAGCGCTTAAAATTCAGGAAGAAGACGGAAATCTTTCAAGCATGGCTTATACATTGGTGAATATGGCCAATACCTACCAGAATATGGGCGACAACCAGCGGGCCGAAAGCTATTTCCTTAAGACCATTGACCTGGCGAAACAGAAACAATTGACCAATGTTGAATTGTATGCTTATACTAATTTATCAAGCATGTTTCTCGATATGCTTCAATGGCAGAAAGCCTATGATTTTGCTATGGAAGCGGCAAAACTCGGTGGCAAAATGGGTGACAAAGGCATACAGGCGGCCAGTTTATCCAAGGCGGCACTGGCCAAGGCCCGTCAAAATAAAACCGATGAAGCCTTGGCGTTGTCAAAACAGGCCATTGCGCTGGCTGATTCAGTAAACCAACCTATGATTATCCAGCAGGCCTATTCAGGTATGGGTTACGTATTGAAATCGCAGAAAAGATGGAAAGAAGCCATCCCGTTTTATGAAAAAGCCCTGGCCTCGCTCAAGGATGTTGATCAGTTTATTGAAGAAAATGGTAGCTTTTACAGGGAACTGTCAGAATGCTATGAGCAAACCGGTAATCCGGTAAAAGCCCTCGAAATGTATAAGCAATACACCCTAATTGCCGATTCGGTGCACAGTAAGGACAACATTCAGAAAGCCACAGAGCTGACCATGAACTATGAGTTTGAAAAGAAAGAACAGGCCGAAAAAGTAAAACAGGAAGCAAGGGATGAGCTGAACCGTACCCGGCTCATAGGGCTGCTCAGCGGGTTGGCACTTTCGCTTATCATTATAGTAGGTGCTCTAATTGGCTATCGCAACAAGCAACGGGCTAACGCATTGCTCAAACGTCAGAAAAAGGAAATTGAGCAAACCCTCGAAAAGTTGAAGGATACGCAATCACAACTCATTCAATCTGAGAAAATGGCTTCGCTGGGTGAGCTCACGGCTGGCATTGCCCACGAAATTCAAAACCCGCTCAATTTTGTCAATAATTTCTCAGAAGTGAGCAATGAATTGGTTAAAGAAGTTAAAGATGAGCTGGCTGAGGGCAATTTGCAATCGGCAAAAGAGCTACTTGACGATATTGAGGAGAATCTCACGAAGATTACCCACCATGGCAAACGGGCGGATGGCATTGTAAAAGGGATGCTTCAGCACAGCCGAAGCAGTACAGGCAACAAAGAGCCCACCAACCTCAATGCGCTGGCAGATGAATACTTGCGCCTTGCTTATCATGGGATGCGGGCCAAAGATGGTAGCTTCAACGCGATATTTAGAACCAGTTTTGACCCTGCCCTCGAAAAAGCTGAAGTGGTGCCACAAGATATGGGCCGTGTTATCCTTAACCTGATCAACAATGCATTTTATGCCGTGGCCGAGAAAAGCAGGAAGGAGAAAAGCGCCGGAAACCATTTTGAACCTATGGTTACCATTAGTACCCATCAACAGCCGGGACAGATTGAAATTCGTATTTCAGACAACGGGAACGGAATTCCCGGGGAGGTAAAGGACAAAATATTTCAACCCTTTTTCACCACTAAGCCAACCGGGCAGGGTACAGGTCTGGGGCTGAGTCTGAGTTACGAAATTGTTACCAAAGGGCATGGCGGGACTTTAGTCCTTGAAAGCACCAAAGAACACGGAACAACATTTATTGTCCGTCTACCGCGATGAAGCCGTTTAAAAACTAACCTTAAGCTACCTTGAGAGCCCAATGAAAAGCAATCGTATCACCGTACTATTAATCCTTACCTGCCTCTGCCTTTTCCTGCTGCAGGCCTGCAAGTCTGATAAAGGAAAGTCTGTGCGGAGTGCTTTTGTCGATTTTGATACGCTCTACCCTCCGGTAATGACAAAAGCCGGCGAACCAGTGGTTCACTATCTGGATACCTGTCCCGACCCTGAAGTAACGGTTGTTTCTTCACGACCTGCCCCTGTGGTAACCCAGGCAGGATTTTTTGTAAATATGCCCAATTTCAACACCGAACATGGTCTCGCCATGAGCGGTTTTGCAGGTGCTTATAAGGACAAGGCCGGAAATCTTTGGTTTGGTACTTCGGGAAACGGCATAAGCAAGTTTGATGGCAAATCATTTACCAATTACACCTCAAATCACGGAATGATCCACAATCTGGTCACCAGTTTTACAGAAGACAATGAGGGCAATTTATGGATCGGGACTTATGGAGGGGTTAGCAAATTCGACGGAATAGGTTTTGAAAATTTCACAACCGAACAAGGCCTTATTAGTAATGATATAAACGTTGTGCTTAAAGATAAGGCCGAAAATATCTGGATTTCGACCCCCTTCGGAGTATCGAAATTTGATCTGAATAAAAAACCTGATACAAAGACTTTGTTTGTTAATTATTCAAAAGAACAAGGTTTGGCAGGCAATTATGTGGGTGATATGCTTGAAGATAGCCGGGGTCAGCTTTGGTTTGCCACAAACCATGGAATAAGTCGCTACGATGCCGCTTCCGAAGCAATCGGGGGACCGGCGTTTGTGAATTACCCTTTCGGGGATGAAAAAGCAGAAGCCAACACCCTTGTTGAAGATTCCGACGGTCAGCTTTGGATTGGCACCAATCGTGGAGTTGCTGTTTTTGATCCCCATAAGGGAAATCTTATTATTGATTCAATACAGTTTACAACCTATAATGGTTTGATTAGCAATGAAATAAGAAGTAGTTGCATGGACAGGGATGGTAACTTTTGGGCTGGAAGCTTAAGCGGTGTATCTCAAATCCGAAAAACGGATAGAAGAATAGTAAATTTTACCACACAACAAGGTCTGGCCCACAACCAGGTGAACAGTATAATTATGGATGATAAAGGCAGCTTGTGGTTTGCCACCAGGGGCGGAGGCCTTAGCAGATACGACGGGGAAAGTGTTACTGGGTTTACCAAAGACCAGGGGTTAGAGGGTCCCGCATGTCTGGCCATTACCGAAGACCAATCAGGCCGGTTGTGGATGTGCGGCGAAAATGGAGGCCTGGTAACATTTAACCCCAACGAGCCTGATCCGCGAAAGAGAAATTTCACCTTTTATGGTTCAGCACAGGGATTTTCACGAACTGCTGGTTTTGTTATTATTAGTGACTCAGCCGGAAATCTGTGGTTTTCAGCCGATGAAGGCCTTGGCAGGTACAATGGAAAAACAATTAAAAAATTTACCACCGCGCAGGGATTGATTGCGCCAATGGTGGTGAGCCTGATGCAAGACAGTAAAGGCCGGTTGTGGATAGGCACCTACGAAAGCGGAATCAGCCTGTTCGATGGGAAATCGTTCAGTAATTTTACTACCAAACAAGGTTTGGTGCACAATACGGTGTGGAGTTTTTGTGAAGATAAAAAGGGAAATGTGTGGATGGCTACCCGTGGCGGCCTGAGCCTGTTTGATGGAAAATTTTTCAGGAATTTCACCACAGCACAGGGGTTGACCGATAACAAGCTTTCGTGGGTGACCGAAGATAAAAACGGCAATATCCTCATCGGAAGCTGGGGTGGAGGGGTTTCGGTTATCCGGAAGCAGATGGTTGAAATACTGATGGCAGATGAATTTCCGGCAAATGAAGAAGCTATTTTTGAAAACTTCACTACCAATGAAGGTCTGGCCAACGATGTGGTTTACAGCATCGTTGAGGATAAAGCAGGAAATATCTTTTTCGGAACCACGCTGGGTTTTACGGTGCTCAAGGGTGGTATCGGTGCTCCTGGAGGCCCTCTAGCGAAGAATGGAATTGAGTACTTTAACCAGAAAACCGGATACCCCATCAAAGATATCTATAACAATTACAGCATGTACCTCGACAAAAAAGGGATATTCTGGGCCGGAACGGGCGATCAGCTTGTACGGTTTGATTATGAAAAGGTACACAGGAATTCGAATCCACCCAAGGTTTTTATTGAAAGCGTTCAGGTAAACAATGAAAAAATCAGTTGGCACACCCTGCAACAGGCCAAGTCTGACAGTAGCGGGCATAATAGCAGGTATGCAGTCCCACCTTTTGTGACCGACGAGATGAATGTATATGGACGCAAGCTGGGCGACACAGAGCGCGATACACTGGTAAAGCGCTTTGCAAAGTTACAATTCAATAATGTCAGGCCGTTTTATGCGATACCCGAAAACCTCGTTTTGCCTTTTGCCTTCAACAACATCAGCTTTGATTTTGCGGCTGTTGAAACTGCCCGCCCTGCAATGATGCAGTATCAATATATGCTCGAAGGTTACGACAAAACCTGGAGCCCGCCGGGCAATAAAACCACTGCCAGTTTTGGCAATATTAGTGAGGGCATTTACACGTTTATGGTCAAAGCACGCAGTCCCGAAGGAGTTTGGAGTGATCCGGTGATCTATCGATTTGAAATCCTTCCGCCCTTTTACCGCACCTGGCCGGCTTACCTTTTTTATGCTTTGCTGCTCGTTGCCGGCATCTTTGCCGTAGACCGTTTTCAGCGCAGCAGGTTAATTGCCAGGGAGCGACAACGCAACCTGAAGCTTGAAGTGGCGCAGGCCCGCGAAATCGAAAAGGCATATACCGAATTAAAGTCCACACAGGCTCAGCTAATTCAGAGCGAAAAGATGGCCTCACTGGGCGAACTGGCAGCCGGCATTGCCCACGAAATCCAGAACCCGCTAAACTTTGTAAACAATTTTTCGGAAGTGAGCAAAGAGCTCATTTCTGAGGTTCAGGACGAGCTGGCTGTTGGCAATTATCAATCAGCAAAAGAAATCATGAAGGACGTTGAAGAAAATCTCGACAAGATCAACCACCATGGAAAGCGTGCCGATGCCATCATCAAGGGAATGCTTCAGCACAGCCGAAGCAGTGCCGGAGCAAAAGAGCCTACGGATATTAATGCCCTGGCCGGGGAGTATTTCAGGCTGGCTTTTCATGGACTGCGTGCGCGTGATAAATCATTCAACGCACTTATGGAAACCGTGCTCGACGAAAGCATCGGGAAAATCAGCATCATTCCACAGGAAATCGGGCGGGTAATCCTCAATCTCATTACCAACGCCTTTTACGCGGTGAATGAACGCAGGAAGCTATCCGGACCCGGTTATCAGCCCACGGTTTGGTTGCGAACACGACAATTGAATGGCCGGGTTGAAGTAGAAGTTGCTGACAACGGCAATGGCATTCCCGACAAGGACAAGGAAAAAATCTTCCAGCCTTTTTTCACTACCAAGCCTTCCGGTGAAGGGACCGGCCTGGGCTTGAGCATGAGCTACGACATTGTAACCAAAGGCCATGGCGGCGAACTTAAAATGGAATCGCAGGAAGGTGAAGGTACAACATTTACGATAGTGCTTCCGATAGAAGCCGGTTAAAAAAATGATGAAATGATGAAAATGATAAAAATACTGGTCGTTGACGACGAAAAAGACATACAGCCGTTGTTTGAACAACGGTTCCGTAAAGAAATAAGATCGGGCGAGATGGAGTTTGCGTTTGCTTTTTCGGGTGAGGAGGCCATGCAGTTCCTTGAAAAAAATCTGCATGAAGCCGTGCTGATCCTTTCCGACATAAATATGCCGGGCATGAGCGGCCTTGAATTGCTCAGCCGCATCAAAGCCAGACATCGCGAGCCGCCACCTACGGTAATGATGATTTCGGCATACGGAGATCAGGAGAATTACAAAAAAGCGATGGAATTGGGGGCTGATGATTTTATCTCAAAGCCCGTTGACTTTGTTGTACTTAAGGAGAAAATTAAAAAAATAGTGTGATGGCTAAGATACTGGTAGTGGATGATGAGCCGGATCTTGAGATATTGATCAGGCAAAAATTCCGTAAGAAAATTAGGGATGGTGAGTACGAATTTGTATTTGCAAGTAACGGCAGGCATGCTTTGGAGCAGTTGGAGCAACATCCTGATGTAGAAGTTGTGCTCAGCGATATCAACATGCCTGAAATGGATGGCCTTACTTTGCTTTCAAAGCTCAACGAACAACATGCCTTGCTTAAGGCGGTGATTGTTTCGGCTTATGGTGATATGGAAAACATTCGCACAGCCATGAACCGCGGTGCTTTCGATTTTGTGACCAAGCCGGTTAATTTCCTCGATCTGGAGCTCACCATCGACAAAACCCTTGCCCACGTGGGTCAGCTCAGGCAAACCCTGAAAGCGGTAAAAGAAAACAATATTCTTAAAATGTACGTGGACGAAACGGTGCTGCATTTTATGGATAGCCGCGAATTTGAAACCTCGCTGATGGCCAGTGAAACCCTTGAAGCAAGCATTGCTTTCATTGATATCTGCGGATTTACGTCCATCAGTGAAAATGAAACGCCTAATAATGTGGTGAAGTTACTGAACAGCTATTTTGATGTGATGGTAAAGCAAATCATCAATCATGAAGGTTATATTGATAAATTTATAGGCGACGCCATCATGGCGGTGTTTCGTGGCGAATTTCACCTCGATCGTGCTATTGACGCTTGCCTCGCGGTGCGTACCGAAATCGCGAGACTTCCTGCCTCAACAGAAAACATCACCTACAAACCAAATGTTTCCATTGGCATCAACAGCGGTGAAGTGGTTTCAGGCAACATCGGCTCCGCCAGCCTCCGTCGCCTCGATTACACGGTGATTGGAGATGTGGTCAACACTTCACAACGTTTGCAATCAGCAGCCAAACAGGGGCAGATCATCATTGGCGAAAATGCCTGGGAGAAAATCAAAGATTCATTTAAATGCGTCAAAGTAGGCGAAATAACCTTGAAAAATAAGCAGAAACCGGTAGTGGTGTATGAGGTAATCAGTTAAAAAAAAAGCCCTGCACAATGGCAGGGCTCGATTGATATTTCAGATGAATCTACTATGCTTTGGGCTTTTCAGTCGCATCATCTTCGGTTGCTTCTTCCACTTCGTCAATAACATCTTCCACAACGTCATCAACTTTTTCTTTGGCTGATTCAACGACATCGGCAACTTTTTCAGTGACAGTTTCAGTTTTATCTTCCGTTTTAGCGGCTGATGTTCTTATCTTTTCTTCAAGCTTATCAACTGCTGAAGTGGCTTTCTCGTCTAATTTTTCGAGAACTTCTTCTGCCTTTTCTTTGGCTGTTGCCGCAGCTGATTTAACGTTGTCCATAACGTGATCTAGTTTATCAGCGGCTTCTTTAGAATATTCCTTTGCAGATTCAAGTGTCTCAGCAGCTTTTTCTTTCAGGGTTCCACCAAAATCCGCTGCTTTATCTTTTGCTGTAGATGCGGCTGACTTAACATCATCCATAACATGATCCATTTTATCAACAGCCTCTTTTGAATACTCTTTTGCCGATTCAAATGTTTCAGCAGCTTTTTCTTTTAATTCTGCGGCTTTAACAGATGACACTTCTTTAGAAGTGCTGAATAATTTTTTAAGTGAATCTAAAAGTCCCATAGCGTTTCTTTTTTAAGTACGTACAAATACAAAGATACAAATTTCTAATGAAAAACGTATATTCTTTTAATGAATAACAAAAATAAGAACAGAAAGTTCAACCAGAACAGGCTATTCAGCGCATTTGGCAAGAGATTGATCCGGGATTGCTTTAATTGGCCAGGCGTAGATTAATTTAACCTATGAATTCGATTTATACGCCAGCCATGCCATAAATCCTGCTCCTGTTTCGAGGCTTGCTTCATCCACATCAAATTGAGGTGTATGCAGGTTATGAACAATGCCCCGGCTTTCGTTCCGGATGCCCAGGCGATAGAAACAGGAAGGGACAAGTTGTGAATAATAGGCGAAATCTTCGGCGGTCATGCGCATATCAAGATCAACAACATTTTCTTCGCCCAGATATTCAACAGCAAACTGCCGGGCCTGAGCAGTTACTTTGTCATCATTTACCAGAAAAGGATACCCCTTATCAATAAAAACTTCGCATTCGCCACCCATGCCTTGTGCAATCGAAGTGGCCATCAGCGTAATTTTCCGGTGGGCTTCGGCACGCCACTCTTCATCAAAGGTGCGCAGTGTGCCGTCAAGTTTTACTTCATTGGGAATAATATTGGTGCGTCCTTCTGCAATAAACCGCCCGAACGATAGCACGGCCGGTAATTGGGGCGGTGCACTGCGACTGACAATCTGCTGCAAAGCAACCAGGATATGAGCTGCGATCAGCACCGGATCGACGTTAAGCTCCGGTGTTGCACCATGCCCGGCTTTCCCTTTCACAGTGAGGTAAACCTCATCTGTTGAAGCCATATATTTTCCCGGCTTCATGCCAACTTTACCAGCATCAAGCGAAGGTAGCACGTGCTGTCCGAACATTTTGGCCGGTGCAGGATTTTCCATCACTCCTTCCTTAATCATCATTGAAGCACCTCCGGGAAACCGTTCCTCTGAAGGCTGAAAGACCAGTTTAATTGTTCCTTCAATGTGATCTTTGATTTCATTCAATATTCTGGCGGCACCCAGTAAGCAGGTCATGTGCACATCATGTCCGCAGGCATGCATAACGCCTTGATTTTGTGAACAATATTCTACCTCATTCAACTCAACAATTGGCAAAGCGTCCATATCGGCCCTTAAGGCGATGGTTTTTGAGGCTGGATTCCGGCCTTCTATTAAACCAACAATGCCATGAACCGCGATTCCGGCTGTAAAAGGAATACCATATTCGGTAAGTTTAAGCTGGATAAAAGCAGACGTCGCCTCTTCCTGCATGGATAATTCAGGGTGAGAATGCAAATGGCGACGGATAGCAATCAGTTCAGGAAGCATTTCCGAAGCCTTTTGTTTTATAGTTGTAAGAATATCCATAGATGCTTTTTTCTTGTAAAAGTATAGAATTTAGGCAGTTCTTAAATCCGCAATCTATAATAAACAACCTATTGATCCACCGATTGAAGATCGCGCAGTCTTTTATAAACACCTTGCCTGGCCATGAGTTCAGTATGGGTACCCCGTTCAACTATCTCACCCCGCTGCAATACAATAATTTCATCGGCATGTTGAACGGTTGAAAGACGGTGTGCAATTACAAGCGAAGTACGGCTTTGCATCAGGTTAACCAGGGCATCCTGAACCAGGCGTTCCGATTCGGTGTCGAGTGCCGACGTTGCTTCGTCAAGTATCATTACNNGACATTTTTATACCGCGATCGCCAATATTAGTGTCGTAACCTTCAGGCATTTCCATTATAAACTCATGCGCGTTGGCCACTTTGGCGGCTGCAATAATATCATCAAGAGTCACATTCTGCATGCCAAAGGCAATGTTTTCAAAAACGGTAGCATTAAATAAAATTGTTTCCTGAGAAACGATACCCATTAATCCGCGTACATCGCTGATGATAAAATTGCGGATGGGTGTGCCGTCAATCAGAATATCGCCCTTCGTAGTGTCGTAAAACCTTGGCAACAGATCAGCCATGGTTGACTTTCCCGAACCCGATGAGCCAACCAATGCAATTGACTTGCCTTTCGGGATGGTGAGATTGATGTTTTTCAGCACATCCTCCTGTTCATAACGGAACCAAACGCCGCGATACTCAATCTGTTCTTTAAATTCCCTGATTGGTAGGGCGTTTTCGCTTTCAACAATTACCTCTTCGGCAGACAAAATCTGCTCAATACGCTCAATGGAGGCAGCCCCCTTCTGAACATTGTAAACGGCTGTTGATAAGGCTTTTATTGGGTTTATGATTTGCGAGAAAACAGTGATATACACAATAAATATCGCTGCATCCATAGAGGAACCCGGGGAAAGAATGATTCTGCCTCCATACCAGATAACAAAAACGGAAACGGCAATTCCAAGAAATTCGCTTAGTGGCGAAGCGAGGTCTCGCTTGCGAAATAGCTTAACCATCAGCCGGTTATACTTAAAATTGGTTTCCCTGAAATTGTTATTTGCCCAGTCAATGGCGTTAAAGGCTTTAATGTTGCGCAGGCCACTGATGGTTTCCTCTATATTCGATAGCAACTCGCCCATTTTAATCTGGCCTTTTGCCGATGTACGTTTCAGGCTTCTGCCGATACGTCCGATTAAAAGACCGCTTACCGGAAGCAAAACCATTACCATCAGCGTTAGCTCAGAATTCATCATAAAAAGCGCCACGAGATAGGAAATAATGGTAACCGGATCGCGGAAGAGCATTTCGAGTGAACTTAAAACCGACCATTCAACCTCCTGAACATCGGTCGTCATCCGCGAAATAATATCGCCTTTCTTTTTCTCAGAATAATAGGATAATGGCAGAATCAGTATTTTGTGGTACAACGCATTGCGGATATCGCGGACCACGCCGTTGCGGACTTCGGCAATGTAATACATGGCCAGATAACGGAAAAGGTTCTTCAAAAGGAAAACAACTACAATCACGCCGCAGATATAAGCCAGGGTGGTCAGTTCGCCATATTGATCAATCAGAATTCCTATCTGGTAATAGAAGCTCTCTTTCAGTGCTTTAAAATTCCAGGCAAATTCAGGTTGAACCAAAAGAGGTTTTTCGAGTTTGAAAAGAATATTGAGCACTGGTATGACTGCCGCAAATGAGACCAGCGAGAATGCAACACTAATAATGTTAAACAAAATATTCAGCAATGCAAATCCCCAATAAGGAATCGCATATCGCAGCACTTTGAGCAGGTTTTTCATTGGGGCCGATTATAGACGTTTGTTACAACGAACTGACAAAGATAAGAGGTTATAGGGAATGTTGGTTAAATGGAAGATTGGAATGATGGCCCTTCGACAAAGGCTCAGGATAAAAAGGATGGAATGATGGAATAATGGAATGATGGACGATATGGAATGGTGAAACATGGTTTTACATTTTTAGCTTTTACTTTATACTATAGACTTTTTACTTTGAGCTTTTCCCGAAAGCCTTACCTTTACAGCAATAAATGTGTCCAATATTTAACCTGAACATGCAGACCAAGTATACCGATCTGGGCCTTATTGAGTATGGAGCCGCCTGGAAACTTCAGGAGCGTCTTTTTAATCATATTATTGCACAAAAGAAAGCAGATTTGGTAGCTACAGATAATTACCTGCTTTTTTGCGAACATCCGCATGTATATACCTTAGGTAAAAGTGGTTCGGATCGTAATCTGCTGCTCGATGCTATTCAGTTGCTGGCTAAAGAGGCCACTTTTTTCCGCACCAACCGGGGAGGGGATATTACCTATCACGGCCCAGGTCAGATAGTCGGATACCCTATTCTTAATCTCGAACCAATAGTTAGTGGTGCCAGAGAATACATCGAAAAAATGGAAGAGGCAATTATCCTGACCCTGGCACATTTTGGGGTAAAATCAGAGAGATTGGAAGGCGCCACCGGCGTTTGGCTCGATACCGAAAAACCCGGCCGCACCCGAAAAATTTGTGCCATAGGCGTTCGGACCAGCCATTGGGTTAGTATGCATGGTTTTGCGTTTAATGTTAATACTAACCTGCAGTATTTCAGCTATATAAACCCCTGCGGTTTTACCGATAAAGCAGTTACATCCTTGTCCGCGGAGTTGCAGAGGCCTGTTGATATAAACGAAGTAAAAACTATTCTTTCAGAAAAGTTGTCGGAGGTTCTTAAACTTGAATTAAAGCCGGTTGAGGCTTCAGAACTTAACAATATTGAAATATGAGAAAAATAACATCCATCTGTGTATTCTGTGGATCATCGCCAGGTTCAGACCCTGCTTATACCGATGCAGCACGCCAGCTTGGAAAGCTAATGGGCCAAAAAGGGATCACCCTGGTATATGGCGGAAGCAACATTGGCCTCATGCGGGCAATTGCCGATGCAGCTATTTTAGCTGGCGGACATGTGATTGGTGTGATGCCACAGGGATTGATTGATCGTGAAGTTGCTTACACTGACCTCAAAGAATTTCATATTGTGGAAAGCATGAGCATCCGAAAAGAGAAAATGGCCGAACTTTCCGATGCGTTTATCGCCATGCCGGGCGGTATTGGTACACTCGATGAGATATTTGAAGCCATGTCGTGGAATCAGTTGGAGATTATGGACAAACCCATGGCACTGCTCAATACAAAAGGGTTTTATGATCATCTGGTAAAATTTCTCGATTATACGGTTGATCAGCGTTTTGTAAGGCCAGAGCATCGGAAAAACCTGCTGGTAAATGCCGACCCGGAACAATTGCTTTCTGAAATTGATAACTATGTTTCACTTAAAGTGGACAGCAAATGGATTGATGATTTAAAGGAGCAAACCGCAAACCGCATGAATGGCAAATGATTTGTTTAAATTTGTTAATCCGGATTTTTGATTGACATCCTGAATTTATTGACCATTCCGGACAAAAAATCCTTATTAAATTAGTGCTATACTTATATATTGGTTTCTACCATTCTCCGGTTAATTTGCTTGAAAATAACCTGATGTATTGGCCAAACAGCATACCAATACAATCTTCCGGTTAGCCCTTTTGGGCGAAAAGTTGCAGTTTGTCTCAGGAATAAATGGTCGTTTTTTTTCAAAATGCTGAATTCGAGCCATGCTTCACCGGGAAGTTTCATTTCTGAATAAAGCAATAAACGACCCTTTTCGCGGTCAGAAAGCAAAACCCTCCAAAAGTCCAGTGCATCGCCTGTGTTGATAGTTTCATCATTAGTCCGACCGCGTCGCAATCCTGTACCTCCAACCAACTTATCTATGAACCCCCTTATTTTCCATAAATAATTAGCATAATACCAACCATTTTTTCCGCCAACACGCCAAATGTTTGCAATAACCTTCTCTCTGCTGCCAGTAATTCTCGTTTCCCGGATGTCGCGAAGGCAGCCATGTTCCGGAACGGAAATGTAGTCGCTTAGGTTCGGTAGCGCGCTACTGCTTATTAGCGCATCTTTCCAGCTTGACACAACATGATGCTGGGCAATACGTTCAAAAGCCAACTCGATGGCATTTTTGTATGAAAGTGGTAGTTTTCCGGTCAACGGGAGAATCATATTATCACGGCAAATAACCTCCACTTTCATGCTGTTTACGAGATTGACCGCCAACTTATACGAAGTGTTTGTTATAAAATATAACCAGTAAGATGAAAGCCGCGGCGTCATCAGGGGTAAGACTACAATGTATCTTTTTAATTTTCTCACTTCGGCATATTGTAGCAACATCTGTTTGTATGTCAGTACATCAGGCCCGCCAATATCAAGAATATTATTTAATGCCAACGGATTTTGCATTGCCGATGTAAGGCTATTGATCACGTCTCTGACCGCAATGGGCTGGCATCTTGTATTTAACCAACGGGGTGTAACCATAACCGGGAGTTTTTCAGCTAGGTCGCGGATAATTTCGAAGGAAGCACTTCCTGAGCCTACAATTATTCCAGCCCTTAATGTGGTGCAGGGTATGCCACAGTTCATCAGCATTTCTTCGACCCTGAGCCTTGACTGTAAATGGGGCGAAGCTGCTTCGGGGTTTTGAAGCCCGCTCAGATAGATGATATGCTTTGTATTACAGGATTTAACAGTCTGGATAAATTTTCTGGCCGACTTCAGTTCCATTTCCTCAAATTTGTCAATGGCCGATCCCATAGAATGGATAAGATAAAAAGCCACATCTATATCTGCTGCAATTGTTATGGGCTCTTCAACAAGCAAATCAGCTTCAATTACTTTTATAAGGGATGATGGTTCGTGCTGAAATCTTTGCTTATCGCGCACAATGCTGTAAACTTCATGGCCTTCGGCCAGAAGAACCGGAAGCAATCGTTTACCTATATATCCGGTAGCTCCGGTTAAAATCACTTTCATGTTATATTATTCTTGCTTGTCATAACAAGTTATTCTGCAATTGGTTTTTACATTGTGTATTACACTAATCATTTCAGCGCACAAATCAGCGCATCCAGCATCATATTTGTACCTTTCG
>DINP01000004.1:0-7796 GCA_002426025.1 Bacteroidales bacterium UBA5537 | reverse complement strand
GATTTTAAAAACAAGCCGGTTGAACAGGAAATGATTGATAAAATCCTTTCCCTCGCTTCAACTGCCCCCATGGGACTTCCACCCTCAGATGTTGGTGTAATGATACTGAACAGCAAAGAAAAAGTAAGGCAGTTTTCCTTCGATTTTGTTGATCTGCTTGGCCGGATGAAGTGGATGGTTTCGCCCGTTGCCATGAGCCTGATGCGACCTTTTATGAGTAAGGATAACTATCTGTTGTTTAAATCGTTTGTATTGCCAATGGTTGACTTTTTTTATAAGTCGCGAAAGCGGGACGAAAACTATGTGCTGTATGATGCGCCCCTGGCCATGATGTTCTATGGAAATATGTCGGACCCTGCCGATCCGTATATCGCTGCTACTTATGCTTCATTAGCAGCCGAATCGCTCGGGCTTGGCTCGTGCATGATTGGCAGTGTTGGGCCGTTTCTTAAAAATACTGGTAAGGATTTTAAACGCAAGTATGGCTTGCCTGCTAAAATGAGCGACTCAATTATTGTAATCTTTGGCTATCCGCAGGTGAAATTCACCAAAACCATCAAAAGGAGTTTCGCGAAGGTAGATTACTACCAATAGATCAATAAAATCTTCGTTATCTGCTACTTCTCCGCTAAGGCAATTATATCTTTTGGCTTGATTATATTTTTATCATATCCATGTAGCATTGAGTTTATCATCGCTTTGCCAATCTGAGTAGTGGTTACCACAGAGTCTGGAGAAATGGCTTTTATGCCTTTTACAAGCCACATAAAATAATCGTACATAAACTGGTAAGCTTTTGTTCTCGATTTTATTCCCCTTAACGGGATAATGGCTCCCGGCCTGAACATATACGCCTGTTTAAATCCAATTTTCAGCAAATTGTTTTCGGTTTTTCCTTTAACCCGGGCCCACATCATTCGCCCTTTTTCACTTTCATCAGTGCCTATCCCCGAAACATAATTAAATGTCATTTGCGGATTCAGTTCAAAAAGCGTTTTAGCCAGAGCTATGGTAAATCCGTTGGTTATCTGACTATATTGCTCTTCGGTTAAACCAGCGGCGCTTATTCCCAGGCTGAAAAAACAGGCATCATAGCCTTTAAGTTTGTCGCTGACTTCCGTGAAATTGCTAAAATCCTTGTGAATCAGCTCTTTCAACTTTGGGTGTTCTAAACCAATCGGGTTGCGCCCGATAACCAGTGCTTCATTAATTTCAGGGTGATCAAGGCATTCCAGTAAAATCCCTTTCCCAACCATCCCGGTAGCTCCGGTTATAATTACGTTTTTCATTTGTGTGGATCTAAGTTTTCGTGCGCTTATTTCACCTCCTGCATCTTACGTATCTGTTTCAGCAGCATACTTTTAGGTGAGAATGGAATCATGGCCATCATCAGTTTCATGCCAAATGGCAATCCTGTAATTACATCCAGTTTGCCGTCCAGCATAGCATTATAGCCATCTTCGGCAACCTTGCGGGCACTGGCTGTATGCTGAAACATGCTGGTTTTATCCATTCCCGAAACCCGTCCAAATTCCGTTTCAGTTGCGCCCGGTAATAGAGCGGTAACGGTAATATTGGTATCATGCAATTCTTCGGCAATTGCGTTACTGAATGAGGTTACATAAGCCTTGCTTGCAAAGTAAACGGCCTGCAGCGGTCCGGGCATTAGACTGGCAGTTGATGATACATTCAGGATTCTGCCACTGTTTCTCTTTACGAAATCAGGCAGAAACAATCGGGTAAGAGCGGTCAGGGCAACAATATTCAGGTTTATCATAGCAAGGTCCTGTTCCCATTCTCTTTGGTGAAATTTTCCCAGTCCACCGAAACCAGCATTATTCACCAGATAATCTATTTCAATTCCTGCTTTCTTAACTTCATCGTAAATTTCTTTCGGGGCATCAGGCAATCCAAGATCTTTCACAATCACAGTTACCTTTACTGAATGTTTACTTTCCAGTTCAGCTTTTAACTGATCCAGTTTGTCCTTACTGCGGGCTACAATGACCAGATCGCCACCTCTTTCGGCGTGAATGTTTGCAATTTCTTTTCCGATGCCCGATGAGGCTCCTGTAATCAGTATAGTTTTGTTTGTTTTCATTGTTTTGCGATTTATTACTTGTGTGAGTACTTACTTTCTAATATTGGTAAATTTTTTTAAACCTGGTATTTTTCCTTCAGAAAGGAGGTGAGGGTTTCACACTTAAATCCTTTCTGAAGTGCAATTCTGGTTGCCAGACCATCGTTGATGATAAGCAGAAGGCTGGCTTCCAGTTCGGGCGAAACATAGCCGAGCTTTGTAAAAGCACTTGTCAGGGCAAGATGAAGCGGTTCCATTTTATGTTCGCCGTATTTTTCTGTTTCCCATTTAATCTTGTATTGCAGTTTCCAGAACTCAAGATCTGCCCTGTTAGAGCTGATATTCAACACCATATCAATGGTTTTGCGGATAACTTCCTTTGGGTCTGATTCAAGTACAATATCTGCAAAAAGTGTTCTGGCTTTTACTTCCCCTTCTTTTATTATGGCTTCAAGCAGTCCCTCTTTATTTTTAAAATGACGAAATATAAGGCCTTCCGAAACACCGGCATGGGCTGCGACTTTACTTGTTGATGTACTGCTGAACCCATCCCTGGCAAATAGTTCCAGTGCAGCCTGCAATATTTTTTCCTGTTTTTCAGTCATAATAAATAGTGAGTAATCACTTGCAAAAGTAATACAATATTTTTAAATTACAAGTTTAATTTAATTTTTTTAATTGTGGGACTTCAGAAGATTGCTTTCTGTAAAAGAAGAATGGGGATTAAATTGAAGAAAGAAGTGATCTTTATAGGGTTGTCGCTCTATATGACTACCTATGTATTGCAATATTTACTTCCTCCTCCTCATAAACAGATATTCTGCAATAACCACCAATCCAAGTGTGACAGCAGTGCTAAGTGCCAGCCTCATCACAATCATACCAATTTCAGCAAATCTGAACGAATCTAGGAGTGCAAGCACCATATGGTGCAAAAAGATAAGGATTAACGAATAAAAGAAAAACCAGCGGAAACCCATATCACCAATGCCTGGTTTGAGAAAACCCTCGTAATCGGCAGGTGCTCCGGCTTTGCGTATAACCCAGGGTCTCATATAGGCCATAAATACAGAAGCTGAGGCGTGAAGTCCGGTTGAATTGCTGAAAATATCAACCCCGAATCCAATCAGGAAGGCCGAGATGAGCAATGCCCAACCCGGCACCTCGAAGGGCAATAACAGAATAAAGAAAACGTAGAGGTTTGGATTAATATAACCGCCCAGGTTAATATGGTCGAGCAACAGCACCTGAAGGGCTATCAGAACAAAAAAACGAAGTATATCTTTTCCGTAATTATTCATCGCTGATGCTTTTACTCAATTCTATCTGCTCATCCCTGAACAGATTTTTAACAATATAAACATATTGCAGGCTGTTGAGGTCGGCCGAGAACCTGAAATCAATAACATAAAAGTGGTCACCACTTTCCACATGAATTTTCTCAACAGTTCCAACCATAATGCCTTCCGGAAAAATATGGCTGAAACCGCTGGTTGAAATAGTGTCACCGGTTTTTATCTTCACGTGGGCCGGTATATCGAGCAGTGTGCCAATTGCAGGGCTGCCACCTTTCCACACAATAGTTCCCATTTGCTGCAGCCTGTTGATGCGCGCGCTCACCTTGGTATGCTTGTTAAGCATTGACATTACCCAGCTATAGTTTTCGGAAACACTCACCACCGTACCCACAATACCATCTGAATTAAATACNNGTCGAATTGCTGATAACGCGGGCTTGAGTGTAAGTGTACTGCATGCCACGCAAGGTGTCATTTACTCTTACTGAGTTGGTGTCGCTGGTCAACTGACTATCGGTTAGCCGCTGCCAAAGCCTTGCGTTTTCATTTACCAGGCGTTCATTTTCATGCTTCAGATTAAAATAAGAGGTAACATTTGACCAGGTAGTAAATATAGTCCCTGTAACGCCATCGGTTACATTGGTGATTACAGACCGCTGGTAATAGCTTTTGTTGGCTATAAAAATAAAAGATACAACTTCAAGAACCACAAAGAGGAAAAAGAACCTATACCTCCAGATGAATGCCAGAATATATCGCATAGGCGTTCATTGTAACCGCTTAAACGGTTGATGGTTATAGTGGTTTTACTTGATAAGGAATGTAAACTTATTGAAGTTTTTGAGAGCAATTCCGGTTCCCCTTGCAACAGCCCGCAAAGGATCCTCGGCCACATGCACCGGGAGCTTGGTTTTAAGGTGCAGGCGCTTATCAAGTCCGCGCAACATCGAACCACCTCCGGCAAGGTAAATACCCGTGCGGAAAATATCAGCCGATAGCTCCGGCGGAGTCATTTCGAGGGCATTCAAAACAGCAGCTTCTATCTTGGCAATTGATTTATCGAGACAGTGGGCAATTTCAGAATAGTTTACATAAATTTCCTTTGGAATACCGGTCAGCATATCACGGCCATGTACGGGGTAATCATCGGGCGGATTGTCAATTTCGGTCATCGCCGCGCCAACACTTATTTTGATAGCCTCGGCAGTACGCTCCCCAATGTTGATATTGTGCTGCTTACGCATGTATTCTTCAATATCGGCNNGCAATTTCGCTGGTTCCACCACCTATGTCAATAATCATATTGCCGGTTGGTTCCAGCACATCAATGCCAATTCCGATTGCTGCTGCCATTGGCTCGTGAATAAGCCTCACCTCTTTGGCTCCGGCCTGCTCGGCTGAGTCTTTTACGGCGCGTTCTTCCACTTCGGTAATACCTGATGGGATGCAAATAACCATTTTAAGTGCCGGTGGAAAAAGGCTGCGGGTAGGGCCGGTCATTTTTATCAGTTCCCTGATCATGTATTCAGCCGACTGGAAATCAGCAATTACACCATCGCGCAGTGGCCTGATGGTTTTAATGTTTTCGTGGGTTTTTCCATGCATCATCATAGCCCGTTTGCCAACGGCTATAATCTTTCCGGTATTGCGCTCTATGGCTATGATAGAGGGCTCATCCACCACCACCTTATCATTATAAATAATAATGGTGTTGGCTGTACCGAGATCCATAGCAATCTCTTTGGTCATGAAGGAGAAAAGTCCCATTTTATATAAGTTTCTTAAAGTTCGTAATTAAAATAAAAGCAACAAGCCTGCAAGTTAGTGTTTAAAATGCCTGATCCCTGTAAAAACCATACTCAGGCCGTTTTTATTGCAATAATCAATTGTATCTTCATCCCTTACCGAGCCGCCGGGCTGCACAACTGATACAACTCCGGCTTTGTGGGCAATTTCAACTGAATCGGCAAACGGGAAAAATGCATCAGAAGCCATAACTGCCCCTTTGAGGTCGAACCCGAAGGCACCAGCCTTTTCAATGGCATGTCGGAGGGCATCAACCCTTGAGGTCTGACCTGCCCCGCTCCCTAACATTTGTTTGTCCCTCGCCAGTACAATCGCGTTCGATTTGCTGTGCTTAACAATGATGTTGGCAAACACAAGGTCGTTTTGCATTGAGTTGTCGGGAGATGTCCGGGTAACCACCCTGAAATCACCTGTGGACTCAGTTTTCAGATCTCTGTCCTGCTGCAACACGCCATTTAATGCACTTCTAAACTGTTTTGGCTGAAAATCAAATGATTTAGCCTGCAAAATTATTCTATTTTTCTTGCTTTTAAGCAGTTCGAGCGCATTTTTTTCGTAACCAGGTGCCAGAATAATTTCAAAGAACAACTGGTTTATCTCAATAGCTGCTTCTTCATCAACTATAGCATTGGTTACCAGCACTCCGCCAAATGCGGAAACCGGATCGCCTGCAAGGGCGGCTTTCCATGCGTCGGCCACTTTTGGCCTCGAGGCCAGCCCACAGGCATTGTTGTGTTTTATTACAGCAAACGTAGTTTCGTTGAATTCGTTGATCAGTGATACAGCGGCATCCAGGTCGAGCAGGTTGTTGTACGAAAGTTCTTTACCGTGTAACTGTTCAAAAACCTTATCAAGGTCGCCGAAAAACTCACCTTTCTGATGTGGATTTTCTCCATATCTCAACTCTTTTGCCCTGCCTGCAACCTGCCTGAATTCCTTTATGCCCGATTTTTCGCCCATATATCCGAAAATGGCAGAGTCGTAAGCTGAGGATTCGCCAAAAGCGTAAGCGGCAAACCGCAGCCGCTCTTCGAGCGTGGTGCTGCAGTTGTTTCTTGTCAGGATTTCTTCAAGCTCATTATAATGTTTCGATGAGGGAACAACCAGCACATCGTTGTAATTTTTGGCAGCAGCACGGATAAGAGAGATTCCTCCGATGTCAATTTTTTCAATAATGTCTTCATGCGAAGCACCTGAAGCAAGCGTTTCACCGAAAGGGTATAGATCAACAATTACAAGATCGAAGGGTGGAATCTGATACTGTTCCATATCTGCCAGATCAGAAGCGAGTTGGCGGCGGCCCAGAATACCACCAAATACTTTTGGGTGAAGGGTTTTTACACGTCCGCCCAGAATGGAAGGGTAATCTGTCAGTGATTCAACCGTTTTGGCTTCTACTCCGATTGATTCAATAAAGTTAAAGGTGCCACCTGTTGAATAGATATTTACACCGGCTCTGTCAAGCAATTTAACCAGGGGAGCAAGCCCGTCTTTGTAAAACACCGAGATTAATGCCGACCTTATTTTTTTTTCTTCGCTCATTTTAACGCTTTCTGATGCAAATGACTGAATTTTCGCAATTGCATCTGTGATATTAAAAAATGTTTACCGATTGATTGGCAGATAATTAAAAAGTAAATTTGCCTATCCGAAAGGCACTTTTAATCTTGTGCAAGTTTATTAAAAATCGGGGCAAAGAGCAAGAATTAGTTTTCGGCGGTAGGCCGGAAATGATTATTTTTACATCGGGATTAAAAGAAACTGATGAAACAATCAATTATATTCATACGTCTGCTGCGCGAAAGCTATCTGTTTGCGCTCAGCGCTATTGTGGTCAATAAGGTTAGGACGATACTTTCACTGCTTGGCATTACCATAGGAATTTTTTCAATTATCTCGGTATTCACCGTTTTCGATTCAATTGAACGCACCCTGCGAGATAGCATAAATTCCCTGGGCAGCAATGTATTGTTTGTCCAGAAATGGCCATGGGCATTCGGGAGCGATTATCCCTGGTGGAAATACATGAAACGCCCTGAACCTACAATGGCCGACCTGCAGGAGATTCAGCGACGCAGCCAGGCTTCGGAAGCAAGTACCTATTTTGTAAACTTCTCAAAAAGCATAAAGTATGAAGGCTCTTCTGTTGACAATACCTCTGTTATGGGTGTTTCGAATGATTACAGCAAGGTAATGTCCATTGAATTTGCCGATGGCCGTTATTTTACCTCTGAAGAGTCGGCTGGTGGTAGGCCGGTAGGTATTATTGGTTATGAAATTGCGCAAAGCCTTTTCGGGAATGCCGATCCGGTTGGAAGAAGGGTTAAGGTTTTCGGGCAGAAAATTGAAGTTATCGGGGTGCTGAAAAAAGAGGGTGAGAAAAGCTTCGGTAACTCAAGCGATAACCAGGTTATTCTTCCGGTAAACTTTGTGCGCAACTTTATTGACCTGAAGCGCGATAATATTGGTGCTGCAATTATTGTCCGGGCAAAAACCGGAGTTCAGAACGATGAACTGGCCGATGAACTTACCGGCATTATGCGTTCGGTGCACAAGCTTAAACCCGGGGTTGAAGATGACTTTTCGATAAATGAAACCAGTGTTATTTCTCA
>DINP01000036.1:1194-150695 GCA_002426025.1 Bacteroidales bacterium UBA5537 | reverse complement strand
ATGCATTAAAAATATTAGAACGTGTCTTACAGTGCAAACAACTAGCTTCCAGCATTTTATTTATAGAAAAATCTTGTTCGTTTCTCATTTAATTTTCAAATCAAATAATATTTGTGTACCTTTATATCAACAAAAGACACAAATCAACTATAGCGGTGATAAAAATCAATCAAATATACACAAAAATCACCACATGGCTGCAAATATATCATTAAATATTCACATGATAATAAGTAGATAAATACTTTCTTTGAAGAGAATATGAAACTACAAAAAATGAAAAAACTAACTTCCAAATTCAGACCGGTGATTCTGATAGCATCACTGGCATTTATAACCCTTTTTAGTGGTTGCGAATATGATTTTGTTGATCCGGGTTTTGTGCCTATTACAAACACATTGAGCTATGCCACGGATATTCAGCCAATCTTCGATGCAAGTTGCAATATGAGTGGCTGTCATTCAGCAAATGGTTTTGACCCTGACCTGTCTCCAGCCAATTCGTATAATTCTCTTATCCAGGAAAACCTGGTAAATATAGATGCTCCCGCAAGTAGTGCAATTTATATCAGCATATCATCTGGTAGTATGAAAAGTTTTTCTACGCCTTCGCAGGCAAACTTGGTACTAACCTGGATAAAGCAGGGCGCATTAAACAACTAATGTTTATTTAACTCAAAAATCAACAACACATGAGAATTGCAGAATTAATAAGAAAAAGCACTACTTCATTACTTACGGCAGCTATTGTTTTTGGAAGTGTTACTGTATTCGCACAAGACGAAACCAACGAAGCACCTGTTAAAGAACGCCCCGCACGTGCGGCTTTCGAAAGCGGGCTATTGTTTGATGCCGCAACTACAACGCTACAACCATCCAAAACACTGGAAATGATTATCCAGCACCGATTTGGAACCATGGATAATGGAGTAACCGATTTATTCGGAATCTGGGCCCCATCAAACATTCGCCTTGGACTTAATTACAGCATTCTGGATAACCTGACCGTTGGCCTTGGTACAACCAAGTTTAACAAAATGCAGGATATTCAGATCAAATACAATGTTCTGCAACAAACCCGTTCAAATAAAATACCAGTAACTATCTCCCTTTATGAAGTTATTGGTATTGATGGAAGTGCAGATGATAAATTTGGCATTGAATATAAATTCAGCCATCGCATGTCCTATTTCAGCCAGATAATTGTATCCCGCAGGTTTAATGATATGTTCTCATTGCAAATTGCGCCTGGTTTCACACACTATAATTCGATTGATTCTACCATGGATCATGAAAGAATTTCAATATCATTTGCTGGCAGAATTAAATTCTCACCACAAAGTTCTGTAATTATCGGAGGTGATTTTCCTCTACAGATTCAGGCAATTTCTGAGCACACAAAAGAATTTAACGACAATGCTGAGAAAATCAAACCAAATCTGAGTATAGGCGTTGAAGTTGCAACCAGTACCCATGCTTTCCATATGTATATTGCATCAGCACAAGGCATTCTACCTCAGGAAGACATTATGTTCAATAAGAATGATTTCTTTAAAAGCGGAATCCTGATTGGTTTGAACATTACCCGTTTGTGGAATTTTTAATTTATTAACTTAAAACTACTATTTCAATGAAGAACTCAGTAAAACTTATCTCAATTTTTGGAGCAGCATTCTTCTTTTTATCAATCAGCCTTTCAATGGCTCAGAAACCAGGTGCAGCCTGGGTTGTTCCTGCCAAATACAAAAGCATGAAAAGCACCATTAAAGCTGGTGATGCTTCAATTAACTCAACAGGCAAAGAACTCTACAACAAGAATTGCAAGTCATGCCATGGTTCAAAAGGACTTGGTGACGGACCAAAAGCTGCCAGTCTTAAAACCAGTACGGGTGATTTCTCAAGTGCAAAATTTCAAGCCTATTCCGATGGAGAACTCTACTATATGTCATTTGTTGGTCGCGATGAAATGCCAAACTTTGAGAAAAAGATCACAGATGAAAGTGACCGTTGGGCTGTAGTTTACTACATGCGGACACTGAAGAAATAACAAAAACTATTTTGATATACTTTTTTTGAATTTCACTTCACTCAAAATAATTCACACTTTCACTCACAAAAACAAACAACTATGAAAAGAAAAACAATGCTATTATCCATGCTAACAGCGGGAATGCTGATAGCTGGAAACTTGTTTATGACAAGTTGTACAAAAGAAGGTCCTGCCGGCCCTGCTGGTCAGGATGGCACCAATGGTACAAATGGCACAGATGGAACTACATCATGTATTGTATGCCATAGCGATGATCAGTCAATTTTTTCAAAAGAAATCCAGTGGGCCAATTCACAACACGGCGTTGGTTTGAACTTTGAAAGAAGCGAAGGCGAATGTGCAGTATGTCACACTAGTCAGGGTTTCCTTGGCGATCTGGATGGTAGTTATGACTGGACTGTTGCAGGTGCAAAAATTGATAATCCAAATCCACAGAATTGCTACACCTGTCATAAGATTCATGACACCTACACTGCTGCTGACCTGGCATTAACTGTAACCGGTCCTGTAGCATTAAGAAACACAGGTGGAACTCATGATTTCGGTAAAGGTAGCTTATGTGCAAGTTGTCATCAGGGTCGTACTGTTGAGCCTTTCCCAGTTGCTGGCGGGCCTGATATTACTGTAACTTCATCGCGTTATGGTGTACACCACGGACCGCAGGCAAATGCCTATGCCGGTGTTGGTAAAGGACTTTTCGAAGTTGGTGGCGGACTTGTTAACTCTGCTCACTCTACGATGATTGGTGATGCATGTGTTACATGCCACATGGGCGAAGCTTATGGTGTTCAGGCAGGAGGCCACACAATGTGGATGGGCTATGATTATCATGGATCAACCGTTCTCAACACTTCTAGTTGTGAAGTAAGCGGATGTCACGAAGGCGAAGATGTTCAGGCTTTGACTGAAGAATTTCAGGGTGAAATCGCAACCTTATTGGCAGATCTGAAACTAAAACTGGATGCTACCGGGATTACTGCTGCAGGAAGCGATAATTCAGTAAATGGCACATATTCAGGACTTGTTGCCGGTGCTTGCTTAGACTATAAAGCACTTACCGAAGATAAGAGCCTTGGTGTTCATAATCCGAAGTATATCAAAAAATTGTTAGAAAATCTGAACGAAGCTTTATAGTTCAGTTTAACTGTTTATTATAAAAGACCTCAACTGAGGTCTTTTTTTTTGCTCCTTAATTTAAAATTGATTTCATTAAGGAAATTTCAAGGCTGGCTCGGCTTTGAAAAACTAATAAAGCACACACAAACAAGCCAGGATTCATTCTAAGGCAGTGATTTAGATCAATGAAATATCTATTAAAGTTCAGCTTATGATTGCAGAAACATCACCATATATTTAAATATCTCTATTTGTTTAACCGATTATCTTTGGTGCACATTGAAAAAGAAATCAATTCATATTATTGTCACCTTTCTCCTGCTTTTATGGCACCAAGCGTCATAATTACCAACATTAATCAAGGAGAGCCTTTAATCATTAAGGCGAATTTCAATTTACTATATCTCAACACTTTAGAATTTCTACAAAGACCAAAAGCAACGACCTGGTCTGAAATTCAAATTTCATCAAGCCCTGGCTTTTCAAATCTGTTTATTTCTAATCTTCTGGATGAGGGTTTATGATACTCAGGAATAAATATTTATTTAAATAAATTTCACTTTCACAATTCACACTTTCACAAACAAAAACACAACACAATGAAACGAAAAAAATTACTCCTCACTTTATTTACGGCTTGCATGCTAATAGCGAGCAACGTGTTTATTACCAGCTGCGCCAAAGAAGGACCTGCCGGCAAAGACGGGATTAATGGTACCAACGGTACCAACGGCACGAATGGCGCAAATGGTGCAGATGGCGCCGATGGTACAGCCAGTTGTATTGAATGCCATAGTCCGGCGGGAATTGAACTTGCTGCCACACAATATGAATTATCAAAACACTCTTACGGTGAAGCTGCTTTTGAAGAAGCTGGAAGTACAACCTGTGGTCCTTGCCACCTTTCTGAAGCCTTCAAATATGTATGCGCCAACAACACACCTTCAACATTCACACTTAATACCACAACAAACAAATACGTGAATGACTATTTTGTTGCCCCAACGGCAGCATATGGTGAAATTACCTGTGGAACATGCCATAGCAGCATACATACTACATATAGTACAGGCGATCTAGCTTTAACAACAGTGGCTCCTGTTTCAATGTCTATGTGGGGTGGTGCAAAAACAATAAATGCTGCAGCTGACGGAGGAAGAAGCAACTTATGTATCAAATGTCATCAGCCACGTCCATTCACTGCATCCGCTGGAAATGGAAATGTTCTTGATTATGTAGGTATAGCTGCCAATCCAACAGCAGTGTTTTACGATCCAACCAGCACAACTAACCTGCTGAAACCTGCATACAGAACTCATACACACTATGGCACTGCCGGCGCTGTGTTTGCAGGTATGGGTGGCGTAGAATTTGCCGGTGCAAATTCCTATCTTAATTCTAGACACACCATTGATGCTTCCTGTCAGGATTGCCATATGGCTACCATGTCGGGAGCTGCTGGCGGACATAGTTTCAAAGCTAAAGGAAACTTTAACGGATGTAATGCTGAAGGATGTCACACAGGTGTTTCTTCATCATCCACTGACTACTGGACAACTCCAAGGGCAGCAGTAAAAGCAAAACTTGAAGAGCTTGCTTCATTACTCCAGGTGAATGGTGTAGAAATACTTAATAGAAACCCTGATGCTGAAGCAAATCTATGGGTTAGCAACACTTCGAATAAATATGATGGCTATCTGAACATTTACGATCCCATCAACAATCCGGATTTTGCTGCCAACAATCCTACCGGCACATTCCAGAATCCAAGTCCTTCCAATTCCTGGACTCAGGATCAGAAAGATTTTAATCTTACATTACCCAAGATTACCCTTACCAATGCTCAAATGGGCGGTATAATTAACTTCCAACTGTGCCTCAGGGATTATAGCCTTGGTATTCATAATTATAAATACACCATGGCTCTGTTACAAAACTCCATTGCCGTTCAGTAGTTTTTTGATTTCGGAATAAATTGTGATATTATATCACAAGACAAACAGAACCTCCGGTTAAATACCGGAGGTTTTTTTATGCATTGCTGTTCATTTCAAATTCAATCTGAATCAACAATTATAATCGGTGATATATATCATTCAAATTATCAGATTTATCACCTCCCGGCAACGAAAATATCAATTATGAATAAATGACACTATTTATATATATAACTACCTTTGGAAGCGAAAAGCGCAGGTATAAATGAATTTCAGAGAAAAAATCATTACGAACCTCCGCTGATTGAAAGCCTTACTATTACTAGATTGTGTGTAAATGGCAAGGTAATTGTTTATCTTTGGTTATATTAATCTTAAAACCTATAAATCATGAAAAACTCAATGAAACTCGTTGCAATTCTTTGCACAGGTTTAATTTTTACAATGGCCAATGTTGCAATGGCACAAAAAGCCGGTGGACCATGGACTGTTCCTGCAAAATACAAAAGCATGAAGAGTACAATTAAGGCAGATGATGCATCAATTAAATCAATCGGCAAAGAAATGTTTAACAAACATTGCAAATCATGTCACGGTTCAAAAGGATTGGGCGATGGACCAAAAGCCGCCAGCCTCAAAACCAGCACCGGTGATTTCTCAAGTGCAAAATTCCAGGCCTATTCAGATGGTGAACTTTATTACATGTCATTTGTTGGCCGTGATGAAATGCCAAACTTTGAGAAAAAAATTGTTGACGAAGCTGACAGATGGGCTGTTATAGGCTACATCCGTACCATGAAAAAATAATGAACTTATTTAAAGGGTGTTCGGTAAATNNTACGCAACAAATCCGGAAATCTCCTGCTCATTTCATGATGGCTGTGTTATTTGCTTTGCTTACTATTGCAACAACTGAAGCACAAAACAGGCCGGATACTGAAAATGCCGAACTCAACGAAGGCTGCTTCAAATGTCATGGGCAGTCGAAATACAAATATATTAACTCCGATTCAGGTGATGAGGTCACTAAAAAAATGTATCAGGAGATTATAATTAACCGCGACCTGTTTTACGAATCCAACCACAAAACATTCAAATGCACCGATTGTCATTCCGATGACTATAACACTTTTCCTCATCCCGGTGAACTCAGAATGGAATCGAATTACACCTGCAACGATTGCCATGGTGGAGATGAAGCCTATGCTAAATTCAAGTTTGAAGAAATTGAATCTGAATTTCTCGAGAGTGTGCATTCGACCAAACACAGTGAGGATTTTAACTGCTGGATGTGCCACAACCCGCACACGTATAAGATCAATGTTCGCTCAGATGAAAAGATCAAAGATATTGTAGCATATGATAATGCTATATGCCTGAATTGCCATGGTAATCTCGATAATTATCAGATGTTGACTGACAAAGTTAATCCTGACATTATCAAAAAGCATGAATGGCTCCCAAATCAGGGTCTTCATTTCAAGAGCGTACGTTGCATCGAATGTCACGCTCGCACCAACGATTCAATTCTGGTGGCTCACAATATTCAACCAAAAGACAAAGCAGTAAGACGATGCGTAGAATGTCATTCAACCAATTCAATTCTGATGGCATCTCTATACAAGTATAAAGTACAGGAAGGCCGCAGTAAAACAGGTTTCTACAATGGCGTTATCATGAACGAAGGTTATGTAATCGGAGCCAACAGAAACTATTACCTCAGTTTACTCAGTTTGATAATGTTTGGCTGCGTTGCTGCCGGCATCATAATTCATGCTTCACTCAGAATCCTAAAACGTAAAAAATAATGTCTGAAAAATTGTACTTATATCCCGTATGGGTCAGATTATGGCACGCACTGAATGCCATACTAATTATTCTTTTAATCATCAGCGGTATCAGCATGCAATATTCTGATCCTTCGAATCCCTTTATCCGTTTCGACATTGCGGTTTCTATGCATAACATTAGTGGTATGATCTTAACTGCAAATTATGTAGCTTTTCTGCTTGGAAATATGATTACTCCAAACGGTAGATTCTACAAATTTAATTATAAAGGATTATTGGGCCGAATTGTAAAACAGTTCATGTATTACACTATTGGCATTTTCAAGCATGAAAAACCACCATTTCCAATTACAAAAGACAACAAATTTAACCCGCTGCAGAAATTTACATACGTCATTGCTATGTATATTCTGGTTCCTATTGTAATTGTTACCGGATGGGCATTGCTATATCCTGAACTTGTTCTCACAAAACTATTTGGCGGAAGTGGATTAAAAATCAACGATTTCGTTCATGTTATTATCGGATTCTTTGTTTCTTTCTTCATGTTTATCCACATTTATTTCTGCACCATCGGTGCAACCTTTGTTAGCAATTTCAAAAGTATGATCAATGGGTATCATGAATCACATTAAGTCTTAAGTTTTAGTGAACCAGGCTTAATAAATTGATCAGTTCAGCCTTCATCAACTAATTTTTTAAACTATTTGCTATGGGAGATAAAAAAAATGATGATTGCAATTCACGCAGAAAATTTCTTAAGCTTGGCTTGCTGGCCGGTGCCGGCACAGTTGCATCAGGGGCACTCGTAACAGCAGGTGCACTGATTGCAAAAGGCCACGGCACAGCTGATGCCGGTGAAAAAATAAAGGTACTAACCACTACAGGTGAGGTAATGGAAGTTGACAGAAACTTTCTTACACTGGCGCCTGTTGGCCGCAAAGAATCGCATATTGGGCTTCCGGGACGAAAGTTCGTAATGGTAATTGACCTTGCCCGATGCAAAAATGCAAGAAAATGCGTTGAAGAGTGCCAGAAAGGGCACAATTTATCCAAGGATCAGGAATTCATGAAGGTTTATCTTTTACAGGATTCCGAAAAAACTGCGCCATACTGGTTTCCCAAACCCTGTTACCACTGCGACAATCCACAATGTGTGAGCGTGTGTCCAGTCGGAGCTACCTATAAACGCAGCGATGGCATTGTGCTTATTGACAATGAGCGCTGTATAGGATGTAAATTCTGTATCACAGCCTGCCCCTACTCTACCCGTACATTTTCATGGAAAGCCGAAGAAGCATTTGAAATTGATCAACCCTATTCGCCCGAAAAAAGTGTACCGGGTGTTGAAGGCACTGTTTCAAAATGCGATTTCTGCCCCGATCTGGCACGCGAAGGCAAACTTCCTTACTGCGTATCGGCCTGCCCTATGGGGGTAATTTATTTTGGTGATATTGATGAAGATGTTGTCACCAATGGGCTGGAAACCTATAAGTTCAGTGATCTGATCCGAGATCGCTCTGGCTACAGGCATCTTGATAATCTGGGAACACGTCCGAATGTTTACTACCTGCCTCCTGTTGACAGACAATTCCCGGTTGATCGTGGACTGGACGGACTCGATGAAGAGGTTCGCTCAAGATATGATAATACACCTTATGTTAAAAACCTTAAGAACAAGGAGGCTGGAAAATGAGCGAAATAATCAGTTCAGACAAATTACTGAAGGAATTCGCTCCTCAAATTGAGCGCACCAGCCTTGTTGGTAAAATTTGGATAATATTTCTCATTGCCGTAATATTTCTTGGCGCTTTTGCACTTTACTGGCAAATATCACGGGGGCATATCGTAACCGGTATGCGCGAAAATGTAGTATGGGGAGTTTATATCGTTAACTTCATCTTCTTCATGGGTATCAGTTATGCCGGAGCGCTTATCTCAGGCTCGCTGCATCTTTTTCATGCTGGCTGGCGGAAACCAATCATCAGGATGGCAGAATTTATTACGATCATTTCCCTTTTAATAGGCCCTGTGTTTATTATGTTGTGTATTGGGCGCCTCGACCGGCTTCCAAATCTCGTCCTTTTCGGACGAATTCAGTCACCTATTACCTGGGACGTTATCGCTATTTCTACCGATATTGTCGGATGTCTTCTTTTCCTCTATCTGGCCCTGCTCAGGGATTTAGCCAAAATGCGCGATTTCACTGAGCTTAAAGTCCCAAAATGGAAGAAAAAAATGTACAAAATTCTTGCCCTCGGCTATACGGGTACTGCTGAACAGCAAATCATGTTAAAAAGAGCGACCGATATTATGGCCGGAATGGTCATCGCCATCGCAATTATCGTTTACTCTGTGTTGGCCTGGATTTTTAGTGTAACTCTTCAACCTGGCTGGCATAGCACCATTTTCGGGCCTTATTTCGTAATTGCTGCCGTATACTCAGGTTCTGGCGTTTTGATTGTTGCCATGTATATTTTCAGGAAAACATACCATCTGGAAGAACACATCACCCTCAAACATTTTGTGAATGTGGGCGTAATTATGCTTGTTCTTGCTGCGTTTTTCGGCTACTTCACTTTTAGTGAATACCTTACTAAGTGGTATGGTTCACAAAAAAATGACGAACAACTTATCGGTATTCTGTTCAAGGATTACTATTTGATGTTTATCCTTTCCAACTATGTGGGTGTGCTTGTACCACTGATTGTAGTAGGATTCAAGAAATTACGCACCATCAACAATATAACCATTTCGGCTGTAATTGTAATAATTGCTTTGTGGCTGAACCGCTATCTGATCGTGGTTCCAACGCTCGAATCGCCCTATCTTCCTATTCAGGATTCGCGCGAAGCCTGGGTTCATTATTCCGCTACATGGGTTGAATGGTCATTGACTGCTGCTGGTGTAGCCATGTTCTGCCTGCTTTTTACCCTTGCTTCAAAATTGATTCCTATTGTGCAGGTTTCCGACTTAAAAGAGGAGCCAAAACAAGTAGATGATATCTATATGAAGTAATTGATTTTCAGCGAGTAAATAATCACTTTAAGATTTTTGTATGAAAACGATAAAATCAGGAATCCTACTTTTTGTTACATTGTTTCTGGGCAACGGACTAGTGTTCGCCCAATCAGGAGACGAAGGGGCTGAACCAGCCAGGACAATTCTGCGATTTACCTGCATCAATACTTCCGATGATAGTATTCAGTTAAAAAGTACCCTCACCGTAAGACGTGATGAAGGCAGCATGAACCTTGCCAACGCATTGGTTCAGTATTTTGCTGTTGGAAGTGAAGAAGATGTGCTGATTAGTGAGGTAAAAACCAATTACCAGGGAATTGCTTCAATAAAGATTCCAACCCTAAATTCTTTTCCCAGGGGCGAAATGGACTTGTTTAACTTTAAAGCAGTTTATGAAGGCGCCGAAAAGTATGAATCTTCCGAAAGTGAATTCAGCCTTAAGCCGGCAAAGTTGAAGGTTTCGTTCTACGAGGAAGATTCTGTTCGTTATGTTAAAGTTGAAGGAACGCAGTTGAACATTGATGGTACAGAAACCCCACTGGCTGAAACTGATGTCAATTTATTGGTGCCAAAGATGTTCAGTATGCTGAAGATAGCTGAACTGTACCTTGATGAAACCGGCATTGGCTCAACCGAATTCCCTGCCGATATAATAGGCGATTCGCTGGGTAATCTTACTGTTGTTGCTTCAATTGAGGAAAATGACATTTATGGGAATGTCAGGGCTTCAGCCGATAATAACTGGGGTTTACAAAAACACCTCATCAGCCCCGATCGTCCATCAAGAGAATTATGGACTCCCATAGCACCTCTTTGGATGATTATCACACTTATAATAATGCTTGCAGGTGTTTGGGGACATTATGTATATGCCGTTGTGCAGCTTTTCAGGATAAAAAAGTCAGCGAAAGCAAATGAACACAAGAGCTGAAAGACCATAGTTCTGACTTATTGGATAACCCGAAAAGCCTTTGATCTCTTATATCAAGGGCTTTTTCTTTTGCTCAGGCTTTATTAGCAGATCATTTATTCATAAATAATAAAGGCCGGCAAAATGCCGGCCTTTACTATTTCGGGTGGAATATGGGGCTCGAACCCACGACCTTCTGAACCACAATCAGACGCTCTAACCAACTGAGCTAAAACCACCATGTTGTTAGGAGCGGCAAAAATAATACTTTTAAACGAAATTGTAAAATTTATTTGTGCCGATTTTTTATTTCTAACGGCCGGCATTTCTTTTTAAATTTGCTTGTACTTTTCATCAAGATAAAAGGCAATAGTTATGGCAGATGTAATTGATTACAGCATATTTGGCGACGATATGCAGCTTGTTGAAGTTGAACTCGACCCATCGGAAGGTGTTCGTGCCGAAGTAGGTGCTATGATGTATATGGACGATGGCATCGAAATGCAAACCAACACGGGTGGTGGCCTTTTTAAAGGATTTAAGCGCATGCTTACCGGCGATGGATTCTTTATCACCACCTTCCTTAACAATGCACCTGTCAGGCGTAAAGTGGCTTTTGCCGCACCTTACCCCGGCAAGATAATAACCCTTGAACTTGATAAACTCGGTGGGGAATTTATATGCCAGAAAGACTCCTTTCTATGCGCAGCGCGGGGAATTGATATTGACATCGCTTTCACCAAAAAGATAGGTGCCGGACTGTTCGGAGGCGAAGGTTTTATTTTGCAACGACTTACCGGCCATGGACTTGCCTTTGTTCAGGCTGGTGGAGCAATTGTGCAACGTAATCTGCATCCGGGAGAAGTTCTTAAGGTTGATACAGGCTGCCTCGTAGCTTTTCACCCTTCGGTTGACTATGATATTCAGTTTATCGGAGGTTTTAAAAATGCCTTGTTCGGAGGCGAAGGACTTTTCCTCGTAAAACTAACCGGTCCGGGCACAGTTTACTTGCAAAGCCTCCCGTTCTCCCGTCTGGCCGACAGAATCACTGCAGCTACCCGCACAAACAGAGAAGAAAGCCGCGGAATTGGTGGTATTGGTGGATCAATCATTGGTGGAATACTTGGAGGTGACAAGTCTTATTAGTGAAGAGTTAACGACTAATAATTAATAGTTTGCATCTTGATTTTTGTTGAAACTCTCATTATTCCGCAACATGATATCTGCTTTAAATACCAAACCTGAAACCGCCACTAAATATTACAGCATTGTTTTTTAAAAAGAAACTTCTTCCTGAAGGAAGCCTTTCAGCAAAATCATGGACAAAACTCCGCAGGAATAAAACGGCTGTTTTTTCGATGATTGTTGTTTTAGCTGCTATAATCGTTTCGATTCTTGGTTACCTTATTACACCCGATAGCTCCCCATTTGCGAATGATCAACACCTTGAAATCGCCGCGCAAAAACCGGGGTTTAGTGTTCAGATAATTAAAATCAGAAAGAATGAACCCGATAAGGATTGTAACCTTCTGCGACTGATCGCCTATGGCTGTAATAGCAAACACATAACCATTCCAATAAGTTCTTATGCTTTCCACAATGATGAAATAGTCATTCTGCCTTATGATGCCGCTGGCAATAGAGGAGAAATATCATACACCTTTAAACTTGCTGACGTAATTTTTCCATTGTCGGATACGAGCCGGAAGGCTCTGTCATCACCAGTCCTAGCTGATCTCAACAGAGAAAGTGTAAACCCTGACATTGCAAAAATGCGTGAACAAATTGTTAAATCCAATATCAGCAAAAAAAACTTTCTGCTTGGAACCGACCGTTTTGGGCGCGATGTGCTCAGCCAGTTGATGATTGGCACAAGGGTAAGCCTCTCGGTTGGATTTATTTCGGTGCTGATTTCGCTGGTTTTAGGTATTTTCCTGGGAGCATTGGCAGGTTTTTTCCGTGGCCGGACCGACGATGTGATTATCTGGTTTATAAATGTAATATGGTCAATCCCAACCCTTTTGCTGGTTATTGCAATTACGTTTGCGCTGGGGAAAGGTTTCTGGCAGGTTTTTATCGCGGTTGGATTAACCATGTGGGTCGAGGTGGCGCGGGTCGTAAGGGGGCAGATACTGAGCCTGCGCGAGATGGATTTTGTTGAAGCAGCCCGGGCGCTGGGTTTTAAAAATAAGCGGATAATTATCAGGCATATCCTGCCAAACACCATGGGGCCTGTAATCGTAATTTCTGCTGCCAATTTCGCCTCGGCCATACTGATTGAAGCCGGACTCAGTTTCCTGGGAATTGGTGTTCAACCACCCATGCCCTCCTGGGGAACTATGGTAAAAGAAAACTACGCCTATATTATTCTGGACAATCCCTGGCTCGCCATTCTTCCTGGAATTTGCATTATGCTTCTAGTGCTTGCATTCATGCTGATTGGAAATGGATTGCGCGATGCGCTGGATGTAAAAGCCGGATCTCAGGCTTAGATTCTAATAATTTCTATTTCCTAACTTCAAAAAGTACCCTTTATTACTTTTACCATTTACTTTAAAAAACTTTGAGCTTTAAACTTTTTACTTTAAACTTCACTCCCCTCTAATCCATTTGCTTATACTCCAGGTTTCCGCATCCGAATTTCTTATCAAAATTACGGCATTCACCTTTCAGGAATGAAAACTTAAGCATTACATAAAAATCGAGTCCATAAAAATCGCTTAAGCCAAAGAAACTGCCCAGTTTATCGGTTCCGATTACCAATTTATGAAACCTGAAATTAAGGCCTACGCGAGGATATTTATAATTATATAGAATAAGAGGCACTGCGAATCCGAAATAGCTGGACTCCCATCTGGGTGTCAGAGAAACCTGCGGAGGCCTGACAGCCTGGGCATTACTGATAATGAGTGGATGTACGATTGTTCCGTTAACATAAATTCTTTTATTAATCCTAAAATCAGCCTGCATACTGATTGCGGCAGGAAGCCAGATTGAAAAAGCATTAGCAATAATAAGTGCTGATGAATCGCCCGAAAACTCATAGCTCACAGTCCTGAACAGATTATCAAGATTTGTGTAGGTGTATCGGCTTAAGTCTGCCCAGTATGTGCTCTGATCAATTAATTCCAGGTAACGTGCATCGCGTTTAAACCTGATACTTCCAAAGTCAATTATTGAAAAACCAATCCGGTAACGGTAGGGTTCATAAGGATACTCGCAGGGAAGAGAATAACCTTTGTTAGAATGTCCCATTATTTTTTTCTGGTAAGTAATGCCAAAATCAAGTCCTATGCCACTTCCCCTGAAAAGCTTACCTGGTATCAAAACATCATTATTATAGTAATCTATCGGGAGCGACACCCCCATTTTACCATTGGTATTGTATACGATTAGCGTATCCTCGTTGGGAAGCATATAATCTACATTTTCAACATAACCGAATCCTCCGGCGGTGCCGAAAAGTCCTTTTATGGTAATTCCTGCTGAAAAATGATCGCGATTTCGTTTGTATAAAACACGTGAGTAAGTACCGGCTATTTCTGCAAAGGCGAGTCCTGCCGCCCTGAACTTGTGTTCGTTGATAAAATTAATCCGGTGCAGAGGACTGTAATCGAGGCCTTCAACTGCAAATTTAGCTAATTCATAAGGAATGGACTGCCCTGAAACAATCGTCCGGAAACCGCTTGAAAAACCAAAAGCCTGATCGTTAAAGGCAAACATCCCAGAAGGACCTATAACCCTGACTTCGGTATAAGCATCTTTGAGGTCGGTGTTAAAGTTGTCGTAAAAGGCACGGCTATCTTCGCCATGTTCAGGAAATTGAGCTCCAGGGGTTACAAACCGGGAAAACTTGTATTCATCTTTTGCCAGAAAAATGTAATTATTGTCAATATTTACATGCAGGCCAAACGGGACTATATCAAGAAATAATTTGGAATTAAGAATGGATGTAGGATTTATATAACTACCGGTTATCCCTGCATAGTTACTATTAACGAAACCGTGCATCTCCTGGGCACGCCCGTTAAAAGCAATAATACAAACCAATAAAACAGTTATAATTGATTTTAACCCTGACACAAACAAAAATAGTTATGTTGTGATTCCTGACAATCCCCAATCAGTTTTTCATTGAGCGCGTAAAGGTAAGAGATTCTGAAAGAATGTATCCTGAAATCACCACTTTTTAGTTCCACTTCGGCAAATTAACGGCTAAAACTTAAAATTAGTATATCGATAGTTGCATATATTCTTATTTTTGCCTGTGGAAAAAACCATTGCAATGAAAACCTGGATTGAACAGCAGACTTTGTTTATCTGGTAATCATATTCGTTTTTTGAACTGAAAATCTATCAAACAAATACACCTTATGAAGATGAAAAACTTCTATTTCTGGATTATAACGATTGTCATTACCCTTTCTTCGGTAGTTTATCAGAGGATGACCGGTCCAACCTATCCACTTAAGGGGAAGGTAACTTTGGGCAGCGAACAGATTAAATATAAACTACTTCGAACCTACGGAGGAAGCGATAATGCAGAAATCAGTATTGATGAACCAACAGGAAAAGTCAGTGGAACTTTCAGCTACAGGCGATACAAAAGCAATGATGAATGGACTGAAGTTCCTATGCTTCATCAGGGCGGCAAACTTCTTGCTTATATTCCGCATCAGCCTCCGGCAGGAAAAGTAATGTACGACATCACCCTTACGGATGGCGTCAATACCCGAAAAATTACAGAAGAACCCGTCGTCCTTCGCTTTAAGGGCCATGTGCCTGGCGGNNACTGACAATAAAACTGCCTTGGCGCTTATTGTATGGCTAATAGCAATATACAGGCTAAGGAAAAACAGCGAAAAACGCGGATGGGCATTGGTTGCAGCCATCGTTATGTTGATGGTTTACCTGATCCCACACAGCATGTTTGGTTCCGAAATTGACCATACGGCTGCTCCGCAATAATCTTTCAGATGGCAGTAACATACGTAATAATTGCAATTACAGCGATTACCTCAATTCTCGCATTCAATAACCGGCTGTTTTCTGAGAAATTGCTTTTCAGCCCATACATGATCAGTAGCCACAGACAGGGATACCGATTCCTGTCTCATGCCTTGGTTCATGGTGACTGGATGCACCTTTTGGTGAATATGTTTGTGTTGCTCTCCTTTGGCCGGATGGTTGAACTCTATTTCGGAATGTTTTTTGGAATAAAAGGAGCCTACCTTTTTACACTGCTTTATATAGGGGGAATTGCACTTTCGTCAACTCCTTCGTATGCCAAATACAAATCTGACCCGCACTACAGGGCTGTTGGTGCTTCGGGGGCAGTTTCTGCCATCGTTTTTGCCAGTATAATTATTCAACCTTTATCACCTATTAGGTTTGTATTTATACCAGTTGATATTCCGGCATTTATTTTCGGCGGTTTGTACCTGGCTTATTCAGCATATATGGCAAAACGCGGACAGGATAACATTGGACACGATGCCCATTTCTGGGGAGCAGTATTTGGAATTGTCTTTACGATAATACTAAAACCTGCACTTTTCTCAGGTTTTCTAAGTCAGATAGGAAAATTTCTCGGGGCTTAATTCAAGGAAGGATCGGCAGGATAATTTACCCAGAACGAGAATTCCCTCCCCAGTTTTTTCAGGGTCTGACCCCACAAATCAACTGGGTTGCTTTTAATAACCTGCTTCAAATCGGTGAGCGATACCACCCACGATTTCTCTTCAAGTTCGCGGTCCAACTGATGGGCTGTCCATCCACTATAGCCAACGAAAAACCTGATTTCAGTTTCCTCAAGCTTATGGTCTTTGATCAGATCCCGCACAGTTTCGATATTGCCGCCCCAGTATAGTCCATCAAGAATCGGAACACCCTGATCAATCAAATCGGGACGGGTATGAATAAAGAAAAGGCTGTCGGTTTTAACAGGGCCACCCAGAAAAACCGGAGCTTCAAAACCCTCAAATTCAGCGGCGATATCGCTGAGTTTTACATCAACTGGTTTATTGATTATAATACCAAAAGAACCTTCACTGCTGTGATCAGCAAGTAAAACCACCGACTTTTTAAAATAAAAGTCCTGCAGGAAAGGCACCGAAATAAGTATCCGGCCGGCAAGTGGGTCTATTCTTAGTGGTTCCATTTGTTCTCTTGTTCCTTCACTTTAAAAACTGTTAATCATGGCTTTCTGAGTGATTAGTTTGATAAGCCGATGATTATTACTTTAGTTCCATCACAAATTAATCAATTTTTCAATTAAAAGTCATTGCAACAGCAACTTTGTTCATTCAGCAATAATTCAATTCAATACTAATAGACTACCAGCTATTTTATACTTTTGCAACATCAGGTAATCGCTAAAATTATCAAGCAAAATCCATACCAATAAACGCATGGCCAAAGCCCGGAATGAGGAATTATTTAAACGTCTCCGAAGTGAGTACAAGGTTTTCAATTACGAAAGCTATAGCCTTAAAATCACTGATAGTGAAATTATTATAGATTTCAGCTTCAATCTGGACGGGAGGCATCACTTTAATCCGATTGCAAGGATCAAAGCCGGGAATCTGGTAAAAAACCTGGCCGAAAAAGCAGAAAAAATCAGGCCATTGCTCGAAAATATCACTTTTCAAATTGGCATGATTGAGCTGATCAGCTATTGGAAAGCAGCATGCCCGCCGGTAATCAATATAAAGCCTGGCAGTATTACACCCGAGCAGGCTCAATGGTGGAAAAAAATTTATTTCAATGGCCTTGGTGAATTTTTCTATCTGAATTCAATTCAGGTCGAAGAAATTAGTTTTGTCGAATTAACCTCTCCGGATAGAAATCATTTCTTAAAACAAAAAATTGAAACCAACAACAAATTCCTGGTACCAATTGGCGGTGGAAAAGACTCAGCGGTAACGCTTTCGCTGCTTAAGGAAGCAAATAAAACTTTGATGCCGCTTATTATGAATCCGCGCGGTGCGACCATTGAAACGATAAAAGCCGCCGGACTGACGATGGATGATGTACTGGTAATTGAGCGCAACATCGACCCTAAACTTCTCGAATTGAACAAGCAGGGCTTCCTGAACGGACATACTCCATTTTCAGCCATGCTGGCCTTCTACACATTATTGTCTTCAGCCGTTTCCGGATACAGCAATATTGCACTTTCGAATGAATCTAGTGCCAACGAATCAACTATCCCCGGAACAAACATCAACCACCAGTACTCAAAATCGATATGGTTTGAGCAGGACTTCCGACATTATGTCAGCCGGTTTATTGGCGATGGTTTCAATTACTTTAGTTTACTAAGGCCATTGAGCGAAATACAGATTGCCCGCATCTTCTCGTCGCTTAAGCATTACCATAAGGTTTTCAGAAGCTGCAATGCTGGAAGCAAAACCGACGAATGGTGCGGAAAATGTCCCAAGTGTTTGTTCACACACATTATGTTATCCGCTTTCAATGGAATTGAGGATGCTAACAGAATTATCGGCCATGCCATGCTTGATGACCAGAGTCTGCAATCAGTTTTCGATGAACTTGCAGGATACTCGGCTATAAAACCTTTCGAATGCGTTGGCACAACACTTGAAGTGAAACAGGCATTGCAGATGATTTCAGCCCGTTCAAACGGACAAGACCCAATATTATTAAGACGATTCGCTGAAAAGAGTCCTGAAAAAATAAACCCTCCGGATTTCGGGTATTTTGAGGAAACTCATTTTGTTCCTGAGGGCCTTCTGAACATCCTAAAACAGAAATTACAATGAAAAGCCTTCTTAAATCGGTAACCAACGGGAAGAAGGTTTTGCTGCTCGGTTATGGGCGCGAAGGCCGGTCGAGTTTGAAGTTGATCCGCCAAACCTGCCCTGAGCTGGAAATTAGCATAGCTGATATTGATGTCGATGTTGCCAATAAAAATCCTGAGCTGAATGAGAATGGGATTAAGCTGATTTGCGGCCCGGGTTATCTCAACTATATTGACGCTTTTGACCTGATTATTAAATCGCCGGGAGTTTCTTTAAAAGATCATGAAACGAAAATTGATGTCAGGAAGATTAGCTCTCAAACAGATTTGTTTCTGAAAGCCTATTCTGGACAGATTGTCGGAATAACCGGCACTAAAGGGAAAAGCACGACTTCGAGCCTGGTATATCATATTATCAAACAATATACAAACAACACCCTTCTGGCCGGAAATATTGGAATTCCACTTTTTGATCTGATTCCGGATATCAATCCCGAAACCCGCATTGTTTGTGAATTATCGTCACATCAACTCGAATATATCTGGAAAGGGCCTCACATTGCCGTGTTGCTAAACCTTTTTCAGGAACACCTTGATCATTACACATCCTTTTACGATTATCAAATGGCCAAACTTCAGATCGGGCTTAAACAATCGGAAGGCGATTTCTTCATCTGGAATGCTGACGACCGGAACATTCAGCAGTTGTCGCGGCAGCAAATGCTTATAAGCAAAAACCTGCCTGTTTATCAGGGTGAATTTGAAGGAAATGGCGTAGGGGTTTCAGGGGCAAACATTGTGCTGAGGAATATGGCCAATGAAAGAATACTGATTCCAATCGGCCAGGAATCCAGACTTAAAGGTGCCCACAACCTGATTAATATAAGTGTAGCGGCAGCTGCGGCGGCCCTTATGAATATTCCGGCTACGGCCATTTCGCAAGGAATAGCCAGCTTCACACCACTCGAACATCGCATCGAATTTGTTGGAACGTTCAACCAAAAAAGATTCTACAACGATTCTATCTCAACTATACCAGAAGCAACTATTGCGGCAGTTAAAACCCTTGAACGGGTTGATACAATCATTCTTGGTGGTTTCGACAGAGGCATTGATTATTCAATCCTGATTGACTTTTTTAATCAGTATGATGATAAAAAACTGGTTTTCACTGGGCCTGCTGGCAAACGAATGCTAAACGAATTCAACGAGAAAAAAGGAAATTCTGATAATCTGCATTTTTCGAAAAATTTCACTCAGGCCGTTAAGCTGGCTGTCTCGCTAACGCCCGAAGGCGGAACCTGCCTGCTTTCGCCTGCGGCTTCGAGCTACGATAGTTTCAAAAACTTTGAAGAGCGCGGCAAATACTTCAAATCGCTGGTGAAACAATAAAAAAAGCCCTTTTGGAAAGTAATAAGGGCTTTATCAGTAAAATTTTGTTTCAGATTATTCTTCGGCAGCAGGAGTTTCAGTTTTATCTGTTTCCTTAGCTTTTTTAACTGCTTTGGGCTTAGCAGCTGTAGTTTTGGCTTTTGTTGTTTTAGCTGCTTTCTTTTTCTCTGCAACCGGAGCTTCAGTGGTTTCAACTTCTACCGGGGCAACAGCAGCAGTTTTAATTTCTTCAGGTTTTTCCTTGGGTTTGGCAACTGCTTTTTTAGGTATAGCCTCCTTTGCAGCGGATACTACAATCTTCCGGCTTTTCTTTTTAGGTCTTCTGACCCCGGTAGAACCCATTATGATTTTACCCCGTTTTGATTTTTTGTCTCCTTTTCCCATATATTCAGTTATTATATTGATTTAACGTGATGAATTGTAAAATTATAAAAATTATTTTATAAACAGACGATGTTTTTAACCTTTATTTATAACAGACTCGCTTTATTTCATTTGAACCTATATGGTAATGCACCAGGGCTATGTTTATAATATAACTTATAAACAACATGACCCATAACAAAAACGATAGTTTCATTCCCGGTGAATGTCAATTTTCGGGGGAAACTGCATTAATCGAACTAACCCGGCAAAATCATGCTGAATTGAAAAATACGGGGTTTGTTAAATCAAAAAAATAACTTACTTTTGCGCCACAAAAATAATTAGCAATGGCAAAGAAGACCAATAACACAGAAGAAAAGATTATGGCCGTTGAGGAAGCCCTCAGCAAATCCGAAATTTTTATTGAAAAGAATCAAAAAGTCCTGACTATTATATTGGGTTCTATCGCATTACTTGTGCTTGCCTTCTTTGGTTTTCAGCGTTTTTATCTGATTCCTCAGGAAAAAGAAGCCCAGTCGCAAATGTTTATGGCTGAGAAGTATTTTGAGCAGGACTCGCTGAAACTAGCACTTAATGGTGATGGTAATTATGTTGGTTTTCTTCAGATTATTGAAGATTACGGTATGACTAAATCTGCCAAACTGGCCAATTATTATGCAGGAATTATTTACCTGAACGAAGGCAAATATCAGGAAGCAATTGACCATCTTGAAAAATTTACCATTAAGGATGAAATGGTTTCACCTATGGCAAAAGGTGCTATTGGCGATGCTTACATGGAAATGGGAAAAGGCGATAAAGCTGCAGAATACTATCTGAAAGCGGCCGATTTAAAAAAGAATGATTTTACAACCCCGGTATTTCTGCAGAAAGCCGCCTGGGCCTTTGAAGATCTAGGTAAAAAAGAAGATGCATTAAAAACCTATGAGCGCATACGTGTTGAATATCCGCGCAGCGCTGAAGCCCGCGATATTGAGAAATATATTACCCGCCTCAAGGCTCAGTAATTTTCTCTGACAATATTTGAAAAAACACCCTTTTCCGGGTGTTTTTTTTATTTTAGCTTACCAGGGTTTGATAATGAGAAGATAAGGCTAATTTTACGGAAGTTTGAAAATCTAAACCATATCAGAAATGGATAAAGTGAGGATAGTTTTTATGGGAACGCCTGAGTTTGCAGTTGAATCGCTCAGACAGTTACTTGAATCCAATTACGATATTGCTGCAGTGGTTACAGTACCGGATAAGCCCGCCGGAAGAGGTTTAAAGCTTAAAGAATCGGCGGTTAAGCAATTTGCTGTAAGTCAAAATTTACCGGTTTTACAGCCCCAGAGTCTGAAAGATGAAGATTTCTTAAAAAAGTTATACTCCTGCAATGCCAACCTGTTTGTTATAGTAGCATTCCGCATTCTACCTGAAAAAGTATGGATGATGCCCAAACTTGGAACATTTAATCTACATGGCTCTCTGCTTCCCGATTACCGCGGGGCCGCCCCTATCAACCATGCTATCATAAACGGTGAGACTGAATCAGGTGTTACGACATTTTTTCTCAATTCAGGAATTGACACCGGTAAAATTATTATGAACAGAAGGCTTCCTATCGGGCCCGATGATACAGCCGGAGATTTGCACGATAAGTTGATGCATATTGGTGCATCACTGGTTGTTGAAACAGTTAAATTAATTGAATCAGGCTCATGTAGGGTGGTTGACCAGCCTGCAAGCACTGATGGCCTGAAACCTGCTCCAAGAATTTTCAGGGAGCATTGCCGGATCAACTGGTCAAAATCAGCAAAGGAAGTTCATAACCTGATCAGGGGGCTAAGTCCATACCCGGGAGCCTATTCAATCCTCAGCACCGATAAAGGCGCCACTGAAGTTAAAATACTAAGAAGTGTATTAACGGATAAACCGTCGGGTAAAACGCCCGGAGAAACCCTTATAATGGACGAAAAAAAATTATTGGTTTCCTGCGCCGATAGATTTATCGAACTAACTGAAGTGAAACCAGCCGGTAAAAAAGCAATGACAACCGACGAATTTCTGAGAGGGATAAGATCAATTATTTTACACTTTGAGTCCTGATCGGGCTGTTTGCAATTCCGCAAACCCCCTAAACACAGGTAAAACAGGGCCAAGTTATTAACAAACGTGCGGTTTTATTAACTTTTTTAAAGGTTTTCGCCTAAAACACTTGATTTCACGCTAGAATAGCTTATATTTGCGTAAGGTTATCCAACATAGTATTAATTAAAAATCAGGAAAAATGAACAAACAAGAATTAATCGTTGCTATTGCAGCCGAATCAGGACTTACCAAAGCCGATTCAAAAAAAGCGCTTGATGCTTTTATTTCAGCAACTTCAAAAGGTCTCAAAAAAGGTGACCGCGTTGCATTGGTAGGTTTCGGTTCTTTCTCAGTTTCAAAACGTGCTGCCCGCAAAGGCCGCAACCCACAGACTGGTAAAGAAATTAAGATTGCCGCAAAAAAAGTTGTTAAATTCAAACCAGGCACAGAACTTTCAAAAAATGTAAAGTAAGTAAGCCTTAACAACGCAACAAAAAAGAGCCGGTCTAATAAAGACCGGCTTTTTTTATTTCAGCTTCAGCCATCTGATTATCTACAAGATACCTGTAAGGTAATAAAGCGTCTTCGCCCGCATAATCCACTCCAATTCTTGGTGTTGACTTAATAAGCCTTCGCGAAAAACGAAAATCAGAATCCTCAATCCACAAAACATTGCTAACTGTCATATCTGTTGCATTATAGCTACAATCCAATCCCATCAGTTTTGTTACCTTTCCGGGACCTGATCCATCTTTCACCGGATTTATCCTGCGATTGATGCGCCGTTCCATAATGTCGAGACCTGAAACCGGGTAAACTGCCCTAATCAGCACAGCGTGAGGAATACCTTCTATATTGGTAACAACATTCAATAATGAGTGAATCCCATAGCAAAGATAGATGTAAGCCAATCCTGCTTGCTGATACATAGTTTCAGTACGCCTTGTGCGGCGGCCACCAAAAGCATGTGAAGCACGATCGGTTTCACCGGCGTAAGCTTCAGCTTCTGTTATAATTCCTGAAGTCAACTTATTATCAATCAATGTATTCAATCTCATTCCAATAAGTTTTCTCGCGATGAGCAACACATCTTCACCTGAAAAGAAATCCACATTAGTTCTTTTCCATAAAAATGATTTATAATTCGGCCCACCTGAATTTTCCACCATCCTTAACTTTGATTTTATCGTTATCAACCAGCCATGTAACGGCCTTGATCAATTTCTCATCGCTGATATTATGGCAGGCATCTATCAACATTTCCATGGTCATATCCTGCTCTTTAAGCAGAGGTTTTATTGCAGTAACAATGGTATTAAAATCGAGTTCGCTCAATTCTGCCCGGTTCCGCTTAAGACATACATCGCAAACCCCGCATCGCTTGCAATCGTTTTGTCCAAAATAGCTGATCAGCATTTTGCTCCGGCAGATGTTGCCCGAAGAAGCATATTCTATAATTGCATCGAGGCGGCGGTGGGCATCCATTTTACGGTCGGCATAATTTTCGGGCGAGATCCTGAGGTCTTCAGCCCTGATAAGTTCGCTGCAGAAAGTAAGCTGAGGTTTATTACGGCGGGGAAAATAGGTTAACACTTCCCGCTCGGTAAGATAGTTCAGTGCCTTAATAACATCCTCAGTAGTTGTGGATAGCCTTCGGGCAAGTTCTGCTTCATTGATGATGGAAGGCTCGGTAAAAACGCCCCCATAGGACCTCAGGATGGTTTTAATCAGTGGGTCGAAACGGGCATTTTCAACCTGAAAACGATAAAGGTCGTCTTTTCGTGCATTAATAAGAATGCGTGAAGGTGTATCAACTGACTCGTTCAGGGTGATAAATCCCTCACGTTCAATAAATTTCAAAGCATTAAAGGCTGTAACAGGCTTCAGGTTATAGCGGCTGCTGAAATCAGTAATCTCAAAATCGAATACCATATCGCGGCCGGTTCCAGTTGCCAGTTGAAAATAGTTGCCAAGTGCCTGATATATTTTCCTGATAAGGTCAGGCTCCGGAAAAGAGAGTTCGAGGTTATGACGTGCATCAATAATATCGGATTCCTCGTAAAGCAAAACAGCATATGATTTCTTCTCGTCACGACCAGCGCGGCCGGCTTCCTGAAAATAGGCTTCAATGCTATCGGGCAGATCAAGATGCACCACAAGGCGAACGTCGGCCTTATCAATTCCCATTCCAAATGCATTGGTAGAAACCATTACCCGCATCCGGCCACTTTTCCATGCATCCTGTTTTTTATCCCTCTCTTTCGGAGTAAGTCCGGCATGGTAATAATCAGCACTAATCCCATTCTTTATCAGAAACTCAGCAATCTCCCTTGTTTTTCTACGGTTTCGTACATAAATAATGCCCGTACCAGCCACATTGGTAAATATTCTGAGCAATCGGGTATGCTTATCCTCTTCTTTATAAACAACATAGGCAAGGTTAATGCGCTCAAAACTCCTTTCAAATGAGTTGTTCTGCCTGAAAGCAAGTTTCGATTGAATATCGTTTACAACCGTTTTTGTAGCCGTCGCGGTTAGTGCAAGCACAGGCACAGGCGGTAACAGTTTTCGAATTTCTGCAATCCGGAGATATGGTGGCCTGAAATCATATCCCCATTGTGAAATGCAATGTGCCTCATCAACAGCTATCAGGCATATTTTGAGCGAAGGCAACATATCAAGAAACCGCTCGGTAAGCAACCTTTCTGGTGACAGATAAAGAAATTTGGTAGGACCATGAAAAACATGATTGATCGCCAGTTCAATTTCGCGTGGGCTCATGCCCGAATAGATGGCTTCAGCCGGGATCCCCTTTTTTCGTAAATTTTCGACCTGATCCTTCATCAGGGCAATAAGAGGAGTTATTACCAGCGTTAATCCATCAAGAACCAGCCCGGGAACCTGAAAACAGATTGATTTGCCCCCACCGGTTGGCAATAAGGCAAGCGTATCCTTACCATCCAATACCGATTGGATTATCTCTTTTTGCGCAGGGCGAAAAGTTGAGTAACCCCAGTATTTGGTAAGAACCTGTTCTATAGTAAGTCCTGATGGCATTGATCTATATTCCGTATTTATTCAAAGATAATAAATTATGGATTGTTAATGATGAAAACCGTTTGGGGATTTTGGTACAGTTTATTCCGACTAAAATTAGAAAAATATAGCCACCAAGCGGTACACTGAGTTTATCGAAGTGTAACCAAAACTTTAAGCCTGCCTGAATGCCTGCCTGAATGCGCACGCAGACAGGCACACGCAAACAGGCTCAGGCAGACAGATAAAAATAAGTGAGTAAATTAAATTAGTGAATCTTTGTGGCCTTGTGACTTTGTGGCTAAAAACAAAAACCTAGTATCTTTGTAAAAAGCAAACTTTATGGGTAAACCAGTATTTCTGGTTGGTTATATGGGAAGTGGCAAAACCACTACTGGCAAAAAACTCGCAAAAAACATCGGTTATTTCTTTTTCGATCTTGATAATGAAATAGAAAAACTTGCCGGCAAAACTATCCCTCAGATTTTCGCTGATGAAGGCGAAGATGCTTTCCGTTTGCTTGAACATTCGATGCTTGTTTCTCTTTCGAACCGAAAGAATGTGGTTGTTTCTACCGGTGGTGGAGCACCCTGCTACTTCGACAATATGGCATTAATGAAGAAAACCGGAGTAACGGTCTATATCAACATGAAACCCGAATCACTCGCCAACAGGTTGCTGAATGCTAAAGTAAAAAGACCGGTAATAGAAGGTATTTCTGAAAAAGAACTTCCACTATTTATTGCAAGTCACCTCGCGAAAAGGAAAGAGTTTTATGAGATGGCCCTCTTCAAAATCAAAGATGAGAACCTTGAAATGGAAAACCTGATCAAATTAGTGAAAGAGTATTTGTAGCCTTTTACTCTAAAACTGCTTTTAACTGATCTTCAACATCAGGATGTTCTTTAAGCTCCAGCAGGCATACATTTTCAACATGATGCGTGTGTGGAAACATATCAACCGGTTGCACGGCCTTTATTTCATAGCTTCCCGCCAGTAAACTAAGGTCCCTTGCCTGTGTGGCCGGATTGCAGCTTACATACACAATCCGTGAAGGCCTTGCTTCTAGAATCCGCAGAACAACCTTCTCGTGCATACCAGCCCGCGGTGGGTCGGTAATTATTACATCAGGCTGCCCATTTTCCTCAATGAATTCGGGAGTGAGTACTTTCACCATGTCTCCGGCAAAAAAGCGGGTGTTTTCAATTCCATTAATCTGAGAATTGATTTCAGCATCAAGCACTGCCGGCTCAACATATTCGATGCCAATAACTCTTGCTGCTTTTGATGCGACGAAATTGGCAATGGTTCCGGTTCCTGTATAGAGATCATAAACAATCTCATCACCAGTTAATCCTGCAAAATCACGAGTAATCCGGTAAAGTTCAAGAGCCTGGTTAGAATTTGTCTGAAAAAAAGAAAGCGGGCCAACTCTGAATTTCAGGTTCTCCATCTGTTCGGTATTGAAGGCTGATCCTTTGAATAAAATCGGCTCCAGATCATTGATGGTATCGTTATGCTTCTGATTTACAACATAATATAATGACGAAATGGTAAAATTATCTCCGGCAAGAAACTCCATCACTTTTAGGATAACCTCCTGATCATCGGTCCCGAAAACCATAATCACCATCAGATCACCGGTATTCGAATTGCGAACAATAACATTTCTGAGATCGCCTGTAAAATTCCGGATATCGTAAAATGAAAGCCCGTTTTCTTTGGCAAACTTTTTAAGGCCCAGCCTGATCTGGTTTGATGGTTCGGATTGAAGGTAGCATTTTTCAATATCAATCACCCTGTCGAACATACCTGGAATATGAAATCCTAATGCATCCATATCACGTTCAGAAGGTTCTGTATTCATTTCATCTTCGCTTAACCAGCGGTGAGTGGAAAAGGTATATTCCAGCTTGTTGCGGTAAAATTCTGTAACCGGGGAAGCCTTGATGGGCAAAATTTCGGGGTAATCCAAATGGCCAATACGGCTGAAGTTATCCGAAACCTGTTTTTGTTTGTAATACAATTGCTGCTGGTAATCCATTCCCTGCCACTTGCACCCGCCGCAAGTACCAAAATGGCTGCAAACCGGCGCAATCCTTTTATCTGAATACTTATGTATTTTTACAGCTCTTCCTTCGTAAAAGCGCCTCTTTTTTGAAACAATCCTGATATCGCAAATATCGCCCGGAACAACAAAGGGGACAAAAATCACCATATCGTTATGCCTTGCAATCGCTTTGCCTTCTGCACCTGCATCAATTATTTTTACCTGTTCCAGAATCAGCGGGGTACCCTTTTCTTTTCTTCCCATTTGACGAATAATTAAGCGGCAAAAGTACAATAATCAACTCTATTAAAAAGGATTCAAAATTTCGAATCCCAGCCCTGCATAATTAAAAAAGGTGTCTGGAAAAACCAGACACCCTCTTAATTCAATTAAAACTTACAGACTTATTTCTTTGCAGCAGCAATAGTGTAAGTCATAGCTGTAGTATTAACAGTAATAAGATAATCACCGACTGCATCAGGAGCAGGGATAGAAGCTGGATCAGGATCAGATTCAGTTGCACGGTAAACTAAAGTTCCACCGGTTGAAGTACCTGAAGCATCTGTTCCATACATTGGAGCCCATTGTCCGAGAGTTGTAATAAATTTGATATATTTACCAGCACCCTGAAGGTTGGCTGTTATGGTATAAACACCACCTGTTCCATTAAGCGGAAGTGCAGCAGTATTATCCCATCCTGCAGTGCAACCATCACCCAGCATATAAAGCTCAGGAGCAGCGCCGGCAGGGTTAACTGTAAAGGTGTAGGTTTCAGTTACAGCATCAATTTTTAATACCATATCATAAACACCATCTTCCAGCGGAACAAAGTTTCCGTCGCCATTGGTACCAAATTTATCTGCAGCAAGACCGGCCATTGTTACATCGTTATATCCGATGCTTTTGTTATCCCATGTCTGACCTTCCCTGATTTTGAAAGAGCCAAGGGTTGTAACTTCAACACTGTTGAATGTCCAGATATAATTGGTTTCATTTTCAATTACTGGTACGTGAAGCATAACGGTTTCATCCCAGTTGTGCTGTACACCATTAACCATAAGACCGTTACCAACTAAACCAAGTTCAGTAGCTGAATAATCAATAAGATCAAGATCACCGGTTTTGGTCATAGTAGCAGTAAAGCCGGCTCCAAGAGTCCAAACCATTTTTGCAGTGTATTTACCAGGTACAGTATTTGAAATATTATCTCCACCAGCAACCAGTGCATCAACAGCACCACCAAAGTTGGTATTGGCTTTAATACCAATTACACCACCACCAAGGTCATAAAGAGCATCAATTTCAACTTTCCAGCCACCTGAGTAACGGAATTTGAAATCTGCTTTTGTCATAACCACATCGGTAAGTTCAAAGGTCATAGTATTGAGATCGAAACCTTTTGAAGGTAATTGGGTGTCATTAGACCATCCGCCTGGTGTAGCAGCACCAATCAGACCCCAATATGAAACAGGAACAACAACAGCAATCTTAAGCGCTTTATCAATTATCACATGATAAAGACCATCAGCCGGAACCGTAAACGGTGCGGCAGTTTCTGTATAAGAACCGCGCTGGAAGGCAACTTTTGGTTCATCAGTTGTTCCAACATCTACAGTTGCAAAGTCAGCACCAGGTCCGTAAACAGTAGTTGTAGCACCAGAAACTTCAACGATATTGAAACCATCAGTACCAGCTTTAACTGCAACATACAATTCAAGTAAATCAGGTCTGTTTTCCTGGGTTACTTCATTTTTAGCAACAGTCATAATGCCTTTGCTATCATAATCAGTAAGTGCAGTTCCGGCACCTTTCACGTAAATACCATCCTCAACAACTACAGGCGGTACTACAGGATCATCATCTTTACAAGAAACAACAAACATCGAAGCAGCAGCTACAAGTACCCAGCTTAGCTTCATTAACATTTTGATTGGTTTTGTTTTCATTTTACTTTTTTTTAATTAGGGTTGGTTTAACAAAAGTATTAATTATAATTAAATCTTAACTTCCAAGATTTGGATTAGCATCTATTGCCCACTGAGGTATTGGGAAAGTTTTGCGGTCAGGTGTAGAGGCTTGTTTCTCCCACCAGGCCTTATTGAACTCATCAAAACGGATCAGATCCTGACGACGATGCGCTTCCCAAAACATTTCACGTCCACGTTCTTCAAGTAGCTGGCTTAATGTAACTCCACTCCATGAATCAACACCTGCACGGTTTCTAATCATATTAACCCATTCATCTCCATTTCCACCTTGTCTGATAACAGCCTCAGCCTTCATAAGCAATACATCAGCATACCTGAAGATTGGGAAATCGTTGCTAAGATTCTCTTTGGCACCCAATTTTATCTCAAACTTGGCAACTCTGGCGCCTGATAGACGAATCTGAACCTGAGTGTAAGTAGCATCCATTACCAAAGCAGGAATAAACGGATTAAATACAAGGGGAGCTCCTTCCGCACCCGGATCAACAAGATCAGCACCGGATGAAGATTTCTGCTGTCCAACAAGGAAACCACTCTTTCTTACATCGTTATCTTCGAATGTATTGAAATGAGCTTCTGTAACTGCAAATCCATTCCATGGCCCAGCAGTCATATCAAATGTTTGGTTGCTGTTATAATGCAAGGTTCGCATGTGAAGATTAAATCCTTTGTAATTATCTTCATCATAAGGGATTACCCATATATTCTCAGAAGAATTTTGATTGTTAGTTACAAAAGGTGCCAAAGCATTTCCTTCCAATGAATACTGATTGAGTGCAATAACGCTATCACAGTATTGTTCAGCTTTTGCCCATTGAGGAGTTCCGGTATAAACCTCAGCATTCAGGTAGAGTTTAGCAAGCAATGTGAAAACCATACCTTTAGTTACAGCAGTTTTTGATGTACTGTATGAAACCAGAGGATAATTTTCTTCAACTTCGGAAACAATATTATTAAATATGGTCGCCCTTGGAGTTTTATTAGGTTGTTGCTCAGCATTCAGAAAAGAAGTAACATAAGGAACATCCTTATAATTATCTATTAACAGGTAATAGTAGTATGCCCGGAGTATTTTGGCTTTTGCAATCGCCTGCGCAACAACAGGTTTATCAGCATTTATCTGATAAGTTTCAATAAACTTATTTGCCTGAACAACACCTGAATAGAAGCGACTCCACATTGAAGCAATGGCTTCAGTTTTATTATCCCAGGTATGCTGATGCAATACGCGCCATTTACCTCCATCGTCCCAGTCACCTGCTCTTGTTGGACAAACCATTTCATCGGATGTAAGTTCCTGAGCAAACCAATAACCACCATTGTCAAGAAATTCCTGCATAGGGGCGTAGATAACACCCATATCTACAATAGGATCAGCAGTATATTCATTACTTGGAACCTTATCAATAATCGGCTCATCAAGATCAGTGCAACCAATCAGGATTGCTGTGAACAAAAACAAAATTAAATATGTATTTTTCATTTGTCTGAATTTAAAGTGTTATGTTTAAGCCAAAAGTGAAAGTTCTGGTCTTGGGATAAGTATTAAACTGGTCTAATCCAAATTCAGTACCATTGTATCCTGTTTCTGGATCAATACCGGAATACTTAGTGATTGTCAACAAGTTATTAGATGCAAAATAAGCCCTGATATTTTTAAAGCCGGGTATGTTTTTAATGTTGTATCCAATTGAAAGGTTATCAAGACGAATAAATGAACCATCTTCAAGGTAATAGCTGCTTACCTGAGGATTATCATTCAATCCACGGGCTTTGTCCTCGAGCGCTGATTGTAAAACATTCATATCAGGCAGCCACACAGCATTTCCAAACATCAGGCGGGTAGTATTAAATATTTTTGTTCCGTAAATTGCGCGAACAGTGAAACTTGCATCCAGATTCTTAAAAAAAGTAAAATAGTTCGACCAGCCAATTTCAAAATCAGGTTGAGCACTTCCGACAAATCTATACTCAGCTTTACTAAAGTCGCGGGTTACACCACCACTGGCAGTATAATAAAGAAATTTACCATCGGAAGACAGACCTGCATATTCAGGCATATACCAAGTTCCAAATCCATATCCAGGTGTAATTACCTGGGTTCTGGTGCCAACACCACCTCTGACAGAAACATATCCTTTATCCTGAGGCCCCATTTCAAATTCACCAGTACTTAAACTTATTACCTCCTGTTTGTAGGTGGAAAAAGTCACGAAGGTTTTCCATTCGAAATTTTTACTCTTTAAGGGGTATGCCTGAATATTAAACTCGAGTCCTTTAACATCAATCTTTCCTCCATTAGCCCAGATTTTATCAGCCTCATTCGGAGGTACTGGGATAGAATAAATACCCAAAAGGTCAAATGTGTTTTTCTTATATACTTCAATTGAACCTGAGATGAGATCATTGAGAATACCAAAATCAAGACCAAGATTTATCTCCCTGTTTGATTCCCATTTTAAATCGGGGTTGGCAGCAGCAGCATATACATATTTAACAACCTGTTCATTTGTTTCAAAATTAATGGATGAACCAGCCGCATTATAGTATAATTCAGCATTATGATTGCCAATTTCCTGATTACCTGTGATTCCGAACCCGACTCGTAAACGGAGATTATTTAATACTGAAATATTCTTCATAAATTCTTCACCGGTAATATTCCACATGGCCGAAGCAGATGGAAACCATCCCCATTTATTATTGGCTCCGAAACGAGAGGAACCATCACGACGAATGGTACCAGTGACAAAATATTTGGAATTAAAATTATAGATTGCTCGTCCAAAAAATGAGATCAACGTATTCCCATTATTGTAAGAAGTAATATCACCAGACTGAACATTAAGAAGGTTTGAGAGATCATTTGATTCTACATAATTAATAAATGGCTCAGTTCCTTTAGCTGAAAATCCGGTATTGTTATCGTGTTGCCATGAATGGCCTGCAATAGCTTCAAGATTATGGTTACCGAATGAATTTTTATAGTTCAGTGTGGACTCAAGAATTTTTGAATCGAAATTTTTATATTCTCTTCTACCCAAACCTGAAGTCGTCCCTAAATTAAGTGTAGAGGGTTCAAAATAAAAGTTTTCCTGATCATCTCGTGTATAGGCTACATTTTCAGTTAGTGTTAGACCATTTACAATTTCAAGTGTAGCTTTGGCAAAACCGAAGAACCTTTTCGCATCTCTTTCATTCTGAATTTGATCAATTAAAGCAACGGGGTTCCAGTAGTTAAAAGTACGCTGCGTATTATAGAATTCACCATCTTCTGTTCTGACTGGGTCGGTTGGGTTTCTCTGAAATGTTTGGTAAAGAATATCTGTAGGCCCATTCCCACCGTAGTTTACATAATTATTCTTTTCAAATGTACCAGCAAGACCCGATTGAAAAGTAAGTTTATCATTAAGTGCTTTTTGATCAAGGTTGATACGAGCTGTAGTTCTTTCTTTACTTGATCCATTGATAACACCGTCAAAATTGCTGTGTGAGACAGAAGTACGATAATTAGAGCTTTCATTACCTCCTGTTAGAGAAAGTGAATAATTCTGTGAAACGCCTCTACGATATACCTCGTCCTGCCAGTCAACATTAGCCCCACCATCCACAAAATTTAGGTTATTTTCAGCAGCATAAGCTCTGATTTGTTCAGCATTTAATAGATCCAAACGATTAGCCACAGATTCAGTAGAAACATAAGTAGAAAACTCGATGGTATTTCCAACCTTATTACCTCCTCTTTTAGTAGTTATAATAATAACACCATTCGCGCCTCTAGAACCATAGATTGCCGCTGCTGAAGCATCTTTAAGCACATTGAATGATTCAATATCCTCAGGTGCAACAGTAGTTGGATCAACACCCGGTACACCATCAATTACGTATAATGGACTTGTTCTGGTTTCAAGACCACCAGAGCCACCTCTGATTTTAATATCGAATCCGGAGTTGGGGTCTCCACCTTTTTTAGTAATAACGACACCGGCAGCCTTACCCTGAAGCCCTTGAATAGGGTCTGTTAAAACGCCCTTATTCATTTCGTCAGCTTTAACGCTGACAACAGCTCCGGTACGGTCACTTTTCTTCTGCGTACCATACCCGATTACCACAACTTCCTCAAGCTGGGCAAGATCAGCTTTGAGTGAAACATTGATTGTACGTGAAGCTGTTACAACAATTTCCTGCTTTACATACCCGATGTATGAAAAAACAAGAGTAGCTCCGGCATCAACAGCTAACTCATAGTTACCGTAGATGTCGGTTATCGTTCCCTGACTTGTCCCTTTTATCAGTACATTAACACCGATAAGGGTCTCCCCTGTTGTGGCATCTTTAACAACCCCTTTAACTGGTTGTGAAGATTGGGCCGAAGCATTTACCACAAATGCAATCATCATGATCAGCATCAACAGGTTTTTGACAACATTTGGCTTTTGTTTCATAGATTCTGTTTGTTGCATTTATTATTTGGTTAGTGATTGGTAAAATTTGTTTGCATAATTAGTTTACATTGAAGTACACATTTTTTTTTAGAAAACAATATGACTTCAAAATTCATATAAATAAAGGCGATAAACTACGATAATCCTATTAAGATGCTCAATTTGACAATACGTTGCATCAAGCACCAGGAAATCTTTAAAAATTAATAAGACTGTTGTTGATTTTTTATCGCCATCAATAATTATTTCAAAAAATGCTCAGAATAAAAATTGAATCAACATGAAATTAAAACACTTTCTGAAAAATGCTCCTTAATTTCAGTTTTCAAACTACAATGTTAAGCAATTATTAAATACTAACACTCTCGTTTTTAATGTAAATACACGAATTTTTATAAAATATTACCGCAATCGTTTGCGGTGACGTTTGCAAATAAATTATAGAAAATAAAATTTCTTTTACCCAACGAATTTCTATTCGGGAAAACAAAAAATAAGAACTTATCTTAAAGTCATTGAACCGTATTTACTTTATTGGTATTTTTACCTTAAAGTTAATGAAAACAATAGTCCCATTCCATGAAATCAAAACTTATCTCTATTAACGATATCGCTACAGCATTAGGAATCTCACCATCAACTGTCTCAAGAGCACTAAAAGACCATCCCGATATCAGCACAGAAACAAAACGGATTGTTAAGGAATATGCTGAACATGTAAATTACCGGCCCAACGCGCTGGCACTCAGCCTTAAACGGCAACGGTCGAATACGCTGGGTCTCATAATCCCCGAAATAGTGCATCACTTCTTCTCATCCGTCATTAGCGGGATAGAAGAGCTTGCTTATGCCAAAGGATATCGCCTTATTATTTGCCAATCGAACGAGGATTATGAGCGAGAAGTAATCAACACTCAGGTATTACTCGACAACCGCGTGGATGGTATTTTGATTTCAATGAGTAAGACAACCACCAATCATGGTCATTTTAAAGATTTGATTGATAGTGGAATACCTATGGTTTTTTTCGATAGGGTTTGTGAAGAGGTAGAAACTGATCGTGTGGTAACTGCCGATTTTGAAGGCGCTTTGCTTGCAACAAGTCACTTGCTCGAAAGTGGTCGTAAAAAAATCCTTCATCTGGCATCGCCTCAGCACCTGCTGATTGGCCGCCTGAGACTTGAAGGTTATCTGAAAGCACTTTCCAATTATGGAATTGAAAAGGACCCGGCTTATATCTTGCAATGCGACACGCGAACAGAAGTTTATGATTTAAAGGAACAGATCATCAGGTTGGCACCTGAAATTGATGGAATTTTTGCGGTAAATGATTTCACTGCAATTGCTGCAATGATGTTGTTGCAGGATCAGGGATTCAGGATTCCGGAAGATATTGCTATAACAGGATTTGGCAACGACCCGATTGCAAGTATTGCCCATCCGCCGCTTACAACAGTAGAGCAGAGAGGATTTGAAATGGGCAGACAGGCAGTCGAAATACTGATAAGACGGATTGAAAACCCGGCAACTTACATTGATTTTCAAACCCGGGTAATTCCAATTCAGCTTGAGAAAAGATCTTCCAGTTAATGAATTTCTCTTTAATTAGTTCAAAAATCACTCTTTTTAGAGGTGTCCAATGCTTAAAAATGGCACATACAGCTGTGTTCTTTATGCAAAATTGGCGCATTTACTCATCAAACAGGTACGCTGGATAAAAAAACCCCAGCACTTATACATTTCCCAAGCAAAGGCTTTTTTTATTCCCGACATTTGTAAGTGCATATTAATCTATATTTATGAGCATAGGGCATCCCGGCCCCTAAGTTCCAATTTATCCCACCAGTATAGATGTCGTTAGAAGAACCTGCTCATCCCGGCAGGTTCTTTTTTATGACCAATAGATAATTTCGGATTTTATTCCAGGAATTACAAAAATCTCCTGATGTAAGACCATTAGAACGCTTACCATTCGATTGGAAACGAATTTTGCAAAAACCTCTCAAAAAAGCAGTCATTTTAGACCATTATTAACCCAATATACCCATTAAAAGAAGCACAAAAAAAGCCAAAAAAGACGCACTTACTCATCAAACAGGTACGCTGAATAAAAAAACTCCAGCACTTATACATTTCACAAGCAAACGCTTTTTTTATTCCCGATATTTGTAGGTGACTTATAGATTCATCATAGTATTATGCTGTTAAGGACATCCCGGCTCCTTAACTTTAGTAGAGCACTTCTATTTACATGTCGTTAGAAAAACCTGCTAATCCCGGCAGGTTTTTTTTTTGTAAAAAAAACAGCGGCTATAAGCCGCTGTTTTAATTAAAACTATTTTGATTATGATTCCCTGTTAGGAAGTTCAAGTCCGTATCCTTTTTTCTTATCCTCACGTTTAAGCAATAAGGCAAAGATGAGGGCTAAAAATCCAAAGCCGGTGAAGATCATCATTGGCAGCGTATAGTTGTAGAATGATGAAACATTGCTAAACTTGGTAACTGTTTCACCCTTTGAAGTAATAAAATGACTAATTCTGCCTTTATCATCAAAGGAATACATCGGAACTTTAACCTCTTTCTTCTTTTCTACTTTTTTAAACGATTTATCAGAAATATTTACTCTCTGTATTGTATCACCTGTTGAGACAATAATACTCGAAACACTTCCTGCTGAATTATTTACAAACTCAACCACCTGTAACGTTGTGTCTTTCCGACTGATTGAGCCAACCTCTGTAAGATCATAAACAGCTTTATCCATTGTAACCAACTGAAGGATATTGTCTCCCTGTGATGTATTGAAGCCCGTTCCAATAATGGAAAAATATCCGATGAAGCAGTATTTATTCAGCACCCACCCGATGAGCGCAGGAACGCCCATCAAGCCCCAGTTCTGAACCCAGAAAATCAGGGCATAAGCACTTCCAAGCTGTTTCTCAGGGATAATTTTAGGAACCGAAGGCCACATAGCTGATGGAACCAAAGAGAATCCAATACCAAGAATAACAGTGAGTACAATTGCAACCAACCAGTGGCTGAGGAATGGAATTGTAAATAATAGGTGAACAAAAATCAGCAAAATTGAACCAATAATCATAATGGTTGCACCTTTTCCTTTTCTATCGTAAAGGTTGCCAAAGAAAGGAGTAAGCAATATCGTACCAAATGGCAGCATTGCTGGAATAAGTCCAGCCCAGTCTTCGTTGATGCTGAATTTCTGAACCATCAAGTCGGTAGCATATTTCAGAAATGGGAATACCGCTGAATAGAACAGAACGCAGAGGATAGCAATATACCACCATCCTTTGTTGGTAACTATTTTCAGGATGTCTGAAATACGGAATGCTTCTTCTTCATCAACAAACTGATTCTGCGCATTAACAGCAGCCTGTGTTTTATCTAGTTTCAGATCCATGAAAACATAGATAATAAAAGCTATCAGACCGATACACAACAGCACCAGTGCTAGCAAAATAGGTGCAGCAACAGTGTTAAATGCTTTTGCAATCGGAACCGAAGTTGAGAGAGCCAGTGCAGTACCAAGACGTGCGGTAGCCATTTCAAGACCCATAGCAAGGGCAAGTTCTTTTCCTTTAAACCATTTTACAATAATTTTCGAAACTGTAATCCCGGCAACCTCAACGCCAACGCCGAAAATAGCAAAACCGAGGCCGGCCATAAACACCTGAGCTTTTGCATCCCAGAAAAGAATATGCCATACTTCACCATCAAGAGAATGAGTTGAAACTGCCCAGTATTTCATTAAAATACCAATAATCATAGTAATGGTAGCACCCAAACCCGTAAAGCGAACGCCCATCTTGTCGAGCACAATTCCTCCAAAAATCAGCATCAGCAGAAAAACGTTAAACCAACCATAAGCGCTGGTAAAAAATCCGAAATCGGAACTGTTCCACTGAAGTTGCCCCTCAAGAAGTCCTTTTAACGGAGCCATAACATCGGTCAGATAATAACCAGTCAACATCGTGAAAGCGACAACTGCAAGCGCTGTCCACCGGGCAGCCTTCGATTCGCTTAGTAAAGTCACAACTTTTTCTTTCATAGAGATTAAATTAAAGTTTAGAAATTATTCAGAGTAAATTATTGCAATCGCAGACGAATAACAGGGCAATAAAATGCTTTTTTTTTAGGACTGTCAAATGTACTTAAATTTTTGAATGAGCAACTTTGATATAAATATATTTGTGTCAACATGCTTGAATGGGGTTAAAAGTATTTCTTAATAGTGAAATAATAAAGCCATAACAGCATATTTTATACTTTTGCAGTCAATAATACTAACCAGTTTTGAGTTCAGAAAACCAAAGATTCTAATCCTTCTGAAATGAAAAAAATCACTCTTCTGCTAATCTCATTGTTGCTTATAAATCAATTTGCAGAAGCACAACTTCGAAAATCAAACACACGGGAGAAACAGAAATATCCTAAAAATATAATTCTGCTTATTGGCGACGGCATGGGACTTGAGCATATGTATGCTGCACTTATCGCAACAAATAACAATCTGAATATCACCAAATGCCCTAATGTAGCACTGGTAAAAACATTTTCGGCCAACGATTTCATAACTGATTCAGGCGCAGCAGGTACTGCGATTGCCACCGGGTATAAAACCAACAACGGAATGATTGGGTTGCTTTCTGACTCAACACCAGTACCAAGCATCCTAAAATATGCCGAAGATAATGGATTGGCAACCGGTTTGGTTGCCACATGCGATATTACCCATGCAACACCAGCTTCATTTGTTGCTCATGTAACCAGTCGCAAAATGAATGAAGAAATTGCACGACAGTTTCTTTATACCGATATAGATGTTTTTATTGGTGGTGGCTATAACTCTTTCGGTAAACGGACCGACAGCCTTAACCTCATCGACAGTTTGCTTATAAGGCATTACCAGGTAGTAAAAACAATACCCGAAATGATGGAAGTAACTGAAGGAAAAATGGCCGCGCTCTTGTATCCTGTTCATCCGCCAAAAGTTACTGAAGGTCGCGGGGATATGCTAAGTCTTGCAACTGCCAAGGCAATTGATTTGCTCGATGATAACAAAGATGGGTTTTTTCTGATGGTTGAAGGCTCACAGATAGACTGGGGTGGCCACGACAATGATCTGGACTATATCATCAGCGAAACCATTGATTTTGATAATGCATGTGGTGTGGCGCTTGAATTTGCCGCCAATAACAAAGAAACATTGGTTATAATTACTGCCGATCATGAAACCGGCGGTTTAAGCCTTCCCGAAGGAGAAATGACAAACGGGAAACCATTTGGGAAATGTTCAACCACCGATCATACAGCAACACCGGTCCCTCTGTATTCCTGCGGTCCGGGTTCAGATTTATTTCATGGAGTTATTGACAACACCGATATCTTCAAAACCATTTACCGTTTATTTGGATTTCAGCCACTTGACGAACCTTCTATGAAGTAAGATTTACTTTTTTTTCAAAATTTCAAAATACAACTATGATCGTAGTAACAGGGGCCGCAGGATTTATTGGAAGTTGTCTGATAAGCGGACTATCTAATAAAGGATACACCGGAATAATTGCTGTTGATGATTTTTCCAAAACCGAGAAAGCGGGAAATCTGCACGGAAAAACCGTTGAAGCCAGGATTGAGCGAAAATTATTTTTTGAATGGCTCGAACAGAATGCTGCATCGGTTGATTTCATCTTCCATATTGGTGCTCGAACGGACACGACTGAGTTCAATATGGCTATTTTCGACGAATTGAATACCGGCTATTCGCGAAAAGTGTGGGAAATGGCAACCATGTTCAATATCCCGCTTGTTTATGCCTCATCTGCTGCCACATATGGCATGGGTGAATTGGGGTACGCGGATACTCACGATGTTGTTGAAAGACTCAAGCCCCTGAATCCTTATGGAATTTCAAAAAATGATTTTGACAAATGGGCTTTAAAACAGAAGACCACTCCCCCATTCTGGGCTGGCATGAAGTTTTTTAATGTTTACGGTCCGAATGAATACCATAAAGGCAGAATGGCCTCGGTAATTTTTCATGCTCACAGGCAAATAAAAGAAACAGGCAAAGTGAAGTTGTTTCGCTCGCACCGGCCCGATTTTGAGGACGGCAAACAACTTCGTGACTTTATCTATGTGAAGGATGTAGTTTCGGTTTTGATTTTTATGATGCAAAAACAGCCTGATTCGGGCCTCTATAACCTTGGAACGGGTAAAGCCAGATCTTTTGTTGACCTTGCGATGGCGACCTTTCGCGCTCTAAACCAACAACCTGAAATTGAATTCATTGATACCCCTGAAGATATCCGCAACAAATACCAGTATTTTACCGAAGCTTTGATGTCGAAACTGATCAAAGCCGGTTATACTGACAAATTTACTTCGCTTGAAGATGGGGTATTGGACTATGTATCGAATTACCTGGTAGAAGGAAAATACCAATAATTAGTCGAGGTCTTGCTTTAGCTCGAGCAGAAAACTTTTAATATTCTGAAGATTTCTGACAATTGCCGCATGGTCAGTAGTTTCTTTGGGATTTGCTTTAAGCTTTTCGCGGGCACCCTGAAGCGTAAATCCTCGCTCTTTTACCAGGTGAAAAATAATATGGAAATTGTCAACATCCTTTTTAGTAAAAAACCTGTTGCCTTTTTTATTGCGGTAAGGTTTAATAATATCAAATTCTTTCTCCCAGAAACGAATTAATGATTGGTTTACGTCAAACATCTCGGCCACCTCACCAATCCTGTAGTAAACTTTCTCGATTTCCCTCTTTTTGTAAGGCATAATAAAATAAGATCAATCGAGGGTTTGAGATGGACGTTGTGAAAGCTCAATCATAGTAGCATATTCTTCCGGGGTAATATCGTTAAAGAAGAAATTAATCGGGTCAATTGCTTTTCCTCCCTTCCGAACTTCATAATGCAGGTGCGGAGAGGTTGATTTTCCGGTATTACCAACATGGCCAATTACCTGTCCGCGTTTTACTTTCTCACCTCGCCTAACATCCATTTTCGACATGTGGGCATAAACAGTTTCGTATCCGAAACCATGATTAATAACAATACAATTGCCGTATCCACCGCGTGATCGTTCAACTTTCGTAACAACACCATCGCCCGTTGAATAAATATCGTTACCAACCGAGGCTGTAAAATCAATCCCTTCATGAAACTTGGTAACTTTATAGAAGGGATCGGTTCTGTATCCGAAATATGACCCTATTCGCCTGAGGTCTTTGTTTGAAATTGGCTGAATGGCAGGGATTGATGCAAGCAACTCCTCCTTGCGTTTGGCCAGAGCAAATACTTCATCAAATGATTTAGACTGAACATAAAGCTGACTGGTTATTAAATCAAGCTTCTTTGTTGTGTTGGTTATAATTTCAGAATTTCGGAAGCCTTCAAATTTTGAATACCTGTCAGCTCCTCCAAATCCGGCTTTCCTTACGGATGAAGGAATTGGTTCTGATTCGAAAATTACCCTATAAATATTGTCATCTCTGTCCTGAAGATCGGTAATTACATTCTGAACCTGGCTAAGCCTATCGTTCAGAATTTTAAACTGCAACTCATATTGATCAATTTCACGCTGCAGAATCCGCTCTTTAGGCGACTCAATAAAATTATACGCCAATACAAGCACAGCAGTTGCAAAAACAAGACCAGAAGCCAGAACAGATAATACGCGCTTCAGCCTTTGCTTTCCAGTCACATGAATTTTTTCAATTTTCAGCGACTTCGTGTTAAACTGGTATCTGATTTTTGCCATTTATGGTTTATGGTTCGCTTTGATTTACTGATTTGTACGCACTTTTTAAAACGATGACGGCAAAATTAACATTTTCAACTAAATTTGCAAGCCTTTAACAAGTTAAAAAAATCTAAATCAGTCACAGGCTGTGAGTGTATAAACTGTTACATATGAACGCACAACAAACCCGGCAAACCTTTCTCGATTTTTTCAAATCAAAAGAACACCAGACAGTTTCATCTGCCCCAATGGTGATAAAAGATGACCCTACCCTTATGTTTACCAATGCCGGAATGAACCAGTTCAAGGATATTTTCCTTGGCAATTCGCCGGTTAAATTTCCACGAATAGCCAACTCACAGAAATGTTTGAGGGTTTCGGGCAAGCACAACGATCTTGAAGAGGTTGGGCACGACACTTATCACCATACCATGTTTGAAATGTTGGGAAACTGGTCGTTTGGCAACTATTTTAAAAAGGAAGCCATTGATTGGGCCTGGGAATTGCTTACCGAAGTTTATAAGATTGACAAGGACCGGATGTATGTCACCATATTTGGAGGAGATAAAGAAGATAACCTGGATGTTGATATGGAAGCCCACGGTTTTTGGAAAAAGCATATTGCCGAAAACAGGATTTTACATGGCAGCAAAAAAGATAATTTCTGGGAAATGGGCGATACCGGCCCATGCGGGCCCTGTTCTGAAATCCATGTTGATATCAGAAACGAAGAAGACCGGTTGAAAATTGATGGAGCCTCACTGGTAAATGCAGGGGATCCATTGGTTATCGAGATCTGGAACCTTGTTTTTATAGAATTTAACCGATTGGCAAATGGTAGCCTTCAGCCACTACCTGCCAAACATGTGGATACAGGAATGGGGTTTGAGCGCCTTTGTATGGTGCTTCAAAAAAAGCAGTCGAATTACGATACCGACGTTTTTCAGCCGGTGATTAAAGAAATTGCCAGCATATCGGGTATCGCTTACGGATTATCCACAAAAAGCGATGTTGCCATGCGTGTTGTGGCCGATCACCTCAGGGCTATTGTTTTTGCAATTGCTGATGGACAGCTTCCATCAAACAACAAAGCCGGATATGTCATCCGCAGGATACTTCGCAGGGCTGTGCGTTATGGTTTCACTTTCCTCAACCTGAATGAACCTTTTATCCATAAACTTATCCCGGTGCTGGTCGGGCAAATGGGAAGCTATTTTAATGAACTCAATACCCAGAAATCACTGATCGAAAAAGTTATTCTTGAAGAAGAGTCTTCATTTCTCAGAACACTTTCGCTGGGTATTGGCAAGTTTAACCAATACATTGAAGCCAATTCTGGCAATCAACTGATTGACGGAGACTTTGCATTTGAACTCTATGACACTTATGGTTTCCCGATAGACCTCACCAGCCTGATGGCTCGTGAAGCAGGAAAAGAAGTTGACATGGAAGGTTTTAAAAGTGGCCTTGAAAAGCAAAAAGAGAGATCGCGCAAAGACGCTTCTGTTGAAGTTGATGATTGGGTAATTGTGAACCCTGATTCAACAGAAAGTTTTGTCGGATATGATACGCTAGAAACTGAAACCACCATTACCCGTTATCGTAAAGTGCAGTCAAAAGGCAAATATTTTTATCAGATAGCCCTGGCTGAAACACCTTTCTATGCTGAAAGTGGCGGGCAAGTTGGTGATATTGGCACCTTAGAATCCAACGGCACCTTGATTCCGGTTAACGATACCCGGAAAGAAAACAATATGATTATCCATATTACCGAAAAGCTGCCTTCAGATACAAAATCGAAGCTAAAAGCTGTTGTATCGCGCAAAGCACGGAAAAGTACAGAAAACAATCACTCCGCAACGCACCTGCTGCATCATTCACTCCGGTCTATTCTGGGTACTCATGTTGAACAGAAGGGTTCCTATGTCCATCCCGATTATCTCCGGTTTGACTTTTCGCACTTTCAAAAACTATCGGATGAAGATATCCGTAAAGTTGAAAAAATGGTCAACAGCCTTATCCGCGAAAACTTCAATATTGATGAATCCAGGGGAATTCCAATGGAGAAAGCGAAGGAATTAGGTGCTTTGGCCCTTTTTGGTGAAAAATACGGCGATTCTGTTCGTGTAATCCGTTTTGGTGAATCAGTTGAACTGTGCGGAGGAACGCATGTTCATGCAACCGGTCAGATTGGTTTGTTCAGAATAGTATCAGAATCGGCAATTGCAGCCGGAGTCAGACGTATTGAAGCCATAACGGCTGAAAAGGCTGAAGAGTTTTTCGCCACTCAGTCAGAACTAATAACGGAAATTAAGGAGTTGGTAAAAAATCCGGTTGATCCCATAAGGGGAATAAAAAATCTATTGGAAGAAAATCACAGGCTGCACAACCAGATTGAAGAATTGAATACCGTTATGGTTTCTGATTTCGCTGCCAAACTCATCGCAGACTCCAGAATTGAAAATGGCATAAAGCTGATTGTTTCAAAAGTTGGCTTCGACCCCTCCGTTGTAAAAGATATAGCTTATAAATTAATTGCAGCCGGAGATAACTATATTGTGATACTGGTAAATGAGTACGATGGCAAACCAGGTATTACTGTGGCGATCTCAGATCCTCTCGTAAAATCGAAAGGGTTGAATGCAGGAAATATTGTTAAAGATTTAGCCCGCGATATAAAAGGTGGCGGCGGCGGTCAGGCTCATTATGCAACAGCTGGAGGAAAAGATGTAACCGGCATTAAGATTGTACTTGAAAAAGCGCAGGCAATGTTTAAGTAATATTTTATTTAAAAAAATGAAAACCTGTAATTCCTTCGGATAATTTACAGGTTTTTTTATTTATTGCAGACTAAACTCCATCAAAACATTTTCAGGTTTATCTTGTTATAAGCAATGACCGGAAAGATTAAACAACATGTTTTATACGCAACCACCAATGATTCAATATTCGATCAAAGATCTTGAGCAATTAACTGGCATAAAAGCTCACACCATACGCATTTGGGAGAAAAGATACCAGTTGATCGAACCCGAAAGAACTTCGACCAACATCAGATATTATTCGGACAATGACCTGAAAAGATTGTTGAATGTTTCTATCTTAAACAGGAACGGATTTAAAATTTCTACCATTGTTACAATGAACAATGACGAAATTAATGAGCATATTCTCGAAATTTCGGAAACATCCAATGATTCAGACAATCAGATTGAGCAACTGATAGTGGCCATGATTGAACTTGATGAACAGCGTTTTGAAAGAGTTCTGTCAACTTCTGTTATAAAATTAGGCTTTGATGATACAGTCATAAAGGTATTATACCCTTTCTTCGAGAAAATTGGCTTATTATGGCAGATCGGAACAATTATTCCCGCGCAGGAACATTTTGTTTCAAACCTGATAAGACAGAAACTTATTATTGCTATTGACGGACAGTCGGGAAATACAAAGACATCAGCCTATACTTTCCTAATGTTTTTACCTTCTAATGAGTGGCATGAACTCGGTTTACTATTCTACAGCTACCTGATTAAAAAATGTGGGTACAAGGTTATTTATCTGGGTCAATCGGTGCCCTTTGAGGATTTAATGGAGGTTTCAAGAAAACAAAAGATTGATTATCTCTTTACTTCTATTACTACGCCTTTAACACAAAAGAAATATGCTGATTATATTCATCAGTTATCTTCAGTATTCAGCAGCCAGACTATCTATATTACTGGTTATCAAACACATGAATACAATATTGAGCTTCCTTCCAATGTTAAAATAGCCACAAATCCAAATGAATTTTCCGATGAGATTAAACTTAATGCTATTTCTAAGGTTAATTAGAACAAATTCCAGCCATTAACAAAGTGAATGCCCCCTTCTTTTCATTGCTGTGATTAATATTTTTTAATCATCACATCTATTTATTTATCAAGCACTTGCTGATTTAATAATTTTTTTTATAAACTACACATTACTTTATAAACTTAGCTTATCCCATTTCGGGCCATTATTGTGCTTGAAATTGAGATCATTTTCAAATATATTCTCTTTATTATCAGCCTTATATATAATCATTCTATGTAAAAATCAGGAATAATCCCATTATGGGACATTGCCTGTCCCGTTTCGGGCCATTTCTGTGTAAACATTTTGTTTAACACTAATATTACATTTTTTTAACATTCTGTAATGATTCTAAATAGAAATTTACTATCCTCTTTATCAATCATATACATAGCCAATATCCAGATTGCTCGATATTTTTATAAAAATAATCCACAATTTATTAACATTGTGTTTAATTTTGCACTATATTTGTTAAACATTAATCAACAACCAAATATATAAACCATGACAGCAATAGAATTCAGTCACAAGTTAATAAGTCTCCACGACAACCTTTCCTATTTTGCAAACACTTTAACCAACGACAGGGAGGAAGCAAAGGATTTAATCCAGGACACCTACCTGAAAGCATTGGTTCATAAAGACAAATTTGCAGCAGATACCAATTTGAAAGCATGGACTTATACCATTATGAAGAACACCTTCATAAATAACTACCGCAGAAATCAGAAAGCAAATACCATTGTTGACAACACTGAAGATTTGTATTATCTGAATATTCCACGCAAGTCAGATTTTGTATCACCAGAATCTGCACTATCAACAAAAGAGATCAAAGCGGGTATTGCCAAACTCGAAACTGATCAGCGCAAACCTTTTGAAATGCATACTGCCGGTTACAAATACAAAGAAATAGCTGAGAATTTAAACCTCTCAATTGGCACTGTGAAAAGCAGAATCTTTTTCACACGCAAAAAACTAATGGAATCATTAAAAGACTTTCAGAGTTAATAGCAAATGTGAAGAGTGAAAAGTGAAAAAGCTACTGGTCTGGTAGCTTTTTTATTTTCTGTAAAATAAGAGGCTATTCTGAAATTTGCTTGTAAGGAAGTGAAGCATAAAAAACAGATCCAACGCCTTGCACCGACTCAGCACGCATTTCGCCGCCCATCAATTTGATGAATTTCTGCGATAATGTTAATCCAAGCCCAATCCCGCCAAATTGCCTGCTGTTACTATCGTCAGCCTGTCTAAACCGCTGAAACAGAATATCCAGCTTTTCCTGCGGAAAACCTATTCCTGTATCGCGTACATAAAACTCAACCATTCCTGTCTCTTTCAGATTATATCCGATTTCAATGTTTCCTTCATTGGTATATTTAAGTGCATTTTCAATCAGATTAAACAAAGTCTGACGCAACTTCTTCGGATCGGTATTAATTGTAAACCCAGTATCTTTATTTGCCTTATGAACCCTAATCTGAATTGAGTCTTTTCCGTTGAGACTTTTTTCCAGATTAAAAAAGGTAACAAGGCTCATCAGCAACTCATTTACCTGACAAGGTTCGGTTTGCATCTGAACAACTCCCGATTCAATCTGAGCAATGTCGAAAATCTCATCCATCAGGCTGAGCAGCTTAGTACTATTATTATGGATAATGGTAACAAACTGCTTGTGTTCCTCATCTTCAACAAACGAGTCCTGCATCAGGGATGAAAAGCCCATAATTGCATTTAAAGGGGTTCTTATCTCATGCGACATATTGGCCAGAAAAGCCGATTTCAATCTGTCGGATTCTTCAGCCTTTGCTTTGGCTTCTAACAGTTCTTTTTGTGCAACCAGGAATGAATCGTTTTGCTTTTTCAGCAAGGCAATCATCCTGTTTTTTTGTTTTACCAGTTTTAGATAATAAAAAAGAAAGGCCAGAACAGCAATCAGAGCCAAAGCAAATCCTACATATATATACATGATGGGCTTGTCGTTAGAGAAACAATTTTTGATGTGTTCAATTTATTACCTCATATCTTTTAAGAAAAATATCGGGGTACTCCTTTTTATGAACAGACCAAATTTAGGATAAAAATCGGATAAATTGATTGAAGAATGAACTGTTTTACCAAACAAATTTCCTCAGGGAACAATTGTATTGACACCTATTGGATATTGCCTTCCGATTAGCTCTTTGATCATATCGTAATGTTCAGGCACATTTACAAAATCAAGCGTATTGGTATCAATAATCAGGATGCGCATATCACTTTGCTGGCGCAGATAATCAAAGTAGCCACTTTGGATTTTTTCGAGATAATCCTGCTCAATATCCTGTTCATATGGTCGCCCCCGCTGTACAATGTTCGATTTCAGGCGTTCAACATTCATATAGAGATAGACCAACAGATCAGGACGGGGAAGTGACAGATTGATAATACTAAACAACCTTGCATACAATGCGTATTCATCATCTGCCAGGGTTTTTCGTGCAAAAATCAGCGATTTGTTGATAAAGTAGTCCGATATGGTATAAGGTCTGAAAAGGTCAGTGTTTGAGAGTTCATCCCTGAGTTGTTGAAACCTTGCAGCCAGAAAAGATAATTCAAGCGGAAACGCATATTTTGCAGGGTCTTTATAAAACTTCGGCAGAAAATCATTGTCTTCAAATTGTTCAAGTATCAATCTGGTATTAAACTCCTGCGAAAGCATAGTTGCCAGTGAAGTTTTACCTGCACCTATTGTACCCTCTATAGTAATGTAATTGTACTGCATGATTAAACTCACGAAAAATTAGCAACAGCTTCATAAATATTCACATCCAGATTATCNNTGTAAGCACATCCGAAGTAATTATATTATCTCCGTAAAACAAAATATCAATATCAACAGTCCTGGCCTCGTTGGGGGTTCCATTTCGCTTTCGGCCAAGAAACCGTTCTATTGTATGAAACTCATTGAGCAAATCAAATGCAGGAATCGCACACTGCAGCATGATTACTTTATTAAGAAACTTTCCCTGATTGGCAACGCCCCAAGGAGCTGTTTCATAACAGGCAGATTCTTTGATAACCGGTCCGCAGGCTGCTGCAATCAACTCAATTGCATTGGCTATATTAAGTGAACGGTCGCCAAGGTTACTACCTAACTGAATATAGAGGTCATTCATTCGATACAGAAATAAACAGCAAAAGTAATCAGCTTTAAACGAATAAAAAGGTTTGCTTTGCAACAATAGAAAAAAAACTGATGAATCAGGCAAGCTCAACCTAAAAAAGTGAAAATATTTGTAACCAATCGATTATTATCCTGTCATAGTAACTGGAGTTGGGATAAGCAGAAAGAGACTTGCCCTTATTTTGGAAAATTATTTGCGAGAACAGATGAATTAAGTGACAAACGCTTATCTTTGATTAATCAGACACTAAACCAATAAAAACATAAAAATGAGACAGTTCTTTAAATTTATGCTTGCTTCGATGGTAGGCTTCTTTCTGACCTCCATGATATTCTTATTTATCGGAGTGGTGATCCTTGTTTCTGCGATTTCGTTTGCTGGAAAAGAAGAGGTAAAAATTGAATCGAAATCAATTCTCCATCTGAAATTTGATGAACCAATTCCCGAAAGGAGCCCTGCCGGGATGTTTTCGTTCAGTCAATCGTCGTTTTTTGAAACCACTACTACCCCCGGATTGCTCGAAACCATGGATCTGATCAAACAGGCAGCCCTTGACGAAAACATCAGCGGAATACTTCTTGATTTGAGCGATATCCCTTCGGGAATGGCAACACTTGAAGAAATCAGAAATGAACTCTTAAAATTCAAAGAATCGGGTAAATTTATAATTGCTTATGGAGAAACCTATTCCCAGAAAGCCTACTATCTGGCCACTGCGGCCAATACAATCTGTGTGAATCCGGAAGGAAGCATTGATTTTAAAGGACTTACCGGTGGCGTTGTTTTTATTAAAGGGCTTCTCGACAAACTTGACGTTAACGCACAGATTATCAGGCACGGGAAATACAAAAGTGCTATCGAGCCCCTGATCGGCAGTAAGATGAGTGAAGCAAACAAGGAACAAACCCTTGCTTATGTAAACTCCATCTGGCAACACATGTCGGCAGGCATAAGCCAGGCACGCAATATTGACCCGGCACGCCTGCAGGTATATGCAGATTCTTTGATGATTGAAACACCAGAAGATGCCGTAAAATATGGTTTTGCTGATCAAATCGCTTATAAAGACCAATTGCTTGATTTGCTCAGGGAAAAACTTGAAATTGACAAAAGCGATAAAATTGCAATGGTCAACCTTACCCGCTATAAGGACGTGCCGGTTAAGAACGAAAAAAAATGGTCGAAAAATAAAGTTGCCATTATTTACGCTGTAGGCGAGATATCGGATGGTGAAGGAACCGACGATGCAATTGGTTCTGACCGCATTTCAAGGGCTATCAGAAAAGCTAGGCTCGACAGTTCCATTAAAGCAATTGTTTTCAGGGTAAATTCTCCTGGCGGAAGTGCTCTGGCTTCTGATGTAATTCTGAGAGAGGTAAAACTTGCCCAAGAAGCAAAACCGGTAGTGGTTTCTATGGGCGATTATGCTGCTTCGGGAGGCTACTACATAGCCTGCGCTGCCGATACCATCATCGCCAACCCAACCACACTTACAGGCTCAATCGGTGTTTTCGGAATTATACCTGATTTTGAAAAGTTCTTTGCCAATAAACTTGGGGTTACTTTCGATATGGTAAAAACCAATCCTCATTCCGATTATATTTCCGTTACACGGCCAATGACTCCTTACGAAGAAAAAGTGATTACCAATAGTGTGGAACGGATTTACTCGACTTTTATTAAACATGTAGCTGAAGGCCGTAAAACAACCTCTGCTAATGTTGACAGCATCGGCCAGGGGCGAGTTTGGAGTGGTATTGATGGCAAGAGACTCAATCTTGTTGACATTAACGGAGGCTTAAACAAGGCCATTGAAGTTGCTGCCTCGATGGCAAAACTTGATGAATACCGCATAACCTCACTGCCTGAGCAAAAAGATCCGTTTACACAAATAATGGAGGATTTGTCGGGCCAACCGTCTGAAACACAAATTCAAAAAGAATTAGGTTCCCTGTATCCATACCTGAAGGAGTTAAAATCATTTTCCGGGATGAAAGGGGTGCAGGCAAGGCTTCCGTTTGTGCTTAATGTTTATTGATTTCAGTGATTAATTCATTCAAGAGAGGCCGGTTTATTCGGCCTCTTTATTTTTTTAATCAGTCTTGCTAATTTAATCTGCATTTCAACACTTTTAATAAATGGGAAACGAGGGTAATATTCAGGAATTAAAGAAGGAGCTGAGGCGAAAAGTCAAACTGCTGAAAGAAAATCACGTTGAATCTGCATATTTTAAAGAATCTGTAGAAATTCTTACATCTGTCGAGATGCATCCCGCTTTTGTCAATGCACAAACAGTTATGGCCTACTGGTCAATAAAGGGTGAAGTTTTCACACATGATTTCGTCCGGAAATGGAGTTCCAAAAAACGNNTTTATTTACAGAATACGAAATGATTGATATGATTATCGTTCCGGGAGTAGCTTTTGACAAGAAAAACAACCGCATGGGCCGCGGAAAAGCCTATTACGACAAATTCCTTCACAATCTTAATGCTCCGAAAATCGGTATTTGCTTCAACTTTCAATTGTTCGACGACATTCCTTTTGATGCAAACGATATTAAAATGGATGTTGTTATCTGTAATTCAATCAGAAACTGATCAGAGCCTTACGGCGAATTTCATATTTCACCGAATCATCCTGTTTCTGATCAAATCCATAGAGTGCAAGTTCCCAGTCGCCATACATCGCATTTGGCAGGACAATAAACCGCTGTCCAAACATTGCTTTTACCATATCAACTTCGGCTGCTCTGTTATCGCTGTCTTTTTTCTCAAAAACATCTGAGAAATCGTTTAGATTATCGCCAAAAAAAAGCGAAATGTGGTATTTTTCCATTAGCTCCTGACGACGGGGCTCTTTACTATCAACGGTGGTTCGCATGATAACATGCTCATTATCTGCATCTGGGAAACCAAGGTCATTCAGATTCTTAACAGTAAACTCCTTCAGATGTATTTTCCTGTTGGTTACATAATAAATATGCAGGCCATTTGATTTTGCATATTTCAGAAACTCAATCGCTCCGGGTAATGCCTTTGCCTGAGCCAGTTTGCACCATTCATCCCAGTTTATCGGATAACTAGTACTCTCGAGAATACATTTTGCCTGAAAAGGGCTATTATCGAGAACGGTTTCGTCAACATCAAGCACAATAATCCTGTGTTTATCCACACTTTTATCAGTCAGGTCTTTGTCGAGCATGACCTTACCCAGATTGAATGCCTGATAACACAACGCCCTGTATTCACCTGCCTTCTGCTGATACAGGGTTGATAAAACCATATGTTCGTTCCTGAGCTCAACCAGCCGGATTGAATCAATGTTATGATTATTCAGGTTTATATTCTGACTTGCTGGTTGAGCTGTCTGCTTGTCAGTTTGATTTTGTTTGCAGGAAACAGTAAGTGCGAATGCTACTAAAATGGCGACAATTGGTTTCATAGGAATAGAATAAAAAAGCCGGGAAAATTCCCGGCTTCAAAAGTAATTATTCAAAAAAGATTCATCGGCTTATTTTTGCGAAAAATTTGCTTCTGACATCCTTCTGTAACTATAGTAACGCCATTTCGCATTCTCTTCAGCTGCCTTAAACAATTCTAAAGCCTCTTTGGGGAATGATTTTTTCAGTGATGTATAGCGAACTTCACTTTCGAGGAAACTCTGGAACTTACTAAAATCAGGCTCTTTTGAATCGAGTTGGAATGGATTCTTGCCTTCTTCCTCAAGCAGTGGATTGTACCTGTAAAGTGACCAGTAACCAGCGGCAACTGCATCTTTCTGTTGTTCGTTGGCTTTGCCCATTCCAGCCCTGATACCATGATTNNACATAAACATAACCATAGCTCATGGCCATCATGCCAAGGTCTTTTTTCCTGACCTTCTTACCACTGGCAGCAAATTTAGCAACAGCCCCTACCGGAGTTGATTTTGAAGCCTGTCCTCCGGTGTTGGAGTAAACCTCTGTATCAAGAACCAACAGGTTAACATCTTCGCCCGATGCAATAACGTGATCGAGTCCACCATAACCGATATCGTAAGCCCAGCCATCACCACCAAACATCCAGATAGATTTCTTAACAAAATACTGTTTGAGGGCCAGCAGTTCTTTAGCTACCGGAGTTGATTCCTTTTCAAGCAATGGAAGCACTTTTTCTGATGCAATGCGCGATCCGGCGGCATCATTCATTGCTGCAATCCATTCCTGACAAGCAGTTTTAAGATCGGCATTGAAATCACCTTTGATAATCTGATCCATGCGTTCAGCAATGCGGTTGCGCAACTTAGAAACACCCGTTGCCATACCGAATCCATATTCAGCATTGTCTTCAAATAAAGAGTTAGCCCATGCAGGTCCTTCCCCTTTTGCATTTACCGTGTAAGGAGTAGAAGGTGCTGAACCACCATAAATGGATGAGCATCCGGTTGCGTTTGCTACCATCATCCTGTCGCCATAAAGCTGAGTTACCAACTTAATATATGGTGTTTCACCGCAACCGCTGCAGGCTCCTGAAAATTCAAATAATGGCTGAGCAAACTGGCTGTTTTTAACATTCTGTTCTTTGGGAACGATGGTATCTTTATAAGTAACCGACTTCGAAATGATGTTCCAAAGATTATCCTGATCCATCTGATTGTCGAGTGTATCGAATTCAAGAGCCTTTGTTTTAGCAGGGCAAACATCAATACAGTTTCCGCAACCGGTACAATCGAGCGGGCTTAGCTGAATACGGAACTGAAGACCATCGAAAGATTTTGGAATAGCGTTTAAGGTTGGAGTTCCTTCAGGCAGGTTCTTCATCTCTTCCTTGTCAATAAGGAAAGGACGGATACAGGCGTGAGGGCAAACATAGGCGCATTGGTTACACTGGATACAATTTTCGTGAACCCATTTTGGAACAGTAACTGCAATACCGCGTTTTTCGTATTCGGTTGTACCTGCCGGGAAAGTTCCGTCTTCGCGGTCAATAAACGCACTTACAGGAAGATCGTCGCCTTTCATAGCGTTGATGGGCTCAACAACATTCCTGATAAAGTCAGGCAAAACGCGGGTATCAACATTTTTGGCAGGCACCAGTTCTTTCCATTCTGCCGGTACTTCAACCCTGATAACTTCGCCGCCTTTATCAATAGCTGCATTATTCATTTTAACAATCTCTTCACCTTTGCGGCCAAAACTCTTCACAACAGCTTTCTTCATCTGCTCAACGGCCAATTCGTAAGGAATTACACCTGAGATTTTGAAAAAAGTTGATTGCATAATGGTATTGGTACGACCACCCAGACCAATTTCTTCAGCGATTTCGGTAGCATTGATGATGTAGAATTTAATCTCGTTCTCGGCCAGATACTTTTTCATATAGTCGGGCAGACGATTCACGGTCTCTTCTGCATTCCAGATGCTATTGAGCAGGAATGTGCCACCCTTTTTAAGTCCTTTCAGCATATCGTATTTATCGAGATAAGCCGGAACGTGACAAGCCACAAAGTCAGGTGTGTTTACCAGATATGGTGAACGGATTGGNNGCAAAATAAGCCTGGCAATATTTATCAGTCGTATCGCCTATAATTTTAATCGAGTTTTTATTGGCTCCAACGGTTCCGTCGGCTCCGATTCCATAAAACTTTGCCTGGTAAGTACCTTTATCTGCAAGGTCAATTTCAGGAAGCATTGGCAAAGAAGTAAAAGTAACATCATCAACGATACCAACGGTAAACCTGTTTTTAGGTTCAGCGCTCTTTAGGTTGTTGATAACTGAAACGATCATGGCAGGTGTAGTATCCTTTGAACTTAATCCATAACGGCCACCGACAATAATTGGTTTATTAGGCCTGTCGTAGAATAAATCCTTAACATCGAGGTAAAGAGGTTCGCCATTGGCGCCGGGCTCTTTGGTGCGGTCGAGCACACAAATACGCTTAACACTTTCAGGCATCACCCTGAAGAAATACTTGGCCGAGAAAGGCCTGTAAAGATGCACTGAAACTAGACCGATTTTCTCACCATTAGCATTCTGATAGTCAATTACCTCTTTAATTGTATCGGTAATTGAGCCCATGGCAATCAGCACATTTTCCGCATCGGGCGAACCATAATAGGTAAAGGGATGGTACTCGCGGCCAGTTAGTTTGGTAATCTGCTGCATATAGTCTTCAACGATATCGGGAAGTGTATCGTAGAATTTATTTGCAGCTTCGCGCGATTGGAAATAAATATCAGGATTCTGTGCTGTACCGCGTGTTACCGGATGTTCAGGATTTAAAGCTCGGTCGCGGAAAGCTTGTAAAGCATCCCAGTCGAGCAAAGAAGCCATATCTTCTGTAGATGGTGCTACAGCTTTCTGTATTTCATGTGAGGTACGGAAACCATCAAAGAAATGGAGGAACGGGACTCTTGATTTTATTGCAGCAAGGTGGGCAACACCGGCAATATCAAGAATTTCCTGAACGCTTCCTGTAGCAAGCATAGCAAAACCGGTTTGCCTGGTTGAATAAATATCTGAATGATCGCCAAAAATTGATAAGGCCTGAGCAGCAAGGCTTCGGGCCGAAACATGAAAGACTCCGGGAAGCAATTCTCCGGATATTTTATACATATTCGGAATCATCAGCAACAATCCCTGCGAAGCAGTATAGGTTGTGGTAAGAGCACCGGCCTGCAATGATCCATGTAAAGCACCGGCAGCACCAGCTTCCGACTGCATTTCGGTTACTTTAACGGTTTCACCGAAGATATTTTTCCGACCAAAGGCTGCCCATTCGTCAACATACTCAGCCATGGTAGATGAGGGTGTGATTGGATAAATAGCAGCTACTTCGCTAAACATGTAAGCAATGTGTGCAGCGGCATAATTTCCGTCACAGGTAACAAAATTTTTCTTTTTTGTCATATCAGTTAGTATTTAAAACGCTCATTAACAAACACTCCCAGCATTTTCTGAAAAGCACGGCAAAATTACTTATTTATAAGCTAACGGAAGCAAAAATTAGAAGAGAATGCCCCTTAAAGTGATCTATTTATAATGAGTTTAATTAAGTCATTTCGATTTTTAATGCGCTACTTTCATTTATATGATTGCATCAAATTCAATTTCCATTTTATGAAACCTGAATTATCATTTTCGATGACAGGAAATTTTCATCATAAAAAATTATTAGCCCAAAGAGATAAAATCGATTTTCCAATTCCAATCATTTTGTACTTTTAACGTGAAATTTCGCAATGATTATCGGACAAACGAAAAACAAAAAGCGTTAAAATATTGTTAATTTAACAAATCATTAGGAAACATAAACCATCAAGGAGATCTTAATATGTCGAAACTTGCAGTAAACTACATGGGTATTCCGTTGAAAAACCCAATTATAGTCGGATCAAGCAATCTGGTGAACAACCTTGAAATGCTTCGTAAACTTGAAGAAGCCGGAGCGGCTGCTATCGTTTACAAATCGTTGTTCGAGGAACAAATTCAGCTTGAAAGCATTCAGTTTCAGGATGAAATGGAGCTTTACAATGAGCGCAATGCCGAAATGATCAGCCTCTTCCCGGGCATGGACCATGCCGGACCTGAAGAACACCTGTTGAAGTTACATGAAGCCAAAAACGCATTGAATATTCCACTTATTGCAAGTCTGAATTGTGTTTTCACCGAAACCTGGGTTGAGTATGCCGAGTTAATCGAAAAAACAGGAGTTGACGGAATTGAACTGAACTTTTTCTCAGTTCCACGCGATCTGAATACCGAAGCTGCTTCGATTGAAGATGAGCAGGTTTCAGTTGTTGAAAGGGTTTGTAAAAAAGTTAAAATTCCGGTTAGTGTAAAACTAAGTCCGTTTTACACCAACCCACTGCAGGTTATATCACGCATGGCTAAAGCCGGCGCAAAAGCCTTTGTATTGTTTAACCGCATGTTTGAGCCAGATATTAATCTTGATACATTGCAGCACAGCACTCCTTTCAACCTGAGCAACGATGGAGATTACCGTTTGGCACTGCGCTATGCAGGGGTACTGTACAAAAATACAGAGGCTTCTATCTGCAGCAGCACAGGCATTTATTCAGGAAATGATATTGTGAAAATGATTTTGGCAGGCGCTGATACCGTGCAGATAGTCAGTGCATTATACAAGCACAAACCTGAGCTCATAACCAGCATGCTCAACGATTTGGAATCATTTATGAACAATCATGGATTCGATAAGCTGGATTCATTCAGGGGCAAGCTTTCAAAAGCAAATGTAAAAGACCCTTATATTTATAAGCGGGCACAATATATTGACCTGCTGCTTCATTCTGAACAGATTTTCAAAAAATACCCAATGGCATAGGCGGTTTAGAATCAGATTTTTTTCATAAATAAGAGAAGGCCAACAGTTTAATATTATTAAGCAGTTGGCTTTTTCTTATTGATTTTTTTGAATCAGGAACTAAATTGATATCGCAAGTATCATAAAACAATTGAACATTAATGATGCTGTTGGATACAGGTAAAATTATTGAATTATCCGGGTTAAAGTGACTACTAATCTTAACAATGTATTTAATAAGGTTTGAAGGGAGAATAAGGTTAGGTGGATTTGTTGGATATTTTTTTCTACTTAGGTTTTTAAAAATAAATAAGGTCAATTGCGGAAATTTCTGGTTATCGCTGCTGATCTTGAAAGATGAATAAACCTTATTAATCCTTTTAGCCCTAGAAACCTTAAAATCTCATCTTCAGAATATGCATTACTATTTCTTCCAGCAAAATCCGTTAAGAATTCAGGTTAATGACTATTGAAATCTTATATTCAGTTTGTTCTCGGGCAATCTATAAGAAGGCCATTTTATGTTAAGGGATTGATTCAACCTTAACTAAGAAGCCCAATTCTAAAGTTTTTTTGAACAGCCATGCTGTATAATTCCCCGATTTTTTGCTGAATTCAGTCTTATTGATGAGTTTGCTTTGTCAGATATTTGCTACAACTGAAAAACACATCGGTTGGATTTCCCTATTTTTATCAGATATAACTTAAAAAAGGAGGAAAGATGTCAATGACTAAAAAAGTTGCTGCAGAGTTTTTAGGGACATTCTGGCTAGTTTTAGGCGGATGCGGAAGTGCTGTTTTGGCCGCAGCCTATCCCCAACTGGGTATAGGGTTTGCTGGGGTTGCCCTGGCTTTTGGATTAACGGTTCTTACAATGGCATTTGCTATTGGCCATATCTCAGGATGCCACCTGAACCCGGCAGTATCATTGGGATTATGGGCGGGTGGTCGTTTTAAATCATCTGAACTGTTACCCTACATTATTTCGCAGGTAGCAGGAGCTATTTTCGCTGCCTTTGTTCTATATCTTATAGCATCAGGAAAGGACGGATATACCGGTGGCCTTGCTTCCAATGGATATGGCGAACATTCTCCAAATGGATATCCTTACATGTCAGCCCTGCTGATTGAGGTCGTGATGACATTTATGTTTCTGATTATTATACTTGGTTCAACCGATGAACGGGCACCCAAAGGGCTTGCTCCAATTGCTATTGGACTCGGACTTACACTGATCCATCTTATAAGTATTCCGGTGACCAACACTTCGGTAAATCCGGCCAGAAGCACTGGCCCAGCAATTTTTGAAGGCGGTATTGCATTGCAACAACTCTGGTTTTTTTGGGTAATGCCGATCATTGGAGCTTTGCTGGCAGGTTTTACCTATAAATGGCTTGGCAAAGAGACAAAATAGGTAAACAGTTTTAGCATTTAAAAAAGGGGGCTTTTGCCCTCTTTTCTATTTCTAAAAAGGAAAGTCCTCTTCGGTTTCAATTAGTTTTATTTCTTCCTGAACCGGTTTATCTGCAAGCTTATGGATGGCATTCCCATCCACAAAAATTGCACGGTAAGGTTTCGTAGGGCAGGCATATTCGCAAGCTCCACAACCGATGCATATTTTATCATCAACCTCGGGAATCGTTAGCAAAGGATTGATATCATTCTGATAAGGAACCATATTAACAGCCTTTGTAGGACAGTGCTCCGAACAGGCTCCGCAATCGGTATTATCAGTATAAACAACACAATTCTCTTTTATAAAATGCGCCACTCCAACCTGGGTAAGCTTTTTTTGCTCAGGTTCTAATTCCTGAATCGCATTGGTAGGACAAACCTGTCCGCACAAATCGCATTCAAAATTGCAGAAACCAGCGTGATAATCCATAAAGGGCTGCATAAATCCCTGCAGACCATATTGAAGAAATGAAGGCTGCAAAACCTGGGTCGGACAAACACTTACACACAAATGACAAGCAGTACAATTACGATTAAAAAGTTCGTGACTTGATGAACCCGGTGGTGTGGCAAACAGCTTTTTATCCTCAGGAATTTCAGTTGGTTTTTCGCCACCCTTTATCCTTGTGGCAAATGCCCGTAAGGATGCAAAAGCCGAAAACAGAAACACTGCTTTTAATATATTGCGCCGGGTCTGATTGCCTTTATCAGGATGAAAATCATCCACTGGTTCTGATTTTATTCTGTTCAGATTATACATAGCACCATCCGAAGGGCAGACATCAAGGCAGTTGTAGCAGGTTACGCATCGGGAAAAGTCAACTTCCTTACTTTTGACATCAATACATTGTGCCTTACAAACCTTGCTGCATTGTCCGCAACTATTACAGGCCTGTTTATCTAATGAAATCCTGAAAAGTGAAAAACGAGAAAATATCCCCAACAAGGCACCAACCGGACAAATGGTATTGCAGTAAAGTCGCCCGCTTGACCACGACATCCATCCGATAAGCAACAAAAACCCTGAAGCAAAAGCAATAGACGCCGTTCGGAGTCCTTTAAAATTGCTTTTTGGCAACCAGAAAATATCCTGCTGTTCAAGGAGTCCTGCCAATCCATTGCTGCTCTTTAAAACCAGAGGTCTGCCAAGGTTTGACATGATACGGCCATAATTACTATATGGATCGAGCAGATTGAGAAGTATAGAAAATCCTGCAAAAAAGGAGACGATAACCAAGATAAGTATGGTGTAACGCAAAATATTCCTGGCTCTGGCATATTTTAAAGGTTTTTGCGCGAAAAAACGGCGATGGACCCAAGAGAATATATCTTGCAAAGTGCCCAATGGACAAACACTTGAGCAGTAGATACGCCCAAAAAATACTGTTAAGATCATGAATGAAAGGAACCCAGAAGCCAGAAAAGATACCGATACAGAAAAGTGAAGCAAAGAGGGGACAAACTGAGGCCAGATTACAACATTAATAAAACGCTGAGAAATCAATTGAACAGGATCGAGAAAAATAAAGCTGATCAGAAACAGAAAGGCAAGTGAAACCCATATTCGTAAATTCCTCAACCGCCTGAACTTATGCATATCAAATCTTAATCCTGTTGATGGAGAGCTTATCCAGTTGCATATTACCAAGTTTCATTTCATGGGCAATCCTGATATGTGGAATATCCTCGGGCTTGCTACCGAAAATCATGGTAGCTGCAGCATCAGCAGCAACAATATCAGCCGAAACAATCATTTGCTTCATGGTAACAACGTCTGCAGTTGAAACGCCCCGCGGACCATTGCGCATCATAACCCTGTAACCATCAATAACATTAAGTGTGGGCTTTTTCCAGGTCACAAGGTCGGCAATACACTGATGAAGGTCGTTGCGATGCCAATAGCGACGGTCCCAAACAATGCCCATCAGGTTTTTCATCGAAAGAGAAAGGCTGGCCGAACTATGATGCTTGAGAACAGGGACATTTATAAACACATCTGAACTAAGGATCAACTCATGCACTTTGGCTTCTTTCAGGCTTACTCCCTTAGGAATCAATATTTTATGATAATAGCTTTCGGTGTTACCGGGGACAATTTTACCTCCGGCATCTTTAACCGCCTTCTCAATACCACTGTTTTTATAACACAGATTCCAGGCATCGCAGGTGTTGTCGAAAACATAAACTTCAGAAGCACCGGCATCAAGGCATCGCTTAACGATGCGGCCAACCAGTTTGGGATTTGTATTTCCGGCCCTTTCGGGGACAACATCCCAGCCAATGTTGGGCTTAACCACTACCTTCTGTCCTTTTTTCACATATCTGGCCATTCCGCCAAGGGATGCGATTGCCCTGTCGAACATAACTTCAGGCTCGCCATCGCGCACAGCAACCAGGTCATATAAATTCTGCGCGGGAAAAGCTGCTGCCAGTTGAGCTAAATTCCCGAAACCGGTAGCGGTTCCAGCCACCAATCCTGCACTTACACCCTGAACTATAAAATCGCGTCGCTTCATAAGCTAAAGTTGATCTGGTTAAAAATAATGTCAAGAGCTGATTTTGAACGTCAATCAGCAATTCATCACTGTAAAAATAAATAAATGATTAAAATAGCACAGTTTTTTTTCTATAAATTGAATTATTGCGATAAAAAATTAATTTTGTAAGGTATATAATCAAGATTAACTTTTCAGTTACGTTGAGCAAAGCCAAACATTTATGAAAATAGCCGTAAACTCAAGACCATTTGCGATCAATAATCTGGTTATCAATTCGGCAGCCTTGCTGTTGATCTATTTTACCCCGGCTCTGTCGCACTTGCTGAATTTTCCGTTATACCTGATTGAGCCAATGCGTTTGGTGCTGATTCTAGCTATGCTTCACAGTGATCGCCGCAATGCCTATATGCTCTCATTGACTTTACCGGTATTCTCGTATGCCGTTTCGGCTCATCCGGTTTTTTACAAAATGTTATTGATTTCCGCAGAGCTTACGCTGAATGTATGGCTGTTCTTTATGTTGAGCAGCAAGCTTAAAAACAATTTCGCGGCTATGCTTTCAGCTATCGTTTTAAGCAAAGTGGCTTATTATCTGCTAAAATTTGGGTTCATTTCTTTTGCGTTGATCGGAACTGGCCTGTTCTCAACACCTATCTGGATACAGGCAATTACAACCGTAATTTTCAGTGCTTACGCCTTCCTGATTTTAAAAAACAGCAAGGAAACGAAATCGTAGCTTGAAAGTGGATAACTCATATGAAACTTTCCGATTCAATTTTGAATATTTTCCTAATCAGTCTGATTTAACCTGATTTGCCGGTTCAGTTTTTCCACCCAGGCTGAGCCTAACAATTGCCAGAAGCATTACAGCAGCGCTTGCCCATTGAACGGGCGATAGAATCCTTCCATGAAAGATGTAATCGAAAACTACAGCGGATAATGGAAAACAGAGCTCACAAATCGTTGCAACCATAGCCTTTACTTTTCGCAGTCCATAGTAATAAAGGAAAATTGCACCTGAACCTGTTGTAAATGTAATGATCAGGAAAATAATCCAGTTACGGGGTGTTGCATCAGCAATTCCACCAATAGTGCCGGTAGCCAGCACAAATAGCAGCATAATAAAAGTAGTAAATCCATAGCGGTAAAAGGTTGCTGCCTGAAATGTCACTTTGTGCAGCACGCCTTTACTTAACACTGTTGCAGACCCAAATGAAAATGCTGCCAAAAGCGAATAAGCGGCCGCTAAAACCGTTTTGGATCCGGTTTGAAAATCGGGCAATTTAAACCCAAAAGTCAGAAAGTAACCAGCCACAATTGCTATTGAAGCCCATAGTAGAAAGTTTTTCTGAAGTTTTTCACGCAAAAGCACTGCCGCCAAAATAATAGCAAATACCGGCTGAAGTTTCTGAAGCAAAACAACAATTGTAAGAAAGCGGAATTCGACCAGAAATAATGCTTTAACAATAGCCAGAGTGCCAATAGCTCCACCCATTAATGCAATCAGAAAAAGATACAGAAATTCCTTACCCGAGAATTGTTTTAGAAGCCTGTATTGCTTAAAAAGAAACAGGTTCATTATAAGAAACGGAAGTGCGTGGAGAACAAAGACAACCAGCCCTATATCAAGGTTGTACAATTGAGGTGTAAGCACAATGCCATCTAAACCCCATAACATTGCAGAGATACAAATTGCCAGAGCACCTGCTATAAGAGAAGTTTTATTAGATGTCATGGTTTATAGGGGTTCTAAAAACAGAAATGCAAAGCTATAAATTAAATGCCTACCTGCAAGTCCCTGAAAACCTCCTGAAAACTTTAAGACTGCGCTGTATTAAACTGCCTTTCAATAAACGCACGTCGGAATTCAAATATAGCGGCAACGCGTTTCTTAACGATCAGATTTCCAAAAATGTGACCGGGTTTGCCTAATGGCAATTTATATTCAACAAGATCGCGCATCTCAACACCTGCGGATGTTTCTGTAAAAAAATGCTGATGATGCCATAATTTAAATGGACCTTTAACCTGATTATCAACAAAATAATCATGTTCTCGAACGCTGGTAATTTCTGTGATCCATTCCAAAGGAATATTTAACAGTGGACTCACTGTATATTTGATTATCATACCTTCATACATCAGTGGCATTGGGTCAGGTGAAATGATCTTGAAATTCATATCGGGAGGCGTAATTACAGACAAGTTTGAGGGATTGGAAAAGAAATCCCAGCAAGTTTTTAGATCAGTCTTGAGCAATTGCGTGGTTTCATATGTTGGCATACAGTTGAATTTTTGAAGTGATGTACAAACGTGAATAATCTTGGAAAAGAAGAAACAAGGTTTCGCCTACCTTAACAGCACTTTTAATATTTTGTTTAGAATGTTTGCTTTTTGTTTAATCAAAATATAATTTTTGTTAATTTTTTCATAAATAATAATTTAGATAAATTTGTTTTATCATTGATTATCAGTTTATTAAACAATTATTCCTTAGCTGACCTAGAATTAATGTTTAATCTTTTATTTATTTTATTAAACATTTTTGATTTAAACCCGTTTATTAAACATGACCAAAAACTAAATCATATTAACCTAAAACTTACAAACAATGAGAACACTCAGTTTTACACTTCGTACCTTTATTGTTGGATTCTTGCTAATACCAGCAATGCTGTTTGGCCAGGCCAGACTGCAGGTAATCCATAACTCCGCCGACGCTGCTGCAGCCGAAGTTGATGTATGGCTAAACGACCAACTATTGATTGATAATTTTGCTTTCCGAACCGCATCTCCTTTTATTGATGCGCCCTCTGGAGTTGATTTTGATGTGGTTATTCAGCCATCAAACTCAACTGATACTTTAAATGCACTAGCTCGTTTCACTTACAACCTTGTTGACGGAGAAACATACGTGCTAATTGCAAATGGTATTGTTGTACCGACAGGTTACAACCCTCCTACCCCATTCAATATATATGTATATCCAATGGGCCGCGAATCTGTAAGTGTTGCAAACAACACTGATCTGCTTGTTTTTCATGGCTCGACCGATGCACCTATTGTTGATGTAGTGGAAGTTGGTGTAGGTGCCGGAACAATTATTAATAATCTGGCTTATTCCGACTTCACCGGATATCTCGAACTACCTACGCTTGATTTCAGCCTTCAGATCCGCGATGAAACAGGTACAACAACTGTTGCCCAGTTTGATGCCCCTCTTGCAACCCTCGGCCTTGATGGTGCTGCTGCAGTTGTTGTAGCATCCGGCTTCCTCAACCCATCTGCCAATAACAACGGTGCTGCTTTTGGCTTATTTGTTGCCCTGCCTTCTGGCGGAAACCTCGTTGCCTTGCCATCAGTTCCTATAACAACTGCCCGGGTGCAGGTAATTCATAACTCCGCTGATGCAGCTGCTTCTGTGGTTGATGTGTGGTTAAACGACCAGCTTCTGCTTGATAACTTTACTTTCCGCACAGCTTCTCCATTTATTGATGCTCCGGCTGGAGTTGATTTCGACGTGGTAATTCAGCCTTCCAACTCAACTGACACTACAAATGCTCTTGCTCGTTTTACCTACAACCTGACTGGTGGCAGCAAGTATATTCTTGTTGCAAATGGAATCGTAGTGCCGACAGGTTACAACCCTGCAACTCCTTTTGATATATATGTTTATGACATGGGACGCGAAATGGCTTCAAATCCTGCTAATTCTGATGTTCTTGTATTCCATGGATCAACGGATGCTCCAATAGTTGATGTTGTTGAAACAGGTGTAGGTGCAGGCACTATTGTTGATAATCTCGCCTATGGAGATTTCGCCGGATATCTGGAATTAATGACAGATGACTACGTGCTTGCAATCCGTGATGAAACCGGAACTGTAACAGTAGCTTCTTACGATGCTCCGCTGGAAACCCTGGGACTTAACGGACAGGCTTTGGCAGTAATCGCTTCTGGATTCCTTGACCCAACAATGAACAATAACGGTGCAGCTTTTGGACTTTTTGTTGCCTTACCTTCAGGAGGAGAACTTGTTGAACTTCCAGTGCATACTCCCTCAGCAAGGGTACAGGTAATTCACAATTCTGCTGATGCAGCTGCTTCTATGGTAGATGTATGGTTAAACGATCAGCTTTTACTTGATGATTTTGCTTTCCGCACTGCCTCTCCTTTTATTGATGCACCGGCAGGAGTTGATTTCGATGTTGTAATTCAGCCTTCCAATTCTTCTGATACTACCAATGCTCTCGCTAGATTCACTTATAATCTGATGGATGGAGGAAGTTATATTCTCGTGGCAAATGGCATAGTTGTACCAACCGGGTACAATCCTGCTACACCATTTAACATTTATGTTTACAATATGGCCCGTGAAATGGCTTCAAATCCAGCTAATACAGACCTGCTTGTTTTCCACGGGTCAACGGATGCACCGATTGTTGATGTAATTGAAGTTGAGGCCGGAGCAGGAACTATTGTTGATAACCTTGCTTATGGAGATTTTGCAGGATATCTTGAACTTCCGACATCAAACTATCAGTTAAACATAACTGACGAAACCGGTTCAACGGTTGTTGCAACATTCAACGCACCACTCACTGACCTTGGACTCGAAGGTCAGGCCTTGACTGTAATAGCATCGGGTTTCTTTGATCCGGCAAATAACAACAATGGCCCAGCTTTCAGTCTTTTTGCTGTATTACCATCAGGTGGACCATTTCTGCAATTAGGAAACACAACCGGAATTGAAGAAAATATAATCAGCAGCAACAGTTTTACTGCTTATCCAAATCCGGTATCAGGACAGTTGAATGTTGAATTTGCTCTTGAATCAGGTAGTGATGTCAGCTATCAGGTACTCAATTCTATGGGAAAAATGTTGCGCAATCAGAACCTTGGCTTTATAACAGAAACCAGCCACAAAATAAAGATTGACTTACAGAATCTGCCTTCCGGCTTGTATATTGTGAACGTTAATGCCGGAAAATCACGCGTTGCTTCAAAAATTCAGGTTGTCAATTAATACAGATTTAGTTGATTTGGCCAACTTGAGAAAGGGCTGTCCTGTTTGGGCAGCCCTTTATGTTTATTTTATCACATTAAACGGGCATACAGAATTCGAGAGAGATCCATAAGTATGTTGCTCGAATAAAAAAGAAACCCCGGAGTTCGAATCTCTTGCCTGTTTAAACAAATTAATTCATAGCTGATCAGGTTGGAAAGATTAGTAAATTTGATGGCAACTTTATTCCAATCGCATGATCAGAAAATACTTGATTATTCTTGCAGCCATGCTGTCAGCTTTGTATGTTTCTGCGCAGGCTTGCCAGAAAGTCGTCGGGAAAACCCCACATGGTCAGGTTTTTAGTGAAAAACCTGGCCATCATCCCAGGTCCGGCAGAATTTTGAACTTTACCGACGGTTTTGAGTCATATACTGACTTTAATATTCAATTTTCGCCCTGGACTCTGTCAGATGTAGATGGTTCACAAACCTGGGGAATTGAAGGAGTAAGCTTTCTTAACCAATATGCTCCAATGGCATTTATTGTATTTAACCCTTCAGCTACCACTCCTGCAATGACCAGTCCGGGAATTCAACCTCACTCCGGAAATAAACTTGCGGCATGTTTTGCCGCAAAAACACCGCCAAATAACGATTGGCTTATTTCGCCCCAGCTTATCGCCGGAGCCAACACCTCTGTATCGTTCTGGGTGAAATCTTATTCGTCACAATACGGCCTCGAACGATTTAAAGTCGGGGTTTCGACCACCAATACCTTACCAGGAAGCTTCACCATTATCTCAGGAACCAATTATCTAACAGCACCGGCCGACGCCTGGCAGCAAAAGACATTTAATCTTGATGCTTACAATGGTCAAACAATTTATATAGGTATTCAATGTGTTTCGGACGATGCTTTTGTCTTTATGGTTGATGACTTTGAATTTAACACAACACTTTCACAGAATAATTCAATATCTGGTCAGGTAACTGATGCAACGAATGGCAATCCAATTCCTGGAGCCCAGGTGAGCATAGCAGGCCTTTCAACCATAACCGATAATGACGGGAATTATATCCTCAACAATATCCCTGGAGGAACACTGATCGCCAACTTCAGTGCCAATCAAACCGCAGGCCCAGCTCCATTGAGTGTTGTATTTTCAGACCAGTCCAGCGAAAATGCCAATACGGTAAGCTGTTCAAAAACAGGATATATTACTTACACAAACAATCAGGTAATCATTCCAAATGGAGGAACACTAAACCTGAACATCTCGCTTTCACCAGTACTTTCAGCCGGAAATATAAGATTCGTTTTAAACTGGGGAGCCTCGCCCGAAGATCTGGATTCTCATTTAAACACACCTTTAATTGAAGGACAGGCATACCATGTTTATTATGATAATGAGGGAAGTGCAACTATAGCGCCGTATGCCCTATTGGATTATGATATTACAACAGGGTTTGGTCCCGAAACTATGACTATTTACCAGATGTATCCTGGCATTTATCAGTATTACGTTTATAATTATTCTGAAAGGCCTGATATTAAAACATCGCAGGCTGTTGTTCAGATTTATGACCAATCAGGCTTGCTGCATACTTTGCAGATACCATCAACAGGATCAGGTCTTTACTGGTATGTTTGTGATATAAATGGTTCTAATGGACAAGTTACCATTCGCAATGTCGTTCAGGAAAGCGCCCCGGACAATATAAGAATTAAGATGTCTGAAAAGGAGCCAAAACCAGCTTCTGTTAAGAATATTATATCGTGGCATTGGAATTTTGGCGATGGCAGCACCTCTGCCGAACAAAATCCTACTCATATTTTCAACAGCAGTGGCTCATACACAATTTCGCTAACTGTAAACAACGGAACATCTGAATCGTATGAAACAAAAACCGACTACATACAGGTCGGCCCTCAGGCAATAGCAGAAAATGAATTGTCGAGTCANNTACTGAATGTTGAAAACCTGAATGGTGGCATTTATTTTCTTTTGATTGAAACTACAGAGGGAATGGCTGTTAAGAAATTTACAATTAAATAAGGTTTTATAATTATCTATAAAACAACTGCAAATCTTGTAAGAACAGGATTTGCAGTTTTATTTTTAAGTGAAACTTTAAATACAAGCATTTTCAGAAATCAACGCTCGATAGATTCCGGACAAGTAGAAGAGAGTATTCCAGGACAAAATTAAAAAAGCTGTCTGGCCTCGTTTTTTAAAAACTCCAGCGCTTTGTGCAGTGTTGAATTGCTGTTTCCCATGTCAGCCTGAAAAAGTAATTGGGCCAGATCTGTGGCCGGGGCATTGGCTTCGAGTTTCTCCTTCGCAGCATTTATTTCTGCAATTACAGATTCACGGGCATTCTTAATCAGTTCCCAGGCATTTGACGAAATATAAAGTTGCTGCGAAAGGTTATGTTCAAATTCCTGGCGGATATTGCCGATGAGTGATTGCTGAAGTTCAGTGGCCGTTGCCCCCGGCAAAACATTTCTGATAATTAGTTGTGATGGCGTCATTCTTTCGAGCAAAAGCACCATTCTCTCGTATGCCTGAAGCCTTACAGGACTGACAAGACGCAGCCTTTCGAGGCGGTGTTCCTTTTCTGCTCTGTCATTTTCAATTCCGTAAAAATGCCTGATCAAAAGAAAAACAGCTATTCCGGTTAACAATCCAGGAATAAACATTAACAAAACATCGCGAAGTATATCCATTTCAAAATCAGTTTTAGTAAGAATCAAGCAAAGGTCGCAATTTTTCAATTTTTTCCTTGATTAAATGCTTGTTTCACGAAATTTTATTTCGTTAAATTTGTCACCTTTTCTTTTCCAGGCTGAATATAAATAAATACAGACATGAAAATACTATCTGACAGGATTACAAGGTTAGCAGAATCGGAAACGCTGGCAATGACCAGACGTAGCAGAGAGCTGAAAGAACAGGGACACGATGTAATCAACCTGAGCATTGGGCAGCCCGATTATAATACGCCTGACCATATAAAAGAAGCAGCCAGGGAAGCACTTGATCAGAATTACACTTTTTATCCTCCCGTCAATGGCTACCTTGACCTGCGTAAAGCAATTGCCCTGAAACTGAAAAGGGATAATGGCCTGGAATACAGTCCCGAACAGATTGTTGTTTCAACTGGTGCCAAACAGGCACTGGCTAATACCATGCTCAGCCTCGTTAACCCTGGTGATGAAGTCCTGGTTCCGGCACCATACTGGGTTTCGTACCGCGAAATTGTAAAACTTGCCGAAGGAACTTCCGTAGTTATTTCTGCAGGGGTTGAAACCGATTTCAAAGTTACCCCTGCCCAACTTGAAGCTGCAATAACGCCCAGAACAAAGGTTTTTATTTTCAGCAGCCCTTGTAACCCAACCGGCTCAGTATATTCCCGCGATGAACTTGCAGGGTTGGCCGGTGTATTTGAAAGACATCCGAATGTTTTTATTATTTCCGATGAAATTTATGAGTTAATAAACTTCAGCGGAAAGCATGAATCTATCGCTCAGTTTGAATCAATCAGAGAGAGGGTTATAATAATTAATGGCGTTTCAAAAGGATTTGCGATGACGGGCTGGCGATTGGGCTACTGTGTTGCTTCTATGGAAATTGCTAAAGCCTGTGACAAAATTCAGGGACAGTTTACCTCAGGGGCAAGCAGTATTTCACAACGTGCAGCCATTGCTGCTGTGTTGACCAATCCGGCTGAATCAGCAGAATTGAAAGAGATGATTTCCACTTTCAAAAAAAGGCGCGATCTTTTCCTGAAACTCATCAATGAAATTCCTGGATTTAAAACCAATGTTCCGGATGGTGCTTTTTATTTTTTCCCGGAAATTACATGGTATTTTGGAAAGAGCGATGGCAAAACGGTGATCAAAAACAGTACAGACCTTTGTAATTATCTCCTTGATGTTGCACATGTTGCGCTCGTCCCGGGCGAAGCTTTCGGTAACCCTGAATGCATCAGGTTATCTTATGCAACTTCTGATAAAGAACTGATAGAAGCGGCCCGCAGAATTAAAGAGTCGCTGGCTAAATTGCAATAAAAGAGCATTTTAACAATACTTATAATCTACAAATAACCCAGCTTATCTGCAATAACCATAAGCAATAAGGTAAGCAGGAAGGCGATAACAGGCGCGATCAGCCACATAAGGAAAAACCTGCGCACCTCGGTTTTCTTAAAGATATTTCTTGTTCCAAGCTTGGCAACACCAACGCCAAGAATTGCAGCTACATTCAGTTGAACCAATGAAGTTGGAATTCCTTTGGTTATTGAAGCTGTAAGCAACAGGCTTGCCGAAACAAAAGCAATAATCACTGCTTCAATTTTTCCGAAAAGTACAATTTCCTTCCCGGTATTTTTAAGAATTTTATTCCCGAAAACTGAACTTCCTATAGCGAAACTCGGGGCAACCATCAACGTTGAAAGAATCATAATCAGCAGGAAATTCTTATCGCCTGATATATTCAGCTCGTTTGCCGACATGGAAGCGATGGGACCGGCTGCATTGGCCACGTTATTGGCACCAATCGAAAAAGCAACATACAGCGACATCAATAAAATCAATCCATCAAGTATTGGTTTGCGGTTAACATTGCTTGAACGTGAAATGGTCAGTCCTCTTTTGCGCATCGGTTTATAAATGTATTTTCCGAAAAACAGGCTGATAAAAAAGGCAATCACCGGCAGAATAAACCAGGCAGGAATTATTTCGAATAACAGCTTATGCGGATCGAATACATTATAATAAATAGCCGGAGCAATAACAGCCATCACAGTTGACTGGCTGGTTGACTGCGGAATCCCGAACAAATTGGCAATCAACAGCGAGATTGCAACCGAAAACAAAATGATTGAAACCACTGTAAGGCTCATCAATTCAGGATTAATCAGCCCTTTTCCAACTGTAGTGGCTGTTTCTTTACCGGCAATAATTGCCCCAAGAAAAACCATAATACCAAAAAGACCCGGGATTAAGCTTTTGCGGATGACATTAGCCCCGTAGGCTGCAGAAAAAGCAGGACCCGTTCCACTTCCACCCATGGTAATGCTCAGAAACATCGCGATAATGAAAGGAAAAAGCAGATGACTGAATAATGGGGACACCATTTGAAGCCGAATGTATTGAATTATTGAAATGCTGATTAATTTCAGGGTGCGCAAATTTAAGTGCTTTTTCAATTTCAATTGCGAAAATAATAGCAGCAGCAGATCAATATTTCTTTACTGTTTTATAAACTGAAAAATAGATGATACAATAAATAACAATGTTTGCTAACTTTGTTGCTGAATTAATCACTTTATTGCATTTAAGCGATAAAACCGGAAACAATTATAAAAGCGCCCAGGTTATTAACCCGCTTTTTTGACTAAATCACCCTTGAATGACTAAGCCGGACATGAAGATTTCAAATTTCGCAATGATAGGTGCAGCGGGTTACATTGCCCCACGCCACATGAAAGCAATAAAGGAAACAGGAAACAAGCTGGTTACAGCACTCGATAAATACGATGGCGTTGGCATAATTGATAGTTATTTTCCTGAAGCTGATTTTTTTACAGAACCAGAACGGTTCGACCGCCATCTCGACAAACTCCGTCGCAAAGGCGAAAATAAAATTGATTTTGTAAGTATTTGTTCACCCAATTATCTGCACGACGCCCACATCAGGCTTGCTTTGCGGAATAATGCTGACGCGATTTGCGAAAAACCGCTGGTACTCAATCCCTGGAATGTTGACGCTTTAGCAGAGATTGAAAAGGAAACAGGCAAACGTATTTTCACCATTTTGCAGCTTAGATTACACCCGGCTATTATCGCCCTGAAGCAAAAAATTGAAAGCGGACCGGCAGATAAAGTTTACGATATTGACCTTAGTTACATAACCAGCCGTGGCCGATGGTATTTTATTTCCTGGAAAGGAGATAAAGCAAAATCAGGAGGAATTGCCACCAACATTGGAGTGCATTTTTTCGATATGCTATCCTGGATTTTTGGCGATGTTGAAAAAAATGTTGTTCATATTCTTGAAGACGATAAAGCTGCAGGTTTTCTTCAACTGAAAAAAGCCCGGATAAGATGGTTTTTAAGCATTGATGAGAAAACCCTACCAAAGGCAATAAAGGAATCCGGAAAAAGAACATACAGGTCGTTGTCNNTAATCTCTGATCATTAAAAACAATATTTTATGAATGAATCAATCAATATAGGCGTTATTGGCCTTGGTTATGTAGGACTGCCACTGGCAGTTGAATTTGGAAAGAAATTCACAGTTGTCGGCTTCGACATTCATCAGCAAAGGATAAATGAGTTAAAGGCTGGCCACGATCGCACTCTAGAAACTTCTGACGAAGACCTGAAAGAAGCTGTCAAGCTATCATACACCACCAATCTCGACGATTTAAGGCAGTGCAACTATTATATTGTTACGGTTCCAACCCCGATTGACAGCCACAAACGCCCCGACCTCACTCCACTCATAAAAGCTTCGGAATCAGTTGGGAAAGTGCTGAAAAAAGGTGATATCGTTGTGTATGAATCAACGGTTTATCCCGGTGCAACCGAAGAAGAGTGCGTGCCAATTCTCGAAAAATTCAGTGGCTTGAAATACAACCAGGATTTTTATTGTGGCTATTCGCCCGAACGAATCAACCCGGGTGATAAAGTCCATACTGTAACTAAAATTTTGAAAGTTACATCTGGCTCAACCCCCGAAATCGCGAAAAAAGTTGATGATTTGTACAAGAGCATCATCACCGCCGGAACTTTTCTGGCCTCAAGTATCAAGGTTGCCGAAGCCGCGAAGGTTATTGAAAATTCGCAGCGCGACATTAATATTGCTTTTGTAAATGAGCTTTCGCTGATCTTCAACAAGATAGGCATTGACACCCACGAAGTACTTGCCGCCGCCGGAACAAAATGGAATTTCCTGAAATTCTATCCAGGCCTTGTTGGAGGACACTGCATCGGTGTTGACCCGTACTACCTTACATACAAAGCTCAGGAACTGGGCTACAATCCTGAAATTATTCTAGCAGGCCGCCGCCTGAATGACAATATGGGCTTTTATGTAGCCAACAGGGTTATCAGAAATATGATCCGCAAAGGGCAGACAATTGCCGGAAGCAGGGTTTTGGTTCTTGGCATAACATTTAAGGAAAACTGCCCCGATATCCGTAATTCGCGGGTTATTGATGTGGTTGCTGAATTCAACGATTACCTATGTAAGGTTGATGTTTTCGATCCGTGGGCTGATGCCGACGAGGTGAAACATGAGTACGGGCTTTCGCTGATTGACAAACCTGGCACCGGTTATGATGCCGTAGTGCTGGCAGTTGCCCATGAAGAATTCAAGGAAATGAATATCCGATCATTCGGAAAAAAAGAAGCTGTAATTTATGATATCAAAGGCCATCTGGATAAAGATATGGTTGACGAACGATTGTAAATATTGCTTATAACCTGATTTTAAACAAAATGGTGTAGCTTAAAACTACACCATTTTGTTTTCGTAAGAACCTGATTTCTATCGCTAAAAATCTGGATCTGTTATATTATCCAATCTCAGCAACAACAGTCATAGCAGGAGGATTGTGCAGATGACGCTTTACAGCACAAAGGTTTGCTGAATTAATAACAGCTTCTTTATATTTCTCAGGAAATGAAGCCGGTAATAAAATCCTGATGTTAATGTCAGTGATCAGATGGCTTGCCGAATCGAATTTCATGTCCTGTTCAAGGCTGATTCCATCGGTTGGAATGCCGCGCTGATCGCAGAATGATTTTACAAAAATACCGGCACAGGTTCCGATAGATGCCAGGAAAAGATCAAACGGAGCGGGAGCAGATCCATCTCCTCCTCCCCTCTCGGGCTGGTCGGTTACAATGCGATGGCCATTGTAATCGGCAATTATTTTCTTTTTTCCTTCAAAAGTTATTTTCATAATCTGTTCTATTATTGGTTGTTCAAACTGATTCAANNTCAAGTTCAACCGGAAGGCTTGGATCCTGATGGGCAATATTAATGCGGGTTCCGATAATAAAGTGAATTTCATCACTTTCAATCAGCATTCTCACTATCCTGTCAGCAGGCCCTTTGGTTAAGCGGGTACTGTTGTTGTACGTTTTTAATATTTCAGTTACTTTCCCTAGCGTAAGAATTCCTTCAGTAACCAGATCTATGCCGTCCATCATAGAAACCGGCGGGAGATCAGGATCTTCAAAATCGAATGAATCTACGATGGTTTTTCCCAATTCCCTTGATATAATATCGGCAGTTGTAGCGCCACAAACAATTTTCAAACCTTCAAAATCCCTCACCGCATTCGCGAGTTTGGTATCGTTGTGCTCTTCGAATGGAGGCCCGGTACAAACAAGCATTTTTCGTGGGTTTCTGAAATAAATAACCGAACAACTGGTATCATCTTTCGACATGTAGCCATCGTTAACATGGGCCATATTCACCACTTTGTGCGAAAGTTGCAGAGCTGAAATCTCCGGCTCATGATTTACCAGTTCAGAAATATACTGAGCCGCATTGTCGCGGCCCCAGCCAAACAGGTATTTTCCACCGCCCAGGCCTGATTGTGCAACACCATCGCTGAAAAAGATTATTCTGTCTTCCTTTTCGGGAGTAAACTCACAGCTCTTCAGCTCTTTCCCGGCATTTTTTTCACCGTTGAGCATGACACAGGTCCATTCGGGATGAAAAATCTCTTTGCCCCGCATCACCAGACTTTGCGGATTATCGTACTCGAGAATTCTCACTTTCCCATCGAATTCTATATCTACAATCGTAAAAGTAGAATAGCTCATTTTGCGCTCACTGCAAACCGGCAAGGTATTCATAATAATTTCCGCAATGCGGTTTACCTCTTTGTGTTCGAGCGTAAAATTCAGCGCCATGGTAGCCGTTAGGGTTGCAAGCATGTTGGCCTTTACACCATGCCCCATCCCATCAGAAAGCACTGCAATAATCCGATTCTCCTCATTGATGCGCCGCATCAGAAACACATCACCACAAATCCTCGACTCATGGTGATTTTTCAACTCTGCATTCACTTCAATATAGAACCTGTTGTCCATCTAGAATAATTACTTTTTGCCTGCTTTGTGCGACTCGATAATAGAATTGAGCATTCGCTCGGTTTTAGCAGCACCTTCACCTAGTAAAAAAGCAATTTTCTGAACCAGGTCAAGGTTTTCATCAATAACTTCGGTTACCCGATGAATAACTTCCTCCTTGCGCACTTCGGGTAAATACATATCTCGGAGAACCGCACCGGCAATTTTTCCTTTTTTGATAGAGAAAACCGAAACATTCAGCAGTTTTTCACCAAGGTGGACATCGCGGTTGACCAGGTTTTCATTATTGGTGATCACGGCTGAAAACAATTTATAAAGTTGAAAAGGAAGTAATGTTTTAAGATCGGCACCTTTTAAACCAGGAATAATTTCATTGATTTCGGTAGCTTCTTCACCAAGAATATTGATAAAGCTCTGGTTGGATTCAATTACCCTGAGTTTATCATCAACTATAACAATGGCACTTGGTAATTTCTGAAGCATCGAAGAGGTTCGCTCCAGTGCTTCCTGGGCATGTTGCTGTTCAATACGGGCATTGCGCTCAGAATCTACCAATGCATCCTGTGTGCGGGCAAGCTTTTCGTTGGTAAGTTTCAGGGTTTTAATAAAATCGTGTTTGCTTCGCAGCGAATAGGTGATACACATATCCGTTTTTGTCAATCCCTGCGCTACCGCTTTCGCGAAATCCCGGCACGATTCGTATCCACAAGCACCACAACCAAGTTTATCATTTGTTTCCTGTTTTCCTATTACTTTGAGGATTTCTTCAATTTTCTCAGCAGATGGCTCTGGCAAGCGCTTGTCATCAGCCGTAATAACTGCTTTAAAATCGGTAAGTGATGTGTGCTTTGTACAGGCTTTCTGCCATACTTTCAAATCGAAATCTTTTAGCTTTTTGTTGGCATAATCGGTAACCAGTGTTTTTCGAACATATTTTTTACCGCCATGCGAAGTTCCGGGCCCCATAAGGCAACCTTCACAATAAAAGAGATTAAAATGTTTCCTGATAAAATCCACTGAAGATTCAAATTCGCGCATGGATTCAAGAACATTATCTTTCCCTTCCGCTGTTATAATGCTTCCCTGCATCAGGTCTTCACTCAGGTTGGCTGCCTGTAATATTCCATTGCTGATGGAATAAAGCGAACCTTTATAACCCAGAGGCGGGTCAAAATCGGAATACTCAACTGTACTCTCTTTAATCCCCATTTCAATAAACAATTGCCGCAACTCGACAAAAGTGAGCACGGAATCAACCCTGGAACTTCCTTCATACCGCAGTGCTTCATCTTTAGCACCAACGCAGGGACCGATAAAAACGACCTTAACCTCTTCACCATATAACTGTCTGGCAAGTTGTGCCGAGGCTATCATTGGTGAAATGATCGGAGCCAGGTTATCTATGAGGCCAGGATGAAACTTTTCAATAAAAGAAACGATTGGTGGGCAATTGGAAGTAATATAGTACCTGCCCATAAATTTCGTAAACAATTCGCGGTACTGTTCTGCCACCATATCAACCCCGAAAGAAACTTCGTTTACATAAGCAAAACCCAGTTCCCTGATCATTTTAACAAATTTGCGATAATCCGTAATATCGTCAAACTCGCCGGAAATGCTAGGTGCAACAATAGCAACAACCTTGCTTCCTGAATTCAGCAGAGATTTAGTCTCTTCACAGGCATCGCGGTATGTTATTGCAAGAGGAGCGCAAACCTGGAGGCAACTTCCACAACCTATACATCTGTCAATAACAACAACCGGTGCCTCAAGATTCGATTTTACCTGTATCGCGTTCACCGGGCATGCCCTGACACAAGCAAAACAAACCTTGCATTTATCGCTATCAATGGCGATGAGTGGTGGTATCATCTGAATTTGCTTTTTTTGAGGCATGATCAAATTAAATTTGAAATCTCACTCCTTTTTTTCTGTTGTTTAACAGTTGTAAACATTGTATTCTTTTAATCCTTATTCACAAAAATCATCAGTTGTACCGATCAGATATTTGGCGAAGCGTCACCAAAAATAGAGTTGAGAATATACAAAACCTTATCCTCGTTCAATTGTTCGTATTCTTTGCCGTCAATACTCATCAGGGGGCCTTTATCGCAACTGCTGAAGCAGTGCGCTCCATGAAAATGAACAAGATGCCTGAGGTTATTCTCATTCAGGTATTGCTCAATCACTTTAACAAGACGTTTATTGCCCCTCGAAAAGCACGAGCTACCGAGACAAATCTGGATATCAACTTTCTGCTCCATTAATTCATACTCATAAGTTGAAACTCATTTTGGTATCAGCCATTGGCAGATTCTGTTGAAATACCATGGCCTTTCAGCAATTTTTCTTATTCAGAAAGAACAAAAATACTCTTTTTTCATAAAAATATCTGTTAAAGAAATAACAATGTTAAAAAAATAACAGTAATTTTATCAACGATTTTTATTTAATTGGATCAGCCGAACAGCAACTTTGCAAAGATAATACTACTTTGAAACACCGAACAAGCTTTATACATGTCAGATAAAATTGATGAGATCATACGAAACCACATCAATGTTCAACGCGATAGCCTGTTGCCATTGTTGCAGGAAATACAGAATGAACTCGGGTTTCTTTCCGAGGAGTCAATCAACCGGATTGGAGAGTTGCTCAAGTTGCCAACCAGTAAGATTTACGGTGTAGCAACCTTCTACGACCAGTTCAGGTTTGAGCCTAAAGGCAGGTTTCACATCCGTATTTGCCACGGCACAGCCTGTCATATTGAAAAATCATCAAGAATTATACTTGAGACCGAACGACTTTTAAAAATAAAACAGGGCCAGACAACACGCGATGGCATGTTTAGCCTAGAAGTAGTCAATTGCATGGGAGCATGTGGCCTATCGCCCGTTATTGCGGTTAACGACAAGTATTACCCTGGAGTACAAAGCCGTGACTTAAAAGAAATTATTGACAACTGCATTGCAAAACCCCGGGAATTATGAGTGTTCGCGATCAATATACCACAGCAAAACTCCGCGATATTCTGCTACTGAATCAGGATTTTGAGAACGCAGAAGCATTCGAAGCCCATCTCAGTGCTCTGAAACGTGATACCGTTATAAGTCCGGTTATTTACATTGGAACCGGCACCTGTGGCATGATTGCAGGAGCAGGCGAAACCTTACAGGCCGTAAGAACTTATCTTGCCGAAAAAAATATTGAAGCTGAAGTTGTCGAAGTCGGTTGTATTGGGTTTTGCGTTCACGAACCTTTAGTTGATATTCAACTCCCTGGCAAAAGGCGCATCTCTTTTTCAGGAATTACCGCCCAGAAAGTTGAGCCATTGCTCGATGAAATTCTAAATGCCTCTATTCCTGAAGAAAATGTATTGGGCCAATATTCACATCCAAACCACGAAATTTGGGACAATGTAAGATTATTGAACGAAATGCCGTTTTTCCGTTTGCAAAACCGGATGATACTCAAAAACTGCGGAATTATTAATCCCTTCTCTATTGAAGAATACATTGCCAGAGGAGGATATAAATCCCTGGTGAGGGCACTGAGGAATTATTCACCCGAAAAAGTTTGCGATATTATCGAAGAAAGTGGATTAAGAGGCCGTGGAGGTGGAGGATTTCCGACAGGAAGAAAATGGAAAACTGCTCTTAATACCGTTGATGATGAGCGTTTCCTGATCTGCAATGCCGATGAGAGCGATCCGGGAGCCTTTATGGACAGGTCGCTCTTTGAAGGGGATCCGCACAAAATTATTGAAGGTGTGGCCATTGCTGCTTATGCCATTAATGCCAGAAAAGCTTTTGTCTCTATTCGTGCTGAATACACACTGGCAGTGGAAAGGTTACAAATAGCGATAAATCAGGCAACTGAAACCGGACTACTTGGCCAGAACATCCTGAATAGCGGGTATAGTCTGCATATTCAGGTTCGTGAAGGTGCTGGTGCATTTGTCTGCGGTGAAGAAACAGCCTTAATTTCAAGTATAGAAGGAAAGCGGGGAACACCCCGGCCCAAACCTCCATTCCCCGCTTCAAAAGGGCTTTTTGGCAAACCTACAGTGGTTAATAATGTTGAGACTCTGGCCAATATTCCAGATATTATTGAACATGGCCCCGNNGAAGCTTTGCTTGAAGCAGGCACCATAATGGGTTCGGGTGGCCTGGTTGTAATGGATGAGGATACCTGCATGGTTGATATAGCAAAGTTTTTTACCGATTTTTTGCAGCGCGAAAGCTGCGGTAAATGCATTCCCTGCCGTGAAGGATCAAGAAGGATGCACGAAATTCTGGAAAATATAACCAGAAGACCGGCTGATGACAGCAAAAATGAAACCCTTGAACGATTCAAAGGGGTAATGCAGTTGAGCAATTTAGCTGAAGTTATAAGGGATACCTCGCTATGCGGACTTGGGCAAACAGCTCCCAATCCGCTGATTAGTGCCCTTAAATATTTCAGGGAAGAATTTGAAGAACACATTTTCGATCGAAAATGCAGGGCTGGGGTTTGTAAAGACCTCAAAGTTTATTTTATTGACATTGAGAAATGTACCGGATGTACTTTATGTGCAAAAAAATGTCCAACAACGGCAATTATTGGGTCAGCGCGCAATCCGCATTTCATAATAGAAGATAAGTGCATTGGATGCGGCATCTGTTATGATGTATGCAAATTCGCGGCTGTTTTTGTCAAATAAAACAGAAGTCAAAAAAAAGACAAACATGAGCTTCACGATAGAAGTAAATAATAAATCTATAACTGCCCGAAAAGGCGAAACCATTCTCGAAGCCCTTGAAAGGAATGGCATAAAAGTGCCTACGCTTTGTCATATGCCAGGCCTCTACCCGACTGGATCCTGTAGGATTTGTGTTGTTGAGGTTGAAGGTAAAAGCAATCTGATTACAGCATGTTCATACCCTGTTGAAGAATGGATGAAAATTAAAACACATTCACCCAGGGTAGTGAATGCGCGAAAAACCAATGTTGAGCTACTGCTTGGTAATCATCCTGATGATTGCCTGTATTGCGAAAGAAACGGCAATTGTGAACTTCAGAAATTTGCCGAAGAGCTGAATGTGAGGGAACGTCGGTTCCCGGGTAAAAAGAACAAGCATAAAGCCGATCCATCCGGATCAAGCATTGTGCGTGACCCGGCCAAATGTATTTTATGTGGCCGATGTGTCAGAACCTGCGACGAGATTATTGGCGCAGTTACTCTCGGTTTTATTGGTCGTGGGAACAACACGATTATTGGCCCGCCATTCAATAAACAGATTAATCTTTCGAGCTGTATTACCTGTGGGCAGTGCATTATGGCTTGCCCCACCGGGGCTCTGCACGAAAAAAGGCATTCGTCCGACCTTCAGAATGCCATGCACACCAAAGACATACATGTTGTGTTGCAATACTCTCCAACAGTTTCGGTAAGTATTGGTGAACAATTTGGTATAAAAGCAGGCAAGGATATGAATGGTATCCTGAATGCTGCCATGCGAAAAACTGGATTTAATAAGGTTTTTGAAACATCATTCGGTGCTGATTTGTATGTTACCGAGCTTGCTGCTGAACTGGAACACCGGATAAAAAACGGTTTGAATGTTCCGGTTTTTAACAGCGATTGCCCGGCCTGGATTAAATATATCGAACAATGGCATCCAGAACTACTTCCAAATGTTTCAGCTTGCAAGTCGCCACAACAAATGCTTGGGGCAGTAATCAACATTTACTATTCCGGCCTGTTTCATATCAATCCCGATAAAATTTACTCGGTTTCTGCTATGCCCTGCACTGCCAAGAAATTTGAAGCACAGCGTGAACAAATGACCCATAAAGGAATTACCGATGTTGATTCTGTGCTCACAACCCGTGAGCTGGCTCAATTTATCAGGTTGAATGGAGTTGATATACAGCAAATTGAATCTGAGTTAGCCGACTATCCTTTCCATGTAAGAAGTTCAGCCGGAATGTTGCTGGGTGTTTCAGGTGGCCTTACCGAGTCGTTAATCCGAACACTTTATTTCCGGTTAACGGGAAAAGAAATGAGCCAGCCAAAAATTAATGAACTCAGAAATACACGCGAATACAAAGAAGTAAAACTTAAAATTGGCGACCATAAACTGGGATTTGCAGCTGTTAGCACTGTTAAGCAGGCAGCAAAGCTGATTGAAGAAATAAAAGCTGGCCGCGATGATCTTCATTTTATTGAAGTTATGGCTTGTCCGGGGGGCTGTGTAAACGGAGGTGGCCAACCGATTGGTGGTGACCCCGCAGCATTAAAAGCAAGAATTAAAACCATTTATGAAATTGACGAAAAAGACCCTATAAAGGTGGCTCATAAAAATCCAGCTGTAATTGAACTATACAAAGATTTCCTTGGTGAACCCATGGGTACAAAGTCGGTTGAGCTGCTCCATACAACCTACAAAAAAAGGAAAGTTCCCTTGTAGCGCTTAATGAATTTTTAGCATGGAAAAGGATATACATAAAATTAAAAACCAGCTTGTAGGCACTATCAAGGAACAGTGCCGGGTATGCTATACCTGTGTCAGGGAATGTCCGGCCAAAGCAATCAAGATCAGCAACGGACAGGCTGAAGTCATTCCCGAGAGGTGCATTGGCTGCGGAAACTGCATCAAAGTCTGTAGCCAGAATGCTAAATTCTTCCGTAAGGAAATAGATATTGCTCATAAACTTACGCGCAGTGAATCGCCCTGTGCTGCCATTATAGCGCCCAGTTTCCCTGCTGAGTTCTCCGAGATTAAAAATCATCGTCTATTCGTATCATTAGTCCGTGCTCTGGGATTTACCTATGTTTCTGAAGTAGCATTTGGAGCCGATTTGGTTGCAGCAGAATACAAGAAACTGATGAACGCCGGGAATTATCCTCCGGTCATCTCTTCCGATTGCCCTGCTATTGTAAGTTACATCGAACATTACCACCCCGATCTGGTTGATTCGTTGGCGCACATTGATTCCCCAATGGTTGCAATGAGCAAAGTAATGCGGGCTAAATATGGTGAGGACCTCAAAATTGTTTTTATCGGACCTTGTATTGCTAAAAAGGATGAATCTGACAAGATCGACGCAGTATTGACTTTCAGGGAGTTGCGTGAGATGATTGCCAAAACAGGATTGAAACCTGCACAGGTAACGCCTTCGGAATTCGATCCGCCATTAAGTGGGAAAGGAGCCATATTCCCCGTCAGCAGGGGATTACTCAATACGGTCGGGGTTAAGGAAGATATTTTTGAAAGTAGCGTGATCGTTGCCGAAGGCCGGTCTGACTTTCAGGAAGCTATTAAGGAGTTTGAAAGCGGACAAATTGCTCAGGAACACCTTGAACTGCTCTGCTGTGAAGGATGCATCATGGGGCCGGGCATGTCGCCCTATGCCTATGTTTCATCAAACAGCAAACGCTATCGAAAGCAAGCCAGTGTAAGTGATTATGTAATCAACAAGCTTGAAAATCTTGACCGGGAACAATGGCAAAGAGATATTGATAAATACAGCAAAATAGACCTTTTCCGCGAATTTAAAAGCAAGGATATCCGCTTGCCCCGCCCTGATGAAGATGAGATTAAAAAGGTTTTACAGAAAATGGGGAAATTTGAGCCATCAGATCATCTCGATTGCGGCGCCTGTGGCTACGAATCTTGTCAGGATCATGCCATAGCGATTATCCGTGGCCTGGCTGAGCATGAAATGTGCCTTCCCTATGCTATTGAAAACCTGCACAATTACGTCCGTGAACTGAATATCTCGAACGAAAAGCTGGCAAATACACAGGAAGCGCTCAAACAGTCGGAAAAACTTGCCGGACTTGGCCAGCTTTCAGCAGGTATAGCCCACGAACTGAACAATCCACTGGGCATTATTACCATGTACAGCAATATTCTTAAAGATGATTCCAGGCCAGAAGACCCTATTCGTAAAGATTTGGAATTGATCGTAGAACAGGCCGAAAGGTGTAAAAAAATAGTTGGCGGCCTGCTTAACTTTGCCAGAAAAAATCAGGTAAACTTTACCGATGTGGACATCAATAAACTAATGGAACATTCTATCAGTTCCGTTATTTTACCTGTCAATATTAAGGTTTCACTTGATTCCCAGGTAAAAATGCCTGAAGTATATCTGGATTACGATCAGATGGTTCAGGTATTTACCAACCTGCTTAAAAATGCAGTGGAGGCTATGCCAGAAGCTGGTGGTAATATCCTGATAAAGGTAACCGACACCAATGACGAGATTGTGGTTTACATAATTGATAATGGTTCAGGTATTTCAAAAGAAAACATGCCTAAACTATTCACCCCATTCTTTACTACGAAAGCAATTGGAAAGGGAACCGGCCTCGGGCTGCCGATTATTTATGGCATAGTGAAAATGCACAAAGGGAATATTTCGGTAAAATCAAACGCCGATCCGGTAAAGGGCCCGACGGGAACCACTTTTACCATCTCATTCCCAAGGAGGCCTCTTACCTGAAAACATTATTTTTTGCAAAAACAAAATATCAAATGCTGTTAAAGCATAATCCTTATAAAAATGAAAAAAACAGTTCTGATTGTTGATGATGACATGGATTACCTGTTTCAAATGAAGCTGAAAGTTGAACAATTTGGCTTTGAAACAATAACTGCAGACGGGCAAAAAGAAGCCGAAAAAATCATTGAAACCACGAAACCCGATCTGGCTATTCTTGACCTGATGATGGAAAACGACGACAGTGGCTTTATACTGGCATATAAAATAAAGCGCAAATATCCTGAAGTTCCGATTATTATTGCAACTGCCGTTACTGCCGAAACAGGGATGACATTCAATATTAATTCAGATGAAAACAAAGAATGGATAAAGGCCGATTTGTTTCTCGACAAAGGAATCCGTGCCGACCAGCTGCAAAAAGAGATTCATAAATTGCTTAAAATCTGATAAATGGCTCAATACAAAATACTGGTAGTTGATGATGAACCTGGTATCAGGATGGGGACAATCCGCATCCTTCAGAATTTCAAAGTTGACTATCCTTTTATGGATGAACATATTGATTTTGTAGTTCTTGAGGCTGCAACCGGTGAAGAAGGCATTGAGGTGATTGATCGTGAAATGCCCGACATTATCTTACTTGACAACAAACTCCCTGGAATACAGGGTGTTGAAGTGCTTGAATATGTAAAGAAAAGGCTGTACGACATTGTAGTTGTGATGATTACATCTTATGCATCGCTCGAACTGGCTGTGAAAGCCACGCGGGACGGAGCTTACGATTTTATTCCAAAGCCCTTTACACCGCAGGAGCTCAGAAGTTCAATCGAAAACATAACCAAGCAGCTTTTCCTGAAAAGGATGACCCAAAAAATGAACAAAGAGGGGAAACTTATCAGGTTCCAGTTTCTTTCCGTTCTATCGCACGAACTAAAAGCGCCCATCAATGCTATTGAAGGATATGTTAAAATGATGGAAGAGCGGCAGTTTGGCAACGACCTATCGGCATATCAGGAAATGATAGACCGAACGCTTGAAAGAATTAAAGGAATGCGTGGACTGATCATGGACCTGCTGGATCTGACCAAAATTGAATCGGGAAAACCGGTACAGCATTTACAGGCGGTAAATATTACCGACATTGCCCGCATTTCAATAGACACCATGCGGCCCTATGCCATTCAGAAAGATGTTGACATTTACCTCAACACCAAAGAGAGTGTGATGCTTGAGGCGGATCCGAACGAAATTGAAATTATCTTTAATAATCTGATTTCAAATTCGGTAAAGTATAATAAAACAGGAGGCAGGGCCGATGTTTTTGTTGAATCGCAAGAGAATAATGTAGTTATTACGGTGACCGATTCCGGCATTGGTATGACCGAAGAGGAGAAGTTGAAGCTTTTCAAGGATTTTGTCAGGATCAAGAATCAGAAAACGAAAAATATAACCGGTTCGGGACTCGGACTCTCAATTCTTAAAAAGATTGTGGATATGTACCATGGAGAAATTGAGGTTCAAAGTGTTCCCGATAAAGGGACCTCATTTATTATTAAACTTCCAGTAAAAATTCAAAACTAAATCGGCACAGATGAATAAAAAACTTCCGGATAAAACTGTTGAAAGATTAAGCCAATACAGACGCGCTTTGATGAATTACCTTTCGGGGGGCAAACATCACATTTTTTCGCACGAAATTGCCAACTTACTGCATATCACTGCTGTACAGGTAAGACGCGACATCATGCTGATAGGCTACACCGGCACACTCAGACAAGGCTACGATGTAAAAGAGCTTATTGAGATTATAGGCAAAATTATTGATACACGCGATGGTCAGAAAGTAGCTGTAATCGGAATCGGTAACCTTGGGCGAGCAATTATGGGCTATTTCAGTGGGAAACGCACCAAACTTTCAATCGTTGCCGCTTTCGATATTAATCCTGAAAAGATTGATAAAGTGTATGCAGGCGTTCAGTGTTACCATATTGATCAGTTGGCAAACATTATAAAAAGCGAAGGAATTTCTATTGCGGTAATTTCGGTGCCGGGCGAAAACGCTGCAAGGGTTGCCGAATTGCTTGTTCTGGCAGGAATCAGGGGCATACTCAATTTCTCTCCGAAAGCGCTGAATGTCCCGGCCCATGTTTATCTTCAGGAGTACGATATGATTACCATGCTTGAAAAGATCGCCTATTTTGTTAAAAAAGCATAACCAAACCGAAAGGCGTTTAGCATGAAAATCTTCTACGACCTCGACGAAATCGGGGGAATTAAAAACCCGGTTGTTACTACTGGCTCGTTCGACGGAGTACATATTGGCCATAAAACAATTCTAAACCGGCTACGTGAGATTGCAGGCAATATTGATGGAGAATCTGTTTTGATTACGTTTCATCCACATCCGCGCAAGGTTCTGTTTCCAGATACTGCCGGTAAAACATTGTTGCTCATCAATTCACAATGCGAAAAAATTGAGCTGCTCAGAAAAACCGGACTCGACAATCTTATCATTCTTGAGTTTACCAAAACATTTTCCGAAATTTCGTCTGTTGATTTTATCCGGAATATCCTGGTCGGAAAATTACATGCGAAGAAAGTGGTTATCGGATTTAACCACCACTTCGGCCATAATCGCGAAGGTGATTTCGAGTATCTGTATGAACTTGGCAAATATTACGGTTTTGGTGTAGAAGAAATTCCCGAGCAGGATATCCACAACGAAACAGTCAGTTCTACAACCATTCGCAAAGCACTGCTCGAAGGCCGCATTCAGCGGGCAAATGCCTATCTCGATCATCACTACATTATTATTGGCAAATTATCGGAAGGCAGTTTAACCTGCCGCCAGATGAATTTTGACACTTACCGCATTAAGGTTGAAGAAGAAAATAAATTGGTTCCCAACGATGGCGTATATGCTGTAAATGTGCTTGTTGAGGGCGAGTATTACAAGGGTATCCTAAACATTAAAAACTCTCTTCCAGTTGAAATCAGGCAAATTGAAGAAATTATTATTGATGTTCACCTTTTTGGCGAGATGCCGGGTGTGCTTGATAAAAAAGCTATAGTCTTCTTTGCCAAGCGAATCCGCGATGAACTTCAGTTTCCTGACCCGGAGCAAATGCGCAAACAACTGGCTGCTGATCTTACTGAAGTTGAAGAACTTATCTACTAAAACATGGAAAACACCGGCAAATCACCGATAAAAATCACATTTCTGGGCACCGGAACCTCCATCGGTGTGCCGGTTATTGCCTGTAATTGCGCAGTTTGCAAGTCGATTGATGCCCGTGATAAGCGCTTCCGGTCATCAATCATAGTAAATGTTGATAATCAGAATATTGTTATTGATTGCGGGCCGGATTTCAGGTTTCAGATGCTGAAGCAGAATGTTGAAGATATTGATGCTGTTTTATTTACCCATGAACATCGTGATCACATTGCAGGCCTTGATGATATCAGGGCGTTCAACTACATCCTGAACAAAAATATTCCCATTTACGGCACTAAAAATGTGATGGAGGCCATTCAAACTGAGTTTCCTTATATCTTTTCGGAAAGTCGATACTTCGGCGCACCTCAGTTGACCATTCATGAAATCACCAACAAGGAATTCAACATTGGGGAAACCCGCATATTGCCGATACAGGTTTTGCACAACAAACTGCCGGTTTTCGGTTACCGGATTGGCGACTTCACTTATATTACCGATGCCAGTATGATCCCTGAAGATCAAAAATACAAAATCAGGAATTCTAAAATACTGGTATTGAATGCATTGCGCAATTCAAAACACATTTCACACCTGTCGTTACAGGAGGCGCTATTGTTGATAGAAGAACTTGAACCCGAACAGGCTTACCTGACGCATATCAGCCATTTTTTAGGCCTTCACGAAGAAGTTGAGCACAAATTGCCGACGAATGTTCACCTGGCTTATGATAACCTGATTGTTGAAATTTGATATGCCTGTTTTGCTAAAACTAATAGGTCAAAACTTAGGTTAAGCTATCGAATTGTAGTAATTTTGTACTTGAATGAATTGTTTCGTAAATATTTAAATATCAATATGTAATGATTTTCACACCAGAGAAATGCAGCATTCCTGACCAAAGGATGAAACCCTTTATTGATCCAGAAGAGTTATGGGATTACATTAACAACACTCCATCTGACAAGGGAACTGTACAGGCTGTTATTGCCAAATCGCTCGATAAAAAAAGATTGACTCTACGCGAAACCGCTGTTTTAATCAATGCAACTGATCCTGAACTGATTGAAGAGATCAAAGAAGGCGCCCGTGAATTAAAAAAGCGGGTGTATGGTAACCGAATTGTGCTTTTTGCACCGCTGTATGTCGGAAATAAATGTACCAACAATTGCAAGTACTGCGGATTCAGGGTTTCAAACAAAGAGGCAATTCGTAAAACTCTTGACGATCAGGAACTTATACATGAGGTAGAAGCACTTGAAGACAATGGCCAAAAACGGCTTATCCTGGTTTATGGTGAACATCCCGATTATTCGCCTGAATACATTGCCCATACTGTAAAAACAGTTTATGGTGTCAAAAAAGGTAATGGAGAAATCAGGCGCGTTAATATAAATGCCGCACCGCTCGAAATTGAAGGATTCCGCACTGTAAAAGAAGCGGGTATTGGCACTTATCAGATTTTTCAGGAAACTTATCATCCTGAAGCATATAAAAAATATCACCTTGGCGGAAAAAAACGTGATTTTGACTACCGCCTAACAGGGCTTGACCGCGCACAGGAAGCCGGAATTGACGATGTGGGAATTGGTGCTTTGTTTGGCTTGTACGACTGGCGATACGAAGTTATGGCGCTCGTCCGTCATACAAATCATCTCGAAGCCTGTTACCATGTCGGCCCACATACTATTTCCTTTCCGCGAATCCAAAACGCATCAAAACTCGATTTAGGGACAGACTACACGGTAAACGACGATGATTTCGCCAGACTTGTTGCCATTCTCAGGCTGGCTGTGCCTTACACAGGGATGATACTTACTGCCCGCGAAAATGCCAAACTACGTCACGAAGTAATTCAGTTCGGGGTTTCCCAGATTGATGGGGGCACTAAACTTGAATTGGGTTCATATTCAAATTCTGTAAATGAAAATCAGGATCTGAATCGTGAACAATTCCAGATAAACGACAACCGTTCGCTGAATGAAATTATTGACGAGCTGGTAAGCAACGACTTTCTTCCCTCCTTCTGCACGGCATGTTACCGCCGAGGCAGAACCGGCGAACACTTTATGGAATTTTCGGTTCCGGGATTTATCAAGCGGTTTTGCTCGCCCAACGCCATGCTCACCCTGGCTGAATATCTCGAAGACTACGCCCCTGCCGAGACGAAGAAAAAAGGCTGGGAAGTGATCGAGAAAAATCTCGACGAACTTCAGGTATCTGAAGAAGCTGTAAATATCAATGAGCTAAGGATTCGCTTGCTTCGTGTTCAATCGGGCGAACGCGATCTTTATTTTTAAAGTCATTTAAAATATCAATAAAGATGAAAGAAACCAGGATAATAGGGCTTTTAATCCGCGACAGGATTAAAGAAGCCGGACGCATTCAGCTATTGTTAAGCAAATTTTCGCATCTGATAAAATCGCGGCTGGGATTTCACGAACTGAACGAGAATACATGCAGCCGGGCCGGGGTTGTAATTCTCCAACTTTCAGGCAACCAGGAAGAATGGAATGCGTTTGAAGAAGAAATAGCCACAATTGGAGGCGTGGAAATGCAAAAAATGTCGTTTGTTTATTAAAAAGTGAAAGGTTATGGCTATTACCAGGATTTTAGGGATAAATGTGAGCAACCGTGACGAAGTTGCAGCCGAAGTGCAAAAAGTGCTTACCCGATTTGGATGTTCAATCCGAACCCGACTCGGAATAAATGATACCGAAGATGAAGGTCATTGTGGGTCAGGAGGGTTAATAATTATTGAGCTTTCAGGTGATACCAGAGAATGGGAAAGGCTCGAAGCCGATCTTAGAAAAATAGGTAAGATTGAAGTAAATAAGATGGACTTTAATAGGGAAATTTAGGGATTATCGCTTCGATGTTCAAGGGTTTAATGCACTTCGTGCGTTCAAAGGTTCTGAGTTCAGGGTTCTGGGTTCTGAGTGCGAGGTTTTACGTTAAGAGATCTGAGTCATTCGTAAATCGTCATTCGTTCTGGATTCTGGGTTCTGAACGCTGAACGCTGAACACTGAACATGGAGAATACCTTTACCCGCTCCATCGCCTTTTTTCACTCCCTCGCTCCCTCGCCTATTTCTCCCTGATTATTGTAACGGCACCAGTATAGGAATCATCCTTAAAGTAGCCATATGTATTAAGCCGGTAATAGTAGGTTCCATCAGGCAGATTGCCTCCGTCCCAGTCGTTTTTATAATTACTGTTGTCATATACTTTGCGGCCCCACCGGTCAAGAACAATCAGCTCCATCCTCAGGTATTCGAGCACAATCGGTATATACTCGCTACCCGAAGCTGAACCATCGTTGACTTTAGCAATCCTGAAATACCCATTTGGATCGGTGGGAGGAGTGAAAACGTTAGGAATAAAAAGTTTCACCTCAGCAACTGGTATTTCAAAAGCGATTTCCTTTGTACAACCTTTATCATTTGTAACCTTCAGATTTACGGAGTAAACATCAGTAATCGCAGCATTATCAATTCTCGATTTTGCACTTGGATATATATGTACCGGATTTCTTTCAATTGATTTCTGAGTCTCATCGCCAAAATCCCAAAGCCATTCGACAATACTCTGATCTTCAGTAAATGAGAAACTTACAACAGGGTTCTGTAAATAAACGGTATCGGGTGAAGATTCTATTTCAACCATAATTTCGGGCAATTCACTAACCATAAAAACAGAGTCGAGCACACAGCCGTTGTTATCGGTTATTTTGAGAATATTATTCCCTCCACAGGCATTTTTCTTGACTGCGTTATCAAGATTTACATCCATTTCAGCGCCATTCCATAAATACTCGTAAGGAGCTGTTCCACCTGCAACAAAAACCACAATATTTGCTTCACATTCACCTGCACAAGTCTGGTTAACCTCTTCGATTTCAACTGACATTGCCGGATAGAATGTTATATCACCACCTGTCAGGGAAAGATTGAGCGGATCGCCCGAAGTCGTATAATAATAACTCGAATCAGCATCCCAACTCACAGCACCATCAACAAAACCTGTATTGAAGATTAACTGTAACAGGGTAGTATCGCCAACATCAACACCGGTTTTTGAATGCCAAGAAATCCTTAAGGAGGAGTTGCGGTTTTCTACTTTTATTGAATCCCGGATCAGGGCATTGGCAAACTGAAACCCTTCATAAGTAAGTGTTTCCGCAGGATAATTCAGAACCAGTGCGAATGAGTCAACATCAATAATTCCGGTAACCAGCACAGGAGTTACAAAACGGCTGTCAGGGCAAAGGTTCCCACCCTGAATCCCTGTTGTAGCATTCTGGGCTTCAACTGTTTGACCCGACATTAAACATAAAGAAAGTGCACTGATAAAAGCAAATACTATTTTTGAGAAACGCTTCATCATAAGAGGCGGATAAATTTTACACAACAAAACCGGTTGCGGGTTATTAATGAGGGGCTAAATTACTGATTTTTATCCTTTCAGTAGCCTGATAACGCAAAAAGAGCATATTTGGTGTATCTATCAGAAAATTTCAGGTATTAAAAATAACCACCCGAAAGCATCAGTAAGGTACATTTGGTTTCTACCAATATATCCCTGGCTTTAGCTTTGTCCGCCAAAACTGGATTCCAGGTTCCCGGATTAAAAATAATACGTTCAGGTTTTACCACATTAAGGATATAATCAATATACTGTTCCTGATTTTGCGGGCCCAGATACATGGTAACCGTATGCACATCATCAACCTCGGGCAAACCTTTCTGAATGTGGATTCCAGCTACTTCACCCTCGCGCAGGCCAACAGCAACTACTGGAAACTTATAAAAAACAAGATCGTTGATACAGATATTTGAATAGCGTTCGGGGTTGAGGCTGGCGCCAAGTACCAGGGTTCTCTTATGTCGAAGTTCAGGCATTTGCAATCTTTTGTACTTGCAAAAATATAAAAAAAGCCCGGTCTTATCGGGCTTTTAGATAAATCATTTGAAGAATCATATTTAATAACCACAAAGAGAATCACGTGCAGAAGTGATACCTGAACACGCAATAAAACTGAGCCATCGGTCTACAAATTACTAAACTTCAGAAAGTAATATATCGAGATTTTCAAACTTCTGCCTGTAATCTTCCATTGAAGCTTCAATCACTATGTGTGATTCTTCTGGCCCATACGTATGGGTAATCTCACAATCACGTTGATTTCCGGGAAGATCCTTGTAAGTAAGAAAGTAATGCTTTAGCCTGTTGATAATCAGCGGTGGAAGTTGTTCAACATCGGTATAATCACCATAAACGGCATCATTTTTCAGCACAGCGATAATCTTGTCATCTGCCTGATTGCCATCAATCATCCTGAATCCGCCAATTGGGATAGCTTGAACCAGAATATCGCCGTGTGAGATGCTCTTCTCAGACAAAATACAAATATCGAGCGGATCACCGTCACCAACTATTTCACCATTGCCTGTTTTACTGGCTGCATATTCAGCAACTTTTCGCGCACAAAGTGTTTGAGGGATAAAACCATACAAAGCGGGCAACACATTTGAATACTTTTGTGGACGGTCAATCTTCAGGTATCCAGATACTTTATCTACTTCATATTTAACAGTATCGGTGCTTACCATTTCAACAAAGCAGGTGAGTACTTTTGGTGCATCAATGCCTATTTCCACACCGTGCCAGGGATGTGATTTGTACCTTAATCCCATTAGCCTGCCAATAGGGTCCATTAATCTGTTCGCCATAATTTGCGATTTTAATTTGCTGATTTATTTGAAAGCACAAAGTTAACAGGCTTTCTCCATATTTGTTTGGAAAAAGTAAAAGAATTAAAGACAAATTGTCACTTCACCATAAGACGTATATGTCATTTTGCCATATATCTGAAATAAATTACCATTGGCAAAGTGTTTGATAACAAAGAAAAAGTAATAACAAATTTCAGGAGGCCAAATAAATGAATCTTAATAACTTCACTATAAAATCGCAACAAGCAATTCAAACTGCGCAGGAACTTGCAACCACTATGAACCATCAGGCAATTGAGCCGGTGCATCTGTTAAAAAGCCTTTTATCAACAGATGAAAACGTGGGTACATTTATCCTGCAAAAGGCAGGGATTGATCTGAAAATTATTGAGAATGCAATAAGTAAGGAGCTTGATAAACTTCCGGTTGTAAGCGGAGGTGAACAATATTTCAGCAACGCATTCTCAAAGGTTTTACAGGCCGCAACGTCATTTGCAAAAGACCTTGGCGACGACTATGTTACAGCCGAGCACCTGCTTTTCGGTATATTGCAGCATGGGGGCAACTCAGCAAACCTGCTCAAAAATGCAGGAATGAATGAAAAAGATTTAAAAGCAACAATTAAAGAGATGCGCAAAGGGGGCAAAGCAAGCTCCGCTTCATCAGATGAGACATGGAATGCACTTAATCGCTACGCCAGAAACCTGAATGAACTGGCAAGGGCCGGAAAACTCGATCCGGTTATAGGTCGCGACGAAGAGATAAGGCGCGTTTTGCAGATACTTACCCGCAGAACCAAAAATAATCCTATTCTGATCGGAGAACCGGGTGTTGGTAAAACAGCCATAGCCGAAGGACTGGCGCACCGTATTATAAACGGGGATGTCCCTGAAAATCTGAAATCAAAACAAATTTTCTCTCTGGATATGGGCGCGCTGATAGCCGGAGCAAAATATAAAGGCGAATTTGAAGAGCGATTAAAAGCTGTTGTTCGTGAAGTAATTGAATCTGAGGGAGAAGTGGTCCTTTTTATTGACGAAATCCACACCCTGGTTGGTGCCGGTGGTGGCGAGGGAGCCATGGATGCGGCCAATATCCTCAAACCGGCCCTTGCCCGTGGGGAACTTAGGGCTATAGGGGCAACAACGCTGAAGGAATATCAGAAATATTTTGAGAAAGACAAAGCCCTGGAACGCAGGTTTCAGATTGTGATGATTGATGAACCTGACACCCTGGATGCCATTTCGATACTCAGGGGACTGAAGGAGCGTTACGAAACCCACCACCAGGTCAGGATAAAAGACGATGCAATTATAGCAGCCGTTGAGCTTTCGCAAAGATATATCAGTGATCGTTTTCTTCCCGATAAGGCTATAGACCTGATTGATGAAGCTGCTGCAAAACTCAGGCTAGAGATCAACTCAGTGCCCGAAGAACTGGATGAAATTGAAAGACGGATCAAGCAACTTGAAATAGAAAAGGTTGCAATAAAACGCGAAGGCGACGACATCAGAAACCATGCAATTGCCGAGGAACTTGCAAATCTGACTGAGGAACGCAACACCCTAAGGGCCAGATGGGTTGCCGAGAAAAATGTAGTTGATGGCATTCAGAAAATAAAGCAAAGCATTGAGCAATACAAGTTTGAAGCTGAAACAGCCGAGCGTGAAGGTGACTATGGAAAAGTAGCAGAAATCAGGTACGGACTTATAAAACATGCAGAGCAAAAGCTTGAATCTCTGAAAGAGAAACTCAATGAGATGCAATCTAATTCAGCACTAATCAAAGAAGAGGTAAGCGCAAATGAAATTGCTGAAATTGTTTCGCGCTGGACAGGCATTCCTGTAAGCCGGATGCTACAGAGTGAACGTGAAAAACTACTTCAGCTCGAGGATGAGCTGCATAAAAGAATTGTTGGCCAGAATGAAGCCATAGAAGCCATTTCTGATGCCATCCGTCGCAGCCGGGCCGGCCTTCAGGATGGCCGGAAACCCATAGGTTCATTTATATTTCTTGGCACAACCGGAGTCGGAAAAACAGAATTGGCCAAAGCGCTGGCTGAATTCCTTTTTAATGATGAAAATGCACTCATTCGCATTGATATGTCGGAATATCAGGAACGGCATACCGTTTCGAGATTGATTGGAGCTCCTCCGGGCTATGTTGGCTATGATGAAGGTGGCCAACTTACCGAAAAAGTAAGACGTAAGCCCTACTCTGTTGTATTGCTCGACGAAATAGAAAAAGCCCACCCGGATGTCTTCAATATTCTGCTTCAGGTTCTGGACGAGGGCAGGCTGACCGACAACAAAGGAAGNNTGAGGTAATGGCTCTGCTGAAACAAACCATCAGACCCGAATTCCTCAACAGGATTGATGAACTGATAATGTTTAAGCCCCTTTCTGAAAGCGAAATAAAACAGATCGTGACGCTTCAATTCAACAATCTGGCAAGGCTGCTACTTAAAAATGACATCAGAATACAAATGGATGANNAACGTACTTTCGAAAAAAATACTTTCAGGAGAAGTAAGTAAAGACAGTGATATAACTATAAGTGTTGCTAATAATGAACTGACATTCAGCAATAACTGATCCGCCAACATAAACCGACGTACTCCATTTTTGCTGTTTCAGGCTCGAAAAGACCTGTCAATATCTTAAAAACTACATCTCAATATCGAGGTTCAGTTGGTCTTTCAGCTTACGGATATCGGGTGCATTGCGTGCAAGGGCTTCAAACTTCTCCGTATCTGTGTAAGGTTTGCGGCTTTCAATAGGTTTATCGGCAATTACAGTTTCTATTGCAATTGCAGTATTCCGGAGTTTTGTCCGTAAGTATCTGGTAATCTCAGGACGGTTGTTAAAAATATCACCTTCCTGTATTTTATTGTCAACGGTGAGCACAATCCGGTAATCCTCAAGCAAAACTGGAACCCTGCAGGTTAAAGTGGTATGCAGGTTTGGAAGTGATGCGGCAACAGTATTGGCCATTTCAAGCCAGATATTTTCGAGATCAGCCTGGGTAAAAACTTCGCTCTGCTCAGGCATACCAGCCTCAACAACTTCATCTTTTAATTCAGGTTCACTTACCTGGTTCTTTAATCCAGGATTCATCAGATTAGCAATGTTCATCCCTGTATAACTCGGAGGAGAAGCACTTTGTGGTGAAGTTGAAACCGGTTTCGCGGCTTGAGGCACTGCAGCTGCAGTTGGTTGTGTCGTTGGTTTCTCCTGAATAGGCTTTTGATCAGGCGGCTGAGGTGCTGAAACCAGAGGTGACATGGCTTGAATTTCAGGCTCGGCAACCACCGGAGGTTTGGTTTCCTGAATAAATTCCTTTGCAGGAGATGGCGCCGGTTTTTCTGGTGCAGGTTTCGGTTTCGCTGTTTCCTGAACGGTACCAGCTTTTATTTGTGATCCGGCATCGGGATCCGAGAGCAGGCACAATTGCATCAGGGCTATTTCAAGATGAAGCCGTTTGTTGTTGCTTATGCGGTAGTTTATATCGTAATCGTTGCAGGTATCAAGTGCCTTTAACAGGAATTCTGTTTTGCATTTACCAGCCTGCTGAAGGTACAAAGCCCTGATATTTACACTGGTTTCGAGAAGTTTAACCGTTTCTTTATCCTGACTAATGAGCAGATCGCGCAAGTGTTGCGCCAGACCGGTAATAAAGTGCTGGCCTTCAAAACCATTCTCAATTATTTCGTTCAGTGTAAGCAGCGTACTGCTTATATTTCCGGAAAGAATAAAATCAGTTATCCTGAAATAATAGTCGTGATCGAGCACGTTCAGGTTTTCAATTACCTGCCTGTATGTGAGCGAATTACCTGCAAAACTAACCAACTGATCGAACATTGAAAGTGCATCGCGCAAAGCGCCATCGGCTTTTTGGGCTATTACATGCAGGGCATCAGATTCGGCCTCAATTTTCTCACTTTCAGCAACATAGGCAAGATGATTGGCAATGTCTTCAACCCCAATCCGCCTGAAGTCAAATATCTGACAACGCGAAAGGATAGTGGGCATAATTTTATGCTTTTCGGTCGTAGCCAGGATAAACTTGGCATAAGCCGGCGGCTCTTCGAGGGTTTTCAAAAAAGCATTGAAGGCCTGTTGTGAAAGCATATGAACCTCATCAATGATATACACTTTATACTTACCCATCTGCGGAGGGATGCGAACCTGATCAACCAGGTTGCGGATATCGTCAACCGAATTATTTGAAGCAGCATCGAGTTCGTAAATATTGAAGGATGAGGATTTTGTAAACGAAACGCATGAAGGACAGGTATTACAAGCTTCACCTTCGGGTGTAATATTTTCACAATTGATGGTTTTGGCCATTATACGGGCACAGGTTGTTTTACCAACCCCACGCGGACCGGTAAACAGAAAAGCCTGGGCTATCTGCTGGTTGCGGATTGCATTTTTAAGCGTGTTGGTAATAGAATCCTGTCCGACTACCGTAGCAAAGGATGCAGGCCGGTATTTTCGTGCCGATACTATAAAATTTTCCATTCTCTGAAATCTGGTTTTGGGATGTCAAACTTACAGGAAAAATCGTTTTGCACACCCAATCTTTTCAAAATTAAGAAACTGGCGTAATGAATTTTATTTTAAGTATTTGTAATACAACTTCATCACTATTCATACCTGTCAGTTTCGCTGTCATAATACTTTTCACCGAAAATATTGTCTTCTTCTTCCTCGAAGAAAAATTTCCTGCCGAATGCCGGTTTTAGGGTATTCATCCAGATAGCATTTTCATCATATTTAGCAAAGAAAGGCCTTGACACCCAATCGGGATTGCGGCCCTGTATAAACCTTAGTACAAATACCTTTTTGCCGTTTATTTCACTCACTCCCAAAAACTGAACTTTTCCAGGAGTGCACGACATACTGGGCCCTCGCACAGTACGGCAAACGCCACTCACATCCTGATAGGCTTTTCGCCAGATTTCCCAGGCTTCAACCAACGAAACAGCAAAATAGTGTTGCGCACCAGTATTCCGGGCGATAAACATATAATAAGGTATGCAGTTAAGGTTAACCTGAGCCCGCCACATTTCAGACCATATATCGGGCGAATCGTTGATGTGCTTCAGCAACGGTGATTGTGTCCTGATTTGAGCTCCGGTATTTCTTATTCTTCTGATCGCCTCCTTTGCTGCATCGGTGTAAAGCTCTTTCGGATGGCTGAAATGCGCCATAAATGCAAGGTTAATTCCTTTTGAAACGATCTTTTCGAATAAGCGTAAAAAATCATCTGCATCCGGGTCTGTGATGAACTTATACGGCCAGTAACTCACGGCCTTTGTTCCTATCCGGATGGTCTGGATGTTGGTTTTGTTTCTGGCAGAAAGGAATGGTGTTATGTATTTTTCAAAGACTTTGAAATTCATAACCATAGGATCGCCGCCGGTAAAAAGTAAATCGGTTGCCTCCTGATGTTCCTCAAGATATTGAACCAGCAGTTCGGTCTCTTTCATCGCGAATTTCAAATCATCCATACCAACAAATTGCGGCCAGCGAAAGCAGAATGTACAATAACTGTGGCAGGTTTGCCCGGCGCTCGGGAAAAATAGCACTGTTTCCCTGTATTTGTGTTGCACGCCCCAAAGCTTTACCCCATTTATTTCCGGCACATTCTTATCTTTTTGTCCGGCCGGATGTGGATTCAACTGCTTCCTTATTTTATTACTGACTTCGCGATGAAGCTTTTTATCAGAAACATTTGTCAATGCACCTGCCATTTCATCGTAATGCGCTGGAGATAACATTTCTTTTTGCGGAAATGTGAGGTGGAAGATGGGATCATCTTCGTAATCATCCCAGTCAATCAGTTCATCGAGAACATAATTATTGACCTTAAAAGGCAGCACATTCCCTACTACTTCAATGTTGTGAACAATTTCATCCGAAAATCGGTCAAACTGAGGGATTGCCCTGAAATTATTGAGTGTATATGATTTGAATTCCATTTGACATTAAAGTTGATGTTTTTATTGGTTCTTTTCAGAAAGATTAAGAATCTACTGATAGAAAGTTTTCAAAGTGTGGTTTCTTTAAGTAAATTCAGAAATACGAGCGTTTTGCAAGATACGAATTTCTAACGATTTTTTCATAGTTCACCATTCCAAAAACCAATAACGTACAGACTGACAGTTTTATAGAAATTTAAACCCTGAGCCGCAGAATACTGATAAGATGCAAAGGTCATTTATTCAATTCCTGTTTGATCAGAATTTTACTTAGTGCCTGAATTTCATTTGCTTATATACAGAAATCAACATATGTCCAACCATCTTAAAGACTTGTATTTAACACTCATAAATTGCCTACCTTTGTATTTGAATTCATTGGGATAAAATTCAAGTTTGTTGCACCTTTCTTTACATTCCAGTTTCCTGTTGAAGATAGCGTAATACAGCATTCCTTTCGTTTCCCGGATTAAATATTAAATTTCAAAGCATGATTGCTCACACATTTCACATACCCGTAATGGGCATAGGGTTCACTATTGACACTCCGGTAAGGGTTGCCCCTTTNNAAGGAAAAGTTTGAAGAGCTTAAGGAGTCATTCCAAAAAAAGAGCAGTGAACTGGAGAAATACATGGAAATGCTTCCCGATAAATCGGAACTCAAACTTAAGTTTCAACAGTTTATCGACGAGCATTCGATGAAAAGCGTGAAAGAGTGGCTGAATGCACACCTGCCTTCCGGAAGCATAGATGTAAACATAATGACCAAGCTAGACCGGGAAAATTATGACGAAAACGGTCAGCTTCCGGTTGAGCATAATGATGCCCATGCAGCCCTCAGGGGATTTGCCAACAGCACTGTACATTCATCGCTGGTATTATCGGCCGGCATGAACCCTCGTCTATACAGTTACCTGGAAGAGTTTCCTGGCTTTTACCCCGATGAAAACGGATATATCGCCAAAAAAATTATACTTAAAGTCAGTGATTATCGCTCAGCGCTGATCCAGGGAAAATTCCTGGCTAAGAAAGGCCTATGGGTTTCGGAATACCGTGTAGAATCGGGTCTGAATTGTGGCGGACATGCTTTTGCCACACAAGGATTCCTGATGGGACCTATCCTGGAAGAGTTCAGAAACAACAGGCAGTCACTGACGGATGAGGCATACCAGTTGTTAAACCAGGCATTGTCAAGCAAAGGCCGCCCCTGTCCTAACCAAAGCCCCGCAATGAAAATTACAGCACAAGGTGGAGTCGGCACTGCAAATGAACATCAGTTCCTGCTCGATTACTATGCCCTCGATTCCGTTGGCTGGGGAAGTCCCTTTTTGCTGGTGCCTGAAGTCGCCAATGTTGATGAGCAAACACTGCAATTGCTGATGGATGCTAAAGAAGATGACCTTTATCTCAGTAACATATCCCCCCTGGGTGTTCCTTTCAATAGCCTGAAGGGCAATACCAAAGACATCGAAAAAGAAATCCTGATCGCGACCGGAAGACCTGGTAGCGCCTGCAGTAAACGTTATGCATCGCTCAACAAAGAATTAACCGAAAAAGCAATCTGCACAGCTTCGAGGCAATTTCAACGGTTAAAAATCAAAGAACTTGATGCAAAACTACTCCCACAGGATGAATATCAGAAAGAATACAAAAACATCACAGATAAATCCTGTATCTGTGTTGGGCTTGGCACTTCCGCCCTGCTTGTGAACAATATTGAAACCACTGTCGAAGGCGAAGGTGTTTCGGTTTGCCCGGGCCCAAACCTTGCCTGGTTCTCGCAAAAAGCAAGCCTACGCGAAATGGCAGACCATATTTATGGCAGAATCAACCTGATACAGCGGAAAGATCGCCCGAATATGTTTATCAATGAGTTGAAAATGTATATCGAGTACCTCGAAAACAGGATTAAAGAGGCTCTTCCGGTAATTACAGCAAAACAGCACGAGTATTTCAGCGCGTTTCAGTCCAACCTGAAAAATGGCATAACCTATTACCATCAAATAGTGGAATCATTAGGCAAAATCAGTGAAAGGGAAAGCCACGTTTTCCAAAGCGATTTGAAAACACTTCAAGAAAAACTGGAATACATTCTGGAACCTGCTGATTAATCGCACAATATTTCTGATTGCTTCTTCAGGATAAGCTACTTATCCCTGCTTATCGTGCTGCTGGCTAACCATCCATTGGGTGCCGAATTTATCAGCAAACATGCCAAAATACGAACCCCAGAATGTCATGGCAAGTGGCATCTGGATTGTTCCACCCTCCGATAGTGCATTAAACAAACGCTCAGTTTCTTCTTTGGTTTTCGTATTCAGGGAAATATAAGAGTTGTTGCCTTTGATGAGCTTGTGCCCCATCGAAGGCACAATATCGCTGCCCATCAGCACAAAGCCTTCACTTATTGGCAGCGAGACATGCATTACCCGGTTTTGTTCTTCGACTGATAGATTATCCCCGTCAGGTGCATTTTTCAATAATTGAAAGGTGATGAATTCACCTCCGAATACAGATTTGTAGAAGTTGAATGCCGCTTCAGCATTCCCATCAAAATTAAGATAAGGATTTATGGTTGCCATGGTTATATGTCTGTGATGTTTTGTAATTGTTTTACAAAACATTTAACCTAAAAAACGACCTTATTGTTTAATTCGGGTATTGATCAAAATAGATATAAAAAACTACAACTTTTTAAAAACCAGCTTCTGTTGCACCAGATCATTCGCAGCATCCAATACCTGAAGCAGTGCGGGCCAGTGCTCCAGCGGTTCGTAATTGCTATTATAATACTTACTTGCAGTTAGAACCACTTTATTGTCGGTAATAAATGCGCTGCTTTTAAATCCTCCCGTTTCATTCTCTACCGAACGGGTGAAAACATCAAGACCAGAGGGAGCATAGCCATCAGGAATTTCGATTTCAATATTCCAGCCATAGGAGCGCGGGCAAGGCATATAAACATCCAGACTACGGATTTTTTCCTTTTCGTCCAGATCAATATTCTTACCGACTAATTTTCCCAACTCAATCACAAGGTAACTACCTCCTGCTTTAACCAGATCGGCTGTATGAAATGCACAATCAAATGTTATTTCTCTATCAGCATCTGATCGGCCAAGCTTCTTAAGCCAATGCGCATCAAGCTCAAGGTTACTGATCATATGGCTGGCTTTTAACCAATCCGTCAGCATAGATTTTCTTTTCTCTGCACTCTTTTCCTTTATCTTTTCTATTTCGATAAATGTTTCAGTTTTTGCCATTTTCTCTGTGTAATCTAGCTCTTTTAAGCTATCAACAAGGGCAAATTCATTTGCAAATAGCGCATCTGGCGTAATCAGCATTTCCTCAAACTGATCTTTGTGACAACCATTTGCAACAANNCGACTGAAACTACTATTGCTCAACGGAATGGTATCGTAATCTATTGAAATCATTTTCTTATCCTTACGAATGGGAACTTTTCTGATTGTGGTTCCTTCGAGCTGAAATTCTGTTTCACCAAAAACTGAACTTTCATAGGGATAGGTGATATACAGGGGATTACCGTCCTGTTTTAAAATAATCCCCGGACTCAGTTCGCTCAACAACAAAGCCTTGTCAATACTCCCCATCTCAAGATCAACCCCCAGAAAAACCTCATGATCTATTTTCTGATCTTTCAGGTTTTCCGAAAATGCCTGAACAAAGTCAAACGCATCAAACTGGCTGGAGTATGGATACCAATTGTAGAAATACATGTAAAAGTTGAAATGAAGATAGTTCCTGTAAAAATAATACAGGTCGCTAACCAGGCTTTCCTTGTCTTCGCGGATACGTTTCTTTTTCAAAAATTTCTGTCCCACACGATACAAGCGTGATGCATGATCATCTAGCTTAGTCAGTTTTACAAATAGTTGTTTATAATCCTCATCGGTTGCTGATGTTTTCGGAATACCCTGCTCTCCGAGGAAATGCTTCTCATCTTTTAAAGCCATCTTTGGCACTATCATAACCTGAAACTTGACCGTTGGCTCCTGTTTCAAGGGTGCTGTCCAGAGTTCTGTATTAATTCTTTCGAGATCGCCATAATTAATTTCGTAATAGTCTTTGCCGTCTTTCTCGTTTCTGACCGGTTCGGGAGCGCCATTTGAAACTGCAACATTGATATAACAGTTGCGTTCGGCCAGAAAACCAATTTTTCCTTTAACGATTGGATATGAACTCGACAACACGATAAAAGCCGGATCGAATACTGAACTGAATGTAGTGCTGGAATTTGGCACCGAAGCCTTATTGCTAACTATGTAATAATCAATTATATCACCTGTCTCAAGATCGTCAATTGCCAGTTTGTTATAAGTACTGTTAAGTTGGCGGTTCTCTTTGCCATCCCTGAATTTCTGCATCTGCACTGCATCGTCAATGTTTATTTCCTTTTCAGTGCCATCGGGTTTAACCACTTTAATACCCATAAATATCCCATCGCGGGAGCCGGAAGTATATCCCAGTTCCCGGAATGAAAACTCGGAAAAATCCTTCACAGCGGATTTATCGAGCAATAATACACGCTGCCTGAAATAGTAGTCGTTATTCACCCTGTTTGACATCGCCTGCTTTTTATACTCGTAAACCACATCCCTGGCAAGGATAACAGCAGCTTCGCCTTTCCACTTATCAGGAAACTGGCTGTTGTCGAAACCGGCCATTTCCTTTCCCCACATCCGCTCCGTAACCCAGTCGTCGGAGCGTTGGCCAAACAAAAAAATGGATTGAAAGCATAAAACCAGTGTAAAAAATAGTCGGAAGTTTTTCATAGTGGTGCTATTTCTTTTTCAGGATAATCAAATCGTTATAAAAGCCCGATAGTTGTTCAATGGCTTTGTTCCAGGCTGCAAATTCACTTTTTGTGAGGAAATCTTTTTTAATAGCCAGGCGTTTTCTGTATTTGAGCAATGAACCCTCAAGGGCATAAGCAGCTGCTATCTCAAAACCAGGTTCCAAAACGGAAACAGGTTCGGGCAAATGCTTTACCAACAAATAATCAGGAACTTCGAAATCAATTTGATCAACATAAAGCATCATACCTCCCGGATCATAAGGGAACAATCTGGCTGAATCAATTACAGAGCCCCGCAGATTGTTATTAAAATCGAGGTTTAGCAGCAATTCATCCCCAGCATCAATCACTGCATTGGAAATTGTCATCTTATAATCAGCCACAAAATTGTTTGCAATGGTATCAATAGCCGGATTTTTAATCTCCTGTATTGTAAAATTATTGCTTGCACCTTTTACCAGATAATTAAGCAGGTCTTCCTTTTTATCAGAGCTTGTGTGGTTCATAAAATATTGAAAAGATTGCCTGGGCGATCCGGCGAGCTCAATTTTACCATTCATCAGCAAACGATCACCATCGAGTTCTACCGTAGAACTTTCCCTGTAAAGACCAGATTCGAAAGTAACCGGGGGAATCTTCTCAAACAAGCAATTATCACCGTTTTCAATCATACAATCCTTGCCCTGAATGCTCAACGGTATTTCATGCAGTGGCAGGTAATTCATGGTAGGGTCGAGGTAGATAAATCCTGTATCTGTTTTAACCGCGCAGATTACATGGTTATGAATGCCTATTGAAGCCACTCCTTCAGGATAACAGTAATTGCCCGAATAAACCCAACAAATGCGTGCATCGAAACCAAGGTACCTGAGCATTCCCTTCACAAGGTTCGACATTCCCTTGCAGTCACCGTACTTATTCCGGAAGACCTTATCGGGCGAGTCGGGTTTGTAAGCGGCAAGCCCGTTCTCAAAAGCTATATACCTTATCTTATCCTGTACCCAGTAGTAAACCGATTTGATTTTTTGCTCATCGCTTGTTGCCCCGGCTGCAAGTTTATCGGTAAAGGCCTTTAATCCGGGCGAAATGGCTGTGTCACCAATCATCGTAAGGTACCACTTTTGCAAATCATCCATACTTTCGATCAGCTTAAACGCTTTGCCTTCCTTTTCATAACTGCGCACAAGTACCAGCAGATGCGGGAAGGTGCAGTTATAGTCAGGATCGTCGTCAACCAAACTTCCTGAAGGCATATCCTTCACAGTATAATTGATATACCTGACTCCTTCTTTTTCATCCATTCGTTCACTTTTCGTGATGTTGAAATTTTCGAAATTCATCTCAACAAGTTCAAGCTGAACAAAATCGGGTATGCTGATGCTTATATCTATCCTTTTTGCTGAAAAGGAAGAATGAAGCGGAATATGGGTAAAATATCTCAGATCGTTGTAGACTTTGGTTGTCCGCAGTGTAAGTGAATCTCCGGGTTGTTCAATTTTCATCAGATACTCACATACCTTGGCATCGTGGTAAAACACATTGTCCCTTTCAAAATCGCCACATCGCTGAACGCCATTCGCTTTGTAAAGCGAAGAGCCGACAAATTTCGATTTGACAATTTGAGAATAGGCATCATAAAACTGTGGATAAACTGCCACAGCATTTGATTTAAGGGCCATAAAACAGGCACTTGATTTTTGTTCGGCAACCAAAGGTTCCGACGATTGAATGTTGAAACTATAATCAACAGTTGAGTTTAGCACCACCATATCCTCGTCAGGGAAAAGTGTTTTTAGGTCGCTTAGTCTCTTATTGGCATCCTGTGCCGGCAGGCTGACAGAAAAAAGCAGGAATAACAACTGAAACAGCATATTGCGCAAAAAGGATAAATTCATAAGCTGGCCTTTGATGTATTATTTTTTTGTCAGCATCATCAGTTACACAATCCAATAGTGAGATAGATTTCGCCAGATCTTTCAATTAATCAAAATTAAAATTGCCTTAAGCTGGTAGATGAAACTTTACTTAATCATCACAGCAGCAGCAATTTCGTGTGTATTAAGAAAATATGCAGCACTGGGATCAGTATGTATTTTTCTTGCATATCCTATTCTGTACCTGCCATTAATATCTAATCCAAGCTGCAATGCTAAAGTAGATTCGTCGCTGTATGTAAAACCGGCCCAATAACGCTTATGCAAATTTATCAACAAACTATAATCTATCCTGTCATCTCTTTCAGCGTACCTCAGGGCAAAAATTCGGGGTGTAATAATCAGATTATTGTTGATATTGAAATCGTAAGATGCCGTCATGTTAATTGCCCATTGGTCTTCGCGAAAATAACTTCCTTCCTTTATCGGTTGAAGATATCTTTCAGCGACACTGATCCCAACCAGAAGATTTTTGAAGCTGTATATAAATCCAAAATTTGCAAAAAGCTTTGATTCATCCGACTTCATGCTCGGAAAGGCACTTATGCTACCATCAGGCAATTGATCTTCAAAAATAAGAGACTCAATATTAATATGAGAATGTATATTACCCAATGATACTCCTGCACTAAAACAACCTTCTTCGCCTAAATCTAAATGATAAGCATAATTGATAGCAAAAGAATTTTTTAAAATGATGTCAAAATAGTTATAGTGACCCAGAATCACTCCTAATCCGCTCGAAATTTTATCAAGTTTATATTCGTAAAGCAGACTTCCCATTGTAAGATCATAAGATGTACTTCCTCTTTTAAATCCGCAGAAAGAAGCATAGTGTTTGTAAAACAAAGCGGTCGACGCGGGATTTGTAACTGAATATGTGTTACGGTAAATCGTATAAGCTGGGTTCGTTTGCCCAAAAAGCTGATGAACAGACAATAGCATAATCAGCAATACAAAGAAACAATGCGAACAAATTGAATGGGAATATCCAGGTACTGACTTCCGACGGATTGAACAGGAAACATTAACTATCCGCATATAATAAATGTTAGATCAATTTATTAATTCCGATTCCGATTGGCATTGCATTAAATAAGCATATTGTACAAAAATAGCCTGCACTAAGTAAAGAACAAATATATTTTAAAATATGGGATACCAATCGACAGGCTTAACTTTTGGCTCACTTTAGAACCATTCTATATAAATTGGGAAATTCCGCTCTTCGATCTGGTTTGACTTCACCCTTAAACTCACGTTGAGAGCAAAAACTAATTATTCGCTATTAGCTGTTAGCTATTAATTATTCTAATTCCCTACCACTTTTACTGCAATCAACCTATCATAACGAGAACCGGGCTCCCGGTAGTAAACAAGAATAGAATAGGTATTTTTTGTTTCGTAGCGGTTTCCCTCAATCATGGCGGTTTCTGCCTTTTCGGTTCCATCGGGCAGGTATGCATACATATAATTATAGTAGCCCTGTTTCAGGTAAAGCCTTGCCTCATAACCCTGCCGGGCGAAGTTATATTCCATTCTGCCATTTCCGGCGGCCATTTCAGGGCTATTACCCGGAGCATAAAACTGCCAGTCGGTAAGTGCACCTATTATATACACCCCGCCACCGGTAAGCGGAGCTTCGTAAGGCAGAAAAAAATCAACCCACACATATTCCGATTCAGTGGTCGCATTGTTGGCGTCTTCGGTTTTAATTAAACGCTGCCCGCTGATATCTTCGTAGGTAATATAAGGAGCACGCGCCCTTACCTTATCGGGAAGCAATTGCACATGATAACCATCGTTGCGTCTTTCAATGGTTCCGACACGCTCCGAATTATAGCGCAGGCTTTTTATATCGAAATACCTGAATTCATTCCCGGCCTCAAAAGTATTGGTGCCATCTGTGTAACGGTAATCAAGTTCTTTTCCACGGATCATCATTGGCTTAAGCCCCCACAATGCATTATCCCAGCGGTAATTTTGCAATACAACAACCTTAAGGTCGCGCATGGGTTCGTTTACCGGATAGGATGAAATAAACAATGAAAATTGCACTTCCTGATGAGTAAAACGCTGATTAATAATGCTGGCCGGCTTAACAATGGCTTCAACATTAATATTGGGCTCCACCACCATAAACCGCCGGGTAAGAATTGGATTATCCGGCTGACCATCAGGGTAAACCTTCAGCAGGTAGTTTCCCGAAAGGGTAAATTTAAAATTATCGTTCGGTATAACCAGGCTGTAGTTAATAAAAGCCTGAAGGGTATTAAAAGAGAAGATGTAATCCTGGATGTATCCATCGGTGAAGCCTTCAATATATTCATTCTGCCAAAGGTCGGTAGGATTCCATTCGGCATCGCAATGAAGAACAGTATATTGATAAGTAGTATAGTTTCCATCAAGTTCATCAAAGGAGAGCAGCAGTTTTTCATCGGTTCCAAAAGTGATCACTGGTGGCGTAAGTTCCCAGCCATCGCGGTGAAAAAGCACCGTGGTGATAGAATTTTTGTAAATATAATCGCTGTAGCGGATAAAATCAGGATCATAATAATCGTCGGATCTGAGCTTTTTCTGCTCTTTTTTCACAAAAGCCCCATCCCTGTCTGATCGTTTTTTAATGTCTTTCTGCGCGGACGTGGCAAATGTGCTAAAACAGAAGAACAGAAAAATATAAGCCTTCATTGTGAATTGATGAACAATAGATCCCATATGCTTGTTATTGGCTTGACTTTTTACAAAATTAACAATTGAAAGCTTTCTCACAGGTACATTGCACAACAAATCACGCCAAAATGAAGAAAATTCGGGTTTTACACAAGCTAAACCTGAATTAAAAAGCTTGTATGCACCTTGAACTTGCATGATAAAAGAACTTGTTCAACTTAATGCCTGTGAATACATTAAAATTAACAATTCGCTAAACCCTTGAAAGTTTATTGTTAAACTAACTCCGAAAAACTCAATAAATTGTTAATTTTGCCAAGGTTTTGCAGTTTTGTTGTGCTTGTATTTATTCAATCATATAAATATATAGCTTATTAATTACTGCACCACGCATTGCTGTTCAGAAATTACATTTACTATGCCCAGGACAATCACACTTAAAAAGGGACTGAATATCAGGCTTAAGGGAGAGGCCGATAAGGTCATCAAAGAAATTAAGTCACAACAATTCGCGGTTAAGCCGCCCGACTTCATCGGGGTTTTTCCACGAATGCAGGTAAAAGAAGGAGATACAGTTAAAATCGGTTCTCCGCTCTTTATTGATAAATTTCGTGAAAACATCAGTTTTCCTTCACCTGTAAGCGGGAAAGTTACTGAGATAAAACGTGGCGACAAGAGGGTATTGCTCGAAGTCAGGATTGAATCGGATGACAAAAACGAGCAGATTGATTTTGGCGCAGCCGATCCGGCAAAGTTATCGAAAACTGAAATTACTGAAAAACTGCTAATCAGCGGACTCTGGTCACTCATCAGACAACGGCCCTATGGCACCATTGCCAATCCCGATCAAACGCCAAAAGCAATTCATATTTCTGCTTTTGACTCAGCGCCACTGGCTCCCGATTACGATTTTATTGTCAGGCGAAAAGGCGATGAGTTTCAGGCCGGTATTGATGCGCTGGCGAAACTCACCAATGGCAAGGTTCACCTGAATGTAAGCAATACAACCACAGCAAAAGAATTTCTCGAATGCCGCAACGTTGAATTAACTACTTTCAAAGGTCCGCATCCGGCCGGAAATGTTGGCGTTCAGATTCATCACATCAACCCAATAAATAAAGGAGAGGTAGTTTGGTTTGCCGGGGTTCAGGATGTAATTACCATCGGCAACCTATTCAGGCAGGGAGTTTACGATTCTGAAGTTATAATAGCACTTGCCGGGTCAGAAATTATTAAATCCAATTATGTGAGAACCCGTCGCGGAAGCTGCATCAGCCAGATGGTTGAAGGCAATGTTAACGAAGGTTTGTTGCGATATATTTCGGGCAATGTCCTTACCGGGGTTCAGATCATGCACAATAATTACATGGGATTCTACGATTCACTACTGACCGTTATCCCCGAGGGCAACTATCACGAGTTCTTAGGATGGGCACTTCCAGGACTTGGAAAACTTAGTTTCTCAAGATCATTTTTCTCATGGCTCACCCCTGGTAAACAATATAAAGTTGACACCAACCTTCATGGCGGCGAAAGGGCTTATGTGATGACTGGTCAGTTTGAGAAAGTGCTTCCAATGGATATCTATCCGCTACAGTTGATCAAATCAATTTTGATCGAAGACATTGATGAGATGGAAAATCTTGGCATCTACGAAATAGAACCGGAAGACCTGGCGCTCTGCGAGTTTATTGACACCTCTAAAACGGAAATCCAGACTATTGTCCGCAACGGGCTCGAACTCATGCGCAAAGAGATGAGCTAAGCACGCACCTGATCTAAAAGAAAAACAAAATATAATCAGAAAATAACCGATACTGAATGAAATCGCTCAGAACATACCTGGACAAAATCAAACCTCAATTCCAGAAGGGCGGAAAGTTCGAGAAGCTTCACTCCACATTTGAAGCTTTTGAAACCTTCCTTTTTGTTCCCGATAAATCAACCAGCCGTGGCAGTCATATCCGTGACAGTATAGACATGAAACGGACGATGAGTGTAGTCGTTATTGCCATGATACCGGCACTGTTGTTTGGAATCTGGAATGCCGGACATCAACACTTTTTATCACTTGGGGAAGCTGCTGCATTCTGGGATAAGGTGCTGTTTGGTGCCGTAAAAATTGTGCCAATCATAGTTGTATCCTATATTACCGGTCTCGCCATCGAGTTTATCTTTGCCCAAATCAGGGGACATGAAGTAAATGAAGGTTTCCTTGTATCAGGTATGTTGATTCCATTGGTGATGCCTCCCGATGTACCGTTATGGATGGTTGCTGTTGCCACTGCTTTTGCCGTAGTTATTGGTAAAGAAGTTTTCGGTGGCACCGGAATGAATATCCTGAACCCAGCACTCACAGCACGTGCATTTCTGTTTTTTGCTTATCCTGCACAAATGTCGGGCGATAAGGTTTGGATCGCTGAAAAAGCCGATGCATTCTCAGGAGCTACTCCTCTTGCCGAAGCAGCTGCCGGTGTTGGATCCGGAGCGGTTCATTTCTCGCACTCACTCAGCGACATGTTCTTAGGATTTATCCCCGGATCAATCGGCGAAACTTCCACTCTAGCGATACTTATTGGTGCTGTGATCCTTGCCTTTACTGGTGTTGGAAGCCTCCGCATTATGGTTTCTGTTGCGTTAGGCGGATTGTTTATGGGCGGACTGCTCAATGTTTTTGCTGTAAATGCTTTTATGGAAGTACCGTTCTATTACCACCTGGTAATGGGAGGGTTTGCTTTTGGAGCCGTATTTATGGCAACCGATCCGGTTACTGCCTCTCAGACAGCGAAAGGGAAAATTATCTACGGATTTCTGATCGGGGTAATGGCAGTGCTGATCAGGGTACTTAACCCTGCTTACCCTGAAGGAATGATGCTTGCTATTCTGTTGCTCAACGTATTTGCTCCGCTCATCGACCATTACGTGGTTGAAGGCAATATCAAGCGAAGGCTTAAACGTTTGCCAAAACCGGTCAAAGCCTGACATACAAGCGACATTGATTTAACAAAAACAAAAACAAGAATTTATGTATAGTAACGGCTATATTTTCAGATATGCATCTATCATGGTTGTCCTGGTAGCTGCTCTGCTTTCGGCTGCCGCCATTCTGCTTCAACCCGCGCAGGAAAGGAATGTCAAGATTGAGAAAATCCAGGATATTCTTCAATCGGCCAATATTACATCAACCACCGCCAATGCAGAAGAACTTTATGGCTCTCACATCGTGAAAGAGATCGTGATAAACAGCGCCGGAGAAGAGTTAAGCATTTATTCAAACGGAAAATTCGAAAAAGGCAATCAGCGGGCTTTTGAACTTGATGTTAAAGGAGAGCTTAAAGCCAAGCAGGAACTAAAATCAGGTAAAGGCAAAAAAGAACCGGTTTTCCCGCTGTTTGTCTGCCAGAAAGGCGATCAGCAGTTGTACATAATCCCACTTTACGGTGTTGGCCTTTGGGGGCCGGTTTGGGGTAATATGGCACTGAAAAGTGATCTCAACACAGTTGAAGGGGTAACTTTCGGACACAAAACCGAAACCCCCGGTCTGGGCGCCGAGATTTCTACACCGATATTTGAATCTCAGTTCCCGGGCAAAGCTATTTTCGATTCGGACGGCAATTTTGTTTCAATAACTGTGGTAAAAGGCGGTGTAGCCAATTCAAACCTCGATCCGGTTCATGGGGTTGATGCCATCTCAGGAGGCACAATTACCAGTAATGGTGTTTCTTCCATGCTGAAGAACTGCCTCGAAAATTATGTAACGTATATTAAAAATCAAAAAGCTATATGAGTTCTGAAAAAACCGAAAGGGAACCCATGTTCTCGGCCAAAACCAAAAAGCTGCTGATAGGGCCACTCAATAAAGACAACCCAATTACTGTGCAGGTGCTTGGTATCTGCTCAGCCCTTGCAGTTACTGTAAAACTCGAGCCAGCCTTTGTTATGGCCGTTTCGGTAATGGTAGTTACTGCCATGTCGAATCTGCTTATCTCACTGCTGCGCAACACCATTCCACCACGGATCAGGATTATTGTTCAACTTGTGGTAATTGCAGCCCTTGTTATTCTGGTTGATCAGGTACTTAAAGCCTATGTTTACGATGTTAGCAAGCAATTGTCGGTTTTCGTCGGCCTGATTATTACCAACTGTATCATTATGGGCCGCCTCGAAGCTTTCGCTATGGCCAATAAGCCCTGGGATTCATTTGTGGATGGAATTGGCAATGGTCTTGGTTATGGAATTATCCTGATAATAGTAGCCTTTTTCCGCGAATTACTTGGCTCTGGCACCATCTGGGGATTCCATGTAATGCCGAAAGCATTCTATGACATGGGTTATGTCAACAATGGCATGATGATCCTTCCTCCAATGGCCTTGGTTGTTGTTGGAATCATTATCTGGGTGCAGAGATCAAGAAATCCTGAACTTCAGGAAGAAAACTAGTCAATCATTATTACGCTGAAAGAAATGGAAAATCTGATAAATATTTTCGTCAAATCCATCTTTATTGACAATATGATTTTTGCCTACTTCCTGGGTATGTGTTCATACCTGGCAGTATCAAAAACCGTAAAAACATCAGTAGGGCTGGGAGTTGCTGTAATCTTTGTACTCGGAATCACCGTTCCGGTTGACTACCTTATAAACAATTACCTACTTCGCAAAGGAGCCTTAACCTGGCTGGGATCTGAATTTGCCAGTGTTGACCTCAGTTTCCTTAGTTTTATCATGTTTATTGCAGTAATTGCATCCATGGTACAGCTTGTCGAAATGGTCATCGAAAAGTTCTCCCCTACCCTTTACGCTTCTCTAGGAATATTCCTGCCCTTGATAGCTGTTAACTGCGCAATTCTGGGCGGATCGCTGTTTATGCAGGAACGCGAATATGAGTCAATCGCGGAAGCAACCTCGTTTGGATTGGGCAGTGGATTGGGCTGGTTCCTGGCCATTGTAGCCATAGCTGCCATCCGAGAAAAAATCCGGTATTCCAATGTACCCAAACCGCTCCGTGGATTGGGCATTACATTTATTATTACCGGGTTAATGGGTATTGCTTTTATGAGTTTTATGGGCATTAAGCTCTAAAGCTTCAAATCTGATTTTTAAACTAACAAAGAGAAACATACTGATATGGGAACCGGAATGATTATACTGATCAGCATCGTGGTGTTCTTAACCATAATTCTGTTATTGGTTGGCGTGCTCCTTTATGTACGTGCAAAACTTACCCCTCCGGGAAAAGTTAAAATTACAATTAACGATGACAAGGTGCTGGAAGCAGACCCGGGATCATCCCTGCTGAGCACATTGGCAAACCAGAAGATATTTCTGCCATCGGCATGCGGTGGCGGAGGAACCTGTGCCATGTGTAAATGCCAGGTTTTTGAAGGAGCCGGCGATATCCTGCCAACAGAAAAAGGATACTTTACCCGTAAGGAGCAACAAAACCAATGGAGGTTGGGCTGTCAGGTTAAAGTTCGCGGCGACCTGAATATCGGCATCCCAAAGGAAATCTTTGGCATCAAAAAATGGGAATGCGAAGTGGTGAGCAACCGCAATGTCGCTACCTTTATCAAAGAGTTTGTGGTGAAACTTCCCGAAGGCGAAACACTCGATTTCCAGTCGGGTGGTTACATCCAGATTGATGTACCAAAATGCGAGGTTGATTTTAAAGACATCGTTATTGAAGATAAATTCCGAGAAGATTATGACAAGCTGAAGATATGGGACCTCAAGATGAAGAACCCCGAACCTATCTTCAGAGCATATTCAATGGCCAACCACCCGGCAGAAGGCAATATTGTAATGCTCAACATTCGCATTGCAACGCCACCATGGGACAGAGCCAAAAACCAGTTTATGAAGGTTAACCCGGGAATCTGTTCATCATACATTTTCTCACGCAAGCCGGGCGATAAAGTCATGGTTTCAGGGCCTTACGGTGAATTCCATATCAAACACAGCAACAAAGAGATGCTTTATATTGGCGGTGGAGCCGGCATGGCACCGCTGCGCTCTCAGATCTTTCACATGTTCCACACCGAAAAAACCGACCGTAAAGTTACCTATTGGTACGGAGCCCGCTCTCTGCGCGAAGTTTTCTACGATGATGAGTTTCATGCAATTGAGAAAGATTTTCCTAACTTCAAATTCAACCTGGCTCTGTCGGAACCAATGCCAGAAGATAACTGGACGGGGTACACCGGATTTATCCATCAGGTGGTACTCGATAATTACCTGAGCAAACATCCCGAGCCGGAAGAGATTGAATTTTACCTCTGCGGCCCTCCAATGATGAATTCGGCAGTATTTACAATGCTCGACAACCTGGGCGTTCCAAAAGAGAATATTGCCTTCGACGATTTTGGCGGATAAACTCCAGCAACACATTTAAGAAAAACCGTCCGTTACATACGGGCGGTTTTTTGCTTTACAGCCAATCCGAATAATAACTAAATTAGCACTGTTTTAACATTACGTAATCTACAATATGAGACATCCCATCCTCCGTTTATTAGTCATCGCTTTTCTGGCAACCTCCTGCAACACGCTGAACAACCAAAAAGAGGTAAAAATTAACGGACTTGCGCAAGGCACCTATTATGCAATTACCTACTACGACACACATGAATCTGATTATCAAAGCGAAATTGACAGTCTGTTCAAAGCATTCGATATTTCAGCTTCGGTCTATCTGAAAGAATCTGTGATTTCTCGCTTTAACAACAATGATCCATCGGTTGTAGCCGATGATGCATTTATCACCATCTTCCACAAAGCGGAAGAAGTATCTGAAAAGACCGATGGGGCTTTCGACATTACCGTTATGCCGCTGATTAATGCCTGGGGATTTGGCTTTACCGATCCAATGAAGCTTGATACAACACAGGTTGACAGCATTTTGCCATTGGTGAATTACCGGAATGTGAAACTTGAAAATGGCAAACTCATAAAGAACAACCCTGGAATTATGATGGATTTTAATGCCATTGCCCAGGGATATTCAGCTGATCTTATTGGCAAAATGCTCGAGTCGAAAGGAATAGACAACTACCTGATAGATGTTGGCGGCGAAGTCCTTGCCAAAGGCACAAAACCGGGAAACATCAACTGGAAAGTCGGAATAGAGCAGCCTACAGAAAATGCCGATGATCCACGCGAATTGAATGCTGTGGTAAATCTGCGTGATAAAGCACTGGCCACTTCGGGCAATTACCGCCGTTTTTTCATTAAAGACGGTGTGAAATATTCACACACCATTGATCCCAAAACAGGATTTCCTGTTAACCACAGGGTATTGAGCGTATCTGTCCTGGCCAATGATTGCATTACTGCTGATGCTTACGCAACAGCATTTATGGTGATGGGGTTGGAAAAAACAAAACTGTTTCTCGACCAAAACCCTGACATGGAAGCATACATCATCTATACCGATTCAACGGGCAGATTGGTGAATTGGGCCAGCAAAGGCATTGAAAAACTGATTGAAACCGAACCTAAAAGCAAGTAATCCTGATTAATTTGCAGGATTGTGACAACTCCCCTTGGGTTCACCTTCTGAACTGCAGGTGCAGCCAATTTTGGCGCCGGTTGTAGGATCAACACTTCCGCATGATTTACGGAATTCGCCTCCTTTTTTTACAAACATTTTTATCGCGATACCGGCAATAGATAGGCCGATGATAATTATTGCCAGTAATAAAACTTTTAGTGCCATTGTTGAAAATTTGAAATCTGTTATCAAAGTAAAAGCCGTCAGCTTTAGTTGGTTGTTGTAATTGTAATCCTTATTCCTATAACATTGGTTGCGCGCTAATGTTGCATTTCCGAAAAATAAACCCGCTATAAATTATCCGGGATATTGGCGACGTATTTCATAGCAGATGATAGCTGTGGCAATGGAGGCATTCAGCGATTCAGCATGACCCGATTCAGCAGAACCGGCAGCAGGAATTGTAATCTTACTGCTTATATATGGAATCAACTTATCCGAGATTCCATGCGATTCGTTTCCTATTACTACAATCCCGCCAGGCTTTAACTTAATATCCGGAAGAGAAATCCCTTCGAGTAAAGTTCCATAAACGGCAACTTCCTTATAATTTTCAGCAAGGAATAGCTCTAAATCAGCATAATGTACCTGCATCCTGAAAACAGAACCCATACTAGCCTGAACCACTTTAGGATTCCAGACATCAACGCTGTTATTGGCAGCAACAATTCTGTCAATTCCAAACCAATCAGCTGTCCGGATGATGGTTCCAAGGTTTCCCGGGTCCCTGATCTGATCCAGGGCCAGAACCCATTCACCTTTTATTTCAGGCAGCTTAATAGAGGGCGGAATCTGAGCAAGGGCAAGCACTTGATTAGGAGTGCTGAGCACGCTTATCCGCTCCAGTTCAGCCTGAGTTATTTCAACTATTTCAACCAGGTAACGATTCTGCGGCAGGTGACCCGCTGCGATCCATTCACTGGTCGCAAATATCTGCTGTATCCCAAAATCACTTTTCAGCAACTCATCTACCAGCTTGACACCTTCAGCAACAAACAGGATTTCCTCCTGTCTGTATTTTTGCAGACGGAGCGACTTAATTAGTTTAAGTTGATTCTTCGATAGCATGGGTCAGAATAAAAATCCCGGCATTTAGCCGGGATTAAATTACTAAAAAATCAGGTTTTGCAGGTACTATTCAGCAAAAACTTCAAAGTTAACCATAACACTAACACCTTTGTGCAGCATTACTTTGGCTTTGTATTCGCCCACTTCTTTAACTGATTCGCCGTCAACATGAATTTTTTTACGATCAACATCGTAGTTAAACTGTGCTTTTAGTGCTTCAGCAATCTGCAGTGAGTTAACTGAACCGAAAATCTTGCCGGTAGAAGCAACTTTAGCACCGATTTTAACGGTAACATTTTCGAGGAGTTTAACCATAGCCTCGGCTTCGTTGCGAACTTTATCTTCTTTAAATGCTTTCTGTTTCAGTGTTTCGGCATTCATTTTACGGTTAGACTCGGTAGCCATAATAGCAAAACCTTTTGGAATCAGGTAGTTGCGTGCGTAGCCATCGCGTACCTTTACAATGTCGGTAGCATAACCAAGGCTGGGAATATCTGTTTTAAGAATTACGTCCATCGCTTTTCCTCCTTATTTTAACAAGTCAGCCACATATGGCATCAGGGCTATATGACGGGCCCTTTTTACCGCCTGCGCAACCTTGCGCTGGAATTTGGTTGATGTACCAGTGATACGACGTGGTAAGATTTTACCCTGCTCGTTCACGAACTTCATCAGGAAGTCAGCGTCTTTGTAATCAATATACTTGATACCGCTCTTTTTGAAACGGCAGTATTTTTTCTTCTTAACATCAACCGCAATTGGTGTCAAGTATTTTATTTCTGAATTTGATTGATTTGCCATCGTTCAATGAATTAAAAATTAGACCTATCAGGCTTCTGTATTGGGTTCAGTAGCAGCAATTGCAGCGGCTTTTTTATTCAGGCGCTTCTTTTCGTTGTAAGCAACAGCGTGCTTATCAAGCGAAACGGACAGAAAGCGCAAGATACGCTCATCACGCTTAAATGCTACTTCCAGATCATTAATTAAGCTACCTTCTGATTTAAATTCTATCAGGTGGTAAAATCCTGAAGTTTTCTTCTGGATTGGATAGGCGAGCTTGCGCAGACCCCAATGATCTTCATGGACTATCTCAGCCCCCTTATCTTTCAGCAATTTCTGAAATTTTCCAACCGCTTCCTTCATCTGTTCATCAGACAAAACGGGAGTCATAATGAAAACGGTTTCATAGTTTTTCAACATCTGTTTTAAGGTTTGATTATTAATTCAATACGAATTTTAAACGGACTGCAAAGGTACAATTATATTTCAAATAAAAAAGCCCCTTTTTCTGAATTTTTGCAGAAAACTGGATATGTAAAATTCAAACCGTAGATCGCTCTGCTTTTAGCCCTTATTAGAGGGGATTAAGGCTTCTTTACCTTTCCCGTTTCAAGTATGGTTCTGCAAATAAACTCAGCAGCTTTGCCATCACCAAAAACAGAAGGAAAATTAAGTGGCGGATTTTGAAGAAATCCATTCGATGCAGCGATTATTTTATCAGTATCTGCATCAGCTACAACTCCTGCACCTGATTCAATAATCTCAACCCATTCCGTTTCTGGTCGTGCAATAATGCAAGGCTTGCGAAAATAATAAGCTTCTTTCTGAACACCCCCCGAATCGGTAATTACAATTTCAGCATGTTTCTCAAGTTTTATCATATCGAGAAACGAAACCGGAGGCATAATCTTTATCTGTGAATTTGCTTTTATGGAATTATNNATAACCTTATTCTCCCGGCTGATCATGTCAAGCGCGCTGAAAATACTATTCAGCCTTTCAGGAATATCGGTATTGTTGTCGCGGTGGATGGTTGCAAGAATGAACTTTCCCATATCCAGCTTCCATTCTTCCAGAATCATTGAACGCGTGTCAGCAAGGCCTGAAAAATGGAGGCTGTTGTCGTACATTATATCACCACAATGGAAAATGCCCGGATTATCTGAACTATAAGGCAACGCGCTGTGAGCGCTGAATCCCTCGCGCAGCAGATTATTGAATCCGGTGAGTGTAGGGCTGAAAAGCAGGGTTGATGCATGGTCGCACATAATGCGGTTGATCTCCTCGGGCATTGATTTGTTGAATGATCTAAGACCAGCCTCAATATGAACAATCGGAACCCTCAACTTTGAAGCAGCGATTGCTCCGGCTAGTGTTGAGTTGGTATCACCATATAAAACAAGGAATTCAGGCATAATTTGCGTAAGGATCTGTTCTATTCCTTCTATCATCATTGCAGTTTGTCGGCCGTGCGATCCACTTCCAACACCAAGATTAATATCGGGAGCCGGAATACCAAGCTCGTCAAAAAACACCTGCGACATATTGGCATCATAGTGCTGACCGGTATGCACAATAATTTCAGTAATCTGATCAGAAAAACCTGTGGCTATTGCGCGGCTTAATGCAGCGGCCTTTATTATTTGAGGCCGGGCGCCTATAACGGTAACAATTTTTATCATAAAAAGCTATTTCAGCAGCGAAAATCAAAGAATCCCTTCGTCGGCAAAGCTATAATATTTTTCGTCGCCAATAATCAGGTGATCTATTACTGGCATATCAAGCATCAGCCCGGCATCCTTCAATTTCTTGGTTAACCTGATATCGGCATCACTGGGTTTAAGATTTCCACTCGGGTGATTGTGGCACAAAATGATTGAAGCTGCATTCTGATCCAGTGCCATTTTAAAAATCTTTTTCGGATCGGCAACGGTTCCGGCCTGTCCGCCCTCACTCACATTTTGCAAAGATATTCTGCGGTTAGCCCGGTTCAGGCACAACACCCAAAATCCCTCGTAATGGCTGTCAACCATATAAGGATAAAAAAGCTCGTAGGCATCTTTGCTCGAATTAATGACTTGTTTGGTGAGCACTTCTGAATGACGGCGGCGAAGCCCCAGTTCGAGGGCTGCGACGATGCTCAGCGCTTTGGCCTGTCCTATTCCCTTAAATTTTATAAGATCATCCACACTCAATTTCGAGAGAGCAATCAGGTTGTTTTCACATTTTTGCAGAAGGGTTCTGGCCAGTTCTACTGCTGATTTATTGCGGCTTCCCGACCTGAGAAGTATCGCTATTAATTCAGCATCGCTGAGCGCACTTTTGCCTTTTGAAATTAATTTTTCGCGTGGTTTATCACCTTCNNACGGGGGTAACATATAATCTCTGAATTATTATGCCATCTTATTAACGAGGCGGGTCAGTTTCGATTTGAGATTGCCTGCTTTATTCTTGTGAATAATCGTTTTTTTAGCAAGTTTGTCAATCATCGAAATAAGTTTTGGAAGCTTTTCGCTGGCTTCTGATTTGTTTTCGAGTGCCCTGAATTTGCGAACAGCATTACGCATGGTTTTGCCATAATACCTGTTACGAATGCGGCGTGTTTCGCTCGATCTGATTCTCTTTAATGATGATTTATGATTTGCCATTTTGTTTATTCTTTGTTGGTAGTCCGTAGGGGAATCGAACCCCTATTACCAGGATGAAAACCTGGCGTCCTAACCGTTAGACGAACGGACCATTAGGTTATTTGTTTTCGGACTGCAAATGTACAACTATTTTTGAATACTCCAAATCCCGTTTGATTTTTTTTAAAATTTTTACTGCAACAGGATTTCAAAATGTATTAGATTAATTATCAATACTTTAACCAAATAAATATACAAAATCAAGGAATTTATTGTTTAAATTCTTCATGATCTGCAGAGAATCGGAATCCCAGACGCTTTCCTGTTGGGATCTTCTGATTTTCGATGGAAGCCTGCATATCCATTACCGAAACCAGTTTCACCTCTTCGTATGGAGGTGTAAGTAGGTCAAAATTAATGGTGTACAATATTGAAGATTCAATAATTGCTCTTGCAGCCTCTTTATTCATAGCTGAAGTTGAGAAATTATTGTATAGCATTCCGATTTCTCTCTTGCCTTCGATAAAATAGTGCAGATCCTTGTTGACAAACACTCGGCCAATCATATATCCTATGTCATTTATACGGTTGTATTTGAACGAATCGGCCAGAAAGTTATAAATGTTAATCACCCCGCAATACGAACGTTCCTTGTCTTCATGAATATAGGGCGTCTTCATCACCTCATGCATTCGGGAGAACTCAAATATATTCGTGTGCATGGCAAAAATGAGCACATCCCCTGCAAACTTCAGTTCAAATTCAAACTCTCCCCTGTCGCGAAATTCAAAAGGAACAATGGTCTTGTTGCTCAAGTACCTCTTATTGTACTCCGTTATCAATGTTATGATAACACTTTTAAACTGGGCGAAAGTCTGTAGTGTTTTTTTGTAAACATCCTGCTTCAGCAAAGCTTTTGAACGCATTGTTTCGAAAAGCTCCGGAATTTCAAATTTAGGATTCATAGCCGTGGATTGATAAGGAATTTCATTGCGTTGATTCCAATGCAAACTTAGCAAAATTGGTTCGCAAACCACTATCTTATAGCTAAAAAAACTTTAAGGAAAATGTGTCAATCAAGTTGGCTTTCCTGCCACAGCGAGGGCACATCTGACGCCATCAATTGCCGATGACACAATTCCTCCGGCATAACCGGCACCTTCGCCACATGGGTAAAACCCGCCTACCTGAGGACTTTGCAAGGTTTCATTGTTTCTGGGAATGCGAACAGGAGACGAAGTTCTTGACTCAACACCAACCAGCACAGCTTCCGAGGTTAAATAACCCCTCATTTTTGCATCAAAATCAGCGAAAGCCTGTTTCAGTCGCGATGAAAGGAAATCAGGCAGAATCTCATTTAGGGAAACGCTAACCAATCCAGGATTGTAGGAAGATTCAGGCAAACTCGCAGAAACGCGGTTTTCGATAAAATCACTAAGGCGCTGCGCAGGTGCTTTCAGCGAATTGCCGGCTGCATCCCAGGCTTTCCGTTCTATTGATTGCTGAAGCTCAAGAGCAGCGAACGGCCCCGATGCCTCAAACTGTTTCCAGTCTTCAGGTTCTATAGCAACTGCAATACCCGAGTTGGCATAAGCAGAATTCCGTTTTGAATTCGACATTCCGTTAACAACCGTTTCATCAGGTCCTGTTGCTGCAGGAACAATAATACCACCCGGGCACATACAAAATGAAAATACGCCCCTGCCGCCAACCTGGGTAACAAGATTGTAGGTCGCTGCCGGCAAATGCGGCCCTCTTTCGGGCAAATGGTATTGAATGGAGTCAATCAACTGCTGTGGATGTTCAATTCTTACACCCAGAGCAAATGGTTTTGCTTCAAGAGCTATCCCCTGCTTGTGCAGAAATTCAAATACATCGCGGGCAGAGTGTCCGGTAGCAAGTATCACCGATTCGGCTCTGAACTCATTTCCTGAATCATCGGTAACTCCCTTTACTTTATCATTCTTAATAATAAGGCCGGTAACTTTTATATTGAAATGGACTTCGCCTCCGGATTCAATGATTGACCGCCTGATTGAGGCAATAATGCCGGGCAGTTTGTCTGTTCCGATGTGTGGATGGGCATCAATCAGAATGTCTTCAGAAGCACCATGAGCTACCAGGGTGTTAAGGATGTCGGTTACATTTCCCCGCTTTGTCGAGCGCGTATATAGCTTTCCATCGGAATAGGTACCGGCACCGCCTTCACCAAAGCAGTAATTGGAATCAGGATTGAGTTTTTCGCCCCGGTTAAGCATTGAAATATCAAATTTGCGGGCTTTCACATCTTTTCCCCGCTCAAATATGACAGGTTTATAGCCATGTCCTAGCAATGTAAGAGCGGCAAAAAGCCCGGCAGGACCGGCTCCGACAATTATTACCGGGGTCCTGTTTCTTACATCAGGGTAAACCGGAGCGGAAATTTTTTCGCTGAATGGCAGATGCTCACCAATAAAAACTTCGACTTTTAACCGGTAAAATACTTTATGCCTTGCATCAATTGATCGCTTTATTGGTCGCAAATGATAGATTCTGCCGGCAGGAATACGTAATAAGTTAGCAACTATCAGTTTCCATCGTGTTGGATCGAATGCTTCTGCCGGAGTAAGTTTTATTTCGAGTTCTTTGCGCATTAATTATCTTTAACAGCCTATCGGGCAAAAGTAGAAATTTTATCCACGGAATAATAAGGTGTAATCAGCCGCAAGTCCAGCAGGGATAAATCTATGTTCAGACAAGAATCAACAAAAAGTAGAAAGTAATGTTTGATGATTTATTCGAAGGTAAAGGAAAGAAGAAATAATTTGGAGTTGAGCTTATCAACCGGAAGGGTGTAAATATTTCCTTCCCGTTTAAGAATATCATTCAAACCATACGACATTTTTAACTCGATACCGAACTTAAAAAAAGTAGTGTAAAAATCGAGACCCGCGCCCATTTCGGCATAAATATCGCTGCGTTTCAGTGCAACATAAATGGTGTTATTTTCTTCCTTTTTCTTTGAATCGCTGGCCAGATCAAGGGAATATTTGGCGCCAATCAGCCAGTAAGGCCTCACATTATTTAAACGACTGCCTTTGTATTTGAGGTGTAAAGGAAATTCGACAAAGGTTGACTGAAGTTTTTTACTTACCGAAATCAGATCTTGCTCACCTTCGAAATGAGTAAGAATGGAGTATTTTAAATCGCGTTCGCCGAACGATAGCGACGGCACAAACCTGAGATCGAAATTATCATTTATCCTTAGGTTTGAAACAATGCCAATGGTAAAACCAAACGATGGTTTATGCTCCAGGCTATAGAGTCTGGAGGAATCTGCATAAAGATCAGGGGTTTGCAGGGCGTAATAGCTGACATCCTGAAAACCTGGTTTTGTATTAACAGAGAAAAGCATCTGGTTCATCCCGAGAATGAAACCAAAATGATAGGGCGACAAATCATAATTGTTCAAATTTCTAACCCGAACGCGTTGTGCCAGGCTATCAGGTACAATGGCAATCAGGATTGCTGCTATTATGAATGTCTTTATGATTGAATACCGCACAAAAATCTTTTTTCTTCTAACGATGGATTGGACTATTTATTTTACCTGATTTTAAGGTTGACAAAGATACATCATAATTTCAATTTGTCATGCCTGGTCTCCGGCAATCAGTTCAAGTGCTTCGTTGAGCAAATGGCTACGGTTTACCGGAACCACACCAACATATTCGCAAACCAGCCCACCGGCAAGATTTGCCAGCGAAGCGGTAAGGAATGGGGAAACTTTCAAAGCCCGGCACAATGAAGCAACACTGATTACCGTATCTCCGGCTCCCGATACATCAGCAATATTTCGCACATGGGCCGGAATATGATGCTCTTTAACCTCAGAACCTGAAACATCACGAATAAAGACACCAGCTTCTGATAAGGTAACCATCATTGCTGCAATTGATTGCCTTGATTGCCATTCTATAACAGCCTGCCTGATTTTATCTGCTTCATTCAATTCAACATCAATTTTAAGGCCTTCGCGCAATTCCTTCAGATTGGGTTTAAAAAGATCAACATTCCTGTAGGCATCGAAATTTTTCTTTTTCGGATCAACAACAACCGGTATACCCCGGCTGCCAGACATTTCGAGCACTTTGTCAATTATTCGACGTGTCAGCACACCTTTGTTATAATCCTGCACGATAACCACCCCGATCGGTAATTTATTGAAAACAGACAGCACTTTTTCAATCAGGCGATTTTCATCGCTTTCACTGAGATCGGTATCAATTTCTTCATCCACCCTGAGCATCTGCGCCTTATTGCCGATAATCCTGAATTTAGTGGTGGTAATTCTTTCAGCACTTTTTACTATGCCCTCATCGGAAATTCCATCTTTATGAAGAAGCTCAACAAATTCGCTGCCCTTTAAATCATCGCCAACCACAGAGCAGAGCACCGGAACAGCCCCAAGCGCTTTTATATTAAGCGCAACGTTGGCAGCTCCGCCAAGCAGGTTATCGCGTTTTGAAACCGAAACAACCGGAACCGGAGCTTCGGGCGAAATACGATCTACTTTCCCCCATAAATAAGCATCTATCATCACATCGCCAAGAATCATAACATGTTTACCCTCAAAATCACTGAAAAGGGTTTCAATCTGGCTACGGGTAATTTTCATCTTTTATTCATTAAATTAACCATTGAATCATGAACTGTAACGGACAAGAACCATAAAAATTCTGTCAGTCACTATTTTCCTTCAAAAAAATCGCTGTTGAAATTTACCAGGTAAACTTCTTTAGTTGCCCTTGTGATGGCAGTATAAAGCCATCGGACAAAATTACTATCAACCATTTCGGATGTAAGATAACCGTGATCAATAAAAACNNGCATCCCACTGCCCGCCCTGGGTTTTGTGACAGGTTAGCGCATAGGCAAATTTTGCCTGTACGGCATTGTAATACGGGTTGTTTTTAATCAGATGCTGACGTTCCGCTTTTGAGGAGATTTCGCTGTAATCCAGCATAATTTCATCATATAATTTCTGATGTTCAACCTGGGGCAATGATGGCGTATCAATAACCATTGAATCGAGCAGAAGTTTGATTTCGATTACTTCCTGATCGGGATAATCAACCAGTTGTATGGTTATGTCGGCAAACCTGAACCCATACATTTCACCAGTTTTCATAATACGGCGGACTTCGGCCATATCGCCATTGGCAATAAAACCGGCTTTAGCACCTGAAGGAAGCCAGAAGTAGTTATTACGCGTTATCATAATAATATCGCCGGCCGAAAGTTCGGTTTCGCGAAAAAGTATCCTTGCCCTTACTTCGTTGTTGAACAGGTTTGCCCGCTTGTTTGAACGGGTGATAATGGCCGTGTTTTCATAACCGTATTTTGAATAGCACGTATTCAGCGCATCCTCAAACATAGAGCCATCGATCTGCTGAATATCGGCAAACCCGGATAGATTGAAAAAGGGTAACTCCGGTTTCTCTGCTCCGGCTTGTTTCCTTAGATATGTCGCATTGGTAAGAATGCCACTTTCGAGCGACTGGCGAACAACTTCGCGCAGTTCGAATGCGCTGATATCGAGGTGATAAGTTCGTTGTAAGACTTCGAGGTCAAGTGCAGGACTCTGATCGGTACCAACCGGTGGTAACTGGGCACTATCGCCAATTAAAAGCAATTTACAGCCCTCACTGTTGAATATATAGTTTACCAGATCATTGAGCAAATCGCGGTTTGAGTAAATCCCCTGATCAGCAGAAGCGCCACTACCCGGGATCATTGAAGCTTCATCAACAATAAAAATTGTATTCTTATGCGGATTGGGCGCCAATGTCATACTGAGCCTTCCGTCTGATCCGGGAATGGAACGATAAATCTTCCGGTGAATGGTGTTTGCATTTTTGCGGGCATACCCAGCTAAAACCTTGGCTGCCCTACCTGTTGGAGCAAGTAAAACCGATTGCATTCCAACCAATGGCAACACCCTGACGAGTGCACTTACCAGCGTTGTTTTACCAGTACCGGCATACCCTTTGATAAGAAATCCGGGCTGTTGTTTTGGCCCCGTTTGAGCCGCAATAAAATCAGAAAGCAAGCCTATTAATTCTGCCTGACCGGGAGTTGGCTCGTGGCCAAGTTCGATCAAAATACTTTCTGCAATCTTTCTACTGTTCAATTCAATCATAAAATACCTTTATCAGAACGGGTATCCAATTCCGAAATTCCAGTTTATGTCTTTCATCTGGAATTTTGAGAATCTTACCCATTTATTATTGCTCAACTGCCCTGGATCATATAATGGGAGTCCGCCATCTATCCTGAAGATAAAAAAGCTGAAATCAAACCTGAAACCAAGTCCTCCATCAAGAGCCATGGTTTCGAACATATGGTCGAACCGGAATTCCCCACCGGGAAAATCTTCATTTTGTTTCAGCAGCCATATATTACCAATATCAGTAAACAAAGCTCCTTCAAGGAAACTGTACAATGGGTAACGATATTCAAGATTTGCCTCTATCCAAAGATCCCCGATATTTTCAAAGGTAGTTGAAGAGCTGGAATTATAGGCACCGGGCCCCAATGAGCGCACCGGCCAACCTCTTAAACCATTTGCTCCACCGGTAAAGAAACCTTTTTCAAAAGGGATAGCCCCTGAATTGCCATAGGGAACGCCAATTCCAAAAGCCGCACGGTAAACAACCTTTTGCCGTGCTGTAACCGGCCTGTAATAACGAAAGTCGAAATCGCCCCGAAGATACTGAGCATATCTGATTCCAAACATGGTAAAATTACCATCAACATCGGTGCTGGCATTAATCACATTGCTGTATAAATTCAGCATATTCCCGGCAGATTCAAGATTAATCCTGAAATAGAAAAAATTCTTTTTAGCCTGTAGATTCTGATTATTAAAAATCAACGAATACTTTATAGCCATTATAAGATGATCGGTGTATTGATTCAAAAAACGAGGATCATTCAGGGCTGTAAGGTAGTCAGTAAAAACACTATCACGGGTTATACTGATTGAACTAATATCAACCGGCGTTAAGATGTGCCTGGTTGTGAGCGAACTGTTCCACTCATAACCCATTGAGAGGGACGAAACATACCGGAGATATTGAGTCCGTTGCTGATAATTAAAACCGAGGGAAATACTTGTTTTGTTCCGCGAATTCTCAACCACCTGATTTATTTTGAAAGGTGTTAACAGGGAAGGAAAATCAAGCCCGGTCTGAATACCGCCTTCAAGTGAATTAAACAGCCAGTTGCGTTCTTCCTCACCAACGCCAATGGGCGGAAGAACTTCAAAACCACCGTAAAGTTTCAGTCGTAAAGTTTCGAAACCTCTGAAAATATTACGATTCTGGTAGTTAAAGCTGGAGCCTATCCCTACAAAGCCTCCCGAGTTGGTTCCTTCTGCTTCTATGGTATACAGGTTCACTTTCGACCTGACCATGCGAATATCACAATCGAGGAGCGCATAACCGGAAGAATCTGGATTAAATGACTTATCAGATGGAACAACATTTACTGAAACATACCGGCTCAAAGCCAGATTCTGTAAACGGTTATAAGTAAGGTTAATATTTTTCTGACTGTAGTGATCACCAGGTTTCAGAAATACATAACGCGCGAGTGCCTCTGGCCGTAACCGGGGATTTTCGCGGTATATATGCCAGAAATCAGGATTGTGAAACCCGGCGGAATCAACCACACTCCGGTAAGCCAGGGTGTCATTTTCAACAATACTATCACCGGAAAGTATCCGCGGATTTGTAGAAATATAAACGTTGTTGATAAAATGACGCAAATGTGGAAGCTCCTTTAACGAATCCCCCGCTGCCGAAAAACTGTTTTTGGGATTTTTGATAATCATTTTCAGATTGGCAATCCGGTTGCCTGAACTCGTATCGACCTCAAAAAAAATGTACTCACGCAAAAAGTTGAAATATCCAAGGTCTCTTAAATCTTTCGTAATTCGCTCCCTTTCGTCGCTGATAAGGTAAGCATCATACTGGCTACCCGATTTCAAGAGGGTTTTGCTTTGAGACTGCTGATAAAAATACCTGATGCTGTCATCGGTGATTGTGGAACTGATTTTGCCAAATTTATAAGGCTCAGAAGTAATTGTTCGATAAACAACCGAAGCTTTGGCGCCTTTTATTCTTATATCTCTTGCAATTTCGGCTCCAAAGTAGCCTTTATTGTTCAGATACATTTTCATGGGAATCAGCGAATTGTCCACCAATGCAGAGTCGAGCAATACGGGAGGGGTTCCCAGGTGGGTTCTCATCCATTTTCTGAACTTTGTATTTTTTTTACCTGAAAAAGCATCGTAAATCCACACCCGATGTCGAATGAGACCCAAAAACTTTCGGTTTGGCTTGGGCTGGGCAAAGTTGGCTAAATCGTAGGTTGATATGCCTGGCCTGTCGGTCTTAACCGTATTATTAGATAAGATGTATCCACCCCTTTTCTGAACTTTTTTTAATGGACTGCATGAACCAACAAGCAGCATCAAAATAGCTGACAGAAGCAATAGGGATGGAAATCTGAATCCGGATTTTAGCATAAAATGTAAAAACATGCAAATTTAATGCAAAACTTGCACTTACTGCTTTATTTATTGGAAATAGAGAATGACGAGAATTCTATTTCTTAATCTTGATACCGCCATTTCAAACAATCATCCGCCCATTGAATATCTGGCAACAACTAAATACCGAACTCATTTTCATGCTGTAACATCACTTTTATTCAAGTTAAGTGATGGAAGAATAATCAGGTTGGTAAATACAGCATACACTCAAAATCATTTAATAACGTAAGCTTGGGGAATTTAAAATAAATAGTCCTGGTGAATGTTTAAATACTCTTTTATCAGAAAACAAAAAACCACCTACACTAAGTAAGTGGTTTTGTTTGTGGGAACACTTGCGCTCGAACCAAGGACCCCCTGCTTGTAAGGCAGGTGCTCTGAACCAACTGAGCTATGCTCCCATTATTTCAATTTTCCTGACTAGCCAGGCTCACCAAAATAATTGTCATTCTGAATGAGGCTGCAAATTTACACACAAATTTGAATCCTGCAATAGATTTCAAAAAAAATATTGATCTTTTTCTAAAGTACTTGTTTCTACAAAATTAAGTTAACCTTTTTCCGTTCATATTTGCGAGCCTGTCGGGGATTTCATTAGTTTTACAATTCCTTAAAAGCAGCTGTTGAGTTTAATCTGCAAACAAATACATTCTCACAAATAAAAAAGGCATGTACCCTTTCAGAATCGGATTTGGCTATGATGTGCACCAATTGGTTGAAAATCGTCCATTGATTATTGGCGGTGTGATAATTGACCACTACAAAGGTTCCCTTGGTCACTCTGATGCCGATGTTTTGCTACATGCAATTTGTGATGCCCTGCTTGGCGCTGCCGGATTGAGGGACATTGGCTACCATTTCCCTGACACGTCATCCGAATATAAAGATATTGACAGCAAAATATTGCTTGAAAAAACCATGTTAATTATCGGAGAACATGGCTGGAAAGTCGGCAATATTGATTGTACTATTGCTTTGCAGAAGCCGAAAATTGCACCTTATATTGCTGAAATGCAGGCGAATATTGAAGAATTGGTAAAATCAGAGCCGGGAACCGTTTCGGTAAAAGCAACTACAACTGAAAATCTGGGATATACCGGACGTGAAGAAGGCTTACAGGCATGGGCGGTTGTCTTATTGTACCGATAACCCTGTGATATGAACATCAGCCTGATACAACATAAAGACATTGACAAAGCAGCATGGGACAACTGCATAAGTCAGGCTGTAAACGGAAATATTTACGCCTACTCCTGGTATTTGGATATTGTTTGCGACGATTGGGATGCTCTGATCTCAGATAATTATGAAACCGTCTTTCCTCTTACATTCCGTAAAAAACTGGGAATCTGGTATCTTTACCAGCCTTTCTTTACTCAACAATTGGGAATTTTCTCAATCCGGCACATAACGCCCGATATTGTTGATAAATTCCTGAATTCAATTCCACGGAAATTCAGATTTGCCGAAATAAACCTCAATGCCTTCAACAAACCCGACAAATCGAAATGGAAAATCACAGAAAACCTTAACCATGAGTTGGACCTGATAGAGCCTTATGATGTAATAAAGAAAGGTTTTTCGCAAAATACCAGCCGCAATATTGCCAAAGCAATCCGCAACAACATCAGTATATCATCCAATATAAAGCCCGAAGACATTGTAAGCCTTTTCAGGAAGAATAAGGGAAAACAGTTCGGACATCTTAAAGAAAATGATTACCGCAGGTTTATCCGGCTTTCTTATGAATGTATCATCAACCGCAAAGCGATTTGCTATGGAGCTTTTACACCTGAAAATACAATGTGTGCCGGTGCCATTGTAGTGTTTAGCCATCGCAAGGCCGTATTTCTTTTTTCGGCTACCAACGAAATTGCAAAAGAAAAGGGAGCTATGTTTATGCTGATTGATCATTTTATTCAAGACCTTTCGGGCAACCACCTGACCCTTGATTTTGAAGGTTCTAATGATCCAAACCTGGCCCGGTTCTACAAAAGTTTTGGTTCGGTGCGTATTAAATACCCCGGCCTCAGGTTTAACCGTTTAAACCCGGCTCAAAAGCTGGTAACAGGCTTGTATAAAACCATCAGACACTTTGTAGAAGTCACAACAGGGAAATAAAAAAGGGCTTGTCAGCCCTTTTAGTCCTATTAAATCAATTTCTTCAGACTTTATTTAACAGCCTGCTTTTGAAAGGCATCAAAATCAAAGTGCAGGGTAAATCTCAGTGTATTCTCCAATGGATTACGCTGATCGGTTGGAATAAGGTATGAGAAATCAAGACCAAACACATTATACCGAAGACCAGCGCCAAGTGTGAAGAATTTTCTGTTTCCTTTGGTACGATCCTCATGGAAATATCCAGCACGGATTGCAAATTGCTTATCGTACCAGTATTCAACACCCACGCCAATAGCTATTTCACGAAGTTCTTCATTAAAGCCACCAGGAGCGTCATAAAACGACTGAAACATTCCTGCAGGAACTGACACATTTGGATCCATACCCTTATATATTACACTATTCCCATTAACATCAACCGAGTCTGTATAATAAAAGGGCGGCGTAGGAATTAACAATTTATTGAAATCAATCATAAAGGACAGCCTGTTGTAATCATCAACATCAAGTGTTAATGATGGTCCAAACCGAAGATTGGTTGGTATAAAATCGCGTTGGGTATTATCGTCAGAATAAGAAATTTTCTGACCTATATTGCTGATGTTTATACCCCAGGCAAAATAACCATCCATGTTCTTAAATTCAATATCGTGCCGTGAATAAATAGCGACATCAGCGGCTATAGAGTTACCGGGCTTGGTAGATGCGCCTCCTACACTCTGCCCCTGGGTAAGATTTGAGTGAATGTAACGGGCCGACACAGCACCCGATAGGTTTTTGGTTAACATTCTTGAATAGGACCCACTCAGAGCAAATTCGTTGGGGCGATAGTTACCAATAAGTTCTCCCTGAATGTCGGTAAAGGTAATATCACCAAGCGAAAAATAGAGCAATGATCCGGAAATCACCTGATTGTTACCAAGTTTTTTATAACCCGTGAGATAAGCAAGGTTAATATCACTAACCAAAGCTCTTAACCATGGACTGTATGACAATGAGAACCCCATGTCTCCTTTTACATAAGGATATTTAGCAGGGTTCCAATGCAGTGAATTTGCATCAGGATCTGAAGAAACTCCAACCTCACCCATTCCGCCTGAGCGGGCATCAGGAGCAATTTGTAGAAACGGAACTGCAGTGGTAATAGTGTTCAGGTCCTGTCCTATATATGTTGTTGTCGGCTGAGCAACAAGGGTTGCTGAAGTAAGAGCTACAATGCTTGAAATAAGGGCAAAGCGCAGACGGAAGTTTAATCGCATACAGTAATTTTTAATTAAGGGTGCAAAGTTATTGATAATTTGTTAAAATAATGCATTACAAACGGATAACGTACCACAATATTGCATTGTTACCCATTACTGATATATTATTTCTGTAATTAGTAACTGAAGTTTGTTTATTTTATTGTACGTTTTCCGGAGTAATAATGATCAATAACAGCAGATTTAGGTTTTGGTTCTTTGAAGATGAATGATCAGGCACAATCAGAATAGTTCCACAACAGTGGTAAGCACTACAGCCCAGGCAATTACAGAAAGGCTTAACCATGCCAACAGATTTTTGCGCGATGAATAATATTTTATTGCCAGGAATGTCCCGATTGGTATCGAAAGCAATACCGGTGTTAAGATAATTATCCCGGGAAGGCCATAGGTTCTCCGGATTTTAATAATTAGCCGGTTTTTGCGGGTAAATATTCTTTTTCGGCCACGATTATACTTGATTTCATCATCACTAAGTACAGGCAATCCAATCATTTTCCGAAAGTTATTTGACACTGCAGGAGCAATCCGGCGGTAAAGCCTGAAAATCGTTCTGCTCAAAAAGAAAAAAAACAAAACACCAAGCAATCCGCCCGAAGTGGTATTTATTAAGGTGTGCAAATATGAGTACCCGAAAAGGTATGATGCAGGTGCGGCAATAAGGAACTTAACCGAGCTTATGAGCAATATTCCCAATTGTTTAAGCAGAATTCCTTCAGAAATCATTTTGATATGCAATAAAGTTTATATGGGAGTAACCTAGCAATTTATTGCTGATTGCTTCAGATGTAACCCTGTTTTTTGGTATTTATTTGTTACCTGATATTTAGCGAAAGTAAACGTAAAAATGATGAAAATGTTTTTAACAAGCTGATATTCAAATGAAAATATATACCTGCATTAATATGTATTTTTCGGCACGACTCGCCCAATCGCTTAAATGCTTTGGGTTTTGCATGTAAACAAATAACAATATAGTATATTTAAAAAAATAGGCTTTAGCAGTAAAAACCATCCACAGTTTTCAAATTACAAATTTACTGGGTCGAATTATAATTCATGCTCCCACAAGTTCCTATCCAGCCTGAATTAAGCTTAATAACTATCTTTGTAGATGCAATAAAGACCCTTATGCTCAAAAAAAAATATAACATTCTCCTGATCTTTTTACTTATGGCGCTGTTTTCTAAGGCCCAGGAACAATACCCCAATGACTATTTTATTTCACCAGTTGATTTCCCGATCTCATTATCAGGAACTTTTGCCGAATTAAGGGCCAACCATTTTCATTCAGGAATTGATATCCGAACACAGGGAGTTGAAGGCAAACCAGTTTTCGCTTGTGCCGATGGTTATGTTTCGCGTATAAAAATTTCTCCTTTCGGTTTTGGGAAAGCCCTATACATAACCCATCCAAAAGGTTACACAACAGTTTACGCTCATCTCAGCGGATTTAACAAAGCCATTGATGCGTGGGTCCGTTCTGAACAATACCGTCTTGAGCAATTTGATGTGGATTTGTTTCCGGGCAAAAATCAGCTTATAGTTAGCCAGGGAGAAATTGTAGCTTACTCGGGCAATTCTGGTTCGTCGCAGGGGCCACATCTACATTTTGAAATAAGGAATGCAAAAAATGAAATGCCTATAAACCCACAATTGTTCAGCATCCCGATAAAGGATTTTATCAGGCCAGGCATAACTTCACTGAGAGTTTACCCTGAAGGCCCGGGAAGTCTGATTAACGGCAAACCCGGTCCTTCTACTTTTGAAACTGCAGGTTGGGGACCAGTTCACCGCTTAAAAACCACAGATACTGTGCAGATTGCCGGTAATTTTTCTTTTGGGATTCAGGTTTATGATTTGCTGAATGGTAGCAATAATAAGAATGGTATCAGCAAATATAGTATTTACATTGATTCGGTTCTCTGCTTTGAATGGCAGGCCAATACTTTCAGTTTCAGCGAATCGCGATATATCAACAGCCTGATTGACTATCAGCAATATTACAAAAACGGACAGCGGTATATGAAAAGCAGAATTGCACCCAATAACAAACTTAGCATGTATAGTTTTCCGGGTAACCGCGGAATATTTACTGCAGCACCTAATGTTGTTCAAAAGATTAAAATAACTGCAACCGATGGCGCTGGAAATGAGTCAGTACTCCGGTTTACAGTCAAAGGTAGTAAAGTAGCGGAACTGGAAGAAAATCCAAAAACCGACCAGTTGATATTCAGCTATTTAACTCCTAATAATTATTCCAACAAGTATATAAGCATCAGCATACCGGGCAACTGTCTTTACGACAGTATCAATTTTACTTATTCGATGAGCAAGAGATTAGCAACAACCTGTTCTCCGGTCCATCAGATTCATACGCCTGAGATTCCACTTCAGGAATATTTTGATGTTTCAGTAAAAGTTGACTCCACATTCAAAAACCTTGGAAGTAAATTATTGCTTGCAGCTATCAGGCCGGGGAAAAGTGCTTCATCTGCCGGAGGCAAATACGAAAATGGTTTTGTAAAAGCACGCATCCGGGATTTCGGACAATATGCAGTAATGGCAGATACAACGGACCCTGTCATAAAAGCAGTAAATATAAGCAACGGAAAATCAATCGCATCGCAAGCAACAATCAGGATGAGGATTAGCGATGATTTTTCAGGAATAAACACATACAGGGCAACCCTGAATGGCAAATGGATTTTAATGGAGTATGATGCTAAAAACCAGCGTCTTGAATACCAGCGCGATGACCGTCTCATCAAAGGGGACAACGAATTTCTACTCACAGTTGAAGATGGATGCGGCAATTCAGCGAGCTACAGTGCTGTGCTGATAAATTAAAATCTTCTATTGCAAATCAAGAAGATTCAATTAACAGAACTCCAATCAATTAAAATTCTACAACTTAATTATTCTTCATTTTCTGAAGATTTTTGTGAAGCCGCAGTATCTGACTTAGTACCAGGAGTTTTGTCCGGGGTGTTGGATGCTATTTCGCAATAATCTTCAATCATTTTCATGGTCCGTTCGGTATTCTTCAGCGTCATCTCCGAAACAATTTTATACTGATTGATCATGGTCTCTCCACCACTGGCAACAGCATTCCAGTTAAACAAATCAATAAACCAGTTATAATAAGCCGTTTGAAGCTGAGCCAGGTTGGCCCTGCTTTTCTGCAGTTCGAGCGGCGGCTTGGTGATAAAGTACGCGATAAGGTCAGCCACACCCAATCCGGCAAAGGCTATGGGCAGCAGGGATCCTTTACCCAACCATGCAAATACTACCGCGGCAAGTATTAAACCAATACCCACGTAAAAAGCCACGGTGTACATGATCATGGCCGATCTGAAACCCTGTTTGATCTGATGGAGAGAATCTACCAATCCGCTCTTAAATCCATTTGACGTCTGCCTGGTTGTTTCGAGCTGATCGGTCATAAAAAACTCCATCTTCTGCCGGTAAGCATCCGAGGCAAACGGCGAAACCTGGTAATTACTGATGGTTTGCTGAAGGGTATTGTTTTGTATCAGAAGGTCATCATATCCGATTACCCTGCTCAGGACAATCTGCAGCATACTCACTTCATCAGCATCGGTTATCCCTTCAGTTGAAAGAGTTTTATAAAAATCGGTCTTCAGATTGTTTCTAAACGACTCATCATTAATGGCCTTTACTAAAACCCCATAAGTTCCTGAATTATTCATAATAAACGGCTTGTGAATGTTCTTTCAAATATACGATAATTGAATGTAATATGCAAGCTATTAACGGTTTAACATAACATTAACAAAAAGAGAATGGGTTAATCGATAGGTTTCGGAGGAGCACAAAGGTTTAAGCTAAAGGTAAAAAGTCTAAAGTAAATTGGCTTTGTAAACCACAATATTCCAAAATTCCAATATTCAATAGCAACCAAAACATCAAACCTTCTCCAGTAGTTTTACATCAATGGTGACCAGAATTCCATGGCCGATTTCGCCGAGGCGGACCAGAACCTTTTTGCTGCCTCTTTTTTCAACCAATTCGCCTTTTAATCCGATCAATTGGCCGCTGATTACCTCAACCTTTTTACCTGGTTCAAAGTTCTCGGTCGTAACTTCCACTTCTATATCCGCGCCCAGCAATATGTGCAATGCTTCTATCTGAGAATCGGGAATCGGTACGGCCTTGTTTTCAAATGTTATAAACCTCAAAAAACCCTCTATAAATAATACTTTACGGAAATTTGTCCGGCTAACTTTCACAAAAACATAAGATCGTATCAGCGGTTCTTCTACCCATTTCATCCGGTCGCTCCATCTGCGGCGAACGCGTTGCAATGGCAGGTAACACTCAACACCCGCTTCTGCTATTCTGGCGGAAGTTACCTTTTCTGCTCTCGGTTTGGTATAACAGGCGAACCACCTCGCTTCAGCGGAATCAACTAAAAGTGCCGGTTTTACTGGTTCGTTCATTGAATACCCTTTGTTTATGGATTTCTTTATGTTGTTGATTATATTAATCGGAAAATATCATAACGACAGGAGACGAATAGATTTTCAAGGCCATTTATTAATTCGCATCATTATAAATATAATCAAGCATCTGTTCATAAACGCCCACCCAGTTAACCCAACGTTTTTCGTTTGAGAAACTTTCGTTGTGCCATAGACTGATAAAGGTTCCGTCAACTGCTTTAACCTGATCTATCAATGGCCGGATATGAGCCATGGCATCGCTGGCATCCACATTCAGATAATCACGCAGGGTGCCATCCATAAGAGCAAAGGGATGAATCCTTAGTTCAGTCGGTGTTTCAGCTTCAAGATCGTACCATTTAAAGGTAGAGCATATACCAGCTCTGAAGCCGGTTTGCCCAGCGTATCCCATAGTGAAATCATCGGTAATATCCAGATTGATCAGATTCCGGTAAGTGTCAGGCAACGAAAGTTTTAGAAAATGTTGACGGCTTACCGTGATTTCCGCCCTTAGCACTTGAGAAAGTCTGAAAATTTCCCTGGAAAGCAGGGCCGGATTGCTGTTCGAAGCATACGAAGGATGAATTCCCACCCTTGCATAATCGGCAAGTGACTTTACCAGGGTTTGGAAACTGGAGTTATTAACCGGAACATTTTTATCGTTTAACCCATACTCTGCAAAAAGAATAAAGAAATATGGTTTCAGATTAAATCGCCTGTGTAAATCAAGAATCAGATCGTAAGTATCGAACGGGTCTTTTTCCATCCGAAGCAAAACACGGGTTCGTTTCCTGAACTCTGAAAAATCGATGTCAGAAATATCTTTCATAAAACCACCGATGGTTCTTATGAGTCCCTTGTGCTGATAGGCCCATGCAGAATCAATATCAATGGTTGGGACAAAGTTAAATTCATTGGTTTTAAACTTCAAACCCGGGAACATTTCCTGAAGCAGATTTTTCAATGAAAGAGCCCAACGATTAACAACCGGCACCTGCTGAAATCCTTGCTGCATAGCTATTCCCGATTTTTCGGAAAACCTGCCATGTTGATCACGCATATACGGAAGGTACTCCTCGTAGCGGCTGACCATATAAAATGCTGCAGAAAAAAGATCAAAAGGTATGGGCGAAAGTTTGCTGTAAACAGTGAAAAATGCCCTTGAGTAATCATAATCAATAAAATTCAACTGGTGGCTATTGATTCCTTTTTCGGTCAACAGTCCCGAAGGAATGATGATAAGCTCTTTACCCTGAACAAGCTGCTGACTATGGTATGCGATTCTGGCACCATCAAATCCTTCATAATCAGCGATATTACTGGTTAATGAAAACTTAACACCCAGAATATCGCCCAAGATAAGGTTTGTGATATATTGAACCCTGGGGGTAATTTTCTCACTATAAATCAGCAGTTCAAATTCCATAAGCGAATGACTCAGGGTTTTATTCGTATCGCAGCGATTCAACAGGGTCGAGGCGCGAGGCTCGGGAAGCTGGTATAAATCCAGACACCACCGCTACAAAGAAACAAAGCACAACCCCCAGGGTAATCCAGGCCCAGGGTACAATAAATCCCGATCCTATAATAAAAGAGAGAATGTTCCCAATGCCAATACCAAAGATTATTCCAACAACACCACCAATCTGACCAATAACTATAGCCTCGGTAAGAAACTGATTGCGGATGGTGCGACGGTTGGCTCCAAGCGCCATCCTGACTCCGATTTCGCGAGTCCTTTCGGTTACTGAAACCAGCATAATGTTCATCAAACCAATGGCAGCACCAATCAGGGTAATGATTCCGATAATTGTGGCAGCATATCGCAGATATTTCAGGTTATCGAAAAGCATTTCCGAAAGGTTATCGCTTTTGGCCAGATCAAAACTATCTTCTTCGTCAACACGCAATTTACGGATCACCCTGAACAAGCCAGTTGCTTCGCCAATGGCTGCATCGAGGGTGGTTGGGTCAGCGGCCATAACATTCAGTGAAAACGACATATTAGGTCTTGAAAAAGCCTGTTTCACGTTTGTGATAGGCAGAATGCAGATATTATCGGGATTAAACCCCAGACTTGAGCCTTTCGCTTTCAATACTCCGATAATCCTGTATTTTCCTGAACCAATACTTACAATTCTGTCAACAGGATCAACCCCGGTTCCGAATAATTTAGTAACCAGATCGGCGCCAATAACTGCCACATGGGAACTGGAGAGCACTTCGGCAGGTGAAATATTACGGCCCCGCTCAATCTCATTACCAGAAGTTGCCACATAATTCTCATCTGAACCAATCACCGGAACATTGGGATTTGTCTTTTCAGAACCATATTTGAGTGTAGCTGTATGGGTAGCAAAGGTAAACACCGAAGTATAGGCTGGGAAAGTATAACTTTCTTTAAAATCCATAGCCTCTTCCCAGGTTATCTCCCTGAAATATTTGGGCAATGAGTTTTTGTTACCCATCTGAACCCGCATACTTCGGTTACGGATGGTGAAGGTGTTGGCCCCCATCATGGTAAAATTCTCGGTAAGGTAATATTTGATCGCATCTATAGAAGTAAGTATCCCAACAAGGGCCATAATTCCAAAAGCAATGATCAGCACCGTAAGTGCACTCCTGAGCAAATGGCTTCTGATAGAATCGAGCGATATTCTGATATTTTCTTTTACCAGGCCGGTCATTGGTCGTATTTTTTACAAACTTACGCATTTTTCAGTTTAATCATGAGGTAGTACTATAAATGTTGGGCTGCATAAACTCTCAGAATCTTGCAGATTCGTAAATAAAGGTGCCGGGGTTTTGTTGCTTCTGAAACGCTAATACACCAATCAGCACCAATTTTGTTATATACACCATCTGTCAGAACTCATCTCCTGCAATATTCATTATAAATCTTTCGTGAGACCTGATGGTAAAATGGTTTGGTAGCAGTAATTTTTTGATCGTAGTTTAATAACATACTTCGCCACAGCTAATAATGAACCGCCCGTAAGCCCAGAAATAATTAAGGCAGAACATTTCTGCCCTGCCTTAAACTTTTGTACGAAAAAATATTTTCGGAAAATCTATATTTTATTTCCAAATGCCAGATCGCCAGCATCGCCAAGACCTGGAACAATGTATGCCTGGGCAGTTAGTTCATCATCAATAGCTCCCACCCAAATTGTAACATCTTCGGATGAAAGGCTGCGTTTAACGTGTTCAATACCCTGCGTACTTGCGATTAATGTAACGATGTGGGTGTGTTTGGGTTTTCCTTTTGCAAGAAGCGATTTATAACTCAGCACAAGTGAGGCACCAGTGGCAAGCATTGGATCGGAAAGAATTACAATACGATCGGTGAGGTCGGGGCAGGAGACGTATTCAACCTGAATATCGAAACGTCCGTCTTTGCTGTGTTTGCGATATGCAGAAACAAATGCATTTTCCGATTTATCAAAAACGCTCAGCATACCGCGGTGTACCGGAAGTCCGGCTCTCAGAATGGTAGCAAGCACCGGATAAGCTTTCAAAAGAGGCACTTCAGCTACTCCAAGCGGAGTAACAACTTCTTTTGTTTCATATTCCAACTGCCGGCTGATTTCATAAGCAAAAATGGCACCCATCCGTTCCATATTATAGCGGAAACGAAAGCTATCCTGTTGAATGACCGCATCACGAAGTTCGGCTATAAACTGATTGAATACCGATGGCTGTGCGCCCAGATTTTTTACCATAACCTTTTGCTTAATTCCTGAAAAACAAGGATATCACCTGTATAACCCCGCAAATATAGTGAATTTATCGTAGCAGCAAGGCTTACAAATATCATAACAATGTGTTACTTTTCAACAACAGTTGAATACAGGAATCTGGAAAGGCATTTTGGCCGGTGTAATTCTATGCTTTACTTTTTAGTCTTGCTCAGCATTTCGAGTCGGCTGATTACCGACTGCCTATAAGATATACCAATAGGAAGCTTCTCTTTATCAACGATTAAAGCTGAATTATTGTATGTGCCAATATAATCCTTATTAACTATATAAGATTTATGAATTCTTATGAACAGTGATTTGGGAAGGCTCTTATACATCTTATGAGTTGTGGAAGTGCCAAGAATCATTTTGTTGGTTGTAAACACCTTAACGTAATTACCATAACTCTGAATATACATAATTTTACCGGCTTCAATAAATTCGAAATCGCCACCGGTATTTACTTCAACCAATTGAGCCTTGTCCCGTACTTCATCTTCCTGGCTGTTCTGCCCAGGCCTAATCCGGTCAAAAGCACGATTCACTGCCCTGTCGAATAGTTCACGGCTTATTGGTTTAACCAGATAATCAACAACGTTGTACTCGAAACTATTTACCGCATAGGATGAAAATGCAGTGGTAAATATAACCATAGGCTGTTCTTTGAGGTTATTCAGCATCTCAAGCCCTCCCATTCCCGGAAGGTTAATATCGAGAAACAGAAGATCAATCCCTTTTTCTTCGATAATTTTAGCAGCTTCTATGCCATCGTAAGCGCAGGCAATTAATTCAAGGGACGCGGTCTGATTGATAAAGTTGCTCAGTACCCATTGAGCCGGCTGCTCATCATCAACAACAAGGCAACGTAGCTTTCTGTCTGTAATTTCGGTTATATCGCTCATAATGTGTCAGTTAATTCTTTTTGAAACTCGTAAGATCAATAAATAAGCTTGTTTCATAGTACCCGTTAACCCGCTCGCTTATAATGCGATGCGATGAAGGATAAAACAATTGAAGTCTTCTTTTGGCATTCTCGAACATAATTTCGCTGTCCTGTCCATTGGCCGGTTTGAGTGGAATCAGGCTTTTGGTTAATAAAAACAACTCCTTATCATTTTCTCGTAAGTTAATTTTTACAACCGATTTCTGCGAAAGACAACTACCCTGTTTGATGGCTCTTTCGACGAAAGGTTGTAAGAGCATGGGAGGTATATTTTCGCCGGGATTTGATAGTTCCGTATCAAAACTAAGCTCACATCGATCACCCAGACGAACTTCTTCTATACCAAGAAAACTTTCTATAAAGAAATTCTCTTCGGCCAGAGATACAAACTCTTTGCCAGAACTCTCAACCTGATAGCGCAAAAGCGACGAAAGAGTATAAATGTAATTGAGAGCCAGTTCAGTATCTACCTGAATTGTTGCTGCGACATTGTTCAGGCTGTTAAACAGAAAGTGCGGATTTAATTGATTTTTAAGATAATCCAGCTCCAACTGCTTCATAATCACTTGGTTCTCAAGATAGGTGCTCTTTTCTGACAGAAGCAGGTAAATTGCATTCAACGCCAGACCCGCCAGAATAAAAAAGATTACAATTCCAAGTGAGGGCAATAATGCAGTTGAAAAGTTTCCGTCAGAATAATCAAAAGGAGAAAGCAGAGCCAATAATAGCCAGCTGAACAACAGAAGTACCGATGTTGAACCCAAATAAATACCCCATTGTTTTTTCTTCTTTAAATACCTGTTAAACAATAGATTATGAACCAACGCAATACTACACATGATAAAAACAGCCAACAATCTGACCGGACAGAAAGTACTGTAGTCATCAGTTGGAAATAAAAACAATATTGCCTGAAAGCAAGAGATAATCAGCAACAAAAAAAGCGCATGCAGAAACAATTGCTTTAATGTAAGTTTCATCAATATAAAATTCTCCGATAAAGATAAAAATGATTTGAATAACTAAAACCTATATACAGAATTGGAATGACAAATTAAATTCATCAACATCTTGAAATATCTGGATTACAAGCATTTTAAACCAATCCATAATGTCACCAGCAAAGTGAAGCCTGATAAGCTGATTACCAATCGTAATAATGATTAAACAATGAGGATCGCAACCCAAACCATAACAGGGTTCCGGTAAAATCTGATTTATCGCTGCTTTCCTGCCGTATGGTGATTCCGGCATTAATCTGAAGATTTGTTGCCGGATTTACCAACCATCCTATCTTGAGATCATGCATAAAAAGNNAAAAGCCAGCGTTGAAGTCTGTAGGAGGCAAGCACATTAAATTCCCGGAAATTGGCGCCGGCCGGATGAGCCAGAGATTGGTTATAATGGCCATAATTTTGTACCGGCTCATAATGAGAATAGGTATACGGCCTGACATGGTTATATTCAGCCTGTAGAAACAGATGATCAATGTTAAATGCGTCAAAAGCCTTGACACCCATTTGAAAGCCATGCTTATTTGCCCACCATCCGTCGCCTTTCACAACATGAGAAAGTTTAAATTCATCAAGCATTAGTTGGGCATACAATACCGCTTTCCTTCTGATAATAAACCTTACACTGCCACCAAGCAGGGCATTGTCGGGCGAGGCCAGCGAAAATTCAACCGGGCGGTAAAAAATAACAGGGTTCAGGTAATTAAAGTCAAAACCCCTGTGTCCGGTAGAATCACCAGAATCCCAGACAATGGCCTCAAAAACACCTACATTAAGCCAGGGAGTAACATTCCAGGTCAGGTAATGCATAGTTGTGAACTTTTTGTGCCAGGGATCCCATTCGGCGCGTGGAACTGTCAGGTCCATCATTTGTGCATAAAGATTTATGTACTGAAGTTTCCAGACTTTTGTAGAAATCAGGAAATAGGGATAATTGAATGCAGCATCTGATAATAACAGGGAGCGATAACCATCGCCTAAGAAATTTCTTCCATGCCCTAACCTGAATGTGAAATATTTAGAAGGAGAATAAGAGACATGCCCTTCAGCAAAAGCATAATCGAAGCCATTATCTTTATAGGTTTTGTACATTGCCTGACCAGGCACCAGTCTGATAGCCCGGGAAATGCTGTCAATCCAGGTTGAAAAAACCGCCTGACTTTCAAAAAATGCAGTATGAAATGCAAAATCCCTTCCAATACTTCCATCTATCCTGATTCCGCGCGTATTTACCCATGTTGAGCGATTGGCATCAGTTTGTCTGCCTATTTCAAAATTTACCAACGGATCGGCATTTAGCCTGAATCCTACTGTGTCAACCCTTAAAAGCGACTCATTAAATAGTTTACGCCCAGTCAGAGTTCTCCCAAATTTTCCACCAAAAGGTTTTAAATCTTTGTAAACAAGAGTGTCTTCTCCAACCTGCAACATGGCAGGCCAAACCGGATGCCATGCTTTTTGCGATAGTAAAAAACTACTCTCCATCTCTATGCGGTAATTGTGTTGAAAAGGCACTACTACAGGCTGGGATACAACCGAAATTGCAGACAAACTAAAAATAAAAATGGCAGTTAGAAACTGCCAGGTTGAACGATGGGTCATAAAAGTCAGTTATTGACAGGTCCTGATTTGCCGGTTTCAGTCTGAAGTCTTCGCTTACGGCGGGCTAGTATTATGTATGGGATTGCAGTAAGAACAGAACCTATAACCATTAGCATGGCCATAACCTTCATTGTTCCCAGGTATTGAAAGTACCAGGCAAACTCAACTACAAAGATGTTGACAGTCATCAGGGTAAAAGTAGTTCTCGAATGACTGAATCCAAGAGCCAGCAGTTTGTGATGGATATGTGACCTGTCGGGTTTAAATGGTGAACAATTGCGGTAGAGTCTGAAAAAAAACACCCGCATTGTATCGAAAAGCACTACAAAAAGAATGGAGAAAGAGACAGCCGGAGCAGCATCAATCAGAAAAGTGGCATTATCAGTAATATTAAGTTCATTGAATTGTATGGCAAAAGTTGCAACAATATATCCAAGCAGCAAAGAGCCGGTATCACCCATAAATATTTTGTACTGTGTGTAATAGAAATTAAATCTCAGGAAAGCAATGAGCGTTCCAACAAGGCTGCATGCCATAAGAGCCAACTCCATTTGCCCAACCTCATAAAACCACAGTCCGAAGAAAACCGATGCAACAATTGCCAGACCGGCAGCCAGGCCATCAATCCCATCAATAAGATTAAAGGCGTTGATAATCACAATTATTGCAAAAAAGGTAATCAGAACACTAATAAAATAGGGAAGTTCAAAAAATCCTAAAAATCCGTGCATATTGGTAAACCGGAGGTCTGCCAGCAAAATAATAATCAGGGCTGCAGATAATTGACCTATTAATTTCTTCCAGGGCGAAAGGGTGAGGATGTCATCTTTTAATCCGATAAAGAAAATAATCATTGCACCAGCCATCAGGTAAGGCCTGACCAGGAAATCATCGGTATGTGAAAATAACATCACCGGTATAGCAAAACCTGCAAAAATAGCAATGCCTCCAAGTGTAGGAACACTTCCTTTATGAGATGTGCGGTGGTTGGGTTCGCTGAAAAGGTTTTTACTACGCGCAGCATTTACAATTACCGGGATAGAATACCAGGCAATCAGCAATGAAGCAATAAAGGTTATAAGCAGCCTCCAGTCAGAGTTTAAGAATTCAACAATAAATGCACGCATAATTATGAATTATTCATTATCCATCTTCAGACAAGTACCTGAAAACAATTTTCAATGGCTGATTACAAAAACCGAATCAGAAGTAATAGTTGATAGACGAATTAAGCAAGCGTTCAAAAATGTGAGTAGCCTTCTTTTGTTTTACAAAGATAATAAATATCCAATTGAAAGATTTATATCCATCATCCTCATTTGTCGGCTAACAAAAAACTCAACTGAGAGAATAACGAATAGAAAATTTACTAAAACAGGGTCAATGCCATGAGCAGTATTAACGATGAAATCATAAATACAGTGAAATTAATCTTGTATTTAAAAAGAAATATTTTCCCATCTTCGAATTTCAGGAGATTAAGAATCACAAATAGTGGAAGAACCAACAGAACTATCAGCCCTGAAGCAAATGAAGGCAGACTGAAAGAAAAATCAGCTTGCTGATACCTTGAAATAATCAAAACTGCAATAACGAAACCACCTGTTAGTGCTGCAGCCTTTCCTTCGAAAACATATTTTCCAAGTGCGCTGAAAAAAAGCACTGATGAAGCCCCTGCCAATGCTAGAGGTGAAATTGCCATATCAGGAATACCTGAGCGGATAGCTGAGGCTGACAGAGCACTGGAACTAACCAATAATATTAAGGAAAGTAAACCAGGAACTTTCAAGGTCCGAATTAAAATCAGCACACATACAACAAAAATGGTGTAAGTTGCCAGCAGGTCGGCAAATGGATAATTAAAAATCAGCGGCAGATTGGTATTTAGCAGCGGCATCTTAGCAAAATCAGTTATTATAGCACCAGTACCTACTACAAAGATCATCCGCATAAATGTAGATAGATGAAGCAGATCATCCTGCAAACCGGCAACAAGCAATAAGAACAATGCTGCTAGTATAAACCTGATATCAGGAATAATTCCAAAGGGGGTGAATATTGCAGATGAAACAGCAAAACCAACTGCTAACGCAATCCCACCAAGCCTCGGTATATGATTAAGGGTTACCTCATGACTTATGTTAAAATCATAAAGGGACCAACGTCTTGAAACTGCTCTTATGGAAGGCAATACCATCCATGACAAGACCATGGCTACAAGAAATGGCATTATCAGTGAAAAAATCGGAATATCAGTAAATATTTGTGTTTCCATTTGAAATAATTTGCTTGTCGTTTGATGAATATTGTAAGGCTATGAAAAGTCAAAAATCAGATTCTGATCACTTTTACATTATCCCAATCAATCCTGCTAATTGCAGTACTTAGATCAATAAATTCAAATTCATCAAGCCAGTGTTTGAGCTTATTATAACTACCTTTCAAGCCATAATAGGATTTAAAAATCCGGTAAGGAGTCATTCCTGGCAAAATCTTCTGGCCCGGGTCAAAATCGCGGGGATGAAAATAGGTCATCACGTAATTGCTTTGCTTGCTTAGTCTTCTTATTAATGGGTAAGGCATCAACCTGAAATATCCTCCACCGGAAAAAATCATTCTTGTCCCCAGAAAACTGCTGGTATTCAATGGAAATTCATACAATTTCATTCCCCTGACATCAATGATGCATGGCTTATCGGTCGGAAACGAAGGAAATCCTCCGTGAGCCCTGCTTGCAGGAAATACTGATGTATCGGTTGTTATTCCCTGGGCTACCAATTCTTCAAAAGCCCACAAGGTACTCTCAACAATTGAAAATCCCGGGGCCCTGAACATTGTAACAGGTTTACCGGTAATATCACTGACAAGTCCGCAGGATCGCTTTATATCTTCTGAAAATGCCCGTCGGGATTGCATAAAAACAAGGGAATGATCATATGAGTGGATACCCAACTCATGACCAGCATCGGCCAGACGCTTCACAACCCCAGGATACTCTTTGGCGACCCACCCTAGTACAAAACAGCTTGCTTTTACCTGTTTCTCATCTAGCAATCTGATCAATTTATCGGTATTTGCTTCAATACGTTGTTCAAAATTACCCCACAACTCAGGTTTGCAGGATGCAGGCAATTCGAGCAAGTGAAACCACTCCTCTATATCAAAAGTTAGTATGTTCAATATGGAAGAATTTTAATGCAAAAATACGCTTGTATAGTATCAGAAATGACAAGGAGTGCCATCAGACGATGAAATTCAGATATAAAATAAAGAAGTCAGATAAACACCGAACACTTTATTTATTTTTAAATATTCACTTTCTTCTCCTGAATTTCTCAACCCAGATAACCCAAAGAGAAAAGATTACAACATAAAAGAAGGGACGTAGTATCCAATCATGCGTAAAATCCCAGTATTCGGGTTTCCAGATAACCATAACCGACAAGGCAACAATTCTGAAAACATTGGTGAAAAACATGACAACAAAACCCATTGGTATATACCAGAGTTTGTGCTTCCAGGGACCAGGAAACAGGATAAAGAGAACTGCAATCTGATAGAACTGTTTTAGCCCTGAACAGCTTTCGTTTACCCCTACGTAACCATTATTTGAAAACCACATGGTATTTGGCTCGGAAGTTACTATGCTGAGGCCCAAAATACTCCTGTTTACCCACAGAGCCGATTCAAAAACCTGCTTAGCAAGCCAGTCGGCAGCACCGATCACAAATCCAAACGATTTAATCCAGGCTTCGTAGGTCCACCAAAGTTCGTGAAAAGCCAGTGTAATTGCAGCAAAGATGGCGACATCGACTAATGCCTGTAATTTATGCTTTCGGACAAAATCCTCTGCCCGTTTAAAATAGGTTTTTAGCATCCGGATAAGTTTAAGTAAAAGTATGAAAATTTTAATAGAATATTAAACAGCAGGGGAATTTTAATCGTTCTGGGTCCAATGGATTCACCGTTCAATACTCTTCGGGCTTTCAATCGCTGCGCGGCTCAAGGGTATAATGCCCTTCGGGCGCTCTGGTTGCTGCGTTTTGTATTCCGGGTGCTGCGTTGTTTAATGAAATGTCAGAGACGCGAAGCATCGCGTCTCTACAAGGTGCGATATGGGGTTGGGTTATTCGTTATTCGTTTAAGCGAATCCCACAACTCCTATCTCCTTACTCCTTACTCCCAACTCATTTCTCAATTCTCATTTCTCAATTTCTCATTTCCCTATAACAAGCTGGAATTAATCCGTGTAAATGAGCATTCGAAGGTTCTCGGTTCAGGGTTCAATGCCCTTTGGGCGTTCAAGGATTCACTCGCTTCGCGGTTCAAAAGTTCAATACTTAATTGTTTTGGGAGTAGAGGCCTTGCTTATAACGCACTGCTTATTTCTCACTATACAATTCGTTATTCGTTTTTCATCCTCACCTCATCCGCCTCCGGCACCTTCTCCTCAAGGAGAAGGATTTTCCAATGTTGACAATTAATAGATCGTGGCTTCGATACGTTGCGATTAACATTCATCATGCATATAAGCATTTATCAATACAACTATCAGCCCCTGGCATTCGTAATTTGTAAATCGTAAATCGTAAATTTTTTCGTTATTTCTCTCTGAGGTTTATCTTTAATAAAACTTACCCGCTACCATAGGTCCAAGCCACCGAATTACAAAACAAGGTGATAGTTTCCAGATTTTTGACAGAATTTCACGATGTGGCAATTCAAATTTTAATGGGCCAATCTGGAACTTATCGTTTCCATGCGGATGTGAATGACTCCAGTAAAGTGTGGTATTGCGGGTTCCCCACTGGCTTTTATAAAGATGGGTACCTGTGCCCCGGGTGCTTCGGCCAAATGAGAATACACTACACTCATTTTCGCACGAAAGTCTGATACATTCCCACCACAAAAGATAAGATGTGTAAAACAGGTTGTATTCGTCGAGTGTTGCAAACCAGCAGGCCTCTGCTTTATCTCCATTCTTAAGCCAGACCGCCCCTCCAATTGGCTGACCGTTGTACCAGGCTATTAAATATTTTCCATTATCGCCAAATGCTTCAACCACCCTTTGGTAAAACGACCGGGACATTGATGGCGCACCCAAACGATGCATGTTTTGTGAATATACCCTGTAAAAGTAACGCGCCAGTTCAATCCCTCCAACTTCAACCAATACCCCATGCTTCTCTGCCTTTCTTATCTTACGCCGCAGGTTAGATGACAAAGACTTCATCTGCATCTCTGCATTATTCAATAGAGGCAGCCAGGAAACAACCTTATGGCTTTCTACATTTGCGCTTAAGGGTTTCAGCATTCTTATCTGCCATTTTACATTGGGATCGCTGCAACTGAATATATCATCTACAATTTTGAAGGAAATTCTGTCTGACACTATTGAAGGCTTTTCATGAGTAAGCAAGGCCCAGGAAAAATAAGGAAGTGAAACCAGGGTACCGTCCATGTCAACCATCAATATATACCTTGTACCGTGCTTTGTTTCAACATTATACCACGTAGGCGGATTATTTTTTGAATAAAGTAAAGGCCAGTTAACTTTCATAATGATTTGGTTCTGGGTTCAAAAATGCGAGGGAGTGAAAAAAGGCGAAAGAGCGAGGGGGACGATTCGTTCTATGTTCCGGGTTCTGCGTTGTTCGTTCATTGGCTTCGCCGTTCAAGGGTTCAATGCCCTTCGGTCGTTCAAGGGTTCAATGACCTTCGGTCGTTCGGAGTTCTGTGTTCTGCGTTCTGGGTTCAAAAATGCGAGG